>NZ_QXFG01000003.1:69850-436205 GCF_026127345.1 Herbaspirillum lusitanum | reverse complement strand
CGCATCGCCAGGGTACGGTGATGAAGCTACGGTCGCAGTTCTCCGCTACCAATAAAACCAAGAATGAGAATCACGATGCCGCAGGCGAGCCGAAGAAGAATTCCGCTTATGAGTCGCCGTTGGTGACGTGCTCAAATCGGATAAAGAAGGGAAACTTGTCTGAGCGCAGCGAGTTTGTTTCCCTTCCCGATTTGAGTACGGCGCCAACGGGAACCTCGCGCAGCGAGGCGGCGAATCGTTGCGTTGGAGCAGTGCTCCAACCCTTTCTTTGCTTACTTTCTTTGGCGAAGCAAAGAAAGTGAGTAGCCGCCGGGCTACCCCCGGCAACCACGGTCGTCCGAAGAAAGAAAAACGTTCATCAACGAACAGCCCGCCAGTCGGAACAACCGACAAGATTCAAACCCCAGCCGCCGCATCCAACGCCAAATTCAACTTAAGGACATTAACGCGAGGCTCACCGAACAACCCCCACTGCGGCGCCTCAGTCTGCCCCCTGACCAGCGAGCGAACCCGCTCCAGAGACAAACCCCGCACCTTCGCCACCCGTGCCGCCTGATACTCCGCAGCAGCCGGGCTGATATGCGGATCCAAGCCGCTACCGGACGAGGTTAACAAGTCCAGAGGAATCTCCCGACCTGCACCGGGATCAGCAGCACGCAAAGCCTCCTCGCGCGCCTTGGCCGCATCAACCAACCCAGGATTCAAAGGACCGAAATTGCTGCCGCCGGAAGCCACTCCGTTATACGGGAAAGTCCCCGAACTCGACAGACGGCCCCAGAAGTATTTGGGCTCGGTGAAGTTCTGGCCAATCAGCTCGGAACCGACCGGCACGCCGTCGCGCACGATGACGCTGCCGTTGGCCTGGGCCGGGAAGAAGGCCTGGCCGACCAGCGTGATGACCGCCGGGTACAAGCCGCCCAGGATGAGCGACATCAGGATGAACAGCGAGACCGCAGGACGCAGATAAGTTTTCATGACAATTCCTTCAACAAAATTAAGCCAGGCCGAACACGCCGAGCAACACGTCGATCAACTTGATGCCCACGAACGGCACGACCAACCCGCCCAAACCATAGATCAGCAGATTGCGACGCAACAGCACCGCCGCTCCCAGCGCCCGATAACGCACGCCGTGCAAGGCCAGCGGGATCAGCACGACGATCACCAGCGCATTGAAAATCACCGCCGACAAGATCGCCGACGAGGGATTGTTCAGATGCATCACGTCCAGCGCGGCCAGTTGCGGATACGTGGTCGCAAACATCGCCGGGATGATGGCGAAATACTTGGCGACGTCGTTGGCGATACTGAAGGTGGTGAGGCTGCCGCGCGTCATCAGCATCTGCTTGCCGATCTCGACGATCTCGATCAGCTTGGTCGGATTGGAATCCAGATCGACCATGTTGCCGGCCTCCTTGGCCGCCTGCGTGCCGGTGTTCATGGCCACCGCCACATCGGCCTGGGCCAATGCCGGCGCATCGTTGGTGCCGTCGCCCGTCATTGCGACCAGCTTGCCCTCGGCCTGGTGCTGGCGGATCAGCGATAGCTTGTTCTCCGGCGTAGCTTCGGCGAGGAAATCGTCGACGCCGGCTTCGGCCGCAATCGCCGCCGCCGTCAGACGGTTGTCGCCGGTGATCATGATGGTCTTGATGCCCATGCGGCGCAGCTCGGAGAAGCGCTCCTTGATGCCGCCCTTGACGATGTCCTTCAACTCGATCACCCCGAGCACGCGAATGGATCCGCTGGCGGCGTCGGTCTCCGCCACCACCAGCGGCGTGCTGCCGCGACGTGCGACGATGTCGACGGCGGCGGCGACTTCACCCGGCACCTGCTGGCCGGCTTGTTCGGCCAGCTTGCGGATGGCGTCGGCGGCGCCCTTGCGGATCCGGCGATGGCCGATGTCGACGCCGGACAAACGGGTCTGCGCAGTGAAGGGAATAAACACAGCGCCGAGGCTGGCCATTTCGCGTTCACGCAGGTTGAAACGCTTCTTGGCCAGCACCACGATGCTGCGGCCTTCCGGCGTTTCGTCGGCAAGCGAGGCGAGTTGGGCGATGTCGGCCAGCTCCTGTTCGCTCACGCCGTTGGCCGGCAGGAAGGCCGACGCCTGGCGATTGCCGAGTGTGATGGTGCCGGTCTTGTCCAGCAGCAGCACGTCGACGTCGCCGGCGGCTTCCACCGCACGTCCGGAAGTCGCGATCACGTTGGCTTGCATCATGCGGCTCATGCCGGCCACGCCGATGGCCGACAACAGGCCGCCGATGGTGGTCGGGATCAGGCACACCAGCAAGGCGATCAGCGCGGTCACGGTGACCGGTGCGCCGCTCTGCGCCACATTGACGCTGAACATCGAGAACGGCAGCAAGGTCACCGTCACCAGCAGGAACACGATGGTGAGCGCGACCAGCAACAAGGTCAGCGCGATTTCATTGGGCGTCTTCTGGCGCTTGGCGCTTTCCACCATGGCGATCATGCGGTCGAGGAAGGCTTCGCCGGGATTCACCGTGACGCGCACGATGATCCAGTCCGACAGCACGCGGGTGCCACCGGTGACGGCGGTGAAGTCGCCGCCCGACTCGCGGATCACCGGCGCAGACTCACCGGTGATGGCGCTCTCGTCGACGGTGGCGACGCCTTCGACCACTTCGCCGTCGGCCGGAACATGGTCGCCCGCTTCGATCAGTACGAAATCGCCCTTGCGCAGGCTTGCGCCTTCGACCAGTTCACAGCGGTCGTTGCGGTTTACCCGTTGCAGTTTCTTGGCGACCACGCTCTTCTTGGCGCTGCGCAGAGATGCCGCCTGCGCCTTGCTACGGCCTTCCGCCAGTGCTTCGGCGAAGTTGGCGAACAGCACCGTGAACCACAGCCAGACCGTGACGGCGAGGATGAAACCGGATGGCGCTTCGCCGTGACCGTTCAGCGCCTGCACATACAACAGCGTGGTCAGGATGCTGCCGAGATATACCACGAACATCACCGGATTACGCCACTGCGCGCGCGGCGACAGTTTGCGGAACGAGTCGGTCACGGCCGGTTTGACGATCGCCGGATCGAACATCCATTTGGTCGCGGATGTCGCCGCGGGCACGACGGGTACGGTAGCAGTTGCACTCCCGGCAGGGGTAACTTTTTTGGCAGGATTATTTGCCATGTTTTTCTCCAATTCAGACATTAGTGAATCGCCATCATCTGCAGATGCTCGATCACCGGACCCAGCGCCAGCGCCGGGACATACGTCAGTGCGCCGACCAGGATCACCGCGCCGATCAGCAGCGCGACGAACAGCGGACCATGCGTGGGCAAGGTGCCGGAAGTTGCCGCCAGGCGCTTCTTGCCGGCCAGCGAGCCGGCCATGGCGAGCACCGGCACGATGATGCCGAAGCGGCCCAGCCACATGGCGATGCCGGTCATGACGTTGTAGTAAGGCGTGTTGGCCGACAAGCCGGCAAAGGCGCTGCCGTTGTTGTTGGCGGCCGAGCTGAAGGCGTAGAGGATTTCCGAGAAGCCGTGCGCGCCGGGGTTGGCGATGCCGGCCAGCCCGCTTTCGACCATCACCGAAATCGCCGTCAGCACCAACACCAGCGCCGGCGTCATCAGGATGGCGATGGACATCATCTTCATGTCGAACACGCCGATCTTCTTGCCCAGGTATTCCGGCGTGCGGCCGATCATCAGGCCGGCGATGAACACCGCCAGCACCGCGAAGATCAGCATGCCGTACAGGCCCGCGCCGACGCCGCCGTAGACCACTTCACCCAGCTGCATCTGCAGCATCGGCACCAGTCCGCCCAAAGGCGACAGCGAGTCGTGCATGGCGTTGACGGCGCCGCAGGATGCCGCGGTGGTGATCGCCGCAAATAAGCTGGATGCAATGGTGCCGAAACGGGTTTCCTTGCCTTCCATCATGCCGCTGCCCTGCGCCGCATGAGCGGCCGCCAGTGCCGGATTGGACTGCTGTTCAAAGTGCATCACCGTCAGCGCCATGACGATGAACAGCAAGGTCATCGCGGCCAGGATCGCCCAGCCCTGGCGACGGTCGCCGACCAGCATGCCGAAGCTGGTGCACAGCGCGGCGGGAATGATCAGGATCGCCAGCATCTGCACGAAGTTCGACAACGGCGTCGGATTTTCATATGGGTGCGCCGAGTTGGCGTTGAAGAAACCGCCGCCGTTGGTGCCGACCATCTTGATAGCTTCCTGCGAGGCGACCGGGCCCATCGGCAAGGTCTGCTTGCTGGTCTTCATGTCGTCGACGAGCGGATTGCCCTTCTCGTCCTTGAGCGGCTGGCCTTGCGGATCCAGGCGCGGCACGGTGTAGGCAGTGGTCTCCAGCGTCGATACTTCGACATAGGATTTGAAATTCTGGATCACGCCCTGGCTCATCAGCACCACCGCGACCAGCACCGACAACGGCAACAGCACATACAGGCTGGCGCGCGTCATGTCGACCCAGAAATTGCCGATGCTCTTGCTGCTGTGACGCGCGAAACCGCGGATCAAAGCAAAAGCGACGGCGATGCCGGTGGCGGCCGAGACGAAGTTCTGCACCGACAGCGCCAGCATCTGGGTCAGGTAGCTCATCGTGCTTTCGCCGACGTAGCCCTGCCAGTTGGTGTTGGTGACGAAGCTGACCGCCGTGTTGAACGACGAGTCGGCGCTGACGTTAGCCATGCCGGCCGGGTTCAGCGGCAGCCACATTTGCAGGCGTTGCAGGCTGTAGACCACGAACAGGCCGACGATATTGAACAGCAGCAGCGCCAGCGCGTATTGCTTCCAGCCCATGCCGGCGTCGGCGCGGATGCCGCACAGGCGGTAGAGGAAATGCTCAATGCCGCCGAAGATGCGATTGACGGCGGACTTGCCTTCCATCACGCGGGCGATGTACCAGCCCACCGGCACCGACAGCACGAGCAGGACGACCAGATAGATCGCCAGTTGGGTTATCGAGGCAGTCATATTCATGCTAAAAGGCCTCCGGCTTGATCAGGGCGTAGATCAGATACGCCAACAGGCCGACCGATACGGCCAGCCCCAGTATTTGCATGACGGTCATTGCATGTCCTCCAGCTTCTTGCAGGCGATGACAAATGCCCACATGACGATGCTGCAAGCCAGCAAGCCGCCGATATATAGAAAATCCATGTCCTGCTCCCTTGATGAATGCTTACGGAGCAAACGATAGGGCGAAGGACGTTAAATCCGGATAAAACTATCGGAAGGCGGTATAAATTTTGTGTAAACAAGAACGCGCCGCTCGGGGCGGCGCGTAGTGATGGTGTTGACTGTGACTAGAAGGAAATAAGGCGGCGGACGGCGATGTTGATGTTTATGGTGATAATCAGACCGAACTTTCCTCGGTATTCCACTCGACCCGGTTCTTGCCGGCGCGCTTGGCGGCGTACATGGCCTTGTCGGCCTGCGCCACCAGCGCGTCCTGGTCGATGTGCTGGCCCGGTTCGTAGATCGCCACGCCGATGCTGGTGGAGACGTTGACGGTCGCCGCCGTGAGGATAAACGGCCGGCGCATCGACACCAGGATTTTTTCCGCCACGCCCATGGCGTCGGCCGGACCGTGCAGGCGCTCGAGGATGACGGTGAATTCGTCGCCGGCCAGGCGCGCCACGGTGTCGACTTCGCGCACCGCATCGATCAGGCGCTCGGCGAACTTGACCAGCAGCTCGTCGCCGGCTTCGTGGCCGTATTTGTCGTTGATGCTCTTGAAACCGTCGACATCCATGAACAGCAAGCCCATCTGTTGCGGTTCGCGGATGGCGCGCGCCATCGCTTCGGGCAGCTTCTCCGTAAACGCGCGGCGATTCGGCAGGCCGGTCAGGATGTCGGTCAGCGCCATTTCCTGCAACGAGTTGCGGAAGGCCTGGCGTTCGGTGATGTCGTGCAGGAAGGCAATGAACAGGTGACCGGCGCGGCGGCGCACGTAGCCGACCGTCATTTCGATCGGCAGCTCGTTGCCGTCGCGGCGCAGCGCGTTGATTTCGATGCGGTTGTTGATCACCATGCCTTCGCCGGTGTTGAGGAAGTGGATCATGCCGCGCCGGTGCAGCTCGCGCTGCTCCAACGGGATGATCAGTTCGGCCAGTTCCTTGCCGACGGCTTCCTTGTGGGCCCAGCCCAGCAGTTGCTCGGCCTGGCGATTCCATTCCAGCACCATGCCGTCTTCGTCGATGGCGATGAAGGCGTCGTGGGCATTTTGCAGGATCGCCCGCAGCTCGGTTTCGCTTTCTTCGAGGCGGATCTGGTTTTCACGCTGGTTGTCGAGCGACTGCTGCAGGGCGATGGCGGTTTCGTGCAGGCGCCGGGTGCGGTCTTCCACGCGTTGCTCCAGGCCTTCGTTGAGCGAGCGCACTTCGCGCAGATAGTTTTCTTCGCGCTGGACCATGGTGGACAGCGTGGTCGACAGCAGCTGGATTTCGTAATAGGTGCCGACGATGGGAATCTCGGCGCTATGGTCGCCGGTGGCGCGTCGCTCCAGTGCGGCGCTCAGTGCATTCATCGGCGCCACCAGCCGGCGCGTCATGAAGAACGCCAGCGCCATCAGCAGCAAGCCGACGATGCAGCCGACGAACAGCACCTGGCGCTCCAGGTCCTTGAAGCCGGACATGGCGACCTGCTCGGGCTGACGCACCAGCACGCTCCATTTCATTTCGGTGTATTCGCTGTTGAGGCCGGTGCGCGCAAAACCGGTCAGGTAGTGCTGGCCGTCTTCGCCGAGTTCGCGCATCGAACCTGACGGCAGACGCAGCGATGCCTTGAAGCTGTCGGAGGCAATTTTCTTTTCTTCGAGTTCGCGCGGACCGAGCAGCACGGTGCCGTCTTCACGCACGATCATGATCTCGACGTCGTAGCGGTCGTTGGCCGGATTGAGCAGTTTCTTGGCCAGGTCGCGCGCCCAGGTCCAACTGAGGTGCACGCCCAGTACACCCTGGAACTGGCCGTCCGGCCCCATGATCGGCGTGGAGATGTCGACGAAGCGCCACGGATCGGTCATGACCGGCAGCTTCTTTTCCAGCAGCACGGCGGGATGGTAATCGCCGACGAAGAAATCTTTCTGCGCCTTCTGATACCACGGCCGCTGCGCCACGCTCTGGCCTTCCAGCAAACCGTTGGCGGCGGCCAGCACGTTGCCGTCCGGCGTGGCGAAACCAATCCAGGCGTAGTTGGGAACGTTTCTTTGCAATTCGTTGAAGACCGCACGCATGCGCGCCGGATCCTTGGCTTCGCGGATCGATGGCCGTTGCGAGAGCTGCTTCACGTCGATGTAGCGTTCGCTCATGCTGCGGTCGAGCGCATCCTGCATTTGCCAGGCCAGTTGATTGAGACGCGCCTCGGCTTCGTGACGCGCGTAGCTGCGTGTAAATTGATCCACCAGCGCCAGCACCGACGCCGTCGTGATCAGCACCGACAGCACAACTCCTATCGTGACCCATGAGGACAGACTCAATGTCGATGAGAGTTTTTTAATGCTCAAGATGGCTCCGGCTGCAGTTCGACGTGAGACCGAAAGAACGGAAATGGCATTGTTTGCCTTCCTCCCGGGCGCTCCCTTTTTGATTCTTTTATGGGGAATATCGAAATATTAGCCGGTCAATTGCATTGGGAGCAATACTTGGCGTGGGAATAAGACTGAAAGCTTGCCAGTCAGACAAGCTTTCCTCCCTGTAAACAGGCAATCTGTTGCAAAAACCGCCGGGCGAGATCTGCAACCGACTGAACAAGCGTCCCGCGCCTTCTTCAACTCCCTGCTACGTCAGAACTCCAGCGTCGGCACCTTGGGCGTTAAGGCGGCGCGCGCCTCGGCCACGATTTCAAACGACCGCAAACGCGCCGCATGATCGTGGATCTGCGCGGTGATCATCAGTTCGTCGGCGCCGGTATCGTCGATGAAATTCTGCAAGCCGGTGCGCACGGTCTCGGGCGAGCCGACGATGGCGCAGGACAGCGAGCGCTCGACGTGGGATTTTTCTTCCGGACGCCAATAGTCTTCCATGCTCTCGCGCGGAGGATTCAACTGGCCCGGCACACCGCGCACGAGATTGACGAACTGCTGCTGCAGGGACGTGAACAGGCGCTCGCCTTCGCGGTCGGTCTCGGCGGCAAACACATTCAGGCCGAGCATCACGTGCGGACGCTTCAAGGCGTCCGAGGGCTTGAAGCGGGAACGATAAATTTCGACGGCCGACTTCATGAAGCCCGGCGCGAAGTGCGACGCGAACGCAAACGGCAAGCCCATTTCCGCCGCCAGCTGGGCGCTGAACATGCTGGAGCCGAGCAGCCACAGCGGCACATTCAGGCCGTAACCGGGCACCGCGCGCACCGGTTGATACGGAGAGGCTTCCTTGAAATATTCCTGCAGCTCGACCACGTCCTGCGGGAAGGTGTCGGCGCTGTCGCCGAGGTGGCGGCGCAAGGCGCGTGCGGTGCGCTGGTCGGAACCGGGCGCGCGGCCGAGGCCGAGGTCGATGCGGCCGGGATAGAGCGACTCCAGCGTGCCGAACTGCTCGGCGATCACCAGCGGTGAATGGTTCGGCAACATGATGCCGCCGGCGCCGACGCGGATGGTTTTGGTGTTGGCGGCGATGTGCGAAATCACCACCGAGGTGGCGGCGCTGGCGATGCCGGTCATGTTGTGATGTTCAGCCAGCCAGTAACGGTTATAGCCGAGCGCTTCAGCCTTCTGCGCCAGCTCCTTGCTGTTGTTGAAGGCCTGGGCGGCGGTGCTGCCCTGGTTGATCGGCGACAGGTCGAGTACGGAAAACGGAATCATGGTGTGTCCTTGTTGGAGCCCGCAGAGGATCGAAGCGGGCGACTGGAATGCTTACGCGATTTGCACTAGGCGATCTGAACAACCAGCTTGCCGAAGTTCTTGCCTTCGAGCAGCCCGATGAACGCTTGCGGCGCGTTCTCCAGACCCTGCACCACATCTTCGCGGTACTTGATCTTGCCGGCCGCAACCCAGGCGCTCATGTCCTTGAAGAACTCGGCGAAATAACCGGCGCGCTGGTAGTAATCGAAGATGATGAAGCCCTGCATGCGGATGCGTTTGGTCAGCAGGTTGCGCGGCAACGTACCCAGCAGGGTCGCGTTCGGCGCGACGCCGCTGTATTGCGCGATCAGGCCGCACAGCGGCACGCGCGCATGCACGTTGAGCAACGGCAGCACGGCTTCGAAGACCTTGCCGCCGACGTTTTCAAAATACACGTCGATGCCCTTGGGGCAGGCGTCCTTCAATTGTTGCGGCAAGTCCTCGCTGCGATGATCGATGCAGGCGTCGAAGCCGAGTTCTTCCACGGCATAGCGGCATTTCTCGGCGCCGCCGGCGATGCCGACCACGCGGCAACCCTTGAGTTTGGCAATCTGCCCGACCACCGAACCGACCGCACCCGTGGCGGCGGCGACCACTACGGTCTCGCCCTCCTTCGGCTGGCCGATGTCGAGCAGGCCGGCGTAAGCCGTGAAGCCCGGCATGCCGAACAGGCCGAGTGCGTACGAAGGACGCGGCATGTCTTTGTCCAGCTTGGTGGCGCCGGTGCCATCCGACAGCGCGTAGTCCTGCCAGCCGGTGTAGGCCATGACCAGATCGCCTTCCTGGTAATCGGGATGCTGCGACGCCACCACGCGCGAGACGGTGCCGCCGGTCATGACGGCGTCGATTTCCACGTGGGCGGCATAGGAAGGCGCGTCGCTCATGCGGCCGCGCATGTAGGGATCCAGCGAAAGGTAATCGGCGCGCAACAGGAATTGGCCCGGGCCTGGCGTCGGTACGGCGGTTTCTTCCAGGCGAAAGTGTTCGGCCGCGGGCGCGGCGGTCGGGCGCGAGGCCAGTACGATGCGGCGATTGATGGTGGCGGATTGGGGCATGGTTTTCCTTTGAACTTTAAAGGCGGCGCCGCCTGCCGGAGGGCATGCAGCGATGGAATTGAATTTTCAGGGCGACGTAATCAGGCAGCAGCCAGGTTGCAATCAGGGCGCAACCAGTACGCGCCGGGTGACATCCATGGCGCTTTCCAGCGCCTCGCGGTCGCGACTGAGTTTGCTGAGAAGGCTTGCGCCCAGCCACATCTGGTACAGCATCTGGGCGGTGCGGTAAGGCTCCAGCACGGTGTGCAGCGAACCTTCGGCGACACCGGTGCGGATGGCCTCGGCAATGCGCGCGATGAAGGCTTCGGTGCCGGTGTGCAAGGCCACGCGCATGTCGTCGGACAGGTCGGCCACTTCGGCGCTGAGCTTGACCACCAGGCATTTGTGCTCGGCGATTTCGCAGCATTGCGTCTCCAGCCAGTAGCCCCAATACGTCAGCAAGCGCTCGCGCGCCGTGGTATCGGACTGGCCGTCTGCGCTGAAGCTCTTGTCCAGCCTCTGCAGATATTCGTCCACGTACTGCTCGATCAGCTCGCGGCCGTAGCGCTCCTTCGATCCGAAGTAGTGATAGAACGAGCCCTTGGGAATATCGGCGGCAGCCAGCAACTCGTTGAGGCCCACGCCGGTGAAGCCCTTTTGGGCGATCAGACGGCGGCCTGCCTGCAGGATGCTGAACTTGGTTTCGGCGTAGGTATCTCTCATGCCGGTTATTTTACCGAAAAATTAGACCAGTCGTCTAAAGCCCTCCAAAAACCGTTTTTCGCTCATCTTCAAAAATAGCAAGAAGATGATTCAAGCGCCGGCGCATCTTCGTGCAGCTGTGGCATGTTGGCTGGACACAGCGGCTGCGTGCACAAAGCCGAAGCCGCAGATTATTTGTCAACCGGCGCGATTCCGATGCAGCGGCTTCAGAAAAATCGGCCAGGCGATCAAGGCGCCCGCCGCTCCCGCCAGCCACACGGCCGGCCATGATTGCCAGGCCAGCAAGGCCGGCACCGCTTGCGCCGCCAGGAAGAACACCAGGAACACGCAGGTATTGCCCAGCCCCAGCGCCGTGCCGACCTGGCGCGGCCCGGCCAGCGTCGCCAGCTCGGTGTAGGCCACGCCATGCCATGCCGACGCGCACACACCGCCCGCCACCAGCAACAACGCGATCGCCGCCAGCGTCCATTGCGGCCACACGGCAGGCGCCAATGCCGCCGCCGTACCGAGCGCGATATACAACGCCACGCTGAGTGCGCTGCAAGCGCGCAGGTAGCGACGGCGATTGCCGTGGCGGTCGGTCCAGCGTCCGCTCCACACGCGCATCACCGCCGCGCCGATCTGGATCGCCGCCATCGTCGCGCTGATCAGCCCCAGTCCCGCGTGGCCGACGTCGTGCAGGAAGATGGTGGCGAAGGTCAGCACCGATACTTGCGGAAAACACAGGATGCCGATCGCCATCGCCACGCGCCAGACCTCGATGTTGCCCAAGGCGCTGCGGTCCGGTGGAGCAGCTATCACGGATGACGGCGCCGCCGGCGGCTCATGCAGCCACAGCCACGCCATCCCCGCACTGAGCAGGCAGAACAGCGCCAGCAAACCATACACCGGCGCGAAGCCGTGCGCCGCCGCCAGCGACGGCAACACCAGTGCACCGACGCCGCCGCCGACCGGCACGGCGGTCTGGCGGATGCTCATCGCCAGCCCGCGTTCGCCTTCGCGGAACCAGCCCATCACCGCGCGACCGCTGGACCCGTTGACGCTGCCGCCAAGCAGGCCGACCGTCAGCAAACCCAGCGCCAGCAACCACAGCGATGGAATGCCGGCGGCGCCGGGCGCGACGCACGCCGCCATCACCGCCAACGCCAGCGCGGTGGAAATCAATCCGCACAACAGCACGCGCCGGTCGCCCCAGCGATCGGTCAAGACGCCCCACGGCAACTCGCTCACGGCCACGCCCAATCCGAGCGAGCCGAGGGCCAGGCCGAGCTGGGTGTTGTCGAGCCGGTAATCGGCACGCATGAAAATCGCCGTCACCGGGATGCCGGCGAAGGCCGCCGAAAAGCTGGCGTTGGCGAGCACGCCGATGCCGAGGATTTTCCAGCGATGGCTGTCCTGGCGCAGGACTGGCGCGCGCGCGTCCGGTTGTGTTGCTGGCTTCATGATGCGACCTCCGAGGTAGATTGGGAATTTGACAGCCTCAAGTGTGCCGTGCCACCATGCGTCCAAAATGACATAAAAACCTCCTTTTCGGACAATCCTCTTTTTTGGACGCCCTCCTACTCCTTCTCCTATGCGCAAGATCGGATTCCTGCTTTTCCTCGATTGCAGCCTGCTCGACTTCACCGGTCCGCTGACCGCCTTCGACGTCGCCAACCGCATCAGGGAGGGCGAGGGCAAAAGCCGACCGTATCAATTGCGCGTGATGTCGGAGCAAGGCGGCATGCTGGAAAGCGCGTCCGGCACGGCGGTTGTCACCCATCCCTTGGATCGCACCGCGTTCGACACGCTGATCGTGGCCGGCGGCGCCGGCCCGCGTGAGGGTGTGCTGTCGGAGACTCTGCTGGAATACACGCGCCATGCGGCAAGCAAGGCGCGCCGCGTGGCCAGCGTCTGCACCGGCGCCTTCGTGCTGGCCGCAGCCGGCCTGCTCGAGGGAAAGCGCGCCACCACGCACTGGCGCATGGCGGCGCGTTTGCAGCGCATGCATCCGTCGGTGCAGGTCGACAGCGACAAGATCTTCATCAAGGACGGCGACGTCTGGACCTCCGCCGGCATCTCGGCCGGCATCGACCTGGCATTGGCGCTGATCGAAGAGGATCTGGGTGTGGAACTGGCGCGCGCAGTGGCAAGGGAATTGGTGGTGTACCACCGTCGCCCGGGCGGCCAGTCGCAGTTCTCCAACTTGCTGGAAATGGACCCGCCCTCGGGAAGAATCCGCGAGACCCTGAGCTATGCGCGTAACCATCTGCATGAGTCGCTGACGGCGGAACGTCTGGCCGAAATAGCCTGCCTGAGCCGCCGCCAGTTCGACCGCGCCTTCAGCGCAGAGACCGGCCAGACGCCAGCCAAGGCAATCGAAAAACTGCGCGCCGAAGCCGCGCGTCCAAGAGTGGAAGCAGGAGAAGAATCACTGGAAAACATCGCGCGCGCCGTAGGCTTCGACGACCCGGAACGCATGCGCCGGGCGTTCCTGCGCGTGTTCGGTTATCCGCCGCAGGCGATCAGGCGTGCGCAGCGGAGGCAGGAAGCTTTGTATCTTTGAAGTGAAAGAAAGACGACGAAAAAAGAAAGAAGCGAACGACCCATCAAGCCCGAACCAACCTCAACAGAGTAATCTCCGAAGGCGCCAACAACCTCTTGGGCGGTCCCCAATACCCAGTCCCGCGACTGGTATAAACCCACAAATTCCGCAAACGATTCAACCCCGCAACATAAGGCTGCTGCAACGGCACAAAGAAATTCCAGGGAAAGAACTGCCCTCCATGGGTATGCCCCGACAACTGCAAATCAAACCCCGCATCCGCCGCCGCAGCCGCCGACCGCGGTTGATGCGCCAACAACACCTTCGCGGCACTTACCGGCGCATTGCGAATCGCCGCATGCGGATCGCTGCGCTGGCTCTCATCGAAATGATGCGCGGTGAAATCGGTCACCCCCGCCAGCACCAGCGGCGCGCCGCCATGATCGAGCACCACGTGTTCGTTCAACAGCACGGTCAAGCCGAGCCGGCGCACTTCCGCAATCCAGGCCGGCGCATTGGAATAATACTCATGGTTGCCGGTGACGAAATAGGCGCCGTGACGCGCACGCAATTGCCCCAGCGGCGCGGTGTGTTCGGACAGTTGCTGGACGCTGCCGTCGACCAGGTCGCCGGTGATCGCCACCAGATCCGCCTTGAGCTCATTGACTTTGTCGACGATGGCGCGCAGGTAGCGCTTCTTGATGGTGGGACCGACGTGGATGTCGCTGATCTGCACGATGGTGAAACCCTGCAACGCCTGCGGCAAGTCGGCGATCGGCACATCGACGTTGACCACTTCGGCCAGCCGGCGCGCGTTCATGTAGCCCACCAAGGTCAGCAGCAAGGCGCAACCGATGACGGCACGCGCGGAGCTTTCAATAATCTCGGGCGTCACCGCATGAAGCAGCGGCAACGCCAGCAAGACCGCCTCGCGCACGAGGGTCAGCAGCAACAAGGAAGAGAACAAGCCCATGACCAGCATGCCGATCCAGGCCAGCCGGTCCGACAGCGGTTGCTGCTTGATCCCGCGCGCCAGCAAGCCGGCCGGGATCAGCACGAACGACAGCACCAGCAACAGCACGCCGACGCCCTGCCAGGCAGCATCGACGCCAAGCGCCGGCAACAGGCGCCAGCCTATCAAGGCATGTAGGGCGCCCATGACCGAGAGGACGAATATGATGGTGAAACGTGACGGCATGTGGCCTCGCAAAGGGAGATGTGTTGGCGCGCATGTTGGTATGCATGCGATGTTTTCAATGGCAGTCCGACATTGCTGACGGCAGGCTGAACGATCTTCAACCAGGTCGCCAGCATGATTGCTGACCGGATTGTCATCGTTTTGCCGCGCAATGCAAAGCAGTAAAAAATATTTTCTCCGGCGCACAATATTTCGCTCGCCCACACGTCTTCACCTGCATGTCTGCATTGTTGCGAACAGGGGAAGTCATGAACAAATCAAGGATTGCATCGATTCCATCCATTGCGCCCGTACGCCGGGTCGTCGTGGCGGGCGCCAACAGTCCCACCGGCCGCCTGCTGCTATTGCTGCTGCGCGATGCGGACGTCCATGTCACCGCATTGGTGCGCGAACCGGTGCGGCTGACCGCCGATGAAACCGTGGCCCACTGGACCCATAGCGAACGCAGCTTTGAAGTCATCGCCGAAGCCGATGCGGTGGTATTGCTGACTGGCACGTCCGGCTCCTGTTCCGACGACTGGAGCGCCTATCGGCAAGGCATGGTGGACACCGCCGAGCGCATCGCCGCAGCGATCGGCCCGCGCACTACGCGGGTGGTGTATTTCTCTCATGTCGACGCCGACGCCGAAGCTGACAACTGGCATCTGAAAGCCAAGGGCCTGGCCGAACGCGTGCTGGCGCGGCTGCATAACAGCGTGATCTTCCGCATCGGCCCGGTGGTGCGCGGCAGTCCGCATCCCTTGCCGTTCGAGTTATCGTTGCAGCAACGCATGCCGGGCGAAACCGTATTGCTGGCCGGCGACGGCGAGCAGCGTTGCCGGCCGATCAACCTCGGCGACGTCGCCACTATTGCGGAAGCCGCCGCGCTGGGAAAAGGCGATGCCGGCATCTACGAACTGGGCGGGCCGGAAGAACACAGCCTGGCCGAGCTGGCGCAACTGGTCAATGGCCGCCAGGTGCCGCTGCACTGCGTGAGCGCGGAACGGTTTTCAGCGCAACGCGGCGTGTCGGCCACCATGGTCGACCTGATGACGCGCGGCTGTGCGCCGCATGAAACGGAAACCACCGCCGCGCTTTTCGGCGTGCAGTTGACGCCCTTGTCGCTGGCATGGCCGCTCGACGATCCCGACAGCTTCGATGAAGATCCGGCGATTGCACCGGCCCTCATTTTCAACTTCGCTCAGAACCCGTAAAGCGCCGCCGGGTTATCGACCAGGATGCGCGTGCGTACTTCGGCCGACGGCGCCCATGCCGGCAACAGGTCGAACAGCGCACGATTGGACGGTTGCGGATTGCGGCCGGGATGCGGCCAGTTGCTGGCCCACAGGCAGCGCTCGGGAAACTTGTGCGCGAAGGTGCGCGCCAGTGCGCTGACGTCTTCATAGTGCGGCGCGCCGGTTTGCGAGGTCTCATACGGCGCCGACAACTTGATCCAGCAACGTCCCGTATCGAGCAGGCGCAACAGGCTTTGCATGGCCGGATGGTCGGGCGTCACCGGCTTGAGGAATTTACCGTTGTGGTCGATCACGACCCGGCACGGCAAGGACTTCAGCACGTCTTCGTATTGTTCAACATCACGACCATCGATCTGCAGGTTGATGTTCCAGCCGAGCGGCGCAATCTTGGCGGCGATCGGTTCCAGCATGTCCCAACGCATTACGCCGCCGCCATTGGCCACCATCATGAAACGCACGCCGCGCACGCCGGCCCGGTGCAGCGCTGCAAGTTCGCTTTCGGCAATGTCCAGCGGTACCGTGACGATCGCTCGCGCATTGCCCTGCGCCTGTTCCAGCGCATCGAGCGTGCAGCGGTTGTCGAAACCGTAGCCGGTCGGCTGCACGATCACCGCGCGCGTCAGGCCTAGCGCCTGCTGTTCGCGTTGGTAGTCGGACCACAGCGATTGCGGCGGCGTCGAGGGTGCGGCCGGCATCAGCGCGAAACGCGTGTAATCGTAAATGTGGATATGGCAGTCGCAGGCGCCGTCCGGGATTGTGCTGGAAGTCATGCGCGGTCTCCGCTGATCTTATTGTGCTGCGCTTATTGTGCTGCACTGAAGCGCGCCAGCCGGTGCGACTGGTCGGCATTGACCGCGCCTTGAGGCAGCCGACCGGCAAGGATCGCCGCCACCTGATGGACCGTGTCCATCGCCTGATGTTCGGCCGCCTGCGGCGTCAGGCCGCCGATGTGCGGCGTGGCGATCACACGCGGATGGCGCGCCAGCAGCGGCGACGGCATCTGGTCGGGCGCCATGCCGACGTCGAGTGCGGCAGCGAGGATGACCCCGTGATCCAGCGCCTGCAGCAGCGCCGCCTCGTCGACCAGCTCTCCGCGCGAGGCATTGATGAAGAAAGCCGACGCCTGCATCTTCGCGAAGGCGGCGGCGTTGAATAATTGCGCCGTCTCGGCCGTAGCCGGGGCCAGGCAGACCACGAAATCGGATTGCGCCAGCATGGCCTCGAAGCTGGCCGCGACGTGCGACGGTTCGATGATGCTTGCATAGGGATCGGCGACGACGATCTTCATGCCGAGCGCTTGCGCGATGCGGCACAGGTATTGGCCGATGGTGCCGTAGCCGGCCACACCCAAGGTTGCGCCGCGCAATTCGCGGCCCATCCTGACGGCGGGCACGATGCCGTTGCGATAGGCCAGCGCGGCATCGCTGATGCCGCGGCTGAGATCGAACATCGCGGCCAGCACCCATTCCGCCACCGAGGCAGCGAAGCCCGGTGTGGCGCGCGTGACCAGCACGCCGTTGCGGCTGGCGGCGGCGACGTCGATGTTGCGGATATCGACCGCGCCGCGGCAATAGGCGACCAGTTGCGGCAGATGATCGAAGACTTCGGCCGTCGCCGCCGGAATGCGCGGCGCGACGATGACGTCGCAACCGGCGGCGGCGCGCACCAGGTCGCTTGGAGTCAGCGGTGTTTCGCTGTCATTCAGGCGCACCGTTCCCAGCGCCTGCAACAGCGCCAGCGGTTTGTCGCCATAGTAATTCGCGCGCGTCTCGGGCGAGTACGCGAGGTAGATATCGGCCATGTCTCACGTTATTGTTTTCAGTGCGTTTCAGCGCAGCTTGATCTCGACGTAGCGGTTGCGCGGTTCCGGCACGCCCTTCCTGGCCGGGAAGCGCGGTTCGCGCGAGCCCTTGCCGATCACTTCGATGCTGATCAGATTGACTTTAGCACGTATCAGTTCGGTCTCAACCAGCTTGGCGCGGCGAACCGACAGCGTGTCGTTGAAGGCGTCGTTGCCGATGTTGTCGGCATGGCCGATGACGAGGAATTCACCGGCCGGGAATTGCTTGAATTCGTCAATCGCCTGGTCGAGGAATTTGCGCGAAGCCGGCGTCAGGCGATCGCGCCCGAGTTCAAATTGCAACACGTAGGTACGCGGACGCAGCGGCAGGTTTTCCATCACCGGCGCATAGCGCTTGCTGACGTCGGCTTCGCTCAGCGTGAGCGTCTTGCCGGCTTTTCCTGCCTGCGTTTCGACCGAGGCGTAGGGCGTCGCCAGCGCAGTTTCGCTGCCGCCGGACTTGACCACGATGCTGCTGGACGAGCCGTCCGGCTGCGGCAGGAGGACGAAGCGCTCCTTGGGACCGGCGCAAGCTGCCAGCAGCAGCGCCAGCGTCGCCGGCGCCGGCAGCCGGGTGAATTGCTGAATCAGCTTATTCATCGGCCACGTCCACAATGAAGTCGGTGCCGCGAATGCCGATAGTTGCCGTCGGCGTCGCGACTTGCTGGCGTTCCGGCGCATGCTTGCCGATCAGGCCGGTGACGTAGCGCAGCGTGCCCTTGACCACGCGCACGGCGACGTTGCCTTCGCCGGAGCTGGCGTCGAAGTTGTATTGCTCCAGCAGGAAATTGCTCTTGGGGCCAAGCGACAGCAAGGTGTCGTCGCGCAACGTGATGCCGACGGCGGCGCCCTCGGCGGTCAGCAGCCGATCGCCCGAAAACACGCGGTCGCCGACATGGGCGAGCGAAGGCTGTTCGCGGCGCAGCACCTGGACGTTGCCGCTGACGACCTTGACGATGCCGGCCGGGACATAATCCTGCACCTGGGCGTGTACGGGAGCGCCGGCGCAGCCACAGCACAAGGCGACCAACATGAATACGCGATATGTATAGTTTCCCGACCCCATGATTTTTCCGTTTTTAGTGCGTTTCTTGTGGGCGATCTCCGCGAGCGCGGACTTGGCGCATTATAGCGCCGTTATTGCCGTATGGAAGCATTCCAGGACCGCTCTGGGAAGGCGGAAAAGCGCTGTGGACGGGCATTTTCGGTTTTCGGGGCGATCCCTTGCGGCAAAATTTGCTGCATCGCGCTGTCAATCTGGGCGCGAGAAGAGGATAATGGCAGGTCACGCTGTTTTTTCAAGGCCGGCCGCCCCGATCCCTGTTTTTCCGAGATCCTCTTGCGCGCGGCCGCCATCATTACGGAAGTACATATTTTGACTACGACAAGAAGCAAACGCTGGAACGGCAACATCGACACCCTGAAAGCGCCCTACCTGGCAGGCGTCATTACCCAGATGGGCATTTACGGCGAGCGCGTCCAGTTCGCACTGGTCACGTCGGGCAACGGTCCGCGTTATCAGTTGACCAACACTGCCGGCAAGAAGATGGCCTTCGATGGCAATCATCACCTGCATCATCCGGAAGACGGCGAATTTGCTCCAGGCAACGCCACCGGCGTGTTCACGCTGGACCAGGTCAGGCTGGCCAAGGCCGGCGGCAGCAAGACCACCCGCACGCTGAGCACCGGCGGCGTCAAGCGCGCCACCACGCGTGCGCCAAGCGCAGCGACCCGCGCCAAGGACCAGGTCGACAGCGACAAGTACGAATACTTCAAGGCCAACCGCGCCACTTTGCCGGACACCATCGGCGAGCATTCGGAAGAAATCACCACGCTGATGCGTGGCGGCATGCCGGCGGAACAGGCTTTCGGCGAGATCGTCAAAAAGTATTTCTGAACCGGTACTTCTGAGCTGATCGCGCATGGTCAGCAGGCAGCACCAATGAAAAACGGGAGCCCAGGGGCTCCCGTTTTTCATGCGCGACCGACTTCCGCAAGTGACCGCGACCGTCAGTAAACTTCCGGCACCAGAATCTCGCTCGACACTTCGCGGCGGAAGTAGTCGTCGTGGCGCTCGCGCTCCGGCAACGAAATCGGCGCGTGCTCGACCTCGCCGTACGGCATCTGGTTCAGCAGATGATGGATGCAGTTCAGGCGCGCCTTCTTCTTGTCGACCGCCTGCACCACCCACCACGGCGCTTCGGCGATGTGGGTGCGCTCCAGCATGATTTCCTTGGCTTTGGTGTAGTCCTCCCAGCGGCGGCGCGACTCCAGGTCCATCGGGCTCAGTTTCCACTGCTTGAGCGGATCATGGATGCGGCTCAGGAAGCGCATGTGCTGCTCTTCGTCGGTGATCGAGAACCAGTACTTGACCAGCTGGATACCGGAACGCACCAGCATGCGTTCGAACTCCGGCGCGGAACGGAAGAATTCTTCGTACTGGTCGTCGCTGCAGAAACCCATCACGCGTTCGACGCCGGCGCGGTTGTACCAGCTGCGGTCGAACAGCACGATTTCACCGGCTGCGGGCAGATGCGAAATATAGCGCTGGAAATACCATTGCGTGCGTTCGCGATCATTCGGCGCCGGCAACGCGGCGACACGGCAGACGCGCGGATTGAGGCGCTGGGTGATGCGCTTGATGACGCCGCCCTTGCCCGCTGCATCGCGGCCTTCGAACAGGATCACCACCTTGTGGCCGGTGGCGACCACCCAGTCCTGCAGCTTGACCAGCTCGGCCTGCAGGCGGAACAGTTCGCGGAAATACAGGCGACGGTCGGCCTTGTCCTGCTCGCTGACGGCGTCGACACCGCCGGCCAGTTGCTCAATCGTGCGATCTTCGATTTCCAGTTCCAGCTCTTCGTCGTAACTGTCGGCGAGCTCGCGATGAATGCGGCGCACCAGTTCTTCGTCGTTCATTTTCTCTCCATCGGATGATGCCTGAATAGCCTGAATAGCTTGAACAGGCGGCGACCAGCTGCGGTCGGCACCGTTGGAACATACCTGAGGATTATGACCGTCAGGTGACAACGGCTGGTTTATTGCCTTCAGGAATCCTTGCGGCCGGTCCTGGCCTGCTGGCGCGCCTGCCATTCTTGCAAAGCAACCCGGTAACGCTCCAGCGCATCCTGGTAAATATCGAAGATGCAGGGATCGCAACCGCTTTGGCAGCAATCTTCCAGCGCCGGTTCTATTGGCGGGGTCGGTTGCGGATCGTCGATGCGGAAAGTAGGCATGCGAGCAGAAAGAAGGAGAAAACCAAAGGGCAAGAGAAAGCTGAAGCGAACAGGACTGTCACGATTATAAAACCGCACGCGCTTCTTTCCCTGCGACAATACGAATTTACCCCGCGTCGCGCGTGGCTCGAATATTTGCCTGAACTGCGCCTGAACGTCGCCCGCACGACGACGTCAAGATCGACAGCGCTTTTCCATGAAGAGGTAGTCGCGATGGATCAGGAATCTTTGCTCAAGCTGGTCAGCATGAAAATGCCTTATGGGAAATACCAGGGCCGGCTGTTGGCCGACCTGCCGGGCCACTATCTCGGCTGGTTTGCGCGCGAGGGGTTTCCGCGCGGCGAACTGGGCAGCCTGATTGCGCTCATGTACGAACTCGACCACAACGCCCTGCGCTCGCTGCTCGATCCGCTGCGCAAGGACGCCGCCAATCTGCGGCGTTGATCGAATCGATGCCCGTCTGTTACGGCACGATCGTGGTAAACAAATACACCGCAAAAATCACCAGATGCACCATGCCTTGCATGACCGTCGTGCGGCCCGTGCTCAGCGAGAAGGCGGCGACGATGAACGACAGCATCAGCAGCACCGTCGACTTGATGTCCAGTCCCAGCGACAAGGTCCAGCCGGTCGCCAGCGACACCACCGCCACCGCTGGAATCGTCAGGCCGATACTGGCCAGGGCTGAACCGATCGCGAGATTGAGGCTGGTCTGCAAACGGTTGGCGCGCGCGGCGCGCACCGCCGCCAGTCCTTCCGGCAACAGCACGATGGCGGCGATGATGATGCCGACCACCGACTTCGGCGCGCCCAGATTATCCAGACCGGCTTCCAGCGTCGGCGCCAGCGCCTTGGCCAGCAATACCACGGCGCCAAGGCAAGCCAGCAGCAGCAAGGCGGCGATGATCGCCACCTTGTTGGAAGGCGGCTCGGCGTGCGCTTCCGCATCGCCGGCGGCGTTGGGCGGCAGGAAATAGTCGCGGTGGCGCACCGTCTGCACCAGCACGAAGGTGCCGTACAACACCAATGAAATCACCGCGATGAAGGCCAGCTGACTGGTGCTGTAGAACGGACCCGCTGTCGTCAGCGTGTAGTTCGGCAACACCAGCGTGAGCACCGCAATCGCCGCCAGCGTCGCCAGCGACGCGCTGACGCCGCGCTGACCGAACGATTGCTCGCCGTGCTGGCTGGAACCCACCAGCAGGCAAATGCCGACGATGCCGTTGAGGATGATCATGATCGCCGCGAACACCGTATCGCGCGCCAGCCCCGTGGTCGCCTCGCCGCCGGTCAGCATCAGCGACACGATCAGCGCCACCTCGATGAGCGTCACCGCCAGCGCCAGCACCAGCGTGCCGAACGGTTCGCCGACTTTGTGCGCCACCACTTCGGCGTGATACACCGCAGCCAGCACGCTGGCCATCAGGCCGATCACCAGCAGCGCGGCAAACCAGCCAGCCGGTTGCAGGAAGTTGACGGCGTACACCAGCCAGCCCAGGACGGGTGAAACGATGGACCACAGCGGCAGCGACGGAGAAATTTTCATGAGCGGATAAGTATCGTTGTCAGGACGGTGGATGGAAGTTGCAGGCAGGCGAACCGGAGAACAACAAGCGCGCGAATGCCGCGCGGCAAGAAATGATAACCGATGCGCGCGTCAGCCTTGCCGACGCGGTTCAATCAGCTGCACGGGAGGGGATTATCTGGCGGACGGCCAGGGGGTGAGGATTTCGGCGCCGTCGGCGGTCACCGCGATCATGTGTTCCCATTGCGCCGAGAGCGAGCCGTCGCGCGTGACCACGGTCCAGCCGTCGTCGAGTTGCTGCACGGCGCGCGCGCCGAGATTGATCATCGGCTCGATCGTGAAGGTCATGCCCTGGCGCAGCAGCAGGCCTGAATTGCGGGTGCCGTAGTGCAGCACCTGCGGTTCTTCGTGATACACCTTGCCGATGCCGTGGCCGCAGTATTCGCGGACCACGGAATAGCCGGCGCCTTCGGCCAGCGTCTGGATGGCGTGGCCGACGTCGCCCAGGCGCGCGCCCGGCCGCACCACGGCGATCCCGGCCAGCATGGCGTCGAGCGTGGTCTGCACCAGCCGCGCCGCTTCCGGTTTGGGCGTGCCGACAAAATACATGCGGCTGGTGTCGCCGTGCCAGCCGTCCTTGATCACCGTGACGTCGATATTGACGATGTCGCCGTCCTTGAGTACATCGCGCGTGCTGGGGATGCCGTGGCAGACCACGCTGTTGACCGAGGTGCACAGCGTCTTCGGAAACCCGTGATAGCCGACGTTGGCCGGCGTGGCTTTCTGGACCTTGCGGATGTAGTCGTGGCAGCGCCGGTCGAGTTCTTCGGTCGACACGCCGGGCACGACATACTCGCCGATCATCTCCAGCACTTCCGCCGCAAGGCCGCCTGCCACGCGCATCATGGCGATCTGTTTTTCGGTTTTGATGGAGACTGCCACGACGATCCTTGTTGAGATTAAAGACCTCTATTATCCCCGATCACGCCGGCAACTGCAGCGTTTCCCCCATGCAAGACAAGTACCGTGTAGCCCACGCCTCTTTTCACTTCCCCGCTTTTATTACCTTTCAGCTATCAGGAATTCACTGATACCGAAGAGTATGGCGATTCGATACTCTGGTTACACATCGGGCATAGCGGAATTTCCACCGGCCCGGCTTCGGCAGGCACGATCATCCGACGCCACACCGGCTCCCTGCCTGATGGCCAGATTCAGTCACCCTTGCCGCCGGCAAGGTGCAGCGCCATCGCGGTCCCTCAGGAGAGAAACATGAAGTGGTTTTACGATCTGAAAATTTCCAGAAAACTGATTTCGGTCTTTTTCATCGTAGTCGCCCTCGAAGCCGCCCTCGGCGCATTCGCCATCCGCGAACTGAGCCGCGTCAACCAGGCCTCGACCGAGATCGCCACCAACTGGCTGCCGAGCATCCGCACGCTGTCGCAACTGAAACTGTCGCTGTCGCGCATTCGCAGTTTCGAGCTGCAACACATCCTGGCGTCGACGCCGCAAGAGTTCGAAGAAATAGAGCGCAACGCCAACAAGCAGATTGCCGCGCTGGCAAAGCAACGAAGCGACTACCAGGCGCAGATCAGCGAACCGGAGGAAAAAGCGCTTTATCCGGATATCGAAAAATCCCTTGACGTATTCTTGGCCGAACACAAGAAGATCCTCGATATCTCGCGCTCCGACAAGAACGAAGATGCCCGCCTGCTGCTCAAAGGCGAGTCCACGAAGGTCTACCGCAGCCTGCTCGATCAGGTTGAAAAGCTGGTTGACGTCAACGAAAAGGGCGCAGAGAAATCCAGCGCCGATGCCGACGTCACCTATGCCAACGCACGCACGTGGATCATTGCCATGTTGCTGATCTGCATGGCTGCGGCAATGACATTGGCGGTGTGGATTTCACGGGTCATCGCGCGTCCGCTGACCGAAGCAGTCAACGTCGCTCAACGCGTCGCCGGCGGCGACCTGACCGCCACCATCCACGCCGCGAGCAAGGATGAAACCGGCCAGTTGCTGGAAGCGCTGCGCGGCATGAACGACAACCTGCTCAAGATCGTCGGCGAGGTACGCACCGGCACCGACACCATCGCCACCGCATCCAACGAAATCGCCAGCGGCAACATGGACTTGTCTTCGCGCACGGAACAACAGGCCGGCTCGCTGGAAGAAACCGCCTCCGCCATGGAAGAGCTGACCTCGACCGTCAAGCAAAACGCCGACAATGCCCGCCAGGCCAATCAACTCGCCGTCACGGCCTCGGAAGTTGCGGTCGCCGGCGGCAACGTGGTCGGCCAGGTGGTCGATACCATGGGGTCGATCAACGACTCGTCGAAGAAGATCGTCGACATTATCGGCGTGATCGACGGCATTGCGTTCCAGACCAACATCCTTGCATTGAATGCGGCTGTCGAAGCGGCACGCGCCGGCGAACAAGGCCGCGGCTTCGCCGTGGTCGCCTCGGAAGTACGCAGCCTGGCGCAGCGCTCGGCCGCCGCCGCCAAGGAAATCAAGATCCTCATCGATGACTCGGTGTCCAAGGTCGATGTCGGCAGCAAGCTGGTCGAACAAGCCGGCGCCACCATGGAAGAAGTCGTCAACAGCGTGCGCCGCGTGACTGACATCGTCAGCGAAATCACCGCCGCCAGCCACGAGCAAAGCCAGGGCATCGAACAGATCAATCTCGCCATCACGCAAATGGACGAAGTCACGCAACAGAACGCCGCGCTGGTCGAACAAGCCGCCGCCGCCGCGCAGTCGATGCAGGAACAGGCCGGCCGCCTGTCGGAAGTGGTCAGCGTCTTCAAGCTGGACGAACGCGCTGCACTGAGCAAGCCGGCCGCGCCGAAGCGCACTATCGATATCACCCCGACCCGCATGCCGGGAGTGAAACCGGCCAAACCGGTCGCCGTTCGCAAGGAAACCCGGCCGGCGCTGAAATCACCGAGCGCAGCCAACGACGAGACCGGCTCCTGGGAACAATTCTGATCCGGAAAAAACACTTCCTGCCCGCAACCCAACCTACCACCTGAGGCCTCCATGGATGCATTCCAAAAAGAAATCGACGAGCGCACGAACCTGACTTCCAGCAACAAATTCGAGTTGCTGTTGTTCCGCCTCGGCAGCGCCAACGGCGACGGCCCGGGTGAGTTGTTCGGCATCAACGTCTTCAAGATCCGCGAGATCGTGCCGATGGTGCCGATCACCACGGCCGCCGGCACCAAGGCGCCGATGCTGGGCATGGTCAACATCCGCGGTCAGGTGATTTCAGTGATCGACCTGCCCGCCGTCACGGGCTGCAAGCCGAAGACTGGCCTGAACATCCTGCTGATCACCGAATATGCTCGCAATACCCAGGCCTTCGCAGTGGAATCGGTGGAAGAAATCGTGCGCCTCGACTGGAGCCAGGTGCTCTCGGCCGAAGCCAGCGCCGGCGGCGACCTCGTCACCAGCATCGCGCGACTCGATTCAGACGTCGACGGCAGCCGCCTGGTGCAGGTGCTGGACGTGGAGCAGATCCTGAACATGACGTCGCCGGTCAAGCAGGCGCTCGACAGCGGCCGCAACGGCGAGCTGAAGGATCTGGTCAAACCCGGCGCCATTGTACTGGCGGCGGACGACTCCAAGGTGGCGCGCGCGCTGATCGAAGACGGCCTGACCACGCTGGGAGTGCCATTCATCATGACCAAGAGCGGCAAGGAAGCCTGGGAAAAACTGCAGGTATTGGGCGCCGAAGCGCAGCGTGAAGGCAAGCAGATCGCCGACAAGGTGGCGCTGATGCTGACCGATCTGGAAATGCCCGAGATGGACGGCTTCACGCTGACCCGCAACATCAAGGCCGATCAGCGCTACAAGGGGATTCCGGTGGTGATTCATTCATCGCTGTCGGGCTCGGCCAACGAGGACCATGTGCGCAGCGTTGGCGCCAACGGCTACGTCGCCAAATTTGCCATCGACGAGCTTGCCGCGGCGCTCAAGAAAACGCTGATGCATTGACGTGTTGATGCGCTGATGTGTTGATGCATTCCAGGCCCTTGCCGCGCACCCGGAAACCAGTGCCGGCAAGGAATAAGGAATTCCCCGATATCAGTAGCAGGAGCTGTTCATTATCATCACCACATCGCGCAACCCCATCCTCAGAGAGCACATATAGCCATGGATTTCATCTTCCACCTGCTCCAGCAAGACATGTTCCTCGCCGTCGTCTCCTACCTGAGCGTCGGCCTGGTTTTCCTGCTCTACTTTTTCTACCGTGAAAAGAAATGGGAAAACGACCTCGCCATGTATCAGGTCCGGAATATCGTTCCGGACGAAGCGCCGAAACTGCGTAATGCGGAAATCCATGTACTCAATCGCAGTACCGTAAAGACACCTGCCGTCGCCGCATTTGACGACGAAATGCAAGTGGTGGCCGGCGAGGTAATGGAGCAGGAATCCGACAAGTCCGAAAAATCCACCATCGCCCGCTGATGGCGAGCTGCGGCGGATTCCTCGATTCGCGGCAAACTTCCATACCGGACACCTGCTTACACGCCGACGCGGTCCCTGCCGTCGCCCTTGGCGCGATACAGCGCCTGATCCGCGACACCGATCAGATCGCGCACCGACATCTCCCGTTTCACTTCAGGCAAACAACCGACGCCTAGACTGACCGTCACGATACCGTCCGGATTGGCCGCATGTTCGATCTGCTGCGCACGCACCGCCAGTCGGATCTGTTCCGCAATCGCCGTCGCGCCCGCGGCATCGCAATCGGGCAGGATGATGGCGAATTCCTCGCCACCGTAACGCGCCGCCAGATCGCCGGGACGCCGTTCGCCGGACAGGATGGTTTTCCCGACCTTGCGCAGGCATTCGTCGCCGGACAGATGCCCATATAAATCGTTGTACAACTTGAAGCGGTCGACATCGATCATGATCAAGGCCAGGCTCTCGCCGCTACGTACCGCCCGGCTCATTTCCCGCGCCAGCGCGACGTCGAACTGACGCCGGTTGGCCAGGCCGGTGAGACCGTCCTGCAAGGCCAGCCGCTCCAGGGTCTGATTCAGTTTCTCCACTTGTGCGCGCGCTTCGTTGGCTTCGTTCTCGGCGATCGAGCGCTTATCGATCTGCGCCACCATGCGCCGCCCCATGACCGCAAAACCGGTCACCAGGAGCAGCACGCCGATCATGTGCATATAGGCGTCGGCGCGCCATTCGGCAAAAATCTCGTCGCGCGACAGCGCCACCGAAACGAACAGCGGGAAAGCGTCCAGATGGCGGTAGCCGTTGATACGCTCCACGCCGTCCTGCGACGACTTGATGACGGCCAGGCCGCTGGCGTGCCTGGCCGCATGATCGCGGTAGATGGCGGCGTCGGCCATGCTCTTGCCGATCGAGTCTTCGCGCAGCGGACGGCGGAACACGATGGTGCCGCGGTTGAGCGCCAGCAGGATAGCGCCGGACTTGCCGATGTCGAAGCTGTCGTAGAAACGTTGGAAGTAAGCCATGTCCACCGTCGCCAGCACCACCCCGCCAAAACTGCCGTCGGCGTTGTTGACGCGGCGGCTCACCGTGGCGATCCACTTTCCGGTGGATCGACTGCGCACCGGCGAACCGATATAGGGGCCGTCGTCGGGATGGTCGCGGTGATAAATGAAATACTCGCGATCAGCATTGTTCTGCGTGTTGTCCAGCCGCGGCTGCGAATTGACGACCCAGCGACCCTGGCTGTCGTAGACGAAGATGCCGTTGAGCTGCGGCAGTTCCTTGACCTGTACCGCCAGCAGGCGATGCAGGCGCTCCAGCGCTGCCGGCCCGGTGCCGTCGATGCGCAGGCGCTCCAGCAAACCCACCAGCACGGTGTCGGCTTCCTTCAACGTGTCATCGGCATGCTGCGCCAGCGCGCGCGCCATGTTGGTGACCGAAACGGTGGCTTCGCGCTCCTCGATCACGCGCGCCTGCCAGGTGCGCCAGATATCGAGGCCGATGATTGCCACACAGGCCAGCAGTACGAAGGCTGCTGCCAGCAGTGCCGTGGATGAACGTTTGTAGTGAACCATTGGACTCCGGATGGATTGCGGATGGACGGGGGATCAATCGAGATCGGCGATCAGCCGCGCTGCGCCAGTTTGAAAGCGCCGACCTGCTCCACCAGCTTTTCCGCTTCGTGGCGCAGGCTCTCGGCGGCAGTCGCGGCCTGCTCGATCAGTGCGGCGTTTTGCTGCGTCATCTGGTCGATGTCGCCGACGGCGCGCGTGACTTCGCCGATGTCTTCAGTCTGTCCGGCGCCGGCGGTTGCAATATCGCGCATGATCGTCGCCACGCTGCCGATGGCCGTCTCGATTCCGGACATGGCGCCGCCGGCCTGGCCGGCAAGGCGGTCGCCGTGGTCGACGTTGGCCACCGATTCGGCGATCAGATCCTTGATCTCGCGCGCGGCGGCGGCCGAGCGTTGCGCCAGCTGGCGCACTTCGGTCGCGACCACCGCAAAGCCGCGGCCTTGTTCACCGGCGCGCGCCGCTTCCACGGCGGCGTTGAGCGCCAGGATATTGGTCTGGAAGGCGATGCCGTCGATCACGCCGATGATGTCGGCGACCTTGTGCGAACTGGCGCGTATCGCGCCCATCGTCGCCACCACCGAGCCGACCACCTTGCCGCCTTCGCCGGCATGCGTGGAAGCGTTGTCGACCAGGTTGCCGGCCTGTTGCGTGTGACTTGCGTTGTTGCGGATGGCGGCGCTGAAATTATCCATGGTGGCGCGCACCTGCTCGAGCGCGCCGGCCTGCGCTTCCGCGCGGGCCGACAGGTCGTCGTTGCCGGCGGCAATCTCGTGCGCGGCGATATTGATGCGTTCCGAACTTCCACGCACGGCGCCGACGATGGTCGCCAGTCCTTGAGCGACGCCGTTGATGGCTTGCGTCAGCTGGCCGATCTCATCGCGCCGGCCCACGTGGATCATGGTGGTGAGATCGCCCTTGGCCAATTGCTGTGCGGCGGCCGTGGCATCGACCAGCGGTCGCGTCACCATGCGTTGCGCCAGCCAATACAGACCGCCCATGCCCAGCGCCAGCAAACCCAGCGCGATCGCACCATAGCGCAGCAGCAGCGCTGCGATGATCGCGGGCGCGCCTGAGGTCGCGGGCGGCAGCGCCGACACGGCCGCAACGCTCGCCCAGACATAAGCGCCCAGCACCGTGCCGGCGATGCCGAAGGCCAGCATGCCCAAGCGCGCGCCGATGCCGACCTGGAAGCGCTGGCTGACGTCGATGCCGACATACAGCACCGCCACCACCCGCCCCTGCGCGTCGCGCACCGGGTCGTAGCGGGTCATGTACTGGCGGCCGAACAATTGAGCGAAGCCGGTATAGCTGCGGCCGGCCAGCAAGTCGCGATAACCGGCGTGGGCATGATCGAGCAAGGTGCCGATGGCGCGTTCGCCGTTCTCTTTTTTCACCGAAGTCGAGATGCGCACGAAGTCCTTGCCGCGCTGGACGAAGATGGTGGCGCTGCCGCCGGTGGCCGCCGAAAAACTGTCGATCCTGCCGAAATTGAGATTGAGCACTTCAGCGCCGTTGCGCAGTACCGGCGTGGTCTCCGCGCCGATCACCAGCAACTCGCGCGCATCGGCTGAAAACGTATCTGGAAAACTGCCGGCGAGCCTGCGGGCGAGTTTGTCGATTTGATAAGCAAGCGGCAGAAAGCTGTGCATGACTGACAACCCTTCCTGAATGCGATTTTTGTTGTGGTCTCGAGTCGACGCCGGGGTGGGCACTGCTGCTGACACCGGCTTTGATTTTATGTCGATGGCCGATTGTAGACCAGCGTTGCACTGGAGGAAATCTTGTTTTCGAGGATGTCTTCATACGAATGAAAAACTGCGGAGCAAGACGATGATACAGAGACAGGTGCGGCGTAGTCGGCCGGATGGAGTTCCCGCAAGCAACCAAAGAAGAACGTCGCGCCATACACCACAAACCCTACGTCATGGCATTTTCGCCACAACTTCACGGCTCCCGTTGACTTTTAAGACGACCGGTCATATTATCGCTGCATGTCCAAGCCAAATACCCGTGACCAGATTTTCGACGCCGCGCTCAAACTCCTGTTGGAACGCGGTTTCAACGCGTCGAGCGTGCAAGACATCACGGTCGAGGCCGGCGTGCCGAAGGGTTCGTTTTACAACCATTTCGAGAGCAAGGAAGCCCTCGCCGCCGAAATCGTCAGCGACTATGCCTCACGTCGCAGCACATTGCGCGAGATCCTGGCCGACGACCGCCTGCCGGCGCTGGAACGCTTGCGCGGCTACTTCACGGCGCTCAACCAGCGCCTGGTTGACCGTGGTTTTCAGCACGGCTGCATGATCGGCAACATGACTGCGGAATTGTCGGAGCAAAGCCCGGTGATTCGCGAGCAGCTGCTCAGGATTTACGGCAACTGGAGCACCGCGCTCGAATACGCGATTACCGCCGGCCAGCAAGACGGCAGTATCCCGAACCAGCTGAGCGCCAAGACATTGGCGGGTTTCCTGCTCAATGCCTGGGAAGGCGCGACCTTGCGCGTGCGCGTGGAGCGCAGCCCGGATGCCTTCGATCAATTCATGGAAGTGGTTTTCAACAAAGTCCTGAGCTGAGCAGAACAGAACCGATTCACGCTACACAGAATATTTGCAGCAAGCCGCTTCAATGGAGCGGCATTTTTTTCACCAAGTTTAAGACGACCGGTCATTTCATCTCATTTTTATATCGAGAATTTCATGAACACATCTTCTCTTCCCACTTCCGCTCCTGCGGCGAGCAATGCGCCTCTGTACTGGATGGCGCTGGGCACCTTCGCCGTCGGCGCCGAGGGTTTCATGATCGCCGGCATTTTGCCGACGGTCGCCAAGGACCTCGGCGTCAGCGTTGCGGTCGCCGGCCAGTTGGTGGTGGCGTTCACCGCCGCTTACGCCATCAGTTCGCCGATCCTGACCGCGCTGACCGGCGCCCTGAGCCGCCGCGGCCTGCTGATCGGCGCGATGACCGCCTTCACGCTGGCCAACCTGCTGGCCTGGCAAGCCGGCGGTTACTGGTCGCTGATGACCGCGCGCATCCTGCTGGCCTTCGCCGCCGGCCTGTACGTACCCAATGCGCTGGCTCTGGCCGGTGCGCTGGTCGCGCCGGAAAAACGCGGCAGTGCGCTGGCGCTGGTGAGCGGCGGGATTACCGTGGCAGTGGCGCTGGCGGCGCCGCTGGGGACCGTGATCGCCGACAGCCTCAGCTGGCGCATGACCTTCGCCGGGGTGGCGCTGCTGGCAGCCATCGCGACGCTGGGCCTGATGCTGGGACTGCCGCGCGCCATCGGCAACAACCTGCCGGTCGCCAGCCTGCGTGAACGCGTGCTGGCCGCGCGCGACCCGGCCGTGCTGCGCGCCCTGCTGACCACGCTGCTGTGGGCCACCGGCGCGTACACCATGTACACCTATTTCGCGCTGTACCTGAACCAGGTCACCGGCATCCACGGCACCCACGTCGGCTACGTGCTGTTCGCCTGGGGCATCTCGGCTGCGATCGGCGTCATGGCCGGCGGCAAGATCGCCGACCGCGTCGGCTTCCGCCGCGTTACCGGTCCGGCGCTGATGTTCCTGATCGCCGCCTTCCTGACGCTGACCGCGATTGCCTACCTGCTGCCGGCCAGCCTGGCGGTGCTGCCGGTGTTCCTGAGCGTGATCGTGTGGGGCATTTCGGGATGGGCCTTCTATCCGGCGCAGCAGACCAACCTGATCGGCATCGCCGGCATCAAGCTGGCCCCGATCGCGATGTCGCTCAACGCCTCGTTCATGTACCTGGGCTTCTCGATCGGCGCCAGCGCCGGCGCGCTGACGGTGGCCGAAGGCTCGGCGCGGAATCTGGGACTGGTGGCGGCGGCTTTCGTGTTCGCGGCATGGCTGCTCAAACGCAGCGCGGCGCGCCGGACGGCTGCATCGGCGGCCTGATAGCGGCCAGCCTGCAATTGAAAAGCCCGCGCCGCTTTTGTCGGCGCGGGTTTTATTTTTTGTCCGCTTGGATGCGCGAAGCATCCGAAAGGTCAAATGACGGAAGCCTGCAGGGAATCTACCCGATTACAGATATTCGAGATTGCCGTCGACGCTGATCGCCTGCCCCGAGATGTTTCGCGCGGCAGGCGACGCCAGGAACAAGGCCATCGCCGCGACATCCTGGGTGGTCACCAGGCGCCGCAGTGAAATCTTCTTGACGTAGTCTTCGCGCATCTCGTCGAAGCTCACTCCAAGCGTCTTTGCCCGGGCGGCGATGACGCCGTCCATGCGTTCGCCCTCCACCACGCCGGGAAGAATTGCGTTGACGCGGATATTGCTGGGTCCGAGCTCGACCGCCAGCGATTTCATCAGACCGACGATGGCCCATTTGGTCGAGGCATACGGCGTGCGGAACTGATAGCCCAGGCGTCCGGCCACCGAGGAAAGCGTGATAATGCCCGGATTTTCCGAAGTCTTCTTCAGCAAGGGAACGGCGCGCTTGAGGAAGTAGAACTGGCTGTTCAGATTGGTGTTGATGGTCTGGTCCCAGGCGTCCGCGTCGAGGTCTTCAACCGCGCCCGTCGGTCCGGCGATGCCGGCATTGTTGATCAGCAGATCGAGGCCGCCGAGCTTCCCGGCCGCGTCCGCCATCACTGCATCGACGTCTTCGCGCTTGCCGACGTCGGCGACGCCGGCATGAATGCCGGGGTGCTTCTTCCTGATTGCTTCGACGGCGGCCGGATTGATGTCGCAAACGTAGACCGCCGCGCCGGTCTCCAGGAATGCTTCCGCAATGGCTGCACCGATGCCTGTGGCGGCGCCGGAGATGAAGACGCGCAGGCCGGCGTCCGGCTTCAATAGATCAACTGTTTTCATGAAAATCCCGACATGTGAGCACGTGAGCCACGTCATCGGTCGACGATGATGTGGCGGGAAAAATTGTCCGGTGAAGAGTCAGGCTACCGCGTCAACCCGCCCGCTACCCCTATTACCGCACCGTTAATATAGCTCGCTTCGTTACTGGCCAGGCAGGCATGGATATTGGCGCCCTCCTCCGGCTTGGGTACCCTTCGGTCCCAGTGCGCGGCTCCAGGTCTTGTTCGGTTGCATCGGCGATTGGCGTGATTCCGCCTGATGGTGCTTCATTCCGAAAAATGTCGCGCCACCCACTGCTCACACGCCGTCCACAGTTGCGGTGCGCCTTTTTGAATCACGGGACCGTAGCGGAACAGCACCTGTTCCAGTGAAACGCCGTTCTCCGTCCAGGTACCGCCACCGGTGAAGATATTGATGAGCAACGGCTGGAAGCGATCCAGCGCCTTGGCGAATTTTGCGTCGTCGGTTTCCGCACGTTCGAATTCCTGCCACAGGGCCAGAAGTTGATCACCCTGGTTTTCGGGCAACATGCCGAACAAGCGCTCTGCCGCCTTCACTTCCTGCTCCGCCTGCGCCGCCGCCGAAGACCCGCCGTGAATCGGAAAATCGCCGACGTCGATCTCGACAATGTCGTGCAGCAGGAGCATCCGGATGACGCGATTGGCATCCACGGTCCCATTCGCATATTCGCTCAGCAGCATGGCGTACATGGCCAGGTGCCAGGAATGCTCGGCGGAGTTTTCCTTGCGGCTTTGATCGAGCAGCGGCGATTGCCGCATCACGGTTTTCAGGCGATCGATTTCCCGCAGGAAGCCCAGTTGCTGTTCCAGTCTTGCCAATTCCACAAGCATCTCGCGCAAAAATATAATTTCATGATTATACAAAGCAGTACCGGATGCCGAATCTGACCAGGCCGGGTTGGGAGCGCCCTTTCTCTCCCACGCCGCCGTGTTAAGATACCGGCATGGAATCCGGAATGCAGAATTCAATCGATCAAAATACCTTGTATATCGAGAAGGTGTACGACCGCCTGCTCGAAGCCATCACCAGCGGCGACCTGAAACCCGGCGAACGGGTACGGCAATCGGCGCTGGCTGACCGCCTCGGCGTATCGCGTCAGCCTATCAGCCATGCCTTGCAACTGCTGCGATATCAGGGGCTGGTGCGCGACGCCGGCAAACAAGGGGTGGAAGTTTCCCCGGTCAATCCCGACTACATCGTTCATCTCTACCACGCGCGCGTCTCGCTGGAATCCAGTGCCGCAGCCATGGCGGCGCAGCGGGTCAAGGATGGTCTCGCGCCGAAAGATGACATCGATGCGCTAAAAGAGACGATTGAACGGGGCGTCAGCGCAATGCGGCATAATGCGCCGTTGTCAGTGCTCGTCAAGGCGGATTTCCGTTTTCACATGGCGATTTACCGGCTCAGCGGCAATCCGGCGATTGAGCAAATCATGGCCGGACAATGGCCGCATCTGATGCGTTCCATGATGGCCGTGCTCAATGATCCCGGCGTACCGGTGCGTGCCTGGGAAGAACATCAGATCATCGCGACGCACATTTTTGCCGGCGTGGTGGATGAAGCGTTTCAGGCGGCCGCCCGGCATATCGAACGCGCCGGCCGCGACCTCGCCAAGCGCCTGAGTGCCGGTCGTGATCCGACGGCGTGAGAGGTACTGAGGCAGGCAGTCATTGCCTTGCCTGCTTTCATTTCCCTTTCCAGCCTTCCAGCCTTTCCCATCCGCGGCCGCATCGGCCGCCATCTCCTTGGGTTTCGCCGTCCTTGACCACTTAAAACCCCTACCCAGTATCAAACTGACAATAAATCCCGATTTTCGCCTTTCGGCTTGAATTGGGATTCTGTTCTCGCCCGGCTCTCCAGAGCATATTCTGCGGCATCCTTTGCTAGTCGCCCCCCACTCCCACTCAGCTTCAGCGGCACTCAAGCCGCGCGTGTCCCTGAATCCCATGCTTTCGAATTTGCGAATTTCTCGTTGACCTGCTCAAGGGGGACGACTATTATCTAAAAACTGAATTCGGAATTCCAAATTCAGCATTCAAAAATAAAATCAAATACATCGCCCCATCAAGTCCACAGGAGACAATATGAAACTCAACGCAGAACAACTCGCCCGCTTTGATGAACTTGGGTATGTCTTTCTTCCAGATTGCTTTTCCGAAGCCGAAATCACCGCATTGCGCAATGCTTCGGCGGCCGTACTGGAGATGCAACGTCCGGATATCTGGCGGGAAAAAGATGGCACCCCGCGTACCGCATTTGCCTGCCATCAATACAACGAAGCCTGCAAACTGCTGGCCGCGGACGAACGCCTGGTAGCGCCGGTGGCGCAGTTGTTCAACGAAGAGGTGTACATCCATCAATTCAAGATCAATGCCAAAGCCGCTTTTACCGGTGAAGTCTGGCAATGGCATCAGGATTTTCCGACGTGGCACAAGGATGACGGCATGCCGGAACCGCGCGCCATGAACATCGCGGTATTCCTGGATGAAGTGATGCCGATCAACGGCCCGCTAATGGTGGTGCCGCGCAGTCACAAGGCCGGCGCGCTGGAATCTGCGCACGATACGGAAACCACTTCCTATCCCTTGTGGACGCTGGACAAGAAGACCGTTACCGAGATGGTCGATCGCAATGGCATCGTCACCCCGACCGGCAAGGCCGGCGGTGTATTGATGTTCCACGCAAATATGGTGCACGGCTCGGCCGGCAACATCACTCCGTATCCGCGCCGTATCGTTTATCTGACGCTGTCGGCAGTATCGAATGCGATCACCAAACCGACACGGCCGGATTTCATTGCGCATCAGGACTTCACGCCGCTGCACGCGAGCAGCGCCAATATTCTCAAAGAGTATGCCGAACGTGCTGCGGCGGCGCCCGCCAAGTCTGCCCTGGCAGCCTGAGCCGCAGCCTGCTTCCGACGGAGCCTGGCTCATGCAGGCGGGAACCGCAACTCCCGCGCCGCATGTTCCGGGCCCCGATATTCCGTACATCTCCGTACATCATTGAGGGAAATCATGTCTGAACGCATGAAAGGAAAGGTCGCCATTGTCATAGGCGCCGGCTCATCCGGGCCAGGCTGGGGCAACGGCAAAGCTGCAGCGGTGCTGTATGCACGTGAAGGAGCCAGGATATTCGCGGTCGATTTTCGTATTGAAGCTGCGCAGGAAACCGCAGCCATCATTCGCAGTGAAGGCGGGGAGTGCACCGCTTTCCGGGCCGATGTCGCCAGCAGCGACGATATTCGCGAAATGGCCGCCGCCTGCATGGCGACCTACGGCCAGATCGATGTGTTGCACAACAATGTCGGCATTGTCGAAACCGGTGGTCCGGTCGAGACTTCGGAGGAAAGCTGGGACCGTGTCATCGCGGTCAATCAGACCAGCATTTTTCTGACCTGCAAACATGTGCTGCCGTATATGGCGGCACGCAACGCCGGCGCCATCGTCAACATCGGTTCGATTGCCGGCCTGCGCTGGATCGGTTTCCCCTATCTGGCCTACAGCGCCGCCAAGGCGGCATTGATCAGCATGACCTCCAACATTGCCGTGGAATACGCGGCACAAGGCATCCGTGCCAATTGCGTGTTGCCGGGCCTGATGAACACGCCCTTGATTCGCGAACCGCTGACCAAGACGTATGGCGGCAATGTCGATTCGATGATTGCCCAACGCGACAAAATCTCCCCCACCGGCAAGATGGGAGATGCCTGGGACACCGCATATGCCGCACTGTTTCTGGCATCCGACGAAGCCCGCTACGTCAATGGCACCAGCATCATCGTCGATGGCGGCCTGACGGCGCGCTGCGTCTAGCGCAGCATCTGGCCGGATCATCGCGCCGTATTCAAATAAAAATCATGGAGACAGACATGCAAATCACTCGCCGTACCGTTTTGAAAGCCGCCGCCTCGGCAGTCGGCATCGCCGCCGTCGGCGCCACCAGCGTGCGCGCGCAAACTGCCGTGTTCAACTACAAGGTGGCGACCAACGTTCCGGTCACCCATCCGATTTATATCCGCCTCAGCGAAGCTGCCGAAAAAACCAAGGCGGAAACCGGCGGCAAGGTCGACATCAGGGTGTTCCCGAATGGCCAGTTGGGTTCGGATACCGATCTGCTCAGCCAGGTGCGCTCCGGCAGCGTCGAGTTCCTGACCTTGCCTGGCGTGATTCTGGCCAATCTGGTGCCGATGGCTTCGCTCAACAGTGTTGGTTTTGCCTTTCACGATTACCCCGCAGTGTGGAAAGCGATGGATGGCGATCTCGGCAAATACATTCGTTCGCATATCGAGAAAACCAATCTGCACGTATTCGACAAGGTGTGGGACAACGGTTTCCGCCATATCACGTCGAACAAACCGATCAACACGCCGGCTGAACTGGCGAACATGAAAATCCGGGTGCCGGTCAGCCCCTTGTTGTTGTCCTTGTTCAAATCGCTGAAGGCAGCGCCGACGCCGATCAACTTCAACGAGTTGTACAGTGCACTGCAGACCCGCATCGTGGATGGTCAGGAAAATCCTTTCCCGATCATCACCACTGCCAAACTGTATGAAGTACAGAAATATTGTGCGATGACCAGTCATGCCTGGGATGGTTACTGGCTGCTGGCCAACAAACGTTCCTTCGCCGCAGTGCCGGTGGCGCTGCAAGACATCATCACCAGGAACTTCAATGCAGCGGGTGTCAATCAGCGCGCCGACAGCGAAAAAATGGCGGCCGACCTGCAACAAGAACTGGCTGCCAAAGGCTTGATTTTTTCCAAACCGGCCACTGCACAATTCCGCCAGGTGCTGCAACAAAGCGGCTTCTACAAGGAATGGAAAAACAAGTTTGGTGAAGAGGCATGGACGCAACTGGAGGCGGCGGTGGGCAAGCTGGTTTGAGTGCGTCGCCGTAACACGGTCAACTGATCCCGAACCAAGCTGGAACGACAAAGTCTCGCCGACAGGCGGGACTTTGTCATTGGTAAACAGAGAAAACAGAGAAAAACAGAGAACGGCTTTGAGGCCGGCTACCTCCGCGCGTATTTATTCGTTTCGTTTGTTGATTTTCCCCGCAGAATTGCCCTCGCCATTTGAGCCGCCCGAGGGGATCATGCTTAATCGACAACAACAGTTCAGACTTAAACGAATTCCGACAATTACGCGACTCCGCGCGACTTAAATCATCCCTGCCCTTGAAAAACCCCCATCCCGCCCCTATACTTAGCACTCGTCAGGGGAGAGTGCTAACAGCTTCTTTTCTGGCCTACCCACTTTTCCGATGTGGCACGGAGTTCTTGCTGCAGGGCTTAAGTACACTTTGCAGCCAACGCCGCATTATTTATAACTTATTGAATTTTAAGGAGTTTTCATGAGCCTTCGTCCTTTGCACGATCGCGTTATCGTCAAGCGTCTCGACCAAGAAACCAAGACCGCATCCGGTATCGTGCTGCCTGACGCAGCAACTGAAAAGCCAGACCAAGGCGAAATCCTGGCTGTCGGCAACGGCAAGATCCTGGACGATGGCAAGGTCCGTCCGCTGGCAGTCAAGGTCGGCGACCGCGTTCTGTTCGGTAAGTACTCCGGCCAAGCCGTGAAGATCGACGGCCAGGAACTGCTGGTCATGCGTGAAGAAGACCTGTTCGCCGTCGTCGAAAAGTAATCGACGTCCGCTGCCGCGGCGCGACGTAAATCGTCCTGCGCCGGCAGCGAACAAGTCTGATCGGAGCTGATCGAGCCGATTCAAACGCAATTCAGCAATTCATAAACGAATTTTGGAGAATCCAACATGGCAGCAAAACAAGTAATTTTCGGCGATGACGCACGTGCAAAAATCGTCAATGGCGTCAACATCCTGGCTAACGCAGTCAAGGTAACCCTGGGTCCGAAGGGCCGCAACGTGGTTCTGGAGCGCAGCTTCGGTGCCCCTACCGTCACCAAGGACGGCGTTTCGGTTGCGAAAGAAATCGAACTGAAAGACAAGCTGGAAAACATGGGCGCGCAACTGGTTAAGGAAGTTGCTTCCAAGACTTCCGACAACGCAGGCGATGGCACCACTACCGCGACCGTGCTGGCTCAAGCGATCGTTCGCGAAGGCTTCAAGTACGTTGCCGCCGGTTTCAACCCGACTGATCTGAAGCGCGGCATCGACAAAGCTGTTGTCGCCATCGTTTCCGAAATCAAGACACTGTCGAAGCCAACCACCACCAGCAAGGAAATCGCCCAAGTCGGTTCGATCTCGGCTAACTCCGATTCCGACATCGGCGACATCATTGCCAAGGCAATGGACAAGGTCGGCAAAGAAGGCGTCATCACCGTGGAAGACGGCAAGTCGCTGGAAAACGAACTGGACATCGTCGAAGGTATGCAATTCGACCGCGGCTACCTGTCCCCCTACTTCATCAACAACCAAGAGAAGCAAGTTGTTGCGCTGGAAAACCCATTCGTCCTGCTGTTCGACAAGAAGGTTTCGAACATCCGTGACCTGCTGCCGATCCTGGAACAAGTCGCCAAGGCCGGCCGTCCACTGCTGATCATCGCTGAAGATGTCGAAGGCGAAGCACTGGCAACTCTGGTGGTGAACAACATCCGCGGCATCCTGAAGACTGCCGCCGTCAAGGCTCCTGGCTTCGGCGACCGTCGCAAGGCAATGCTGGAAGACATCGCTATCCTGACCGGCGGTCAAGTGATCGCTGAAGAAGTCGGCCTGACTCTGGAAAAAGCCACTCTGGCTGAACTGGGCCAAGCCAAGCGCATCGAAATCAGCAAGGAAAACACCACCATCATCGACGGTAACGGCGAAGCCATCGCTATCGAATCGCGCGTCAAGCAAATCCGCGCGCAAATCGAAGAAGCGACTTCCGACTACGATCGTGAAAAGCTGCAAGAACGCGTTGCCAAGCTGGCAGGCGGCGTTGCACTGATCAAGGTCGGCGCGGCTACCGAAGTCGAAATGAAGGAAAAGAAAGCACGCGTTGAAGATGCTCTGCACGCTACCCGCGCAGCAGTTGAAGAAGGCGTCGTTCCTGGCGGCGGCGTGGCATTCCTGCGCGCACGCGCCAACATCAAGGACTTGAAGGGCGACAATCCTGACCAGGAAGCCGGCATCAAGATCGTGCTGCGCGCGATCGAAGAGCCACTGCGCCAAATCGTGTTCAACGCCGGCGACGAGCCATCGGTTGTGGTCAACGCAGTGTTGGCAGGCCAAGGCAACTACGGTTACAACGCTGCTGACGGCACTTATGGCGACATGATTGCACTGGGCATTCTGGATCCGACCAAGGTTACCCGTTCGGCATTGCAAAATGCTGCTTCGGTCGCCGCCCTGATCCTGACTACCGAAGCGATGATCGCTGAGCAGCCAGAAGACAAGTCGGCTGGCGGTATGCCAGGCGGCATGGGTGGTATGGGCGGCATGGGCGGTATGGACGGCATGATGTAATTCGGCTGCGCCTGCATTCTCCGGAATGCGGGCGCACCGGAAAGCACGCTTTCCACACGGCTATACGTAGCACGCAGCAAAAGAAAAGGCCTCGAGCGATCGAGGCCTTTTTCATTGTGCGCAGCGTTTGCGTCTGCTCTGCTGCCCTCTGCTACTCAGACCTCGGATCACTCCGCGAACAGCAAACCCTGGTTCGGATCCGGCAGCTTGCTGCGGCGCTTTTGCGGGACGGCGGTGCCGGGCTTGTTGTGCAAGGCATGCGCGCCCTCCAGCGTGAGCAACAACTCCTTGGCCTTGAGTCCGCCGGCGAAACCGGTCAGTTCGCCCGAGGCGCCGATCACGCGATGACAGGGGGCGATGATGGAGATGGGATTCTTGCCGTTGGCTGCGCCGACTGCACGCACCGCCTTGATGTCGCCCAGTTGCACGGCGATTTCGCTGTAGCTGCGGGTTTCGCCGAACGGGATGGTCAGCAGCGCCGCCCATACCCGCTTCTGGAAATCGGTGCCGGTGAAATCCAGCGGGACTTCAAACTGTTTGCGCTTGCCCGCGAAGTATTCGTTGAGCTGGCGTTCAGTCTCCAGCAGCACCGGGCTGGCGGGGTCGGCGCTCATCTCACCCAGCCGCACGCGCGTGGGCTTGTCGTTTTCCCACAGGATCGCCGCCAGCCGCTCGCCGCGGCCGACCAGGGTCAGCTCGCCGACGGGCGAGTTCATGGTTATGTAGACGTATGCCATCGATGGTTTCCTTCCGGGCCGGGACGGCTATCTTAGTCGCATTGGCGCAAACATGCAGGGGGGACTTGCTGCTTATCGGAAATGAAACAGCCGGCATTCTTCATTGCAATTCGCGCCAAAAAGCGCTTGGTTATGCCTTTTTCTCATTAGGGAATATGCAAAATGTAGTTCCGCCTGCAACGAAATCCTCATAAAATCACGGCTCTATATAAAAATATCGGCAGCAGGCTGGTTATTTAGCCGCCCTGCTGCCTTTTTCTTGAAGCAACAATCAAGCAACATCGAAAGCAATATGATCGAAATTCAGGGGGTCACCCAACGCTTCCCCAACGGCAGCGGCACGGTTGATGCGGTACGCAACGTCGACCTGTCCATCCGCAAGGGCGAAGTCTTCGGCATCATCGGCCGCAGCGGCGCCGGCAAGAGCACGCTGGTGCGCACCATCAACCTGCTCAATCGCCCGACCGAAGGCAAGATCATCCTCGACGGCAAGGACATGACCACGCTGTCGGCCGACGACCTGCGCGATGCGCGTCGCCACATCGGCATGATCTTCCAGCACTTCAACCTGCTGTCGTCGCGCACCGTCTACAACAACATCGCGCTGCCGCTGGAACTGGCCGGCCTGTCCAAGGCCGAGATCGCCAAAAAGGTCGAACCGCTGCTGGAACTGGTGGGCCTGACCGCGCTGAAGGATCGCTACCCCGCGCAAATCTCCGGCGGCCAGAAGCAGCGCGTCGGCATCGCCCGCGCCCTGGCCAACGATCCCAAGGTATTGCTGTCGGACGAAGCCACCTCGGCGCTCGATCCGGAAACCACGCGCTCGATTCTCGAGCTGCTGCGCAAGATCAACAAGGAACTGGGGCTGACCATCGTCCTGATCACGCACCAGATGGAAGTCATCAAGGTGATCTGCGACCGCGTCGCCGTGATGGAAGCCGGCGAGGTCATCGAACAGGGCGAAGTGCTGGACGTGTTCCGCGAACCGAAACATGAAGTCACGCGCGCCCTGATCGGCGACGTGATCGCCCACGAACTACCCAAGGGCGTGCTGGAGCGTCTGCGCGCGCGTCTGGCCAATACCGAAGCAGGTTCGGGTACGGATCACCTGTTCCGCTTCGCCTTCACCGGCTCGGGCGTGGACCAGCCGCATCTGTCGGAAGCGGTGCGCCGCTTCAACCTGGACTTCAACATCCTGCACGGCCAGATCGACGAGATCCAGGGCCAGGCCTTCGGTTCGCTGGCGATCCTCGCCAACGGCACCGCCGAGAACATTACCAATGCAATGGATTACCTGCGTGCGCAAGGCGTCGTGGTGGAGGAGCTGAACCATGTCATCTGAACTGATTGATCTCTTCATCAGCTCGTTCGGCGAAACGCTGATGATGGTCGGCATCTCCGGCCTGCTCGGCGCCGTCTTCGGCGTGCCGCTGGGCATCGCGCTGCACCTGACCGAACGCAAGGGCATCCTGCCCAATGTCGCCTTCAACCGCATCGCCGGCCTGCTGGTCAACGCCGTGCGTTCGACTCCCTTCATCATTTTGCTGGTCGCCGTGATCCCGTTCACGCGCTTCTTCGTCGGCACCTCGATCGGCACCGCCGCAGCGATCGTGCCGCTGACCATCGCTTCGGCGCCGTTCATCGCGCGCCTGGTCGAGACCGCCTTGCGCGAAGTCGACCACGGCCTGGTCGAAGCCGCGCAAGCCATGGGCGCGACCACCTGGCAAATCATTTACAAGGTATTGGTGCCTGAAGCGTTTGCTGGTATCGTCGCGGGTCTTACGATCACCTTCGTCAGCCTGGTCGGCTATTCCGCCATGGCCGGCGCGATCGGCGGCGGCGGCCTGGGCGACCTCGGCATCCGCTACGGCTACCAGCGTTTCCTGCCGGAAGTAATGCTGGCGGTGGTGCTGATCCTGATCGTATTTGTGCAATTGGTGCAAACACTGGGCGATGTCCTGGTACGTCGTCTGAGCCATCGTTAAGAACAGGTCCAGGCGTAAAAAATAATGCAGCTATCCGCTGCTGCTATCGAAGAGAGAGGGAAACAATGAATCGTCGTCAATTAATCCAATTTTTCGCAGGTCTGGGCGTGGTTGCAGGCCTGGTGTCCGCACCGGTCCTGGCGCAAGACAAGCCGATCAAGATCGGCGCCACCGGCGGCCCGCACGCTGAAATTCTGGAACAAGTCAAAAAGATCGCCGAGAAAGACGGCCTGAAGCTGCAGATCGTTGAATTCAGCGATTACATCCAGCCGAACGCGGCCCTGTCCGCCGGCGATCTGGATGCCAACAGCTACCAGCACCAACCGTACCTGGATGCGCAAGTCAAGGACCGCGGCTACAAACTGGTCAGCGTCGGCACCACCATCACCTTCCCGATGGGCGTGTACTCGAAGAAGATCAAGTCGCTCAACGACCTGAAGAACGGCGCCCGCGTCGGTATCCCTAACGACCCTACCAATGGCGGCCGCGCACTGCTGTTGCTGCAGGCGCAAGGCGTGCTCAAGCTGAAGGCCGATGCCGGCCTGAAGGCGACGCCGCTGGACATCGTCGACAATCCGAAGAAGGTCAAGATCATCGAACTGGACGCGGCGCAACTGCCACGCTCGCTGGATGACTTCGACGCCGCCGCCATCAACGGCAACTTCGCTGAATCCGCAGGCCTGTCGCCAACCAAGGACGGCATCGCCATCGAAGCCGCCAAGGGCCCTTACGTCAACGTCATCGCCGTGCGCGTCGAAGACAAGGACAAGCCTTGGGTCGCCAAGCTGGTCAAGGCTTACCACAGCCCGGAAATCAAGAAGTTCGTGATCGAGAAGTACAAGAACTCGGTCGTCACTTCCTGGTAATCCGGCGATAGCCGCTGCCGCACCGGCGACCGCCGGCACGGCAAAAAAAAGGGCGGGACCTCCACGAGGTCCCGCCCTTTTTGTTTGCATGTCTGCGCCGTCGCGCCGGCAGTTCAGCAGTTCAGCACATACCGCACACGCAAGCCGTTTCGCTGCCCGCCCTCCGCTCCGTCATTCGGGGCGGCCGCGATTCTTTTCCGCTTCCTCGGCGGCGATGGCCGCCAGTTCCGCGGCTTCTTCCGCTGCTGCGATCGCCAGCTCGGCCTGGTAATTGGCCAGCAAGGCGGCGCGCGTGGCGGGCGTCTCCAGCGTGATTTGTCCGAGCGCGCCGGTGCGATAATCCTGCAGGAAAGTATGCGCCGCCTTTTCAAAGTCGAAGTCGCCGCCCTTGAGGCGGAAGCCGCGCTTGATGGCGACCCCTTCCACCACCGCCACGCCATCCATGCCGTCGGTCTTGAAACCGTAACGCGCCGCCAGCAGGTGCGGATAACGCTTGAGCAGTTCGTCGGCGAGGAAAGTCGCTACCTCTTCCTCGATCAGCGCGTTGCTGCCGATCGCGTGGCTGGCAGCCAGCATCAGGCCGTCGCTGGGATGCTGGATCTTCGGCCACAGCATGCCGGGCGTGTCGATCAGCACCATGTTGTTGCCGAGGTAAAGACGCTGCTGCGTCTTGGTCACGGCCGGCTCGTCGCCGACGGCGGCCACGCGCTTCTTGAGCAGCGCATTCATCAGCGTCGACTTGCCGACGTTGGGAATGCCCATGATCATCATGCGCAAGGGCTTGAGCGGCGTGCCGCGATGCGGCGCCAGCGCCAGCGCCAGCTTGGGCACCTTGGCGACGTCGCTCGGCTTCTTGCAGCTGAGCGCGACGGCGTTGACGTTCTTCTGGCTGTTGTAGTGCGCGATCCAGGCTTGTGTGACGCCCGGATCGGCGAGGTCGCTCTTGTTGAGGATCTTCAGGCAGGGCCGCTGGCGAAACAGGCGGATCTGCTCGATCATGGGATTGCAGCTGGCCTGCGGCAGGCGGGCATCCACCACCTCGATGACCAGGTCGACCTTTTCCATCGCCTCCGCCGCCTTCTTGCGGGCGGCGTTCATGTGACCTGGGAACCATTGAATAGACATGCGGAATTCTTCTTTTTGCAAAATAAGCCGCTATTTTACGGCCTGCGGCCCGTTTGCCCCTAAAAAGAAGGTCGGCGAAGGTGCCGATTCCTCCTGTTCGGCGACTTATTCCGCAACTTGCTCCGTACTTGCTCAGTAACTTACTCCCCGGCCGGAACGGCCGCGGCCGTACTCGCCGCCGAGCGTGCATTGACGTAACGCAACACCAGCACCAGCGCCAGCGCGTAGACGATGGCCACCACGCCGTAGGCCAGCACGATGCGCGTAATCCAGTTGCCGAAGCTGTGCAGGATCGCGCCCATCAGCGCCACGCCGACCAGCGCGCCGATCTGGCGATTGGCGTTGAGCGCGGCGGCGGCGCTGTTGGCGTGGCCCTTGCCGGCCACCTGCATCACGGCGGTAGTCATGGCCGGGATGGCGGTGCTGATGCCGAGGTTGGCGAGCGCGCCGGCCACCGCCAGCATCCAGTAAGGCGTCTCCGGCGTCAGCCCGATCTGCACCGCAGAAAACACCGCGCCGACCGTCAGGCCCAGGCGCAGCGGCAAACGCGGTCCGAAACGCGCCGTCATGCGGCCTGAGTTCAGGTTGCCGATGAAGATCACCGCCATCATTGGCAGCATCTGCAAACCGGTCTGCAGCGCATCGGCGCCGCGCGCCTGCTGCAGGAACAGCGCCAGGAAAAAGAACTGTCCGTAGACGCCGAAGTTGATCAGGAAGCCGATGCCGTTGGCGGCCGCGAACTGCGGCGTGGCGAACAGCGCACGCGGCAGCAGCGGCGCCGAACCGCTGCGCTCGCGCTGCACCAGCGTGCCGAACGCCAGCATCGTCACCACCACGGCGGTCGCGATGGGCAGCGATGTCCAGCCGTAGACCGGTCCTTCAATCAGCACGAAACTCAAGGCCGCCAGCATCAGCACGCCGAGGAAATGGCTGGCGATGGTCAACGCGCGCACGTGCCGCTCCACCGACGGAATCATCTTGACCGCCATGTACAGGCCGAGCAGGCCGACCGGCACGTTGATCAGGAAGACGCTGCGCCAGCCGAACGAATGGATCAGGATGCCGCCGACCAGCGGGCCGACCGCCGCCGCGCCGCCGACCGTGGCCGACCAGACGCCCAGCATGCGGGCGCGCACGCGGTCGTCTTCATAGACATGGGTCAGCAGGCTCAGCGAACTCGGCATGAAGAACGCTGCACCCAGGCCTTGCAACAGGCGCGCGGCAACCAGCATGCCGCCGTTGGGCGCGGCGCCGCACAGCAGCGAAGCGACCACGAACAGCACCAGGCCGAGCAGGTAGATATTCTTGGCGCCGTAGCGATCGGCCAGCGCGCCGCCGACCAGCAGCATGGCGGCGAAGCTCAGCGTATAGCCGTCGACGATCCAGACCAGCATGCTGAGCGGCGTGGCCAGGCTTTTTTCAATCGACGACAAGCCGACGTTGACCACGGTGACGTCGAGCATCGCCATGACGAAGCCGATGGCCAGTGTCACCAGCGGCAGCAAGCCGACATGAGCATCAGTCTTGTGTGGAATCGCAGTGATTGCGCCGGCCGGCGCAGGACATTGTGTAGACATGGAAGCACTTCTCTTTCGATAGGGTTGCCACCCGGCAATCCCCCGGGAATCCAAAGGGAATGCGAGCAAGGATGCCATTCTAAGCTTCTTGCGCAATGCAATAAATAAGCATAATCTCGGCACTCTGATGCAAATTTGCATCAACAATTACCTTGCAGGAAGCCATCATGGATTGGGACAACGCCCGTATTTTTCTGGCGATACAGCGCGCCGGCACCCTGCGCGGCGCCGCCGAACAATTGCAGATCGACCAGGCCACGGTCGGCCGCCGCCTCAACGCGATGGAGAAATCGCTGGGAGCACGGCTGTTCCTGCGCACGCCGGCCGGCTATGTGGCGACGCCCGCAGGCGATCTGGCCGTGTCTGCGGTCGAGAAGATGGAAACGGCCGCCGACCAGTTGCAACGCCAGATGCAAGGCATCGACGAGCGCCTGTGCGGCGTGGTGCGCATCGCCGCCACCGACACCATGGCCAAGCATGTATTGATGCCGGCCATGCAGCAACTGGCGGCCGATCATCCGGCAATCCGGGTGGTGCTGACGACCTCGACGCAAGTCTCCAACCTGACCCGGCGCGAAGCCGACCTGGCCGTGCGCAGCCTGCGCCCGACCAGTCCCGATCTGATTTCACGCCACCTGAAGCGACTGGCGCTCGGCCTGTACGCCTCCAGGAGCTACATCAAGAAGCACGGCCTGCCGCAACCGGGCACCGCGCTGGCGGGACATGACGTGGTGATTTACCAGCGTGCGATCTATGCGTCGCAGATCGACACCATCTGCGGCGAATCGACCGCCAATGCACGCGTGGCGATGGAAGTGAGTTCGGGATTGATGCTGCTCGAAGCGGTGGCGGCGGGATTGGGCATCGGCGAGTTGCCGACCTACATGGCCGACACGGTGCCGCAACTGGTGCGGCTCTGGCCCGAGCGCGCCGAACCGTACGACATGTGGCTGGTGCTGCACAGCGACCTCAACCGCACCGCCCGCGTGCGCGCCGTGGCCGACGCCATTGTTGCCGCTTACGATCGTCTGGAAGCGCTAGCCTGACTCAGTCGAGGTCGGCCAGCACCTTGAGATGGGCCACCACGCTGCGGCCCAAAGCCGACAGGTTGTAACCGCCCTCCAGGCAACTCACGATGCGGCCGCGCGCGTGCTGTCGCGCCACGTCCATGATCTGCTTCGTCATCCAGGCGTAGTCGGCCTCCACCAGCGCCATCTGCCCCATGTCGTCTTCGCGATGGGCGTCGAAGCCGGCCGAGATGAAGATCATCTGCGGCTGGTGTGCATGCAAAGCCGGCAGCCACTTGTCGGTCACCAGCTGGCGCACCACGTTGCCCGCGGTATACGCCGGCAACGGCTCGTTGAGGATGTGCGGCTCGGCCGGATCGGCTCCGCTGAACGGATAGAACGGATGCTGGAAGAAACTCACCATCAGCACGCGCGGATCATGTTTGAATGCCGCCTCGGTGCCGTTGCCGTGATGCACGTCGAAGTCGACGATGGCCACGCGCTCCAGACCATGAACGTCGATGGCGTGGCGTGCCGCGATGGCGACGTTGTTGAATAGGCAAAAACCCATCGGCGTGGTCGGCGTGGCGTGATGTCCGGGAGGACGCACCGAGCAGAAGGCGTTTTCCAGCTCGCCGGCGATCACCGCGTCGGTCGCGGCGACGGCAGCGCCGGCCGCACGCAAGGCGGCGTTCCAGCTGTACCGGTTGATCGATGTGTCGCCGTCCAGCGGATAGTGAGCGAGGTTGTCCTGCGCCAGAGCAAGTGCCCCGGCATTGTCGCGGATCAGCGCCACCGCGTTGGCGGTGTGCACGCGCTCGATGTCGGCGACGTCAGCCAGCGGCGCATCGCGTCGTTCCAGGAACTGGTCGATGCGGCTGGTGATCAGTTGATCCTCGATGGCCTGAAGGCGCAGCGGCGTCTCCGGATGCCAGTCGCCCATCTCGTGGCGCTGGCAGTCGGCATGCGTATAAAAAGCAGTCGTCATTGTTATCTTTGCTTTGTTCTTCCCGTGCGGGAGTGTCTCGTGGCATCTGTGACCTGTCCCGCTAGTGTACATCCAAGCGATCGGGGCAGAGTGGGCGGCGGCCGGACCGCCCGGCCGATCATGTATACTGGCCGACTTGGCTGTCAGCCACCTTACCGAGTTAATTTACGCGCAGCGCTGCGCCATCCATGTCAATGAAACCCTGCCTTCGTTTGCTTCGCCTGCTCGGCCTGTCCGCTCTCTCCCTTGCCTGCCTGATCCCTGCGGCGGTCCATGCGGAATCGACGACCCGCAAGAACCAGACGGACAAGAGCAAAAGCAGCAACACGAAAGCCAAAAACGCCAGGCAAGCCAAGCCGAAAAAGAAAGCCGCCCCGGCCGATGACGGCGAGTTCGCCAATTTCAGCCAGTGGAAGGAAGTCAACGATTTCATCGACGACATGGTCGCCCGCAACGGCTTCGACAAGGCAGCACTGCAAGCGCTGTTCAACAAGGCCCGCTACATCGACACCGCGATCCAGCTGATCAAGCCTGCGCCGAGCGGCAAACCGAAGAACTGGCAAGCCTATCGCGCGCGCTTCGTCGAACCGAAACGCATCAACGCCGGCGTCGACTTCTGGAACGAGCATGAACTGGCCCTGTCGCGCGCCGAAGCGCAATACGGCGTGCCGGCCGAAATCATCGTCGGCATCATCGGCGTGGAGACCGTTTACGGTCGCAACACCGGCAACTTCCGCGTGCTCGACGCCATCACCACGCTGGCCTTCGATTATCCCAAGACCGCCAACCGCGACGCCCGCATGGCGTTCTTCCGCGGCGAGCTGGAAAACACGCTGCTGTTCGCGCGCGAATCCAACATCGATCCGTTCTCGTTGCTGGGCTCCTACGCCGGCGCCATCGGTTGGCCGCAATTCATGCCGAGCAGCATCCGCCAGTACGCCGTCGATTTCGACGGCAACGGCAAGATCGACCTGCGCAGCTCGCCGGTCGACGCCATCGGCAGCGTCGCCAATTTCCTCAAGATCCACGGCTGGCAGCGCGGCGAACCGACCGTGTTCCCCGCCACCGTCACCGACGCCGGCAAGATCGACAACCTGATCAACCAGGGCCTGGAAGCCAAGTTCAGCCCCGACGAATTGCGTGCCGCAGGCGTGGTCTCCGGCAGCGAACTGCCGGCCGGCCTGCGCTTCGGGCTGGTCGACCTGCAGAACGGCGATGCGCCGACTGACCATTGGCTGGCGACTAATAATTTCTTTGCGATCACGCAGTACAACCGCAGCTATTTCTACGCCATGTCGGTGATCGACCTGGCCCGTGCCGTGCGCACCGCGCGCGCAAAATAAGCGGCCAGACTCTCCCCCCGCGCTACACGCTCCACTCAGAAACCGACCGCAAGACCGATGAAACGCTTCTCTCCCCTCGCCATTTCCCTGACGCTGGCCAGCGTCGCGCCTGCTGCCTTCGCCGAAGAAGGCACTGACGCCGGCACGCTGCCGGCCATCAACGTCAGCGCCGAAGCGACGCGCACCGACGTTTATCGCGCACGTACATCGGGCATTGCCGGCTTCGGCGAAACGCCCCTGCTGGACACGCCGGCCTCGGTCTCGGTGATCACCGAAGCGCAACTGAAAGACCAGCAGGCGCGCCTGCTCAGCGACGTCATCAAGAACGACGCCAGCATCGGCGAAAACTATGCGCCGGTCGGTTACTACGAAAATATCAGCGTGCGCGGCTTTCCGCTGGATCTGGCGAGCGGTTATCGCATCAACGGCCTGTCGGCGGTCGGCGAACAGAACATCGCGCTGGAAAACAAGGAACAGGTCGAAATCATCAAGGGCCTGGCCGGCCTGCAAGGCGGCGTGCTCAACGCCGGCGGCCTGGTCAATTACGTGACCAAGCGTCCGGCCGACGTGCGCTCGGTCATGCTCGGCACCGACTCCAACGGTTCGCGCTACCTGTCGACCGACCTGGGCGTGCTGTTCGGCGAGCATAAACAATTCGGCCTGCGCGTCAACGCCGCGCACGAAGACATCAATTCCTACGTCGACTACAGCAACGGCTATCGCGACTTCGCCTCGCTGGCGGCGGCGTGGGACATCAGCTCGAAAGCGCGTCTCGCCTTCAACATCGAATATCAGAAGAAGGCGCAGAAATCGGTCGCCGGCTATCAGCTGCTGGGCGGCACCACGGTGCCGTCCGGCGTCTCGCCGAAGACGATGCTGTCGCCGCAGCCTTGGGTGCAACCGGTGCGCATCGATTCGCTCAACTTCAATACCCGCTTCGACCTGGAATTCAACGACAATTGGCGCGGCTACATCACGGCCGGTCGCAGCCGCGCGGTGATCGACGACTACCTGGCCTTCCCTTACGGCAGCAATGTCGCCACCGTGTTCTCGCCGACCTTCGCGGCCAACGGCGACTACGACGTGTACGACTATCGCAGCCCGGACGACACCCGTCGCAACGACGAGGCGCAAGCGGTCGTGCAAGGCAAGTTCAACATGGGCGCCCTCAGGCACGGCCTGACGCTGGGCCTGACCATGTCGCGCCGCGTGATCGACAAGTCGGACGGCATTTCTATCCCGGTCGGCACCGGCAACATCTACAGCCCGGCCGCTGCGCCCCTGGCGCCGTCGGGCGCCGATATCCCGGCCTCGTACCGTAACCTGGACAGCCGCCAGCAGGCGATGCTGTTCACCGACCGCGTGCAGTTCGGCGAACGCTGGGAAGTGCTGGCAGGCGGCCGCCAGGTCTGGCTGAAGGAAAAAACCTACGCCGCGACCGGCGCCACCACGCGCGACACCGACCGCAACCAATTCTTGCCGCAACTTGCGCTGATCTATAAACCGCAAGTCAACATGTCGCTCTACGGCAGCTACGCCGAGACACTGAGCATGGGCACGGCGGCGGCGTTCTGGCAGACCAACTACCCGACCATCCTGCCGCCGTCAGTGGCGCGTCAACTGGAAACCGGCATCAAGTACGACTGGAACAAGGACCTGAGTTTCACTGCCGCGATCTTCCGCATGAAGAAGGCTTACGAGTATCCGCAACCGGACGGCGCGGGCGGCTTCAAGTATGTCCAGCAGGGCAAGCAGACGCATACCGGCCTCGAACTCGGCGCCGCCGGCAACGTGACGAAGCAATTGCGCCTCGCCGCCAGCCTGGCCTTCATCCAGGCGCGCGCGGACGGTACCGGCACGCCGGCATACGACGACAAGCAAGCCGTCAACGTGCCGCGCCTGCGCAGTGCGCTGTATGCCGACTATGCGCTGGCGGCCTTGCCCGGCCTGAACCTGCAAGGCAGCTGGCTGTACAGCGGCAGCAAGAGCGCCACGCGCGACGGCAGCGCAACAGTGCCGTCGTATCACATCTTCAACACCGGCCTGCGTTACCAGACCAGGATGGGCGGCCATCCGACCACCGTGCGCCTGACGGTCGACAACGTGTTCGACAAGCGCTACTGGAAAGACACCGGCGAGTCGCTCGGCGACAGCTACCTGCACCTCGGTGCGCCGCGTCTGGCGCGCCTGTCGGTGCAGTACGACTTCTGAGTCGCCACCAAGCCCAAACCAAGCCATGGAAGCCGCCTCCCATCACCTGACCCGCGTACTGAGCCACGGCATGAATGCCGACGCCGTGATATCGGACTGGCCGGCGCTGACCTCGGCCGAAGTGGCGCGCGTCCTGCTGCATTATCCGCAAGCCGGCGTGCCGAAGCGGCTGGTGTGGCATAGCCCGCGTCCTTTTTCCGCGGGTTGCGTGATGACGACCTCGATCATGGACGTGTTCGTCAAGCGCCATCATGTGTCGGTGCGCGACGTCGCCGGCCTGAGCGAAGAACACGGTTTCATCAATCACCTCCGCAGTCGCGGCATCGCCGTCAGCGAAGTGCTCACGACATCCGACGGCGCCACCGCCTTCACCGACGATCACTGGACCTATGAAGTGCATGGCGTCGCCTCCGGCGTCGACCTGTATCGCGACGCGGTGTCATGGACGCCGTTCAGCAGCAGCGTGCATGCGCATGAAGCCGGCAAGGCGCTGGCGCGCTTGCATCTGGCCGCGCAGGACTACGCCGCGCCGGCGCGCAAGGCGCGGACGCTGGTATCCAGTTTCACGATTTTTTCGCAGCCCGATCCGCTGCCCGCGCTACAACGCTACATCGAGCGTTACCCGGCGATTGCCGACTATCTGAAGGAGCGCGACTGGCGCGGCGAAGCTGCCGGCACGCTGCTGCCGTTCCACGCGCGGCTGCTGCCTTATCTGGATGAGTTGACGCCGCTGTGGACTCACAACGACTGGCACGCGTCCAACCTGCTGTGGACCGATCGCAGTGCGGCGGCGGGCGTCGAGACCATCCTCGATTTCGGCCTTAGCGACCGCACCTGTGCGCTGCACGACCTGGCAACCGCGATCGAGCGCAACGTCATCGAATGGCTGGCGATCCAGGAAGGCAAGACCGACGCAGTCCATCCCGACCTGCTCGATGCATTGCTAGACGGCTACCATCTGGTGCTGCCGCTGAGCTCGCGCCAATGGCTGGCGCTGGCGGCCTTGTTGCCGCTGGTGCATGCGGAATTCGCGCTGGCCGAGCTGGCCTATTTCCACGGGATTACACGCTCGGCCAACAATGCCGCACTGGCCTACGACGCTTATTACCTTGGACATGCCGCCTGGTTCAACAGCGCGGATGGGCAACGACTGCTCGCACGGATCGAACAACGCGCTGCTGCTGATTGATCAATCAGGAATCACCGCCGTCGCATCCACCTCCACCAGATATTCCGGCCGCGCAAACGCGCTCACGACAATACCGGTCGACACTGGAAACACCCCTTTGAGCCAACGCCCCACCACGCGATACACGTCTTCGCGATAGCGTGGATCGGAGATATAAATCGTCACCTTGCAGATGTGCTCGAGCTTGCCGCCGGCTTCCTTGAGCAACATGTCGATGTTGTACATCGCCTGCTCGGTCTGTCCCTTGACGTCGCCGATGCAGACGCTTTCCGAGGTATCCAGGTTCTGGCCGATCTGGCCGCGCAAGAACACGGTGGTGCCGCGCGCGACAACTGCCTGGCACAAATCGTTGTCGATGTTTTGTTCGGGATAAGTATCTTTGGTATTGAATCTGCGAATGCGCGTGTGTTCCATGAAAGCCTCAGTGAATAGATGGAGTGAAGTAACTCGGATTGATTACGCCTTGTCCTTCTTGTCGAAATAACCGGCGCGTATCGTCGCGCCGATCAGATTGACGATCAGGCGGCCGGCGGTGACGCAAGTCAGTTTGCTGGCGTTGTCTTTGATCGGTTGGATTTCAACGATGTCCATGCCGACCACACGTCCCTTCTTCACCAATCCGTGGATCAGCTTGCGTGCCTGCACGAAGTTCACGCCGCCGGGCGCCGGGCCGTCGACGGCCGGCATGATGGTCGGATCGAGACCGTCGGCGTCGATTGTCAGATAGTAGTTGCCGCCGTCGGGAATGCGCGCCAGCACCGCGTCCATGCCGATGTCGTGCAATTCGTAAGCCGAGATCAGGTCGGCGCCCCAGGCCTTGGCCGCTTCAAAATCCGCAGGTCGCCCGCTGCCTTGCGCGCGCAAACCGATCTGCACGATGTGTTTGACGAACGGCAGTTCGGAGGCGCGGCGTATCACGCTCGACAAGCCATCACGCACACCGTTGACTTCGTCGCGCCAATCCAGATGCGCATCGATGTGCACGATGGTCACCGGCCCGACTTCATCAAAGCCGCGCAACACTGGATTGGTGATGCCGTGATCGCCGCCCAGCACGATCGGCATGCCGCCGCCGCGCAAGATTTGCCGGATCGCCAGTTCAGCGCGGCGCTGATGATCGCCGGGTACGGCGAGGTCCGGCAGCACGTCGCCACAATCAACGAAACGGATGTCGTTGCGGCCTTGCAGCAGCGGGCCGTCAATGTCGAAATCGTAATGTTCCGGCGCGCGCACGATGCGGTCGGTGACATCACGGATCGCCTGCGGCGCATTGCTCTGGTCGTTGGTGAACTGACGTGGCGTGTAAGCAGAACCGAACGGCACGCCGAGGATAGCGATGTCGGCCTTCAGATTGCTCATGTCGGTGACCAGTTCCGAATACAACAATGTTTTGTGGCCGGTGCGCGGCGTGACGGTAAGTTGTTCCATGAACGTGGATCCTTTGACGAAATGTGTGGTGAAGAAGCAAACCGATGTCCATGCAAGATCGGAGCCAGCGGATGTGCCGACACGGCCAAACGGATTTGATCAATGGACTCTAGCAAGCAAGCCGGATAATAAAAAATGATTGTTTTGCAGGTATAGTCTTGAAATTCAATACCTTGTATTTTGGCTTTCCACTTACCTTCCCGGCAGGCAATCATGATCCAGTTGGACTTTGACGAACGCGACCTGCGCTCTCTGCGGGTGTTTTGCAATGCGGCTCAGGCCGGCGGATTCGCAGCGGCGGAAAAGCGCCTGCACATGTCCAAGGCGTCCATCAGCCGCCACGTGCGCGAAGTGGAAGAGCGCCTCGGTGTGCGCCTGTGCGAACGCGGCCCTGCCGGTTTCAAGCTGACGCCGGAGGGCGAAGTGGCGCTCAAGCTGGCCTCCGATGCACTGCGCTCGCTGGAACGGATCCGTTCTGAAATCGATGCCGTGCACGGCGTGCTGTCAGGTTCGCTGTCGATCGGCATCGTCGAACACACGCTGACGCATCCCGACTGCAAGATTCCGGAAGCGCTCGCCATCCTGCGCGAGCGCGCCCCCAACGTGCGGCCGGAAATCAGCGTCATGACCTTCCCCGATCTCAATCAGGCGCTGCGCGAACACCGCGTCGACATCGCGATCCGCGGCAAGTATCCGCGCGAAGGCGAATTCAGTTACCTGCCCTTGTTCGCAGAAACCCATCGTGTGTATACCGCTGCGAAAAAGCCGAAGCGCGGCGCCGACGATCTGCCGCTGGTCTACCGGCCGCACCCTTATGTCGATCAGGCGCTGGCCACGGAAAGCTATGCGCGCGGACCGGATGCCGGCGGACTGGAAGCCATCGGCTTGCTGGTGGCAACCGGCTGCTATCTGGGCATCTTGCCGGTGCACTACGTCCAGCTGCTGGGCAAGCGCTATGCACTCAGGGCGAAAAGCAACAGCCCCTCCTATCATCATCAGATCTGCGCGGTCACCGAAACCTCTCGTCCGTCAACGTATCGTGCGGATCTCTTCCTCGACATCCTCAAGGAACTGCATCCGGGCAATTGAGCCAACCAAAGCAACTAAGCCCGCCCCAAAGCGACGCATTGCAACGTCTTCCGCATGTCCATCATGGCGCTTTGGCGATGGACATGCCGACGCATCGCCTTCCTCAGCCATATGTTTTGATTCGCTTTGATTCACGCCAACGCGTATTTTTGAATCACCGAAATCAAACCGCTCCTGCGCAGCGATTTTTTTGAACGCTGAATTGCGTCGCAAAAATGATTCATTTGAATCATTTGCAAAAAATATTGGCACATATGTTGCTTGATGCCCTGCACATCCTGATTGCGGAGCATCCTCGTGACTCAAGCCTCATCAACCTCGCCAAAGCCGTCCGAGTCCTTCCGGACGCAGCAAGCGCTGGTGCTGCATATCAAGCAATGTTTCGACAGCCTGCCGCGGCAAGTACGCCTGGCGGCCGGCTTCGTGCTCGATCATCCGCACGAAGTTGCCGTGATGTCCATGCGCGAACAGGCGCGGCTGGCCGGCATCCCGCCATCAACGATGACGCGCCTGGCCAAGTTCCTCGGTATGGAAGGTTATGACGACATCCGCGAAGTGTTCAAGAACAATCTGCGGTCGCGCGGCAACGGCTACAGCCAGCGCGCCCATGGGCTGGTCGAACTGAATCAGAAGATCGGCGAAACCGCGCTCGCGCTCGACGTCGCCAACAACGCCATCGCCCATATCCAGGCGCTGTGCAGCGCCGACACATTGGCTGCGATTGTGCGTGCCGTAAAAATATTGTCATCGTCGCGCACCATCTATTGCCTGGGACTGCGTTCGTCGTTTCCTGTGGCGTTTCAGTTTTCCCACGTCTCCGAATATTTCGCCAAGAACATCACGCTCATTGACGGCGCCGGTGAAAGCGGCATGATGAAGGTCATGCATCAGGCCGGGCCCAAAGACGCCTTGTTCGTCTGCTGCATCGCGCCCTACTCGCGGCGCGCCATATCGATTGCCGGGCATCTGGCCAAAGCCGGCGTCAAGCTGATCGCCATCACCGACAGCGACAGTTCGCCGATTGCACGCATGGCGACCGAGACCATCCTGGTCGGCAAACAGAACGCCTCCTTCTTCGACACGCTGGTTCCTGCGTTTCTGGTCAGCGAAATCCTGGTCGCGCTGATGGCGGCGACGTCCAAGGTCGACGTCAAGGCCTCGGTGTCGGAGACGGAAAAGAATCTGTGGAGCATGGGCGAATGGTGGGGCGCGGAAGAAACCGAGCTGCCCCGCGTATCCAAACCCCGCGCGCGCAAGAACGACAAATGATACTCATCGCAACGCCTGTGCAAGCTCGCACAAGCTCACGCAATCGCTTCAGCACTACCCTCACTTCATGAATGACTTCAATTGAAAGGATATCGAAATGAAACGCCGCTCCCTCCTGCTTAGCCTGATTGCCGTCTCCGTCGCTGCCGCCTGTACTGTTTCCGGTAACGCCATGGCGGAGGACGCCCTGAGCACCATCCTCGCGCGCAAGGTCATCCGCGTCGCCGTGCCAACCGACTATCCGCCCTACGGCTCGGTCGGCACCGACATGACACCGCGCGGTTACGACATCGACATGGCGACGCTGGTCGCCAAGAAACTCGGCGTCAAACTGGAACTGATCCCCGTCACCGGCCCGAATCGCGTCGCCTACCTGCAGACCAAGAAATCCGACCTGACCATTTCTTCACTCGGCAAAACGCCCGAGCGTGAAAAGGTCATCGACTACAGCATCGCCTATGCGCCATTCTTTGACGCCGTCTTCGGCAAGCAGGACATCATCGCGAAGAATTACAGCGAGCTCACCGGCAAGGTCATCGCCGTCACGCGCGGTTCAATGCAGGACGAAGAACTCTCGCGCCTGGCGCCGGGCGCCGTGATCAAGCGCTTCGAAGACAACAACGGCACGGTCTCGGCCTTCCTCGCCGGCCAGGCGCAGATGTTTGCGACCGGCACGGCGGTGGCTGCCACGATCAAGACCAAGGATCCATCGGTGAGCATGGATCTGAAAGTGATCCTGTCCAATTCGCCGTGCTACATCGGCGTGCTCAAGGGCGAGCCGCAACTGGTCGCCAAACTCAACGAGATCATCCGCGAGGCCAAGAGCAACGGCGCCATCGACGAGATGTCGAAGAAGTGGCTGGGCGCCCCGGCCGGCGCGCTGCCGGAGTAAGGCGGCAACGCCGGTCTTCCGGGTGGCCATGCCCGACGCGATGCCGTTCTCCGGAATCGCATCGGGCAGGCAACCTCTCTACGTTCCCCGCCAATGAAACAGCGTCACACATGACTCACCCTAGCGCCATCAACCGGCTGGCCGACTGGATCTGCAGCCTGCACGCCGACCATGCCGCGCGCAATATTCCTGTATCCGTGCGCGGCATTGCCGCCAATTGCCTGATCGATACGATAGGCGTCGCCTTTGCCGGCGCGACGACGACAATCGCGCGTACGGCGCGCGCCATTGCTGTCGATGCCTGTTCACGTGGCGACGCTGCGGTAGTGGGAAGTCATCAATTGTTCTCCGCACCGGCGGCGGCGTTCGTCAACGGCGCGGCGGCGCACGCACTCGACTTTGACGACAATTGTTATGCCGGCTTCGTCCACGGTTCGGCCGTGATCGCCCCTGCCGCCATTGCGGTCGCGCAAAAGCGCAATGCCTCCGGTGCCGATCTGCTGACCGCGTTCATTGTCGGTTCCGAATGCGAATACGTCATCGGCGCCGCGACCAACAGCGTTCTCTATGACCACGGCTGGTGGACCACCGGCGTACTGGGACCGATCGGCGCCTGTGCGGCGGCGGCCTGGCTACTCAAGCTGGATCGTCGCCAGACGGCATCGGCATTGGGACTCGCAGTAGCCGGTACGGGTGGCATGAAGGCCTGTTTCGGCACCGATGCCAAGGCGCTGATGGCAGGCCGCGCGGCGGAAGCCGGCGTCGTCACCGCCCTGCTCGCCGCACAAGGTGCGAGCGGACCGCATGACGCCTTCGAACATTGGAATGGATTTACCGGCCTGTTCAACCACGGCGAATTCAACCTCGCCATGCTTGAGCAACTGGGGGCGCAATGGTTCATGGAGTCGCCCGGCGTCGACATCAAGCGTATTCCGCTGTGCCTGTCTTCGCATGCCGCGGTCGATGCCGTCATGGCAATCGCCTCCCGCCATGCAGTCGATGTGACGGCAATCGAAGAGATTGTCTGCGACGTGCCGCAAATCGTCTTCGCCAACCTGATTTACAACCAGCCGACCACACGGCAGGAAGCGCAATTCAGCATGCCGTTCGCGATTGCGGTGTCCTTGCTGTACGGCACGGTGGAATTGCAACATCTGGACGGTGCGGTCCTGCAAGAGCCGCGGGTCCTTGCATTGATGAAGCGCGTGAAGATGACCGTCGGCCCGCGCTGGAACCTGGAAGGCGCCTGCGAGGCGGCGCCGGAAGGCGCCAACGTGCGGCTCAGGATGCGTGGCGGCGATTGGATTGAAGGTTTTCAGGCCCAGGCGCGCGGCACTGCGCAATGCCCGATGCGGCAGGATGAAATCGAAACCAAGTTCATGCAATGCATGGAGGCCGGCGGCGATAGCAAGGACACAGGCGCGCTGCTGTTGTCCCGTCTCAAATCACTGGAGACGCTGCCGTCGGTGCGCGGCCTGTTTTCCGTCTTGTAGAGGCGATTACGGCTTGATGACCTGCGGGTCGATCTGCACCATCTCTTCATTGTTTCCCAGCCAGATCTGGCCGTCCTGGATCGTGCATTGCAACTGCATGTTGCGCTGGGCGAGCTTTTGCAATGCCTGGCTGGTTTCGGCGGCGATGTTGATGACGGTGAGATTCTTGGCGCGCTCGACGCGGCTGCCGATCTGGTTCCACCAGATGCTGCTGACGCTGCTGTAGCTGTAGACGATGACGCGTGCGGAGCGGCCGCAAGCCTTGAGGATGCGCTTGTCGTCGGGCTGGCCGACTTCGATCCACAGATCGATGGCGCCGGTCAGGTCCTTTGCCACCACGTCCGGGTCTTCGACATCGGACAGGCCCTTGCCGAAGGTCAACGCTTCGCTGGCGTTGAGCGCGAAGGCCAGCACGCGAATCATCATGCGCTCGTCGGTTTCCGACGGATGGCGTGCGATGGTCAAGGAGTGGTTCTGGTAGTAGTGCCGATCCATGTCGGAGATCTGCAGATCGGCTTTGAAAATGGTTGCTTTGAGCGCCATGACGGTCTTCTTTTTTGATGCGGGGAATGGATTACTTGCGAAGGATGTGAAGCATAGCCGATTTCAAGGGCTTTTCTACGCTTTCCCGCAAGATTGGAAAACCCCGCCCATGAGACAATTCCGCCATGGACACCGCCACTTTCCCCGCTGACGATACGGTCATCAGCCTGACCCAGGCTTGGGTCGCCGAAGCCGTGATCGGCCTGAACCTCTGCCCCTTTGCCAAATCGGTCTACGTCAAACAACAGATCCGCTACGTGGTCAGCCACGCCGACAACGAAGCCGACCTGGCGCAGCAACTGCTGAATGAATTGCAACACTTGCAGGCTGCTGATCCCGAGTTGCTCGACACCACTTTGCTGATTCATCCACACGTATTGCAAGACTTCTACGACTACAACAACTTCCTCGATGTTGCCGATCAGGTGCTGGAAGACGCGGAGCTGGACGGCGTCATTCAGATCGCCAGCTTTCATCCGCAATATCAGTTCGCCGACGCCCTGCCCGACGATATCGACAACTACACCAACCGCTCGCCGTTTCCAATTTTGCATCTGTTGCGTGAAAGCAGCATCGACCGGGCGGTCGCCGCCTACCCCGAAGCCAGCGCCATTTTCGAGCGAAACATCGCAACCATGCGGGATCTCGGCCTAAAGGGCTGGAATCGGCTGGCTTTTGTCGTATCAAAGAAACAACACCAATTATAGAAAAAATCCTGTTAATATCTGTTACAAATTCGAGGTGATTTCTCGCAACTATTTTGTAATAGACTTTTCTGAACGGATGTACTGCGCGTCAACATTGGCGTTTTGATAGTACCGACGTTGGGAGCATGGAAACGAATAGTGAAGGCTGGCAAGTCAGACCGACTGATCCCGATGGCCTTGGTTCGAGTTGTGTTGTTGCAGTGGGAAAAGAATGGCACCTCTGATGGAAACTAGTGAACCACGTTTTGCAGTTTTACCAAGAACTAATGCACTTGCACAAACAAGGCCTTTATAAACATCTGCATAATGGAACGTCCGATCATGACTACACCTAATAGCATCAACGATAATTCCCTTTCGGATCAAATCAACTACGATCCCAACCACCTGCTGGATGCGCTCATCGAGAAACTGCATCTGAAAAACGATGCCGCCTTATCGCGCGCGTTGGAAGTGGCTCCACCGGTCATCAGCAAGATTCGTCACCGCCGTCTGCCGGTTGGCGCGTCGCTGCTGATCCGCATGCACGAAGTCAGCGAACTGTCGATCCGCGAACTGCGCGAACTGATGGGTGATCGTCGCGAGAAATTCCGCATCAGCGACAAGCAGTTCAAGCCGAAGCCAGGCTCGCCGGCAGCACCAGGCGTGGAATAAAAAAACGGAGCGTAAGCTCCGTTTTTTATTGGCGCGAAGGAAAGCATTCCAGTGCCAGGGCCGCAGACCCGCAACCCATCTCATCCAGATGAATCATGCTGGAAATACGCCGGTGGACAGATACCGGTCGCCGCGATCGCAGACCACGAACACGATCGTCGCATTCTCGACCTGCTGTGATATGCGCAATGCCACTTCGCAAGCGCCGGCCGCGGAAATGCCGCAGAACAGGCCTTCCACCATCGCCAGCTTGCGCGCCATGTTTTCGGCGGCTGCCTGGCTCACCGATTCGATCTGGTCGACACGCGGCTTTTCATAGATCTTCGGCAGGTAGGCTTCCGGCCATTTGCGGATGCCCGGGATGGACGAGCCTTCTTCCGGTTGGGCGCCGATGATCTGGATCCCGGAATTCTGTTCCTTCAGGTAACGCGACACGCCCATGATGGTGCCGGTAGTGCCCATGGCGCTGACAAAATGGGTGATGCGGCCTTCGGTGTCGCGCCACAGTTCGGGACCGGTGGTCTCATAGTGGGCCTGCGGATTGTCGCCATTGGCGAACTGGTCGAGGATCAGGCCCTGGCCTTCCTTCTGCATCTGCTCGGCGAGGTCGCGCGCGTATTCCATGCCCCCGCTCTTGGGCGTGAGGACGATCTTGGCGCCGTAGGCGGCCATGCTCTGGCGACGTTCTTCGCTGAGGTTTTCAGGCATCAGCAAGACCATCTTGTAGCCGCGCAGCGCCGCCACCATGGCCAGCGCGATGCCGGTGTTGCCGCTGGTGGCTTCGATCAGGGTGTCGCCGGGCTTGATCTGGCCGCGTTCTTCAGCGCGGCGGATCATCGACAACGCGGCGCGGTCCTTGACCGACCCGGCCGGATTGTTGCCCTCCATCTTGCCGAGGATGATGTTGTTGCGTCGCCTGGCTTCTTCGCCGCCGAGGCGTTGCAATTGAATCAAGGGCGTATTGCCGATGGTGTCTTCGATGGTCAGATAAGGCATGGTCGGAGGAATCCTTTCAGGAGTCTCATTTTAATATGAGTCTTTGTCATGTGCCGGGCAGCCCTAGCGACAAGATACTTATATAGTTATAGCAAATACGCCTAACGCCGCTTTGCCGCGCCGGCCATGCCTTACACTGTCCGCGCCCGCCGTTCTTCCGTCTTCCCCAAGGAGCCGCAATGAAAACGCACGATGTCGCCAACCAGGTCCCGGACCTGCAGGACTTCAATCTGTATGACACCGATACCGCGCTGCGCCACGGAGTACAGCACAGGCAGGCCGGCTGGCATGCATCCGCGCTGGCCAGTTACGGCGCCGAACTGGGCAGCGCCGAGGTCTTGCAAATGGCCGCGCTGGCCAACCGCCACGCGCCCGAACTGAACACCCACGACCGCGTCGGCAATCGCATCGATCGCGTCGACTTCCATCCCGCCTGGCACGCCTTGCTGGGCCTGCTGCGGCGCGAAGCCTTGCACGCGCTGCCGTGGATGCCCGAATTCGACGGCAAGCCCGGCGCCCACGTGGCGCGCGCCGCCGGCTATTTCCTGCATGCCCAGATCGAAGCCGGGTCGCTCTGCCCGACCACCATGACCTTTGCCTCGATCCCGGTATTGCGCAGCGAAGAGGCCTTGTACGGACTGCTGCGCGACAAACTGTTTTCACGCCGGCACGATTCGCGCGACCTGCCGCTGGAACAGAAGCACTCGATGCTGATCGGCATGGGCATGACAGAAAAACAAGGCGGCTCCGACGTCCGCAGCAACACCACCGCGGCGCGCCCTCTCAACGGCAGCGGACGCGGCGCGGCGTACACACTGACCGGTCACAAGTGGTTTTTCTCGGCGCCGATGTGCGACGCCCACATGGTGTTGGCGCGCACCGACAACGGCCTGTCCTGTTTCTTCGTACCGCGCTGGCGGCCGGACGGCCACAAGAACGGCGTGCTGGTGCAGCGCCTCAAGGACAAGCTCGGCAACCGCTCCAACTCCAGCAGCGAAGTCGAGTTCGAAGATGCCTACGGCGTCATGGTCGGCGATGAGGGACGCGGCATCCCGACCATCATCGAGATGGCCAACCACACGCGCCTCGATTGCGTGATCGGCAGCGCCGGCCTGATGCGCCATGCGCTGGTCCAGGCCATCCATCATGCGCGCCATCGCAGCGCCTTCGGCAAGCATCTGGCCGAGCAAGCGCTGATGCGCAACGTGCTGGCCGACCTGGCGCTGGAAAGCGAAGCCGCGACCTTGCTGATGCTGCGCCTGGCAAGCGCCTTTGAAGCACCCGCCGATCCCTTGCAACGCGCGTGGCGACGCATCGTCACGCCGGCCGCCAAGTTCTGGATCTGCAAGCGTGCGCTGGAATTCACCGGCGAGTGCATGGAAGTCTGGGGCGGCAACGGCTACGTGGAAACCGGACCGATGGCGCGCATGTATCGCGAAGCGCCGGTCAACTCGATCTGGGAAGGTTCGGGCAACGTCATGTGCCTCGATGTGCTGCGTGCAATGGAGCGCGAGCCGGACGCCTGTCTGTTGCTGCTGGACGAATTGCAGCAGGTCGCCGATGGCCATGAAGTCTTGCAAGCGCCGTTGCATGCGCTCAAGCAGATGATGACGCTGGCGCCGGAGCAGCGCGAAATGCTGGCGCGCCGGCTGGTGCAGCAACTGGTGCTGGCGGTACAGGGTGCGCTTATGCTGCAGCACGCGCCGCCGGCGATGGCCGAAGCCTTCGTGCTCAGTCGCGGCGACGCCGCCAACGGTCGCGTGTATGGCACGCTGCCGGCGGGAACTGCGGATGCCGCGTCCTTGCAGAAAAGCATCCTGGCGCGCGCCTGGCCGCATTAGTCAAGCCTAAACGCCGTTGGCCAGCCGGTCGAACAAATCTTCACCGCCCATCTGGCCGCCCTTGAGCATCAGTTCGATGCCGTCTTCACGTTCGCCGTCGGCATGCGCACGGCACAATGCGACGCCGGGCGAGAGTTTGCCGAGATAGGACAGGCCCCAGATATCAAGCGCCTTCAAGGCATGGCTGGAGGTGTCGCCGCCGGCCACGCCGATGCGGCGCGCCGTGGTCAGCGGCAACAGACGCCGCAGAAAATCTCCGCTTGCCTGCGCCAGCCGTAACGACACGCGCTCGCCGCCCAGATGGGCACCGTCGGCGGTGCATGCCAGCACATGATTGCCGGCGTTGAGACGCTGCGCAATGCGCGACAGCATCGCACCGATATATGCCTGGTCGCCGTCGATCAAGCGCCGTGCATCGAGCGCAATGCGTTCGTAGGACTCCGCGGCAGCAACCTGGCGCGCCGTGACCGGCGACAAGCTGCCGGCCAGCACGAACACCGCGCCTTCAGCTGCGGCAATGCGTGTCGCATCAATCGCGGGCGCGGGTAATCCGTCCTGCTCGCGCCAATGAGCGCACAAGGCCTGCACCACGCTGCTGGCGCCGATCGCCAGCAAGGGCTGCCGTTGTGCGTGCCGCCAGATCTGCCGGCCGATCGGCGGCAGATGCGCCGCGTCGCCGACGTCGAACAGGACGGCATCGGGATGAGCTTGCACGATCCGCTCCACTTCCGCATCCAGTCGTTCTGCATTCCCGGCATAGGCGGGCGCATGGATTGCCGCCACCTGCATGCTCTGCCCCGCCAGGTGAACGCGCATGTCGGCTTCATGCATCGGCGTCACCGGATGATTGCGCATGGTCTGGTGACGGTCGATGCGGAACACCTCGCCGCCGCCGTTGACCGCGGCGTACAGGTTGCTGAACAGGCAGTAACGTTGCAAATTCGGCTGGCCGCCGACGATGGGTACGAAGTCGTTGTCGATATGTTGCCGCCATACCGCCAGGGCCGTGCCGATGTTGCCGACATGCGGCGCGCTGTCGAAGGTCGAGCAGATCTTGTAGTGCGTCACCGGCGGCTGCAGGCCGGCGAAGAAGCGCGCAACCGGTTCGAGCTCCTCGCGCATTTCAGCCGGCGCCATCGAGCGCGCAGCACCGGCGATGCCGAGGCAATCAAGCGCGCCGGCTGCTTCCAGCTGACGCCGGTCGGGCACGCGCAGGAACAGCAAGCTGCGCAAGCCGGCTTCCGTCGCCGTCGCCAGCGTGTCGGTGGCGCCGGTGAAGTCATCGCCGTAAAAGCAGACGCGCGGACGATGCCCGTCGTTCATTTCAGACGCGGTCCGAAGAAGTCGAGCGCGCGTTGCAACTCCGGCGACTGGCGTGCGCGCTCCTGCAGGCTGACGCCGTCGCGCGCCGCTTCCCATGCCTGGCGCAGGCTGGCGACGCCGGCCGAGGCGCCGTCCGGATGCGCAAGAATGCCGCCGCCCGAGAGAAAGATCACGTCGGTGCTGTTGACCGCAGCAAAGGTCGCCGGCACCGTCCCCGCCCATTGTCCGGACGAAAACACCGGCATCACTTCATCGCCCGGCGCCATCGGCGTCAGGCAATCGCGTGCCGACTGCACCACTTCGTCATTGAATTCGGAGAACTTGCCGTCGAGTCCGTGCACATGCAAATGATCGACGCCGCTCAGGCGCCACAGGCTTTGATACGCCGGGAACGACATGCCCAGCACCGGCTGGCGCGACATCATGCCGAAGCCGTTGCGATGACCGTGGATCGCCAGTCCGCTGCTGCGACGCAGGCTTTGCAGCGCCGAGAAGCCACACCAGTTGAGCCCGACCATGATGCAGCTGCCGCCTTCACGCTCGACCAGGTCGGCGTGACGGCGCATGGCATCGAGCTCGTCGGTGATATTGAACGCCACCATCACGCGACGACCGGACTTGTCCTGGTAGGCGCGCACGCGTTTCATGACTTCGCGCACGCGCTCTTCCAGCGGCGCATGGACAGGGTTGGCGCAGACTTCGTCGTCCTTGATGAAGTCGACGCCGGCTTCGCAAAGCTGCGTCACGAGCTCGCCGGTCTCGACTGCGCTGAGGCCGACGTTGGGCTTGATGATGGTGCCCAGCAGAGGCGCTTGCGCCACTCCGGTCAGCTTGCGCGTGCCGGCGATGCCGTGACGCGGCATGTCGAATTGGCGGCGGTAATGTTCCGGCAGCGACAACGACAGCAGGCGCATGCCGGTGACTTCGCCGAGATCGAACAGGTTGCCGGCGACGGTCGCCGCCAGCGTCGGCAGGTTGGCGCCGACATTGTCGATCGGGAAGGAAATCCTCACCTTGGCGCGACGCCACGGCCCCTGCATGTTCTGGCGTTGCTGCCAGGCGTTGGGCAGGCTCGGCGTCGCCACGCTGCCGAGCTCTTCCACCGACACCACGACGGCGCGCGCGCGTTCGCGCAGCTGTTCGGTCTCGCCCTGCACGCGCACGAAGGTGCCGCAGGATTGCTCGCCTGCCATGACCTCTGCGACCTGCACGGGATCGAGCGGCGTTTCGATCAGGTAATCCGCGTAAAAACGATTGTCGTCCATCGCATCCGCCATCACATCTTGCTCAGATCGGGGAAGGTGCGCACCGGATCGCTGCCGTCCCAGTTTTCAGCCGATTCGCGGATGATGCGGAACACCGTTCCCTTGGGGCCGGCAATTTCCGACAGCTCGATCACGGTGCCGGGATGGTATTCGGTCTCAAAATAAACGAAGCGGCCGCGCTCGCCGACTTCACCGCTCATGCCGACCTTCCAGCCCTTTTCCAGCAGGCGCGCAAGATCGTTGTCGAAGTCTTCGGTCCAGTAGGCCAGATGCTGCAAGCCGGTGCGGCCGGCCTTGAGGAAATCCCGGTACATCGACGGCGCATCGTTGCGCTGCTGGATCAGTTCCACCTGCACGTTGCCGGAGTTGGCCAGCGCCACCGACGAATGGATGTCTTGCAGCTCGCCCTTGTAGCGATAGTTCTTCAGCGGCACGCGCTCCATGTAGTACCACGGGCCCACGCCCAGCACTTCGCTCCAGTATTTCATTGCCGCTTGTATGTCTTCGACGACGTAGCCCAGTTGTTTGATCTCACCCAGAAAACGGCTCATTGCTCACCTCTTTTTCGTTTGTTTAGTTTGAATAATTGGTCAATTTTTACGTCAGGAAGCCGATCGAAATCCACGGCACCGCAGCCACCACCAGCAGCGCAATCACCAGCGCGGCCAGGTAGCCCCATACCCGGTTGAAGACCTTGTCCGGCGACACCTTGCCGATCGCGCAGGCGGCATAGAAGCCGACGCCGAACGGCGGTGCGAACAGGCCAATGCCCATCGCCAGGATCACCACCATGGCGTAGTGCACGTCGTGGATGCCCAGCGAACGGGCCACCGGGAACAGCAGCGGTCCGAACAGCACGATCGCCGGGATGCCTTCCAGGATGCTGCCCAGCACGATGAAGATCACGATGGTGATCAGCAGGAAGCCGAATCCGCCGCCCGGCACACCCTGCATCAGCGACACCAGCTTGGCCGAGAAGCCCGACTGCGTCAGCGCCCAGGCCATCGAAGTGGCCATGCCGATGATCAGCAGGATCGCGCCCGACAGGGTTGCCGCTTCCACCAGCATCGGGTAGATGCGCCTGAAGTCGAGATGCTTCATGAAGGCGTGCATGACCAGGCCGACCACAATCGTGTACGCGACACCGATGGTGGCGACTTCGGTTGCAGTAGCCACACCTTCGATCACGGCCACTCGAATCAGCATCGGCAAAGCCAGCGCAGGTATCGCCGCAATCAGGGTCTTGCCGATCACGCCGATGGTGGCGCGCTTCACATCCGGCATCGGTTCGCGACGGGCGCGGAACCAGCAGACGATACCGATCGCGATCGTGGCGATCACGGCAGGCATCAGGCCGCCGATGAACAAGGCGGTGATCGACACGCTGCACACCGCGCCGATGGTGATCAGTACCAGGCTCGGCGGAATCGTTTCGGTCATGGCGCCGGAGGACGACAGCAAGGCCACCAGTTCTTCCGGCTTGGAGCCGCGCTTCTTCATTTCCGGGAACAGCGCCGGCGCAATCGCTGCCATGTCGGCCGCCTTGGAGCCGGAGATGCCCGAGACCAGGAACATCGCGCCCAGCAGCACGTATTGCAAGCCGCCGCGTACGTGGCCCAGCAAGGCCGCCATGAAGTCGATCAAGGTACGTGCAAGGCCGCTGATTTCCAGCAGCGAACCGAGCAAGACAAACAGCGGCACCGACAACAGGATCAGGCTGGACATGCCTTCATCCATGCGGCTGACCACGATCATCATCGGCGCGCCGGTGGCAATCGTCAGATAGGCCATCGTCGCCGTACCGAAGGCGAACGCAATCGGGATCCCGCCTGCGACACACGCGCCGATCAGCACCACGAAGAACACGATCAGGTTGTAGTTGCCCATGGCCAGCAAGGCCGGCTTGCAGATCCACAGCACGGCGCCGATCACGGCCACGACGGCAACGGCGGAGAGCACCTGCCTGACGCTGGAGCGGCTCGCCATGCGCGCAATCGCCGCCAGGAACATCAGGATGGCGCCGACCGGCAACGCAGCCGCGCGCAGGCCGTCGGGGATTTCCAACGCAGGCGTCGTGATCGCCATCTGCTCCGACGCATGGTCGACCGCGGGATGGATGATCATCAGGACAAAGATGCAGACGATCAGGGCGGCGACGGTTTCCAGCCAGACGCGCCATTTGTCGGAGAGCTTGTTGACGATGGCGGTCAGGCGCATGTGTTCGCCCCGGTCCAGCGCCAATACCGCGCCCAGCATCGACAGCCAGATGAACAGCGTCGAGGCCAGCTCGTCCGACCAGATCAGCGGGTCGTGCAAGGCATAGCGGTAGATCACGCCGGCCAGCAGCACGCCGGTTTCCACCACCACCAGCGCCGCGGCAACCGCGGCGACAACGTGCATGACGCCGCGATTGACGCCCGCCAGCAGACGCGCCAGCGGGTTGGTCGGCGCCGATGCAGAAGGCAGTCTCACTTCGGTCATCGCCGCGTCCATTTATGCCAACTTCCCGGTGTATTTCTCCAACAGCGCCCAAGGTTCGTCGCCGAACTTCTTGTGCCACTCGGCGTAGAAACCTGCGCTGCGCAGCTTGGCGCGGAAGGCTTCGTTGTCGGTGTCGTTGAAGGCCAGGCCCTTGCCCTTCATTTCGGTGGCCAGCGAATCGTTCAATGCCTTGACGTCGGCGCGTTGCTTGATGCCGGCTTCATTGACATTGCGCGTAACGATCTCTTGCAGATCCTTCGGCAGGCGTTCGAACGACTTCTTGTTGGCCAGGAACCAGAAACCATCCCACATGTGGTTGGTCATCGAGCAGTACTTCTGCACTTCGTACAGCTTGGCTGTCGAGATGATCGCCATCGGATTCTCCTGGCCTTCGACGATCTTGGTCTGCAGCGCGGAATACACTTCGGCGAAGTTGATGCTGGCCGGCGCCGCATCGAAGGCGCGGAACATCGACGTCCACAGCGGGCTCGGCGGCACGCGCAGCTTCATGCCCTTGAGGTCTTCCGGCTTGTTGATCGCGCGGGTGCTGTTGGTGATCTGGCGGTAGCCGTTGTCCCAGATCTTTTCAAATGCAAAGACGGTCGACTTGGCGTCGATCTGCTTGCGCACGTGCGCGCCCAGCTCGCCGTCGAGTGCAGCCCACACCTGGTTGTAATCCTTGAAGGCAAAGCCGACGCCGCTGATCTGCGCAGCCGGCACCAGCGTGCCGAGGATCAACGGCGACAATGTGAAGAAGTCGACCGCGCCCGAGCGCACCTGGCCCAGCGTGTCGGTGTCGTTGCCGAGCTGGTTGTTCGGATAGACCTGGAAGTCGATGCGGCCCTTGGATTCGGTCGCGATCTTGGCGGCCATTTCCTTGGCGCGCAGATTCATCGGATGCGTGGCCGGCAGGTTGTTGGCGTACTTCAGCGTGAACTCAGCTGCGGCAAATGCCTGGGTCGATATCATGCCGGTGGCAGCGGCAGCCGAAGCGACGGAAACAGTCTTCAAAAAACGACGGCGAGTGATGCTGGCAGTTGGGTTACCCATCTGTTTGTCTCCTGATTTTAGTTTTGGTTAATTTATGTTGCCGATACTAGTAACGACTAATTCAGCACTGCTTATGCGTCCTAGAGCAATTTGGATGCCAAGTCGTCGAAGTGTCTCGACTGACCTGGGCGCCCCTCCCTGAAGTCGGCATTGCACGCACATTCTCTTCGATAAACGCCTGATTCGACAAGGGATGTGAAGGCTAATCGGGTGTTTATTTTGATGCGACACCTGTCGCATTGCCTGAACACTTGATTGACACCTGTATGCGCTTTTCAGCCAGACCTCATACCGCAACGCAGCAAATTCACTCCAGCGCGCAACGTGCTATGTTTACCGCCATCACGGCCCGCCGACGCCGCCCGCACGGGCGCTGCCGTCATCACAAGAATCAACGAAACCAAGCCGCGCCGGCTGCCGAAAAACGTGGCATCGTTTTTGCATATTGTTGTCCCAACACACTCTTTCAGGAATCCACATGACTGCGCACATGACTGCATCCTCCCCCTGCATCACCGGCTGGAACCACTCCCAATTCGGCAAGCTCGACGGCATCGATCCGGAAGCACTGATCGGCCAAGTCGCCAAGGCCGCCATCGAACACGCCGGCCTGACGCCGGAAGACATCGGTTCCATCCACATCGGCACCTTCAACGGCGGCTTCCTCTACCAGGACTTCCCGTCCTCACTGGTGTTCAATACCTTGCCCGAGCTGCGCTTCAAGCCGGCCGTGCGCGTAGAGAACGCCTGCGCCACCGGCTCGGCCGCGATCCACTCCGGCATGCAATCGATCCTGTCCGGCCAGGCCAAGCACGCGCTGGTGATCGGCTTTGAAAAAATGACCGAGCTGGCCACGCCGCAAGTCGGCGAAGTGCTGCTCAAGTGCTGCTACGCCAAGGAAGAAGCCGGCATCCCGGGCGGCTTCGCCGGCGTGTTCGGCAAGATTGCGCAGGCCTACTTCGACCGCTACGGCGATCAGTCGGATGCCCTGGCCGCCATTGCCGCCAAGAATCACAAGAACGGCATGAGCAATCCCTACGCCCACATGCGCAAGGATTTCGGCTTCGATTTCTGCCGCAATGTGTCGGAAAAAAATCCCTTCGTCGCCGGTCCGCTCAAGCGCACCGACTGCTCGCTGATCTCCGACGGCGCCGCCGCGCTGATCCTGAGCGCCGCCGATGTCGCCAAGACCATGCAACGCGCCGTGACCTTCCGCGCCGCCGTGCACGTCAATGATTTCCTGCCGCTGTCGCGCCGCGACCCGACCCGCTTCGAAGCCGGTACGCTGGCATGGCAACAGGCATTGAAACAGGCCGACCTGAAATTGCTCGACCTGTCGCTGGTGGAAACCCACGACTGCTTCACCATCGCCGAGTTGCTGGAGTATGAAGCCATGGGCCTGGCCGAACCGGGCCAAGGCGCGCGCGCCATCCTCGACGGCGTCACCGCCAAGAACGGCCGCCTGCCGATCAATCCTTCCGGCGGTCTGAAATCCAAGGGCCACCCGGTCGGCGCCACCGGCGTGTCGATGCACGTGATGGCGGCGATGCAGGCCAGCCACGATGCCGGCGACATGCAGATTCCAAATGCGCGCTATGCCGGCGTGTTCAACATGGGCGGCGCTGCGGTGGCGAACTACGTGAGCATCCTGGAACGCGTGCATTGATTTTTCCCCCGTCGTCCCGGCACTGTCCGGGACGGCAGCAACAACGGTAGTAATTGCAACAACCGCAGCAAAGACCCACATAAAAATACACACGAGCGAGACGATGTTAACCAAAGTAATGAACCTGGGGCGCCTGCTATCCGACGTCGCCCGTCGCTTTCCTGACGAGCCCGGCCTGATCTTCGGCGACGGCACTGCGGACGGCAAAGGCGACAAGATCGCCACCTGGAAACAGATCAACGACCGCGTCGATACGCTCGCCCACTCGCTGCAAAAGCTGGGCGTGAGCAAGGGCGACAAGATGCTGGTCCACTCCCGCAACAACCTGCAGATTTTTGAAAGCGCCTGGGCGGCATTCAAGCTGGGCATGGTTTGGGTCCCGACCAACGTGCGCATCACGCCGCCGGAAGCCGCCTACCTCGGCCAGTCCAGCGGCGCCAGCGTGATGCTGTACGACCGCGGCTTCGCCAACTACGTCGACGCCGTCAAGGAAGTCTCCCCCGCGCTGAAACACGTCATCGCGTTACAAGACCCGCGCGCCGGCGAACTGGATTTCGAAACACTCGCCACCGCGACCGGTACGCATCAGTCCTTCGATGAAGTGGAAGTCGATTACGAAGACCCGCTGTGGTTCTTCTACACCTCAGGCACCACCGGACATCCAAAGGCGGGCATGCTGTCGCACGGCCAGATGGCTTTCGTCGTCACCAATCACCTCGCCGACTTGCTGCCGGGCCTGACCCATCAATCGCGCTCGCTGGTGGTCGCGCCGCTGTCGCACGGCGCCGGCATCCACGCCGTCGTCAACACCGCGCGCGGCGCCGCCAGCATCCTGCTGTCGACCGAACGCCTGGTGCCGGAAGAAGCCTGGCAACTGGTGCAGCGCCATCGCGTCGACAACATGTTCACCGTGCCGACCATCGTCAAGATCCTCACCGAAGACGAATCGGTCGACCGCTACGACCACAGCTCGCTCAAGCACGTCATCTACGCTGGTGCGCCGATGTACCGTGCCGACCAGGTGTACGCATTGAAGAAGCTCGGCAAGGTGCTGGTGCAGTACTACGGCCTCGGCGAAGTGACCGGCAACATCACCTTCCTGCCACCGTACATGCACGAAGCGGACGACGCCCATCCGAAAGCGCGCGTCGGCTCTTGCGGCATGCCGCGCACCGGCATGGAAATCGCCATCCTCGATGACAACTGCAAAAAATTGAAGCCGTTTGAAACCGGTGAAATCTGCGTGCGTGGCCCCGCCGTGTTCATGGGATATCACAACAATCCGGACGCCAATGCCAAGGCATTCAAGGGCGACTGGTTCCACACCGGCGATCTCGGTCATGTGGACCAAGACGGTTTCCTGTATATCACCGGCCGCTCGTCCGACATGTACATCTCGGGCGGCTCCAATGTCTATCCGCGCGAGATCGAAGAAGCACTGCTGACCCACCCATCGGTGTCTGAAGTCGCCGTGCTCGGCGTGCCGGATCCGAAATGGGGCGAAAGCGGCATCGCCGTCATCGTCGCCAAGTCCGGCCAGCAAGCCGACGGCGACGCGCTGTTGTCGCATCTGGAGAGTCGCATCGCCAAATACAAATGGCCGCGCCGCTTCGTGTTCTGGGAGACCATGCCGAAATCCGGTTATGGAAAGATCGTCAAGAAGCAGATCAAAAGTCTGCTCGAGGAGAAAGGTGACTATCGCTTATGAAAATTTCCAACAAGTCCGCCGAAGGCCATCCGGGATTTGTCGAGGTACGCAAGTTTCTGCACGCCGGCCAGCAGAGCTACCCGCGCACGCTGGACCTGGAAGCCAATCCGGCGGAAGAACTGCGCATCACGCTGCAGCCCGGTACCAAAGTCGGCGCAGCCTTGCGCGAAGTGCTGCAACGCTACGGCCAGCGCGGCGGCGTCGGCCGCATGTGCGGCGGTACCGCGCGCAAGCTGCACTACCATCGCATCGAGAACACGCGCGACGCCAACCGTCCGTACGACTACGGCCTGCCGCATGTGCTGGAAGGCGTGATCACCTTCGTCACCGGCGCGATCACGGTTGGTCAGAACCAGGAAGGAAAAGTATTATTGCATTGCCACGCCGGTTTCCTTGACGGCGACGGCTCGATACACGGCGGGCATTTATTGCTCGACACGGTGGAAGTGGGCGACGATCCGCTCATCATCCGCCTGTGCTTGTTTTCCCAGGGCGCTTTCGTCGTCAACAGCGATGAAGAGACGCTATTCAGTCTATTGCATCCGACACCCATGGAATCATGATGACGACATCGACACTTATAAAAAACACAGAGACACACACCAACGACAACGATATTCAGGTAGAGGAAGGCACACTGGGAAAACTGGTGATGGCGCGCCTCAAACCCAACCAGGACCTCACCGAAAGCGTGGAAGCGCTATGCCGTCAATACGGCATGCAAACCGCCATCGTGCGCGGCGCCATCGGCAGCCTGATTGATGCGCACCTGGAATACGCGACGCCTACCGGTTCGCGCGAAATGGAAATCAACGGGCCGGGGGTCGAGATCCTCAACGTCTTCGGCGAAATCGGCTTCAACGGCGGCAAGCCGCATGCTCATCCTTTGCAGGGTGTGGTGGCGGATGTGGAGGGGAAGATTTTTGCGGGGCGCTTTGTGCGTGGGGCGAATCTGTCGTTCATCACGATTGAGATTACCTTGCAGGAGTGGATTCCCAAGCAGGCGCAGCAGGTGTTGCACGCTTGATTTTGGTTGCCGACTTGCGTTGGCTTGATTGATGAAGGCGGCTCTCTTTTGAGGCCGCTTTTTTGTTTACGTGCAGCTTGTTCCGTCGCCCTGCTTAGGTAAGTTGGATTTTTCTTTCTTCGATCAACCCTTCGCCGGGGGTAGCCCGGCAAAGGGTTGATCGAAGAAAGAACAACGAAGCTACAAACGAACGGCAAGTCGGAACAGCTTACGACCCCACCAAAGCCGCATCCAGCAACTCAATCCAATGCTTCACCGGCGTATCCGTCCCCGACTGCAAATGCGTCAGGCATCCGATATTCCCGGAAACAATCATGTCCGGCTGAGTAGCCTGCAGATTATTCAACTTGTTGTCGCGCAAACGATAAGACAGCTCCGGCTGCAGCACCGAATAGGTCCCCGCCGATCCGCAGCACAGATGACTGTCGGCGCACAACTTCACGTCGACGCCGGCGCTGCCAAGAATCTGCTCCACCTTGCCGCGAATCTTCTGTCCATGCTGCAAGGTGCAAGGCGGATGATAAGCAACCCGCTTGCCTATTTTGCCCTTGAGCTTGCCGGCCAACTCCGTTTCAAAGTCCGGCAGAATCTCGCTGATGTCACGCGTAAGCTGCGCAATCCGATGCGCCTTGGCGGCATAGGCAGCGTCGTGCTGCAACAGATGCCCGTATTCCTTGACGGTGGCGCCGCAGCCGGAAGCATTCATCACGATCGCTTCGACCGTGAAGCCGGCCGAGCCGTCGACATACGGCCACCATGCATCGATGTTGCGACGCATGTCGTCGAGCCCGCCGTCCTGATCATTCAGGTGATAGCGGATCGCGCCGCAGCAACCGGCCTTGGGCGGCACGATCAACTCCACACCCAGCGCATCGAGCACGCGCGCGGTCGAGCTGTTGATGTTGGGCGACATGGCCGGCTGCACGCAGCCATCCAGCATCAGCATCTTGCGCGCATGGGTGCGCGTCGGCCATTGCCCGGCATCCTGTTTCGGCGGCACCTTGTTCTGCAATTTTTGCGGCAACAGCGGACGCACCAATTGACCAGCCTTCATCGCCGGATTGAACAGCCACTTGTTCGGCAGCAGCGTCTTGAGCGTGGTGCGCACGATGCGCTGGCCGAGCGGACGCGGCACCTGGTCTTCGACCACCTTGCGGCCGATGTCGACCAGGCGGCCGTATTGCACGCCGGACGGACAGGTCGATTCGCAATTGCGGCAGGTCAGGCAACGGTCCAGGTGCGATTGCGTGGCGGCGGTGGCCGGCTTGCCTTCGAGCACCTGCTTGATCAGGTAGATGCGGCCGCGCGGACCGTCGAGTTCGTCGCCCAGCAGTTGATAGGTCGGGCATGTCGCCGTGCAGAATCCGCAATGCACGCAGGAGCGCAGGATAGCGTCGGCTTCCTTGCCTTCATTGGTGTCGCGGATGAAATCGGCCAGATTGGTTTGCATAGATTAAAACTCGCTGTACATGCGGCCGGGATTGAAGATGCCGGAGGGGTCGAAGGAGGCTTTCAGCTTGCGATGGATCTTGGCGACCGCAGGCGCGAGCGGCTGGAATACGCCGACGCTCTTGTCGCCGCCACGATACAGGCTGGCATGGCCGCCGGCTGCAGTTGCGGCGGCACGGATGACGGCCACGCCGTCATCGCCGCGATACCAGCGCTGCGCACCGCCCCATTCGATCAGCTGCATGCCATTGAGCGCTAGCGGCTGCGCCACCGACGGCAGGGAAATCCGCCACAACGGCGCATCCACATCAGCGAAGAACGCATGGTTCTGTTCGCGCAGGTCACGCCAGAAATCCTCGCCGTTGGTCAGTTCCGTGCCGCCAAGCTTGGTCTCTGCGGCAGAGACCGCAGCTTGTGCGCCCGACAAACGGATCGTCAGCACGCCGTTGACCCAGGCGCTGGCCGACAACGGCAGAGGCTGGCCGCCCCATTCGTTGAGCAGGCGGATGGCATTGGCCTGGTCGACTTCAAACACGCGCGTGCTGGTGGCGAAGGCTTGCGGCAACACCTTGATCGAGGCCTGCAGGATCAGACCGAGCGTGCCGAGCGAACCGGTCAGCAGGCGCGAGACGTCATAGCCGGCGACGTTCTTCATGACCTGTCCGCCGAAATGCAGGACCTGTCCTTGTGCATCCATGAGGTCGGCGCCGAGCACGAAGTCGCGCACCGATCCGCTGGCCTGGCGCCCCGGCCCCGACAAACCCGTCGCGATCATGCCGCCGACGGTGGAGACGCCGCCAAAACGCGGCGGCTCGAAAGCCAGCACCTGATTGTTGGCGGCCAGCGCGGCATCGATTTCCGACAACGGCGTGCCGCAACGCGCGGTGATCACCAGTTCGGTCGGCTCGTAGTCGATGATGCCGCTGTAAGGACGCGTGTCGAGCACTTCGCCGCGCGGTTCCTGGCCGTACCAGTCCTTGGTGCCGCCGCCGCGGATTTGCAGCGGCGCGCCGCCGGCCGTGGCCGCGACGATGCGCTCCTTGAATGCTTGCAGTGTCTGTTCCATGCGTTAAAACCTTGGCAAATCGGGAAACTTGATGGCGCCGCGCTGCACGTGCATCTTGCCGTACTCGGCGCAGCGATGCAGCGACGGAATGGCCTTGTCGGGGTTGAGCAGGAAGGCCGTGTCGAAGGCGCGCTTGACCTTGAAGAAGGCTTCGCGCTCTTCCGGCGAATACTGCACGCACATGGAGTTGATCTTCTCGATGCCGACGCCGTGCTCGCCGGTGATGGTGCCGCCGACCTCGACGCACAGCTCGAGGATCTCGGCGCCGAACAATTCGGCGCGGTGGAATTCGTCCGCCTGGTTGGCGTCGAACAGGATCAGCGGATGCAGGTTGCCGTCGCCGGCATGGAACACGTTGGCGCAGCGCAGGCCGTACTTGCCTTCCATCCTGGCGATGCCGAGCAGGACTTCAGCCAGTCGCTTGCGCGGGATGGTGCCGTCCATGCAGTAGTAGTCGGGCGAGATGCGGCCGGCGGCCGGGAAGGCATTCTTGCGGCCCGACCAGAAGCGCAGGCGCTCGGCTTCGGACTGCGACACCGCGATGGCGGTGGCGCCGCTGGCGTTGAGCACCTCGCTCATGCGGCCGATTTCTTCTTCTACTTCTTCGCTGGTGCCGTCGGATTCGCACAGCAGGATCGCTTCGGCGTCGATGTCGTAGCCGGCCTTGACGAACGGCTCGACCATGCGCGAGCTGGTCTTGTCCATCATTTCCAGGCCGGCCGGGATGATGCCGGCGGCGATCACGTTGGCGACCGCGTTGCCGCCCTTCACGACGTCGTCGAACGAGGCCATGATCACGCGCGCCTGCTGCGGCTTGGGCACCAGCTTGACGGTGACTTCGGTGACGATGCCGAGCATGCCTTCGGAACCGATGAAGACCGCCAGCAAATCGAGGCCGGGCGCATCGAGGCCGGCATTGCCGAGCTCGATGACGTCGCCTTCGATGGTGACCACGCGCACGCGCAGGACGTTATGTACGGTCAGGCCGTATTTGAGGCAATGCACGCCGCCGGAGTTTTCGGCAACGTTGCCGCCGATGGTGCAGGCGATCTGCGAAGAAGGATCCGGCGCGTAGTAGAGGCCGTGCGGCGCCGCCGCTTCCGAGATCGCCAGGTTGCGCACGCCGGGCTGGACCACGGCGGTGCGCGAGTACTTGTCCATGCTGACGATCTTGTTGAACTTGGCGGTCGACACCACCACGCCGTCGGCGATCGGCATCGCGCCGCCGGACAAACCGGTGCCGGCGCCGCGCGGGACGATCTGGACTTTCAGCGCGTTGCAGGTGGTGAGGATGGCGATGACCTGCGCTTCGTTCTCGGGCAAGACCACGACCATCGGCAACTGGCGGTAAGCGGCCAGGCCGTCGCACTCGTAAGGGCGGGTGTCTTCTTCGTCGAACAGCACGCAATGGGGCGGCACCACGGCTTTCAGCGCGGCAACGACCTCGCGCTGGCGGGCGGGAGAAAATAAGGGAGCAACTGGGGCGTTCATGCGTGACCTCGTTTGGCTTTGGGCTGGGACGCGGCGATGACAGATGAATTATTGTTTCCGGCTTATGGCGCCGGTTTGGAATGCTTGTCTCGCTGTTGTCTTCGCAATGCCTGAAGTGTAGCGAATTTCAGCCGGGGAAAGCGAAAAGCGTGGTCAGGGCGCACTGAAAAGAATTCACGGCGCGTCATGAATTCTTTTCAGGGACTTCGACGGCTTGTTCGCGACTCAGATGTTCTTGAAGGCGTTTTGCAGCCAGTCGATGAAGGCATCCACCTCGGGCCGGTCGCGGATCTGCTTTTCGTAGACCACGTAATAGGCATGCGGCGGCGTGCGCAGGCGCACGTCGAAGAGCTCGACGATTTCGCCGCGGGCGAGCAGTTCTTCGGCGAAATGCTGGCGCGTGAGGCCGACGCCGTAGCCGTGGCGCACCGATTCCAGCAGCAGGCCGAGATCGTCGACACGCAGGCCGGTCGAGGGCTCCGGCCAATCCTTGAGGCCGGCGGCTTCAAACCAGGGCTGCCAGGGCTCCAGCGCCGAGCGCAGCAGGTTGGCGTGCTGCAGGTCTTGCGGCCCCTTCAGCGGCGGGATGGTCTTCAGGTAGGCTGGGCTGGCGACGGCAAAGGCCGGCTCTTCGAATAATTTTTCGGTGACGAAATTGGGATAGTTGCCGGCGCCGAAACGGATTTCGACGTCGCTCTCCGACAGGCTCAGGTCGTACAGCGGCACCGACAGGTACATCTCGACGGTGATGTCGGGATAACGCTGCGTGAACTCGGCGATGCGCGGCACCAGCAAGTGACGCGCGAACGTCGGCGGCAGCATGATCTTGACCTTGGGCTGCACCGTGGCGTTGCGATGCGGCATCGGGAAATCGGTCAGCGTGCGCAAGGCGGAGCGCACCACGTCGAGATAGCGGCGACCGAATTCGGACAGGCCGATCGAGCGGCCGTCACGGAAGAACAGACGCTCGCCGACGAACTCTTCCAGCAAACGGATACGATGCGACAGCGCCGATGGCGTGATGCAGAGTTCTTCCGCCGCCACGGCGAATGAATTGTGACGCGCCGCCGCTTCAAACGCGGAAAGGGCATGGACGGGAGGAAGGCGTGTTGCCATGTCTTGTTCTACCTGCTGTTGTTGCGGGACGGCCGCCACGCGGCGCGTCCCGGGGTGCTGCTTGCTATTGGATGCGGAATCAAATGATTACCAGCGTACGATCTTGCCCGGATTCATGATGTTCTTGGGATCGAGCGCATGCTTGATCGCCCGCATCACATCAATGGCGCCGTCGCCGTGTTCCTGCACCAGGAAATCCATCTTGTGCAGGCCGACGCCGTGTTCACCGGTGCAGGTGCCGTCCATCTCGATGGCGCGCGTGACCATGCGTTCGTTGACGCCTTCGGCGCGCGCGATGTCGGCCGGATCGTTGGGATCAACCATCATCTGCACGTGGAAATTGCCGTCGCCAACGTGGCCGATAATGGCGTGGACCAGGCCGTTGGCTTCGCAGTCGGCCTTGGTTTCCAGCACGCATTCGGCCAGGCGTGAAATCGGCACGCAGCAGTCGGTCGAAATCGCGCGCGCGCCGTGGCGCAATTGCAGGATCGCGAAGTAGGCGTTGTGACGCGCGGCCCAGAGGCGCGAGCGGTCTTCCGGACGCGTGGCCCATTCGAAGCCCAGCGCGTTGTTGTCGTTGGCGAGTTCCTGCACGACTTCAGCCTGCTCCTTGACGCCGTTTTCGCTGCCGTGGAATTCAAACAGCAGCAGCGGATTTTCGGGCAGGGTCATCTTGTCGTGGGCGTTGATCGCCTTGACGCCGTTTTCGTCGAGCAGTTCGACGCGCGCCAGCGGCACGCCGACCTGGATCGCCTGGATCACGGTGTTGACCGCGTCGGCCACGCTCGGGAACGAGCAGATCGCCGCCGACACGGCTTCCGGTTGCGGATACAGGCGTACGGTGATCTCGGTGATGATGCCCAGCGTGCCTTCGCTGCCGACATAGACGCGGGTCAAGTCGTAGCCGGCCGATGACTTCTTGGCGCGGGTGCCGGTCTTGATGATGTTGCCGTCGGCGGTGACCACGGTCAGCGCCAGGGTGTTTTCACGCATGGTGCCGTAACGCACGGCATTGGTGCCGGAAGCGCGGGTCGAGGCCATGCCGCCGATGGAAGCGTCGGCGCCCGGATCGATCGGGAAGAACAATCCGCTGTCCTTGATTTCCTGGTTGAGCTGCTTGCGCGTGACGCCGGCCTGCACGGTGGCGGTCAGGTCTTCACCGTTGACCGCCAGCACCTGGCTCATCTGCGACAGGTCGATCGTGATGCCGCCTTGCAGCGCCAGCACGTGGCCTTCCAGCGATGTGCCGGTGCCGTAGGGAATGACGGGGATGCGATGTTCGCTGCAGGCCTTGATGATGGCGGCGACTTCTTCGGTGGTGTGGGCGAAGGCCACGGCGTCGGGCAGCATCGGATCGTAGGACGACTCGTCGCGGCCGTGATGCTCGCGCATCGCCTGCGTGGTCGAGAAACGATTGCCAAGCAAGGATTGCAAGGACGCCAGCAACGCTTCGGGAACGGGCTTGCGCAGTTTCTGCGCATCAACGATATGGTTCATTGTCTGTCTCTCTGTCTGTTGGAATAGTGACGCAGGGGAATATTGCAACGCCCCGGAACGCAATCAAACATGGGCGCGGCGGCTTGCTCTGACGTCAAAACCTCTGTGGATTTTACTCTCTTGCCGCAGACATATTTTATATTTGTCTGACAACTTGAGCTCTGAAGGCCCATTTTTTAGCTATGCTTGGCTTTTCATTTGCAGAGAACAGAGGATAGATAACCACATGGGCAATCGCCTTTCAAAAATTGCAACGCGCACCGGCGACGACGGCAGTACCGGCCTCGGCGATGGCAGCCGCATCGCCAAGGACGCACCGCGCATCCATGCGCTGGGCGAAGTCGACGAACTCAATTCGCAACTCGGCCTGCTACTGTGCGAAGACTTGCCGGCCGGCGTGCGCGAGGAATTGCTGGCGATCCAGCACGATCTGTTCGACCTGGGCGGCGAGCTGTGCATTCCCGGTTACAGCGTGATCGCCGACGCGCAGGTGGCGCAGTTGGATGCGCTGCTGGAAAAGCACAACGCCGATTTGCCGCCGCTCAAGGAATTCATCCTGCCCGGCGGTTCGCGCGCGGCGGCGCAGATGCATGTCTGCCGCACCGTCTGTCGCCGCGCCGAACGCGCCGTGGTGGCGCTGGCGCAATCGGAAGCCGCGGCAGTCAATCCGCAGCCGCGCCAGTACCTGAACCGGCTGTCGGACCTGTGCTTCGTGCTGGCGCGCGTGCTCAATCGCCATGCCGGCGGCGGCGACGTGCTGTGGCATAAGGACCGTAACAAGGAAAAATGAAACAAAAAAAGCGGCCTGGGCCGCTTTTTTTATCTTCGAGCTTGCAACGCGTTCAGCCGTTGTTGACCACCAGACGCGGCTGGTCCTTGCCGAAACGTTGCACGATGGAGGCTGCAATGCCGTCGCTGTCGAGACCGCATTTGGCCAGCAACTGACCGGCGTCGCCATGGTCGATGAAACGGTCCGGCAAACCCAGGTGCAGGATCGGTTTGACGATGCCTGCTTCGGCCAGCGCTTCGGCCACCGCAGCGCCGGCGCCGCCCATGATGCAGCCTTCTTCCACGGTCACCAGCGCGTCATGGCCGGCGGCCAGTTGCTTCACCAGTTCAATGTCGAGCGGCTTGATGAAGCGCATGTTGGCGACCGTGGCGTTGATCTTGTCGCCCGCCGTCAGCGCTGGCGCGACCATGGTGCCGAACGCCAGGATCGCGATGCCCTTGCCTTCGCGACGCACTTCACCCTTGCCCAGCGGGATCGTGGTCAAGGTCTTTTCCACCGCCACGCCGCTGCCGGAACCGCGCGGATAACGCACCGAGGCCGGGCCTTTGTAGGCGAAGGCGGTCGACAGCATCTGGCGGCATTCGTTTTCATCCGAGGCGGCCATGACCACCATGTTCGGAATACAGCGCAGGAACGCCATATCGTAATTGCCCGCATGCGTGGCGCCGTCGGCGCCGACCAGCCCGGCGCGATCGAGCGCGAACGTGACGTCGAGGTTTTGCAATGCCACGTCGTGGATCAGCTGGTCATAGGCGCGTTGCAGGAAGGTCGAGTAAATCGCCACGACCGGCTTCATCCCTTCGCAAGCCATGCCGGCGGCAAACGTCACGGCATGCTGTTCGGCGATGCCGACGTCGTAGTAGCGAGCGGGGAATTTCTGCTCGAAGCTGACCATGCCAGAACCTTCGCGCATGGCGGGCGTGATGCCGACCAGCGTCTTGTCCTGCGCGGCCATGTCGCACAGCCATTCGCCGAAGACCTGCGTATAGGTCTGCTTGCTTGCCGCGGCCGGCTTGATGCCTTCGGCCGGGTTGAACTTGCCGGGACCGTGGTACAGCACAGGATCGGCTTCGGCCAGCTTGTAGCCCTGGCCTTTCCTGGTGACCACGTGCAGGAATTGCGGACCCTTGAGATTCTTCAGGTTTTGCAGCGTCGGGATCAGCGAATCGAGATCGTGACCGTCGATCGGGCCGATGTAGTTGAAACCGAATTCTTCAAACATGGTGGCCGGGACGATCATGCCCTTGGCATGTTCTTCAAAGCGCTTGGCCAGCTCCAGCATCGGTCCCGGCAGCATCGACTTGCCGACGTTCTTGGCCTTGGCGTAGAACTGCCCGGACATGAGGCGCGCCAGGTAGCGGTTGAGCGCGCCCACCGGCGGCGAAATCGACATGTCGTTGTCGTTGAGGATCACCAGCAGATTGACGTCTTCGCTGATGCCGGCGTTGTTCATCGCTTCGAATGCCATGCCGGCGGTCATTGCGCCGTCGCCGATGACGGCGATGGCGTGACGATCTTCACCCTTGGTCTTGGCCGCCAGCGCCATGCCGAGCGCAGCGGAAATCGATGTCGACGAATGCGCGGTGCCGAAGGTGTCGTGTTCGCTTTCAGCCCGGCGCGGGAAGCCCGAAATGCCGTCAAGCTGGCGCAGCGTCGACATCTGGTCGCGCCGGCCGGTGAGGATCTTGTGCGGATAGGTCTGGTGACCGACGTCCCAGACGATGCGGTCTTCCGGCGTGTTGAATACGTAATGCAGCGCGATGGTCAGTTCGACCGTGCCGAGATTGGACGAAAGATGCCCGCCGGTCTTCGATACCGAATCGAGGATGAAGGCGCGCAACTCGTCGGCCAGTGGCTTCAACTGAGTGCGCGGGAGTTGCCGCAGATCGGCGGGGCTGTTTATCGTATTGAGCATGCTGGGTCTTGTCACCGTTAATTGGTTTCTTGCGAGCGGAGGAATTACCGCTGCGCTCGCTTATGCCTTGCGTTGCACGATCAGGTCGGCAAGTTCATGCAGGCGCCGGGCCTTGTCGCCGAACTGTTCCAGCGCCTTGTGGGCGTCGTTGCGCAGCTTTTCGGCCAGGGCCTGCGATTCGCTCAGGCCGAGGATGGATACGTAAGTCGGTTTGTTGTCGGCCGCATCCTTGCCGGCGGTCTTGCCGAGCGTGGCGGAATCCGCCGTCGCGTCGAGAATGTCGTCGACCACCTGGAACGCCAGGCTGATCGGGCAGGAATACGCTTCCAGCGCGGCCTGTTCGGCCACCGTCAGATTTTTGCCGCTGCAGGCGCCGAGCAAAATGGCGGCGCGCAGCAGCGCTCCTGTTTTGAGCCTGTGCATCTGCTCCAGTTCCGCCAGCGACAAGGTCATGCCGACGCTGGCCAGATCGATGGCCTGGCCGCCGCACATGCCGGTCGAGCCGGCCGCCTGCGCCAGCAGGTTCAGCATCTTCAGCTGGCGCGGGGCATGTTGTTCTTCGATGTTCTCGGACAGCACCGCAAACGCCTGTGCCTGCAACGCGTCGCCTACCAGCAAGGCGGTTGGCTCGTCGTACCTGACGTGCACCGTCGGCTTGCCGCGGCGCAACGCATCGTCGTCCATGCACGGCATGTCGTCGTGCACCAGCGAATAGACATGGATCATTTCCACGGCGGCGGCGGCACGGCCGAGCAATTGCTCCGGTGCATCGAACAGCTCGCCGGCCGCATACACCAGCAAGGGCCGCACGCGCTTGCCGCCGTCCAGTGCGGTGTAGCGCATGGCCTGGTGCAGGCGCGCAGGGATTTCGGTGACCGCCGACAAATAGGCGTCGAGCGTGCCTTCCATGCCGGCCTGGACGTGTTGCATCCAATCAATGAAGGAGGCGCCGGCGCCGGTCCGTGCGTTCATTCCCCGTCCTCCGCCGGCTCGCCGACGCCGGTGCCGAGCAATGGCTTGAGCATGTCGCCTTCAAGCACCTTGACCTGGCTGTCGACCTTGTCGAGCTGCACCGAGCAGAACTTGACCAGTTCGGCGCCGCGCTTGTAGGCGGCGACGGAAGCTTCCAGCGGGAGTTCGCCGGCTTCCATCTGGATGACCAGTTGTTCGAGCTCTTCCATGGCCTCTTCGAAAGAGGCGGGCTGGCTGACTTTGACGGGATTCTTTGGCATAGTGGCTGATTTCAGATATAGGCCGTCATTTTAGTGCAATCCGCCACAGATGGGCGGCCGAGGGCGCATTTTTCAGGTGATTCAGACGCGCAATCGGCCCTGAATGAAGGGGTTTATGGCATAATCCGCAGTTCTGTCCAAAATTTCCTCTTCATATTATTTGAACTCAGGTTTTTGCGGATTCTTTCTCTCTTAGGTTGGTGCAAATTAATTTGGGGGCGGAGATGTCCGATCTTGCTACTTTTGCCAAACTGGCGCGTTCAAACGCGCAACTACCAGTTGACGTCTATTTTGACGATGCGCTTTTCAAGCGCGAAATTCACCAGTTATTTCAACAGGGGCCTCGTTACGCCGGCCATGAACTGATGGTGCCCAATGTCGGCGACTACGCGACGCTGCCATGGGAAAACGAAGGTCGCATGCTGGTGCGCAACGCGCACGGCATCGAACTGATGTCCAACGTCTGCCGTCATCGCCAGGCCAAGATGCTCGACGGTCGCGGCAACGCGCGCAATATCGTCTGCCCGCTGCATCGCTGGACCTACGATCTCAAGGGCGACCTGATCGGCGCGCCGCATTTCGGCGAGACGCCGTGCCTGAACCTGTCCAAGACGCCTTTGCAAAACTGGAACGGCCTGCTGTTCGAGAATAACGGCAAGGACGGCAACGACGTCGCTGCGCAATTGAAGCAGTTGGGCGTGACGCGCGACCTGGATTTTTCCGGCTACCTGTTCGATCACGTCGAAGTGCACGAGTGCGACTACAACTGGAAGACCTTCATCGAGGTCTACCTGGAGGACTACCACGTCGAGCCCTTCCATCCGGGCCTGGGCAGCTTCGTCAGCTGCGACGACCTGAAATGGGAATTCGGCAGGAATTACAGCGTGCAGACCGTGGGCGTCAATCACGGCCTGGCCAAGTCCGGTTCGCCGACCTACAAGAAGTGGCAGGAACAGGTGCTGCGCTTCGGCAACGGCCAGCCGCCGAAGTACGGTGCGATCTGGCTGACGCTGTATCCCAACATCATGGTCGAGTGGTATCCGCACGTGCTGGTGGTGTCGACGCTGTGGCCCAATGGTCCGCAAAAAACCACCAACGTGGTGGAGTTCTACTACCCCGAAGAAATCGCCCTGTTCGAACGCGAGATGGTCGAGGCCGAACGCGCTGCGTACATGGAGACCTGCGTCGAGGATGACGAGATCGCCCTGCGCATGGATGCCGGGCGGCGTATACTCATGGATCGCGGCACCAGCGAAGTCGGGCCGTACCAGTCGCCGATGGAAGACGGCATGCAGCACTTCCATGAATGGTACCGGTCGCAGATCGCGGTGCAGGAAAACTGAATTTCACTCTGAATCCACATCTGAATTTTTGAGGAAAGCATGCAGAAAGCGCCGATGATGCGATGGTCACGATGTAGTCCGACAGCATCTGCAGCGCCAGACCAATTCTGCAGCATCTCCGATTGACGTACGATCCGAAGGCAGCGCCGGCACCAGCTTGCGCTGCCTGTTTTTTTGTCCTCGCTTTCGAATAGAGTATCGCCATGCAATCCCTCTGGATGCTTGTTGCCTCCTTCCTGTTTTCCATCATGGGCGTCTGCGTCAAGCTGTCGTCCGACTACTACTCCACCGCTGAAGTGGTGTTGTGCCGAGGAATAGTTGGCGTCGCCTTCATCTACGGCCTGGTCAAGATCCGCGGCGGCACGCTCAGGACGCCCTACCCGCGCGACCATCTCATCCGCGGCGGCGTCGGCGTGATTTCGCTATGGCTGTGGTTCTATTCGTTCGGCTTGCTGCCGGTGGCGACCGCCACCACACTCAACTACATGTCGTCGATCTGGATCGCCGCGATGCTGTTCGGCGTTGCCTGGTGGCAGGGCAAGAAGCGTTTCGAATGGGGCCTGGCCGGCACGGTGCTGCTGAGCTTCGTCGGCGTGGCGATGCTGCTGCGGCCGTCGATCGATTCCGATCAGTTGCTTGGCGGGCTGATCGCGCTGTTTTCCGGCGTGCTGTCGGCGCTGGTCTACCTGCAGGTGCGCAAGCTCGGCCTGCTGGGCGAGCCGGAATACCGCGTGGTGTTCTACTTCTCCTTCACCGGTTTGCTGGCAGGCCTGGCCGGCAGCGTGGTGATCGGTCGCATTCCGTTCTGGCATGCGCATTCGGCCAAGGGCCTGGCGCTGCTCGTCACCATCGGCCTCACCGCGACGCTGGCGCAGATCGCCATGACGCGCGCCTACCGGCTCGGCAATACGCTGGTCACGGCCAACCTGCAATACACCGGCATCGTGTTCGCCAGCCTGTGGGGCTTGTTCATCTGGAACGACGCGCCGGGCTGGATGGGTTGGACCGGCATCGCCATCATCCTGATGAGCGGTGTAGTCTCGACGTTCTACAATCAGCGTTCCCAGCAACAATCCAGACAATCCCGCAACCTGCCGGCGATTGATCCGATCGCCACCGAAGTTTAGGAAGAGGAATCACCATGACCTACGCCACACTGATTTCAGCAGCCGACCTGGCTGCCCATCTCGACGACGCCAACTGGCTGGTGATCGACTGCCGCCACGACCTCGCCAATCCCGACGCCGGCGCGCAAGCCTACGCCGCCGGGCATGTTCCGCAGGCGCGCTTCGCCCATCTCGACAAGATCCTGTCGGGCGCCAAGAACGGCGCCGACGGCAAATTCAAAGGCCGCCATCCGCTGCCGGAGCGCCAGGCCTTCATCGACGCCATGCAGGAACTGGGCGTCGGCAAGGGCACGCAAGTCGTCGCCTATGACGCCCACGGCGGCATGTTCGCCGCGCGCCTGTGGTGGCTGTTGCGCTGGGTCGGCCATGTGCAGGTGGCGGTGCTCGACGGCGGCCTGCCGGCATGGCAGGCCCAGGGCGGCCAGTTGTCGACAGAGACGCCGGCGCCGGTGCGCGGCGATTTGCAGGAGCAGCCGCCGCTGGTGACCACTATCGATGTCGACGGCGTGGTCGCCAACCTCGACAGCAAGGCGCTGACCGTCGTCGACGCGCGCGCGGCCGACCGCTATCGCGGCGAGAATGAAACCCTGGACGCCGTCGGCGGCCATATTCCCGGCGCGAAGAACCGCTTCTTCAAGGACAACCTCGGCGCCGACGGCCGCTTCAAATCAGCCGACGCTTTGCGCGCCGAATGGAATGCGCTGATCGACAGTCCGCAGGCAGCCGTCATGCAGTGCGGCTCCGGCGTGACCGCTTGCCACAACCTGCTCGCGCTGGAAGTGGCCGGCTTGCCGGGCGCACGCCTGTATCCCGGTTCGTGGAGCGAATGGAGTTCGGATTCGTCGCGTCCGGTGGCGACCGGCGCGAAGCCCTGACCATAGATGACAACAGGTCCGGCGGCGCTCAGGCCGCCGGCATCTGCAAGCCTTGCATGAAGGCCTGTACGAACTGCCCCACCATCACCGGCGCATCGCGCCGCATCATCAGCACCACCGCCGACTGGAAGTCGGGCTCCCGTATATCGATGAAATGTACGCCCGCAACGGCGCTCGCACGCATGCTGTCGGGCACGATGGCGATGCCGAAATCGGCGTTGACCAGGCTCAGCAGCGATGCCTTGCGCGAGGTCGCCCGCGCCGGCCTGGGAAAGAAGCCGTGCGCGATGCAACGCTCGGCCACCAGATAACTGAGGCCGCCGCGCTCGCGGTGCGGCATGGATACGAACAACTCGTCGCGCAGCTCGGCGATACCGACCACCTCGCGCTGCGCCAACGGATGCTGCAGCGATACCGCGACCACCAGCTTCTCCTGATACAGCGTGATGGTTTCCAGATGCGGATGCTTGCGCAGGATAGGGGTACGCGCCAGACCGAGGTCGGCGCGGCCTTCCTCGACGTCCAATGCCTGGTGTTCGGAGGAGGCCTGGGAAATTTCCAGCGTCACACCGGGAAAAGCCTGCAGCACCGCGTTCAGGCAAGGTCCCAGCGGCGGCGACAGCGGCACCGAACTCGAATGCAGCAGGCGGATGGCGCCGCGTTCGCCTTTGTCGATGTGGCGCGCCTGCACGATGGCCTGGTCCATGTCGTCGAGAATCTTGCGCGCGCGGTCGTAGAAATCCTTGCCCGCCAGCGTCAGCTCGACCTGCTTGGCGTCGCGTCTTAGCAAAACGACATCAATATCGTTTTCCAGCTCCTTGATCTGGCGGCTCAACGCCGACTGCGCGATGTAAAGGCGTTCGGACGCGCGCGTGTAGCTGCCGGCGGCGACGATCTCGACAAAGTATTTGAGCTGTTTGATGGAAATCATGAGCGCCTATTGTGCCGCCATCGCGCTGCTGCCGTCATGCCGTTTTGCGATAATCGGACGGCGCATTTGATATTGGCGGCCGCACCGGCCAAAGCGCTACAGTCCATCCATCACCAGCAATGCGAAAGGGCTATCGTGTCGGAAACGTTCCTTGTCCTGCTCGGCTTCGGCGGGCTGCTGCTCAGCGTCGTGATCAAGCTGATGTGCCTGCCGATCAAATCCACCCGGCGTGACGGGCGCTGATTCTTAATGCTTAATGCGCGTGCGCGTGGCTGGTCAGCACCAGCACGATGACCACGCCGAGGCCGATCAGGATCACTTGCGGAATCGTCTCGCGCAGCGTGGCGCGGCGCTGCATCTGCGGCATCAGGTCGCTGACGGCGATATAAATGAATCCCGAGGAGGCGAACACCAGCACGTAGGGAATCCATTCCATGCCGCGCTCCAGCATGAAGTAGCCGAGCACGCCGCCCAGCACCGCCATCAGGCTGCAGATCAGGTTGTAGACGTAAGCGCGCGTGCGCGAGAAGCCGGCGTTGAGCAGCACAATGAAGTCGCCGATTTCCTGCGGGATTTCATGCGCGATGATGGCCAGGCCGGTGACCAGCCCCAGATGCGGATCGGCCAGGAAGGCGGCAGCAATCAGGATGCCGTCGGTGAAATTGTGCATGCCGTCGCCGACCAGGATCATCCAGCCGGCCTTGCCCGCCTCATGCTTGTCGTGGCCGTGGTGATGGCCGTGGCCGTCGTCTTCATGATGATGGGAATGGCGCAGGATGGACAGTTTTTCCAGCAGGAAGAACGCCAGCAGGCCGCCCAGCAAGACCGCAAACAGCTTGTGCGGCTCGGCCGATGATTCGAAGGCTTCCGGCAGCGCATGCAACAAGGAGGTCGAGAGCATGATGCCGACCGACAGGCTGACCAGGCGCTCGACCATCCTGGACAGCAGCGCGAACGAGAAAATCGCGGCCGCAGTGATGCTGAACACGCCGGCGATCGTCGTGGCCAGCAGGATGGAAAGCAGAGTGGAATTAATTTCGAGCCCCAATCGTCAGGAACAGCCTCAGGAAGTGGCAGATTAGACCATAGCTGATTTTTTTCGGCAAATGAGGGGCTAAGGAGAGGGGCCGCCCTGGGCGACGTCCGGACCGCTTTCATCTCCGTCCGCCGCCTCCGGTTCATGCCAGAACAACACTTCATCGATACGGAATTCAGGCCGCACGCCGTTGTTTTCGATCAGACCGTGGATCAGATTGAGCAGCACGTCGTCCTGGTAAGGCTTGCCGAGATAGGCATTGACGCCCAGTTCCATGGCACGCTCGCGGTGCTTGGCGGCGGTCCGCGAAGTGATCATGATGATCGGCAGGGTCGCGGTGGCGGCCATGTCGCGGATATTGCGCGTCAGGTCGAAGCCGTCCATGCGCGGCATTTCAATATCCAGCAGCACGATGTCGGGACGCACGGCCTGCATCTGATGCAGGGCATCGACGCCGTCGGTGGCCAACACCACCTGATAGCCCTCGCGCGTGAGCAGGCGATGCATGACGCGGCGCACGGTCAGAGAATCGTCGACGACCAGCACGATCTTGCGACTGACTCCGCCATCGGCGCCCTGCAACTGCTCGCGCCGCAGAATGCGCTGGTAACCCTGACGCTGCGCCAGCTGGATGGGATTGAGGATCAGCACAATGCTGCCGCTGCCAAGCACGGTGGCGCCGACCACGCCGGTCATGCCAGCCAGTTGCGGGCCGATGCTCTTGGTGACGACTTCGCGATTGCCGACGATGCGGTCCACCAGGATTGCCAGGAAGTCGTGGCCGCTCTTGATCACCAGTACCGGCAAGGCCTGCTGTTGCGGGATGTTGCGTTCGTCTCCCAGCAGCGCCGAAAGATAATGCAATGGCAAAGCGCGTCCCTGCCATTCCAGCAAGCCTTCGCGCAACACGCGATCCTGATCGGCGCGCTTGATTTGCAGCACCTGCTCCACCAGCAGCGAAGGAATCGCATAGCTTTGCTGGTCAAGCTCCAGCAGCACCACTTGCGCCACCGCCAGCGACAGCGGCAGATGGATGATGAATTGCGCGCCTTTGCCGGCGATCGTGGCAATGCTGATGCGCCCGCCCAGCGAGGCGACTTCCGAACGGACCACGTCCATGCCGACGCCGCGCCCGGCAATCGCCGTGACATTGCTGCTGGTCGAGAATCCCGGATGGAAGATGATGCTGGTCAACTCGGCGTCGGACAAGCGATGGTGCGGATCGATCAACCCCAGATGCAAAGCCTTTTCGTGAATGCGTGCAAGGTCCAGCCCCTGGCCGTCGTCGGATAGCCGGATCATCGCCTCGTTGCCCTCTTGCCGGACTTCCAGCAACAGCCGCCCCACTGCGTCCTTGCCTGCCGCGAGCCGCTGCTCGGCGCCTTCGATGCCGTGCGCGGCGGCATTGCGCAACAAGTGCTCGAACGGTCCCACCATCTTTTCCAGAATGCTGCGATCGAGTTCGACCGCGCCGCCGACGATGTCGAGCGCGAGCTCCTTGCCGGTTTCCTTCGCCATTTGCCGCACCAGCCGGTGCAGGCGTTCTTCGATGCCCCTGAACTGCACCATGCGCGCATGCATCAGCTCGCGCTGCATGTCGCGTGTCAGGCGTGCCTGATGCACCAGACCGTTTTGCGTGCGGTCTACCGAGTCGAGCAGGTTCTTTTGCAGCGAAGCGACGTCGTTGACGCTTTCGGCGAGCATGCGCGTGAGTTCATGCAGGTGGGTGAATCGATCGAATTCAAGTGGATCGAAATGCTGGTTCTGCGGCTGCTTCTGGTTCGACGCTGCGATCTGGATCTCGGCCTGGATCTCGACTTCGCGCAGTTGCGTGCTCAGTCGCGCCACATTGCTGCCGAGATCGGCCAGATGCTGACGCAGGATATTGACTTCGGACTCCAGCCCGGAGCGCGAGATCGAAATTTCACCGGCCTGGTTGAGCACGCTGTCGAGAATGCCGACGCGGATGCGTATCAGCGGCGCAGCGGTGCCGGGCTGGGCTGGCGCTGATGTTGACGCTGGCGCTGCTACTGCCGGCTCAACTGCAGCCTTGATGGGGTCGGTGCGCGCCACTGCCGTCATGGGCGCGGCAGGCGCAACTGTATGCAACGATCCCGACACCGGCGCCGGCGCGACAACTGCCGGCAACTGCAGGGCGTCGAACAGCTGCAGGCCCTGGTCGTACCGCGCCAGCAAATTATCGATCAGCGCCGCCGACGGTTCACCGTCGCGCATCATTTCTCCGATGCTGCTTTCAAGATCGTGCATGTGCTGGCCGAGGCGCATGGCGCCGGCCATGCGCGCGCTGCCCTTGATGGTGTGCAGCGGTCGCAGCAAGTACTGGATCAGTGCCGTATCGCCCGGCGTCTTCTGCAGTTTGTACAAACTCTCGCCGACCTGAGGCAGCAAATCGCGTCCCTCTTCCAGGAAAATATCCAGCAGCTCCGGGTCGATCAGGTCGCCGCTCGGCTCGGGCGACCTTGCCCCTGCCGCTTGCGTGCTTTCCGCCGGAGCCGTCTTACCGCCGTCGTGGCTATGACGCCGGCGCACTTCCAGCGTCGTCAACAAGGTCTGCAGTTGCACTTGCACGACAGGGCGCGGCGGCGGCATGACGCCCGCTGCGAATTGCTGCTGCATAGCCTGCAGCTCGCGCACCACCTGCATCAGCTCGGCGCAAATGGCGGCATCCAGCAAACCCGGATAGCTTTCCAGGAACTGCATGAGCTCATCGAGCGGCTGCGCCAACGCCAGCAGCGGAGCGAACCGGACCGACGCCGCGCTGCTTTTGAGCGAGTGGCTCGCGCGCAGAGCTTCCGCTGCGATCACCTCAGGCGTGGCGGTCTGCCACTGCGCGATTTGTGTCGCCAGGATATCGAGCAGATTGGCCGATTCCTCGCTGTAGATTTGGTGCAGCCTGACCGGCAAGACAAGGTCGCCGACCTGGCAGGTTTCGTTATGATCGGCGGCCAGCTTCTCTTTCGGCGGCAGTTCGCCGCGGGCATGCCCGGCGACTGCGGCCAGCAAGCGATCAGGACTCCGCGGCGAATTTCCGTTTGCGCTGATCTCATCTATCCACGCGCTTAACTCCGCTACGGCGTAGTCCAGCAAGGCGTAATCACCCGTCGTGCCCGACCTGCCTGCGGCGGACCATGCGGTAGCGAATTCCTCGAGCGCCATTGCGCCGCGGCCCAGAGCGTTGAGCCCGACCATCCGGCCGCTACCCTTGAGCGTGTGGAAACTGCGCCGCAACACGACCACCTGCGCCATGTCACCGGGCGTCGCACGAGACGCCGCCAGTGCGTGGCGTATGTTGTCCAGTACTTCGTTGGCTTCGAGCAGGAAGACTTCGCGCAGGTCGGCGTCAATTTCATCTGGCTGCTGGGGTGCAAGCTGTGCAGGCTGCACAGCAGGCTCTGTTTTTGGTGCATCGGGCGGCGCCATCGGCGCTGCCATGTCGGGAGCAGCGGCAATGTTTGCTTCGTCGAACTTGCCGGGATAAACCATCGACTGCGGCGCATCATGCAGCAACGGCATCGACAGGCTCAACGCCGCCATGTTATGGGCGAGGCGCGCCAGGCTTGCGGGCTCCGCCGCCGTAGCATTCGCCGCACCAGCCGGCGGCAGGCTACCGATGTCGACGGCGCACAGTTCCAGCACTTTCCAGGCGGCCGTCAATTCCAGTGCCTGCGCCACCGTCGCCAGTTGTTGCGCCAGTAACCTCGCCTCATGCAAGACGCCGGACACGGCGCGGCCTTGCAAGTAAGCGTCCAGCAAATTCTCAAGGCGGCCGAGGTCGGTCGTCAATTGTGCGACCGCGTTTTTCAGCGCGGGACGACGACGCACCGCCTCGTCGTGCGGAACGACCTGCCGGGGCGCAATGCCAGTCTCAATCGCGACGAGGCGGGCGCGCAAGCCCATGCAGGCATTCCGTATGGAGTCGGCGGCAACGCCGGCCATGCCCGGTTTTGCTTCGACGGACGCAAGCAAGCCGATCAATTCCGCCACGTCCGGCGCCAGCGATGCAACACCGATGAACGCCAGCGTATCTGCGCCCTGGCGCAACAACACCCGGGCCTGCCGCACCGCCGGAGGACTACCGTCGCCGAGCAACTGCATCGCCTGATCGACGGTCGCGATCAGCCCCGGCGCCAGCGACGCCAGGGCGGACGGATCCGCCAACTGTGGCTCAGAGGCGGGATCGGAAGCCATGCGCAATCTGCAAGTTGGACTGGCCCGGGAATATCAGGCGCATCAGGAATATCAGGCGCATCACGGACATCACGAAATGGTGACGCGGAAGCGCGACACGGAATTCTTGAGCAGCTCGGCCAGGTCATGCAACTCATTGAACAAGAACAATACCTGTTCGCGCCGCTGCTCGATGATTTCGTTCTCGCTGAGAATGTTCTGGATGTCGTGCGCCACGCTGTTGGCGGAGGTGGCCTGGTGGCCGGTTGAAGATGAAATGTCCTGGATCAGTTCGGCCAGCTGATTCGACACGCGGCGTATGTCCGACAACGATGCGCCGGCGGCGGCGGACAACTTGGCGCCGTCGACCACGCCGGCGGTCGATTTCTCCATTGCCGCCACGGCGTCATGCGTGTCGGCCTGAATCATGCGCACCAGCGCGCCGATCTGCCGCGTCGCCGCGCTGGAACGTTCCGCGAGGCGTTGCACCTCTTCCGCCACGACCGAAAAACCGCGCCCGGCTTCACCGGCAGAAGCCGCCTGAATGGCGGCGTTCAGCGCCAGCACGTTGGTTTGGTCGGTGATGTCGGAAATCAGTTCGGTGATCTCGCCAATCTCCTGCGACGACTCTCCGAGGCGCTTGATGCGCTTGGAAGTTTCCTGGATCTGCTCGCGGATTTCGTTCATGCCCTTGACGGCGTCTTCCACCGCCTTGGCGCCGCGCTCGGCCACGACCACGGAGTGACGCGCGACGTCGGCCGACTTATTGGCCGAGATGGAGACGTCGGTAATCTGAATCGACATCTCGAGCATCGACTGCCCGGTGTCATGAATACGACGCGCCTGGATCTGGCCGGCGCTGGTCATCTCCTGTGCATTGTCGCGCACCTGGTTGGAGGCGGCCGCCACTTGCGAGGCGGTGTGCGTGACCTGGCCGACCAATCCGCGCAATGCCTCGACCGTGTAGTTGACCGAATCGGCGATGGTGCCGGTGATGTCTTCGGACACGGTGGTGTGCACCGTCAAGTCGCCGTCGGCGACTTTTTGCAACTCATTCATGAGTCGCAGGATCGCTGCCTGGTTGATGGCGTTGGTGCGCATGGCGCGCTCTTCCTGTTGTTGCGCGTGCAGGCGCTGCGCCTCGGCTTCCTGGCGGCGCAGCTCGGCCTCTTCGGCATTGCGGCGGCTGCTTTGCAGCTGCACCCAGGATATGCCGACGCCGCAGACCAGCGCCAGCCCCATCGACAGCAGCATGATCCAGAACGTCCACGAGCGGGTTTCCTGCGCCTGCCGATAGTCGTTTTGCAGCACGGTCAGATGCTGCTTGAGGGTTTCGTTTTCAAGGAATACCAGTTGTTCGGATTGCTTGGCGGCGATGAAGTTCTGCAGGTTGCCGAGGATGTTGGCGACCAGCGGCTGGTATTCCCCGAAGACCTTTTCCAGTTCGTTGAGCTTGTCGCGCACGTCCTTGTCGCGCACCGCGTTGATGCCGAGGATTTCACTGCCATTGAGGAAGCCGTCGATGATGTCGCGGAAGGTGTTGACGTCCTTGCCGAGCAAGAAGGCGGTTTCCGGATTGACGCCTTCGGAGGTCAGAAACTCATTGGCGCTGCGGCCCAGGCGCAAAGTCAGCAGCACCAGTTGCGCTGCGGCCGCGGCTTCACGCGGCGAGTTGCCGCCCTGGGATTGCAGCATCGAAATCTGTTCGCTCAGGTCCAGCAGATTGGGCGACAGCAGGCGCAGGCGCGCCAGGGTGACGCCGAAGCCGGTCAGTTCCGGTTGCAGCTTGAGGATGGTGGAAGCGGCCTTGTCGGTGTGATCCCAGATCTTTTGCACGTCGACGAGCACGGCGCGCATTTCCGGTTCCGGCTTGCGGATGGCGTACCCTTGGTATTCTCCGCCCAGCATCAGGACATTGAGTCCCTGGTTGAACTCCTTGCGGCTTTCGGTGAGCTGGTTGAAGGCTTCCCGATTGCCCTGAATGGCGTTGGGCACGGCCTTGCCGATGCGCTGCGAATGCATGACCAGGTCGCTGGTGATGTGCGCCTGCAAGCTGGCGTGGATGTAGTGCTTGGAACCGAGCCACAGGAAGAAGAACATCGACAGCAATGCCAGGATCAGCAGCAACAGCAGAATGCGCGTCTGTGCGCGCAGCGACTGGCGGCCGATGAACGGCAGGCGGGTGTGCTGGTAGCGCTCCATGTACTTGTCCGCTTTGGCGCCGATGACCGATGGCTGGCTCGCCCGAGTTCCCGCTGGCCCGCCTGTTTTATTCTTCGAAATATGCGGCAGCTTGAATGCCATGGCTAAGGCTCCTTGTTACGATATCGTTGCGCGTTGGCGGTCAATTTGCTTTCCACGCGCGGCACTCAATGCGACAGCTTTTATAGTCCGACTTGCAAGAAACGCGGATCTTCCACAATCTCGGCGAGGCTGATTTCCACCCACTCGTTCAGGTCGCCGTCGAGATAACGTCTGCGCCCGCAGTCACCGCTCTGCTGCTCGGTCATTTCCTGGATGTGCCGCAATCCCAGAACGCGCGACAGCAGGAAACCCGTGTTGCCCGACAAGGCGAGGGAAACCACCAGCACGCGGCTTTCCTTGCCGATCGTCTGCGACGGTCCGCCCAGAAAACGATCGAGATCGACCACGCCGATCAGGTTGCCGCGCACATTGGCCAGTCCGAGGTACCAGTCCCGCGCCAGCGGCACTTTGGTCACCGCGATCAGATTGACGATTTCGCCTGCTTCGCGCAGATCGACCAGGCAGCGCCTGTCGCCGATCATGACGCCAAGGCGGCTGTCGCGCATGCCGGAGCCGTCGCGCGCAGCCTCCATCCGCTCCAGCAGACGCGCCTGGAATTCATGCAGCCGGCCGTATCGCCATTGATCAGGAACTGAGTCCACCCTCGCCTCTTCTGTCTGGGCCGAATGCTTGCCGGACATGGTCCGGCGCGCGTTCAGCCGATCGCCGCAATTTTTGCCAATAATTCCAGCGCATCCACTGGTTTGACGACATAGTCGCACGCCCCCTGGCTCAAGGCCCAGATGCGATCGGTTTCCTGGTCCTTGATGCTGCACATCATGATCGGGATGTCCTTCAGGCTGGGATCGCGGGTCATCTGGCGCGTCATCTGAAAACCATTCTTGCCGGGCATGACGACATCCATCAATACCAGTTCCGGCCGGTTGCACCGAATCTTTCCCAACGCCTCTTCGCCGTTGCCGGCGGTGTCGACGTCAAACCCATGCTTGCTCAGGATCTCGGTCAGGAGATAGCGGTCGGTCGGCGAATCATCGACGACGAGAATTTTCTTGATCCCCATTGCACTGTTGCTCCGTACCTGAGAAGTGCTTTTTGCTATAAATGCGCGGCTGCGGCCTGCCCCCCGGCGTATGTCCTGACGGCCTGCAACATGCCGTCTTCCGTAAATGGCTTGGTCATGAACGCTGCGGCGCCGACGATGGCGCCGCGCGCCCGGTCGAACAACCCGTCCTTGGACGACAGCATGACCACGGGAGTTGCATGAAATCTTGCATTTTTTTTAATTAATGCACAAGTCTGGTAACCGTCGAGCCGAGGCATCAAGACGTCGCAGAAAATCAGGTCGGGGGTGCAATCGCCAAGCTGGGAGAGTGCGTCGAAGCCGTCTTCGGCCAGCATGACCTGGTGACCGGCCTGCCCGAGGAACAGCGCAGCGGAGCGCCGGATGGTGGCGCTGTCGTCGACAACGAGGATCGTGAAGCTGTGGCGGGCTTGCACATCAGTCATCAGAACTCCGTGGAATGGTTGCAACAGACGCGAAGGGGTGCTGTTCAACTGTATCGTTTCAGTTGAACCGTTCCAGCCGCCGTCAGCCTGCGTTAGCCGACTATAGCAAAGCGGCCGCCGACGCATAAATGGAACAAGCCCGCTTTGCCCCCTCATTTGAGAGCAAAGACGAGCTTGCGGGCCGTTCCTGACGGAAACTTCGCGGGCGTGAGCCCTTCCGGGATCAAGCCGGGTCAGTGAATCAGAGCGCCACCATTTCAAAATCTTCCTTGCGGGCGCCGCATTCCGGACAGGTCCAGTTGATTGGAACGTCTTCCCAGCGTGTGCCGGGAGCGATGTCCTCGTCTGGCAGACCGGCTTCTTCATCGTAGACCCAACCACAGATCAGGCACATCCAGGTCTTGTATTCTGTTTTGCTATCGCTCACGGCTGACTTCCCTCAATTCAATCTAAAGTAAAATGGTAAACCAGATATCTTAATCTACTCGTCGTGCAAAACCAAACATCTCCACTGATATTAACCTTTGGCGCAGCCGACCCGGTCGGCGCAACCGGCATCCAGGCCGATCTGGCCACTTTTGCCGCCATGGGCTGCCACGGCCTGTCCATCATCACCTCCATCCTGGTGGGCGACACCGCGCGTATCGAGGACATCCAGGTCATTGACGTCGACTGGATGGCCGACCAGGCCCGCGTCATTCTGGAAGATATGCCGGTAGCGGCTTTCAAGGTCGGTGCGGTGGGCAGCATCGAGAATATTTCGGCGATTGCGGAAATCGTTTCCGACTATCCGGATATTCCCTTGATCCTCGATCCGTTCATCACCGCCATGCCCAGCCAGGAAGGCGACGACGATGACAACCTGATCGCGATCCGCGAATTGCTGATTCCGCAAACCACGCTGATGCTGGCTTCGGCCGTCGAACTGAACCGCCTCGCCGAAACCTGGCGCGAACCGGTGCCCAGCGATGCATTGCAGCTTGATGCCATGCGCATCGTCGAAATGGGTTGCGAATACCTGTTCGTCACCGGCATGCCGGGCGGCGATTCGCACGAAGTCGCCAATGCGCTGTTCGACGAATCCGGCGTGATTCGCCGCGATAGCTGGCAACGCCTGCCGGGCTCGTTTACCGGCGCCGGCTCGACCTTGTCGGCCGCCATCTGCGCCATGCTGGCCAACGGCCTGGAAATTCCCGAGGCCGTCTCCGAAGCGCAGGAATTCACCCTTGCCGCTTTAGCCCACGCACAACGTCTGGGCATGGGCAAACTGATCCCCGACCGCTATTTCTGGGCGCGCGAAAACGACGCACCCAATTAATCCTTTTCCATTCCGTATGAACGCACACAGCCCACGCAATACCAACGAATCCCTGTTCGCCCGCGCCCAGAAAACCACGCCCGGCGGCGTCAACTCGCCGGTGCGCGCCTTCCGCTCGGTCGGCGGCACGCCGCGCTTCATCACCAAGGCGCAAGGCCCGTATTTCTGGGACGCCGAAGAGCGCCGTTATATTGACTACATCGGCTCCTGGGGTCCGGCCATCGTCGGCCACGCCCACCCGAAGGTGGTGCAGGCGGTGCAGGAAGCGGCAGCGCGCGGCCTGAGCTTCGGCGCACCGACCGAAGGCGAGATCGACATGGCCGAAGAAATCTGCAAGCTGGTGCCTTCCATCGAGCAGGTACGCCTGGTCTCGAGCGGCACCGAAGCGACCATGAGCGCCCTGCGCCTGGCGCGCGGCGCCACCAAGCGCGACAAGATCGTCAAGTTCGAAGGCTGCTATCACGGCCATGCCGATTCCTTGCTGGTCAAGGCCGGCAGCGGCTTGCTGACGTTCGGCAACCCGACCTCGTCGGGCGTGCCGGAAGATTTCGTCAAGCACACGCTGGTGCTCGACTACAACAACACGCAACAGCTGGAAGAAGCCTTCAAGGCCGCCGGCAACGACATCGCCTGCGTGATCGTCGAGCCGGTGGCGGGCAACATGAACCTGGTGCCGGCAACGGCGGAGTTCCTGCAGACCATGCGCCGGCTATGCACCGAGTACGGCGCGATCCTGATTTTCGATGAAGTGATGTCCGGTTTCCGCGTGGCATTGGGCGGCGCCCAGTCGCTGTACGGCATCACGCCCGACCTGACCGCGTTGGGCAAGGTCATCGGCGGCGGTCTGCCGGTCGCTGCGTTCGGCGGCCGCGCCGATATCATGAAGCATCTGGCGCCGCTGGGCGGCGTGTACCAGGCCGGCACGCTGTCGGGCAATCCGGTCGCGGTCGCAGCGGGCCTGAGCACGCTGAAGATCATCCAGGAAGCCGGTTTCTATGAACAACTGTCGGCGCAGACACGCAAGCTGACCGACGGCCTCAGCGAAGCTGCCCGGGACGCGGGCGTAACGTTCTCCGCCGATACGCTGGGCGGTATGTTCGGCCTGTACTTTTCGGCTGCGGTGCCGACCAGCTATGCCGAAGTCATGCAAGGCGACAAGGAACGCTTCAACATGTTCTTCCATGCCATGCTCGACCAGGGCGTGTATCTGGCGCCGTCGGCGTTCGAAGCGGGCTTTGTATCGGCACAGCATGACGACGCCGTCATTGCGGAAACTCTGGTGGCGGCGCGCACGGCTTTCGCGGAGATCGCCAGCTGAATTGAGGATGATCGGAAGCTGAGTCGCTGATACTTTCAATCCCCCATCGATTTGCCGGTATCGGCAAATCGGCGGCACAAAACAAAAAAGGACGCTTGCGCGTCCTTTTTTACGTCTTGGAAGACGGATCCGGCGGCTTGTTGAGTTAAGCCGAGAAAGACGAACCGCAACCGCAAGTGGTGGTGGCATTCGGATTCTTGATCACGAATTGCGCGCCTTCCAGGTCGTCCTTGTAGTCGATCTCTGCGCCGACCAGGTATTGGTAGCTCATCGAGTCGATCAACAGCTGGACGCCGTTCTTGGTCATGGTGGTGTCGTCTTCGTTGACGATTTCATCAAACGTGAAACCGTACTGGAAGCCGGAGCAACCGCCACCCTGCACGAACACGCGCAACTTCAGGTCTGGGTTGCCTTCTTCTTCGATCAGTTGTGCAACCTTGGCGGCGGCGCTGTCGGAAAAGACCATCGGGGCTGGCATCGATGTTTCGGGGATTTCGGCTACGGCATTCATATCAGGCTCCTGCGTCTGCGGACAATGAAGACATTATAAGTCGTCTGGAAAAATCATGCATCGCCGCCGGCCGAAGCGGCCAGCTTGAGCACCGGCGCCTCTTCGGTCTGGCCATGGCTGAGCTTGCCGGACACCAGCGCGCCGCCGTGCATTTCCAGAGCTTTGTAATATACATCTCCGGTTATGCGGGCTTTCGGCTGTAATTCAAGTAGCTCGACCGAATGAACATCGCCGATGATTTCGCCATTGACGATCAGGTGCACCGCGCGGATTTCTCCGACGATCTTGGCATGCTCGGAGATCACCAGCACGCTCGGCTGGCCGGCTTCGGCGTTGATATTGCCCTTGATGTGGCCGTCAATGCGCAATCCGCCCTTGAAATGGACGTCGCCATGGATACTGGTGGAAATGCCGATCAAGCTGTCGATCGTGCTTTTGGATTTACGTCCCAACATGATTCACCTCACAAATTCACGGATTGCTGGGCGCGCATCTGGCCTCTTTCGAGTACGCGAGCCTGAATCGCCTTGATGGTTGCACCCTCGGGCAGAGTCAATACGCCCTCCACCCGCTGATAGTACTTGAATGCGAGCTTGTAGCGCGCCGGATCTGTCGCGTTTTGTTCGGGGAAGTTGATAATAACACTTTTGCCGCCCTGCAACACTGTCACCGCAAGTTGCAGGTTGCCCACAAACTGACGCCCCTTTTCGCCTTGAATCGCGAGCAATTGATAACGCACCTGGTTCGGCACGACCACTTCCGCTTTCAGGCGCTGGATGGTGATGCCGTCGACACCGACGTTGGTTGGCAGCAAGCTTTCAAAAAACGACAGGTCTTCCTTGAGCTTGTTGTTTTCCGTCACCAGCGTCTTGATCTGCCCGGCCAGCTGCGCCTGCGCCGAGCGCTCGATGTTGAGCTGGCTTTCGGCGGCATTGGCGCTGGTCGACAATTGCTCGCGCTCGGCGCTGAGCTTCTTGACCTGCTCTTTCAGTTCGACCACCTGGTCGCGCATGCCGTCCGGATTCAGGCCGGCAAAGTTGTTGCGTCCAAGGTCGTAAGCCAGCATCGCCAGCGCGCCGCCGAGACCGACCACCACCGCCAGGAACACTGCACGCAGCGGCCAGGGCATGTGACGCTTGATGGTCATCTTCGGCGCCGAAATCGACATGCGCCGGACCCATAACTTGTACTTCACGGCAGAACCGGCACGTGCAGCAGGCCGGTGGTTTCCTCCAGGCCAAACATCAGGTTCATGCATTGCACGGCCTGGCCGGACGCGCCCTTGACCAGATTGTCCTGGACCACCAGCACCACCACGGTGTCGCCGTTGTCCGGACGGTGCAGAGCGATGCGCAACATGTTGGAAGCGCGCGTGGTGCGGGTTTCCGGATGCGCGCCGAACGGCATCACGTCAATGAACGGTTCGTCCTTGTAGGCGTCTTCAAACAACGCCTGCAATGCGGCATTGTCGATGTCCTTGGTCAGGCGCGCGTACAGCGTCGAATGCATGCCGCGGATCATCGGCACCAGATGCGGCGTAAACAGCAGACCGACCTTGTCGCCGGTCAAGGTGCTGAGGCGCTCGACGGTTTCCGGCGAGTGGCGGTGGCCGGACACGCCGTAGGCCTTGAAATTGTCGGAAGCTTCCGAAAACAGCGTGGCGATCTCGGCCTTGCGGCCGGCGCCGGAAACGCCCGATTTGCAGTCGGCGATGAGGTGCGACGCATCGATCACACCAGCCTTGAGCAAAGGCGCAAAACCCAGTTGCATGGTGGTCGGGTAGCAACCCGGATTGCCGACCAGACGCGCCTTGCGGATGGCGTCGCGATTCAGTTCGACCAGGCCGTAGGCGGCTTCCTTGAGCAGCTCAGGGCAGCTGTGCGGCATCTTGTACCACTTCTCGAACGCGGCGATGTCTTGCAGGCGGAAATCCGCCGCCAGATCGATCACCTTGACGCCGGCGGCCAGCAACTCCGGCGCCTGGGCCATGGCGACGCCATGCGGCGTGGCGAAAAAGACAACGTCGCAGTCGGTCAGTTTGGCTTTGTCGGGCGAGGAGAAGGCAATATCCACGCGGCCGCGCAGCGACGGATACATTTCCGCTACCGGCATGCCATCTTCCTTGCGCGATGTCACTGCCTGCAACTGCACTTCCGGATGCGCGGCGAACAGGCGCAGCAACTCCACGCCCGTGTAACCTGTGCCGCCGACGATACCAACCTTGATCATGTTTTTTCCTTGCTGAACGGGCTTTCCCGGGAGCCTTTGATTTTAACAGGAGAATATTTCTGTCACATTACCCTAAGGCCCGCCGATTCAAAGCGCAAATAAGGGCGAAAAATCCGCCCCGGAATGCAAAAAGCCGCCAGGCTTGCGCCGGCGGCTTTTCGTTGTGCTGAAAAGCACGCGTCGATATTAACGCTTCGAGAATTGTTTTGCGCGACGAGCTTTGCGCAGACCAACCTTCTTACGTTCGACTTCACGTGCATCACGTGTAACAAAACCTGCCTTGGACAGTTCCGGTTTCAGTGTTGCATCGTAGTCGATCAGAGCGCGGGTGATGCCGTGACGAACAGCACCAGCCTGGCCGGATTCACCGCCGCCGTGGACGTTGACCATGATGTCGAAACGCTCGACGTTGCTGGTCAGTTCCAGTGGTTGACGAATCACCATCAGACCGGTTTCGCGCGAAAAGTATTCATTCGCTGGCTTGCCGTTGACGACGATCTTGCCCGAGCCGGACTTGATGAAAACACGCGCCACTGCACTCTTGCGACGGCCGGTTCCGTAATTGTAGTTACCGATCATGTCTATTCCTTAGAGTTCGAGTGCTTTAGGTTGCTGAGCAGCGTGCGGATGGTTGCCATCTGCATAAACCTTCAGCTTCTTGATCATCGCGTAGCCGAGCGGGCCCTTGGGCAACATGCCCTTGACCGCTTTTTCCAGCGCGCGACCTGGAAAACGCTGTTGCATTTTCAGGAAATTGGTTTCGTAGATGCCGCCTGGGTAGCCGCTGTGACGGTAGTACGTCTTTTCAGTTGCTTTGGTGCCAGTGACACGCAGTTTGCCTGCATTGATCACAACGATGAAATCGCCGGTGTCAACGTGCGGAGTAAATTCTGGCTTGTGCTTGCCGCGCAGTCGGAGTGCCACTTCGCTGGCAACACGTCCGAGGACTTTGTCCGTCGCGTCAATCACCAACCACTCGCGCTTTACCTCATGGGCTTTAGCGGAAAAGGTTTTCATGATGACTTCCTAATATTAAAAATAAACGCTCAATTTGGCGGTTCTGCGACTATCGAAGCGGCGTGCTGCACATGCTGCCTCGTGATGCCAAACGCAGACTCTTCCTTGTTATCTTTCCCAGAGCGAACGGAAAGCCGAGAATTATAGCCTTTTCAAGGACTTAGCGTCAAATCCTTTATTCCCGGAGCCGCGCGCAGTGGCCTTTTCGGCACATTTGTCTATGAAGCTGCACCGGGCGGCAAGACAAAAAAAACCCGGAACGAGGGTTCCGGGCTTAAATCCACACCAAAGGAGGAGGGTGGAGGAGACAGGGTTGATTGCGTCGAGAACGTCAATCAGTGAATTCAATATAGCAAACGAAATTGTGCACTGCAAGATTTAATTTGTACTATGTAGCGCAATTTAAAATAGAGGAAAAGCAATAGTTTTTGCTGCTTCGCAATATGCATTTTTTTGCCTATTCGCGAATCCTCGGCGCGATCATGGCAAACCCGGTTTGCCGGAAAAGTTACAATAGCCGCCTCCCCTATCAATCGAATGAGAACGCATATGGAATGCACAGTACGTTGGACCGGCCTCTCCTCAGGCATGACCTTCCTCGCTGAAACCGGCTCCGGCCACGTCGTCGCCATGGACGGCGCGCCCGACGGCGGCGGCCGCAACCTGGCGCCGCGCCCGATGGAAGTGGTGCTGCTCGGCACGGGCGGTTGCACGGCCTACGATGTGGTGGTGATTTTGCGCAAAAGCGGCCAGGACATTCGCGGTTGCGAAGTGACGCTCAAGTCGGAACGCGCCGAACAGGATCCGAAAGTGTTTACCAAGATCCACTTCCATTTCACCGTACGCGGCCGCAATCTCAAGCCGAACGTGGTGGAGCGCGCGATCAAGCTGTCGCACGACAAGTATTGCTCGGCCTCGATCATGCTGGAAAAAACAGCGGAAATAACGCATTCGTTTGAAATCGTCGACGACCTCGCCGACCCGCCGCAGCAGCTGCAGCAGCAATAAGCCAAGGGCAACTTGACGATCATTGAGGCGATCCCGGCCGCGACGGCCGGGCCCCTCAACCTTGCGCTCAGACCCGGTAAGCCACCGTGGTCATGACCTTCGACATGATCTTCATTGCGCCGCGGATGGCCGCCGGCATCTCTGCCGCGCCGAGGGCCTTGGCGGCCTCGCCGTGCTCGACTTCATCCTTGCGCATCTGATCGACGATGGCGCGCGATTTGGCGTCTTGCGCCGGTAACTTTTCCAGATGGCTGATCAGGTGCAACTCGACCTGGCGTTCGGTTTCAGCAACAAAACCAAGATTGCGCGCATCGCCCACGCGCGCGGCGATTGAGCCGAGCAGGTAAGAGCCGACGTACCATAATGGATTGAGCAAGCTGGTGTGCGAGCCGAGTTCACGCAGGCGCTCGGCGGTCCACGCCAAATGATCTTCTTCCTCTATTCCCGCATGCGCGAATTGCTGCTTGAGCGCCTGCGCCTGGGTGAAACGCCCCTGCGCGTCGTACAGCGCCTGTGCGCACACTTCACCGACATGGTTGACGCGCATCAGGCCGGCGCTATGCCGCTTTTCAGCATCGCTCATGGCGGCGTCGCCGATCTGCGCGGCCGGATTCGGACGTGATGACGCCACCACGCCGCTGACCACGCGCAAGGCCTTGTCCAAGTCATGAATCAGTTTATCGGCGAATAACATAGGCGCAGTCTCACTCAGGAAAAAACGGTTTCAACGATGCTCAACGATGCTTCAGGCCATCTTCCAGGCGATGGTTTCACCGCCGTTGAGCGGCACCACGCTGGTGTCGCCCATCGGCAATTCGGCCGGGATGGTCCAGTTCTCACGACGCAGCGTGACGCTGCCCTGATTGCGCGGCAAATCGTAGAAGTCCGGGCCGTTGAAGCTGGCGAACGCCTCCAGTTTGTCCAGCGCGCCGGCTTGGTCAAACGCCTGGGCGTACAACTCCAGCGCGTGCAACGCGGTATAGCAGCCGGCGCAACCGCAGGCGTGCTCCTTCAAGCCCTTGGCATGTGGCGCCGAGTCGGTGCCGAGGAAGAACTTGTCGCTGCCGGAAATCGCCGCGGCGACCAGCGCCTGGCGATGGGTTTCGCGCTTGAGCACCGGCAGGCAGTAGTAATGCGGACGGATGCCGCCCTTGAAAATCTCGTTGCGGTTGTACAGCAGGTGATGCGCGGTGATGGTCGCGGCGGTCGGGCCCTCGGACGACATCACATAGTCGGCGGCGTCCTTGGTGGTGATGTGTTCGAACACCACCTTGAGCTCCGGCATGTCGCGGCGCAGCGGCGTCATCACGCGATCGATGAAGACCGCCTCGCGGTCGAAAATGTCGATGGCCGGATCGGTCACTTCACCGTGGACCAGGAAAGGCATGCCAGTTTCCTGCAGCACTTCCAGCGTCTTGTAGCAGTTGCGCAGATCGGTCACGCCGGCGTCGGAGTTGGTCGTCGCACCGGCCGGATACAGCTTGACCGCGTGCACGAAACCGCTGTCCTTGGCCTTGCGAATTTCTTCCGGCGGCGTGTTGTCGGTCAGGTACAGCACCATCAGCGGTTCGAAATCGGAATCGGCCGGCAGCGCCGCCAAGATGCGGTCGCGATAAGCCGAAGCCAGCGCCACGGTGGTGACCGGCGGCTTCAGGTTGGGCATGACGATCGCGCGGGCGAACTGATGAACGGTGTGCGGCAACACGCTTGCCATGGTCGCGCCGTCGCGCAAATGCAAATGCCAGTCATCCGGACGGGTAATGGTCACTACGTCGCTCATCGCTGTTCTCTTTCCTGATCTTGTTGCTCATGTTTAACCGCCGTGCCAGGCATCGGCAGGCTTGTCTGCCCGAGCACGAAATCCCGCTATTTTACCGCAAGGGATGGCGCGCGCCGGCTGCGCCACATCAAGCCGCGCCTTGCCCGGAAATGCAAAAAACCGCTGCGGCCGGAGCCGGAGCGGTTTTGCCTGTGCTTGCATCGGCGGACACGTCAGCATCCGCAAATACAGCAAACTGATGCGATCAGTGCGTGATGATCTTGGCCAGGAAGTCGCGGGCGCGATCCGAGCGCGGCGAACCGAAGAAGTCTTCCTTCTTGCAGTCTTCCACGATCAAGCCCTTGTCCATGAAGATCACACGGTTGGCGACCTTGCGCGCGAAGCCCATTTCGTGGGTCACGACCATCATGGTCATGCCTTCTTGCGCCAGGCCGACCATCACGTCCAGCACTTCGTTGATCATTTCCGGATCGAGCGCCGAAGTCGGCTCATCAAACAGCATCGCGATCGGGTCCATCGACAGCGCACGGGCAATCGCCACACGTTGCTGCTGGCCGCCCGACAACTGGCCCGGGAACTTGTCTTTTTGTGCGATCAGGCCAACGCGGTCGAGGTACTTCAGACCTTTTTCGGTGGCTTCAGTGACGCTGCGACCCAGCACCTTGACCTGGCCGATGGTCAGGTTTTCGCGGATCGACAGATGCGGGAACAGTTCGAAGTTCTGGAACACCATGCCGATGCGCGCGCGCAGTTTCGACAGATTGGTCTTCGGATCGCCGACGGACACGCCGTCAACGGTAATCGTGCCCTTCTGGAACGGCTCCAGGCCGTTGACGGTCTTGATCAGCGTCGACTTGCCCGAGCCCGACGGACCGCAGACCACGACCACGTCGCCCTTGGCCACGCTGGTGGTGCAATCGGTCAGAACCTGGAAGCTGCCGTACCACTTGCTGACGTTATTGAGTTCAATCATTTATTTCTCCTAATTCCTGAATACGGTATGTCCGCCGGCATCAGGCGCATGCCGCGCCGGCGAGGGTCGTTAGCATTGGTTAGCGAATGATGGCGATCTTGTGCTGGAAGCGCTTGACGGTTTGCGACAGCACGAAGCTGAGCACAAAGTAGACCACGGCGACAAACAGGTACATTTCCACCAGACGGCCGTCACGCTGAGCGATCTTCGATGCGCTGGTGACGAAGTCCGGCACCGAGCCCAGCACGTAGACCAGCGACACGTCCTGGAACAGCACGATGGTCTGGGTCAACAGGATCGGCGTGACGTTGCGGAATGCCTGCGGCAGCACCACGTTGCCCATCATCTGCCAGTAGTTCATGCCGATCGCGTAGCCCGCAAACACCTGGCCGCGTGGAATCGACTGAATGCCCGAACGCATGATCTCGCAATAGTACGCAGCTTCAAACAGGATGAAGGTAATCAGCGCCGACTGGAACGCACCGACCTGGATCGGTTCGTTGGCGCCGATGACCCAGGCGCCGATGAACGGCACCAGGAAGTAGAACCAGAAAATCACCAGCACCAGCGGCACGGAGCGAATCAGGTTGACGTAAGTGGTGGCGATGAAGGATAGCGGCTTGTTGCTGGACAGGCGCATCATCGCCAAAAAAGTGCCCAGGATGACGCCGCCCACCATGGCCGACACCGTCAGCACCAGGGTGAACTTGAGGCCGGTCGTGATCAGGTAGAACCACGAACGCTGGATAATATCGAAGTCGAAATTAGAAAACATAGTTTAATGTCCTCCCGAGCTGGAGCTGCCGGTCGTGATGTAACCGGGCACGGCGGTGACGCGCTCGAGGAAGCGTGCCAGCATCAGCGCGATGACGGAAATGATGATGTAGATAACGGTGGCGCCGGTGAGCGATTCGAAGGTCTGGAACGTGAATTCGCGCATTGAGTAAGTCGCTGCGGTCAGTTCCACCAGGCCGATGGTCAGCGCCACCGAGCTGTTCTTGATGATCGCCGCAAACTCGTTGGTCAGCGCCGGGATGATGATGCGAAACGCCATCGGCAGCAGCACGTAGCGGTAGGTCTGCACGGGCGTCAGACCCAGGGCGGCGCCGGCCATGCGTTGACCGCGCGGCAAGGCGTTGATGCCGGTGCTGACCTGCACGGCGACGCGCGAGGACGTGAAGAAACCGAGTGCCAGGAAGGCGGTGACGAACGACGCTTCGGGCAGGCTCTTGAGCCAGTCTCCCATTGCGGCGGGCACCAGTTCCGGCATCACGAAGTACCAGAGGAACATCTGGACCAGCAATGGAATATTGCGGAACAGTTCAACGTAGCCGTTGGCGATCTTGACGGCCCAGGGCTTCTGGGTCGTGCGGATGGTGCCGATGACCGTGCCGAGAATGAGCGCCATGATCCAGGCCAGTACGGCCGTGGCGATGGTCCATTTCAGGCCGATCAGTAATGTATCGATGTAGGGGATGCCGTCGGGAGATTGCTCCCAGAATATGCCCCAGTTCCAGTTGTAATGCATAAATGCCCTCGTCTTCTCGTCTCGACTCGTTTGCGATCAAGAACTCCATTTGCATGGCGCTCTTCGGCTGCCTGCGCCGGCTTTCACTGAGGTGAAAGACGACTTCTGAGCAGGTCTTGCTTTTCTTCGCCAACTTAAACAAAACGGGGGACAACTCCCCCGTTTCGTTTTTCATGCTGCGCGGCAATCAGATGCCAGATGCCGCGCTTTCAAGCTTCTCTCCGACTTACTTCTTCTTCGAAGATTGCTTTTGCGCTTCAGGCACGGCTGCGTAAGCAGACGGTTCGCCGGAATCGGTTGGCTTGGCGAAGACGGCTTGCAGTTGCGGGCTCATCGGCACGTTCAGGTTGACACCCTTCGGTGGGATCGGCGATTGGAACCACTTGGCGTAGATCTTCTTGATATCGTCGCCCTTGTAGACGTTGACCAGTGCGTCATCCACGACCTTCTTGAAGGCGGCATCGCCCAGCGGCAGGATCAGGCCATACGGCTCGACCGACAGCGCTTCGCTGGAAACAACGTAGTCGCCAGGCGCCTTGGAGTTGGCAGCCAGCGACGACAGCAGGATGTCGTCCATGACGAACGCCACTGCACGGCCGGTTTCCACCATCAGGAACGCTTCGGCGTGATCCTTGGCAGCCAGGATGTTCATGCCCAGGTTGCGTTCGGTGTTCAGCGTGGTGATCTGCTTCAGGTTCGATGTACCGGAAGTCGACACGATGGTCTTGCCCTTCAGGTCATCCAGCGTCTTCAGGTTGGCAGCCTTCTTGGTCAGGAAACGGTTCGCGGTAACGAACTCGGTGACGGCAAAAGCGACTTGCTTCTGACGTTCCATGTTGTTGGTCGCGGAATCGCACGAGATATCAGTGGTGCCATTGGCGATCAGCGGAATACGGGTTGCCGAAGTCACGGGAACCATCTTCACGTTCAGCGAAGTCAGACCCAGTTTCTTCTGGATCGCAGTTGCCGCTTTCAGGCACAGATCGATCGAGTAGCCTTGATACGATTGCTTGTCGTCCAGGTAGGAGAAAGGAATCGATGCATCACGAACGCCCAGCGTCAGCGTGCCGGTTTCCTTGATTTTTTTCAGACGACCGGTGAACTCTTCAGCGTGGACCGAGCCCATCAAAACACTTGCCCCAACCAACACCCCTGCGAACTTTAATAACTTCATGTGACCTCCTGGAAAAATTTTTACGTAGTGTACCAAAAGCCATTCTTCAAAAATAGTCTTCATTCTTGAAAAGAGGCTATTTTGCGCTCAATTCAGCTTAGCTTCCAAAAACCATCCCGCTCGTCGCCGACCGCCGAAATGCGCGATCGCAGCAAAAACGGCGCAATGTTCAGTCGTCGCCGACCTTGTCCGTGGGATACCGCAAAGTATCGCGCAAAATGAAGCCCATCGGCATGTCCATCGATGGGACTTTCGCGCTGATGGGTTGCACGAACCAGCGATCGTAAATCCGGTAAATCTCGCCTGACCGCACGATCCGCACCATCTGCAGATCCACGAATTTCTTGAACTCCGGATCGCCCTTGCGCATCATGATGCCGTAAGGCTCCAGCGATAGCGCCTCGCCCACGACCTGATAATTCTTCGGCTGCGGCACCGACAACAGGTAGCGCCGCAACAGCACATCTTCCATCACGAAGGCATCCGCCTTGCCCTTCTCGACGCTGTCGAACGCGTCTTCGTTATAGGCGACTTCCACAATCCGGACATTGAGCGAGCGGATCTTGCTGCGCTGTTCCAGCAACTTCACCATTGGCGTGTTGCGCGGCACAACGACCGTCTTCCCGCGCAAGTCTTCCCAGTTGCGAATGCCGGAATCCTTCTTCACCAGCATGCGCACCGCCGCAAAAAAATGCGGCACCGTGAACGCAGCAATCTTGCGCCGCTCGGCATTGTTCGTGGAAGTGCTGCACTCCAGATCGGCCTTGCCCTGATCCAACGCGATGAAGCGCGTCACCGTATCGACTTCCATGAACTGCACCTGCATGTGCGGCAACTTCAATTCCTTGCGCAGGCCTTCCGCGATATTCCTGCACAGTTCGATCGTGTAACCGGTCACCAGCTTGTCATCGCCGAGAAACGCAAACGGCGTCGTGCCGTTCAGGTAAGCGATCACTACCGCATTGGTGCGCCGGATTTTTTCCAGCGTTCCTTCCGCCCGTGCCTGCATCGGCAAAGCGATGCATAAACCAAGAACGACCGTCTTGATGATCCACCGTGTCGTCGCCAGGCTGGCATATCGAGTCATCATCGCGCGCCCTCTTGCCGACGTACTGCATCGGAGATTTATAATGAGCAAGTATCATGCCAGAAAATCAAGTCTCCAATCGCCAGATCAGCGCGGCAATTCAAGCCCTTATTCCATCATTTGCTCCCCTGGCAGCGCCTTTCAGGGTGCAAGCGAAAGCCGCGCCCGCAGGCGCATACAGGAAAATCATGAACAAGGAGAAGCAGCCTGCCCGCGCATCACGCTGTGCTTCGGCCGTGCGCGACGATACGCACGAAAGGTGCGCATCGACGGCATGACGCGTGTCAGCGTGGACGGCTTGTGTTTGGCGTGGACGTCTCCTCCTTCGCGCGCGGCATTGCTTGTTTGCAGGAACGGGAAAAAATGCGATCAAACGCACCTGCGTTTCTCGCCATTCCCGACTGCAAAAACGTGCCGCCGATTTATCTTTTTTACTGCACACGACAAGCGGAGATATTGATCTTGTTGTTCTTCCGCTTGCCGTGCCGCTGCATTACTGCGTTATTGCATACTGCCTGATTACATTGATGCGTTGATGCGGTTCTGCATCAAGGATACAGGCCGCGCATCTCGCGCGCCTGCAGCACGCGGGTGCAGGCAACGATGAAGGCCGCCGTGCGCAACGATATTTTCTTGTCGTCCGCCAGTTGCCACACCGCGGCGAACGCTTCGCGCATGATGCGGGTCAGGCGCAGGTTGATCTCGTCTTCGGTCCAGAAGAAGCTCGAGAAATCCTGCACCCATTCAAAGTAGCTCACTGTCACGCCGCCGGCGTTGGCAATCACGTCAGGCACGATCAACACACCCTTGTCGTGCAGGATGTCATCGGCCGCCGGCGTGGTCGGACCGTTCGCACCTTCGAGAATGATCTTGGCGCGAATCACCGACGCATTGGCTTCAGTGATTTGCTGCTCGAGAGCAGCAGGCACCAGAATGTCGCAATCGGTTGCCCAAAACAGGGCGCGATCCTTCACTTCATCGGCGCCCGGGAAGCCCTGGACGCTGCCGTGTTCGGCCACATACGCCTGCAACGCGGGCACATCCAGACCGCTGTCGCGCACGACCGTCGTGATGTGATCCTGCACCGCCACCACCTTGGCGCCGGCTTCCGCGAACAGACGTGCGGCGATGCCGCCGACGTTGCCGAAACCCTGCACCGCAACGCGTGCATCCTTGATGTCAAGACCGCGTTTTGCAGCGGCTTCACAGCCGACGACAAATACGCCGCGGCCGGTCGCTTCATGGCGACCGAGGCTGCCGCCGAGCGAAATCGGCTTGCCGGTGACAACGCCCGATGCAGTGCTGCCCTGGTTCATGGAATAGGTATCCATCATCCACGCCATGATCTGCGAATCGGTGTTGACGTCAGGTGCAGGAATGTCTTTGTTCGGTCCGATGATGATGCCGATTTCGCTGGTGTAGCGACGCGTCATGCGCTGCAACTCACCGCGCGACAATGTTTTCGGATCAACGCGGATGCCGCCCTTGGCGCCGCCGTACGGCACGTTCACTGCGGCATTCTTGACGGTCATCCAGGCCGACAGCGCCATTACTTCAGACAGTGTCACGTCCTGGTGAAAACGCACCCCGCCCTTGCCCGGACCGCGCGAGGTATTGTGCTGCACACGGTAACCTTCGAAGTGGGCGATGGTACCGTCGTCGCGCTCGATGGGCACGTCGACGATCAGGATGCGCTTGGGGCGCTTCAGTGTTTCCACCCAGCGCGCCAGCGAGCCGAGGTGAGGGGTAACGCGGTCGATTTGTTCCAGATAGACGCCCCATGGACCGATGCCATGCGGGGTTACGTATGAGGGGATTTCGTGCTGCTTGAGTGGTTCGTTCGACATGATGCAATCGCTCCTTGATGTTGCCGCGCTTAAGCCATGCTGGCCGAGGCTGCTGCAAAATTAATCAAACTCGCGGAACTCAGTGGAATTTATCGAATTCAGCGGAATTCAAGCTACGCCATCGTACTCCGGTAGCATCCGGATTGGCGCGCCGTGTTGTTTAATTTTTCAGCCGCCGCCGGGTGAAAATCCGGCCGGGAGTGCGGATGCGCCTGCACAAAACCATCGCGCAAACTTGACATCCAGACACGCCATCGACAGCGACGCCATCGTAGGTCAATGCAATGCAGCAAAGCTAATGCTTTGTGCGCATGCAACTATGCGCTTCATGCATAGTTATTCTTCAAGCCCTGTTTTACGCGGCTTTCGAGGCGTTTTTGTCCGCGCGACAGCCGCCTTCCGGCCTTCTTCGAGTTCCTGCAGGTAATCCCACAGGCGCGCCACCACCACCTTGCCGCTGCGTTGCGGAGTCGGCCGTTCACGATACAAACGGATTTCCATCTCGACCTCCCACTCGCCCTGGGCGCCGTCGGTGCGTGCGAGCTGCTTGTTGCGCACCTCGCGCGTGACCGAGGATTCCGGCAGGAAGGCCACGCCGTGTCCTTCCAGGGCCATCATCTTGAGGCTTTCGGACATATCGGTTTCGTAATGTTTTTCAAGATGCAGCGGCTTCTTGGCGTCGGTCAGGATCAGCTCCACCATGCGGCCGAGGTAGGCGTTGGGCGTATAGGACAGGAACGGCAACGGCGCCTTGGAGCTGCCCGGGAACACGTAATCCGGCTTGCCGGTGCGATCGCAGCGCGAATACGGGCGCACGCTTTCCTTGCCCATGCTGAGCATGTCGTAGCGGCTGGAATCCAGTTGCACCGGCTGGCGCGGATGGTGGTAGCACAGCAGCAGGTCGCAGCCGCCTTCGACGATGGTCATCACGGCGTCATGCACGTTGAGCGCGATCAGGCGCGTATTGAGCGCGCCGAAGCCGGACTCCAGCGAACTGAGCCATTTCGGGAAGTAGGTCAGCGACAAGGTATGCGGCACCGCAAAATCGACGGTGGTCTGCGCCGCCGGACGCTTGCCGCGCAGCAGCGCACGCGTGTTGTTGATCTGGCCCAGCATTTCCACAGCCTGCTCGTAGAACACTTCGCCGGCCGCCGTCAGCCGTGTCGGATAGGACGTGCGATCGATCAGGTCGGAGCCGAGCCAGGCTTCGAGCGACTGGATGCGGCGCGAAAACGCCGGCTGCGTCACGTGGCGCAATTCGGCAGAGCGGCTGAAACTGCGCGTTTCAGCCAGGGAAATGAAATCTTCCAGCCACTTGGTTTCCATGCTTTCTATTCCCACCTCGGAGGGCTCGACGACGGAGCCGCTCGTGTTGTCGTTATTGTGATGTTCTGATGCCCGGCGCCATGTCGTTCACGCCAGTTGCAGCGATGGCGACAGCGGTTCGGCGCCCTCGCCGTCTTCATCTCCGTCCTCGCGCGCCTGCTGGCGCGCCCACATCTGGGCGTAGGCGCCGTCGGCCGCGAGCAGCTGGGTGTGCGTGCCGCGCTCAATGATACGCCCATGTTCCAGCACCAGAATCTGATCCGCATCGACGATGGTCGACAGGCGATGCGCAATGATGAGCGTGGTGCGGCTTTCGGCGATCTCGCTCAATTGCTCCTGGATCGCCTGCTCGGCCTTGGAGTCGAGCGCCGAAGTCGCTTCGTCGAAGATCAGCACGGCCGGGTTCTTCAGCAACGTGCGCGCGATCGCCACGCGTTGCTTTTCGCCGCCGGACAGCTTCAGGCCGCGCTCGCCGACGGTGGTCTCGTAACCGTCCGGCAGCGACTCGATGAAGTCATGCACATATGCTGCCTTGGCGGCGGCGACGATTTCTTCCTTGCTGCTGCCGGGCTTGCCGTAGCCGATGTTGTAGCCGATGGTGTCGTTGAACAGCACGGTGTCCTGCGGCACGATACCGATGGCTTTGCGCAGCGAGGCCTGGGTGACGTGGCGCAGGTCCTGGCCATCGATGGTGATGGCGCCGGCGTCGACATCGTAGAAGCGATACAGCAGGCGCGACAAGGTCGACTTGCCCGAGCCGCTGTGACCGACCACCGCCGTGGTGGTGCCGGCGGCGACTTCGAAATCGACATCAAACAGGATCTGGCGCTTGCTCTCGTAGCTGAAATCGATATGCGAAAAACGCAGCGCCGCGCCCTTCGTCGCCAGCGGCTTCGCATCCGGCGCATCGGCGATTTCCTTGTTCTGCTCCAGCAGCGAAAACAGGCGCTCCATGTCGGCCAGGCTCTGCTTGATCTCGCGATAGATCACGCCGAGGAAATTGAGCGGGATGTACAGCTGGATCATGAAGGCGTTGACCAGCACCAGGTCGCCCAGGCTCATCGTGCCGCTGATCACGCCTTGCGTGGCGCGCCACAGGATCAGCGTCACCGCGATGGCGATGATGGCCGACTGCCCCGAGTTGAGCAACGACAGCGAGGACTGCGACTTGACCGCCGCCGCTTCGTAGCGCTGCAGGCCTTCGTCGTAGCGGCGCGCTTCGAAATCCTCATTACTGAAATACTTCACGGTTTCATAGTTGAGCAGCGAATCGATGGCCTTGGAATTGGCGCGCGAATCGAGGTCGTTCATGGTGCGGCGGAAGTGCGTGCGCCATTCGGTCACGGTGATCGTGAACACGATGTACAGCGCCAGCGCGCCTGCCGTGATCAAGGTGAACCAGATCTCGTAATGCAGCACCAGGTAGACCAGCACCAGCGCGATTTCGATCAGCGTCGGCAAGATGCTGAACAGCGCATACGACACCAGCGACGATACCCCGCGTGTGCCGCGCTCGATGTCGCGCGTCATGCCGCCGGTCTGCCGGTTCAGGTGGAAACGCAGCGACAGCGCATGCAGATGGCGGAACACTTGCAGCGCAATGGTCCGCACTGCGCGCTGCGTCACCTTGGCGAAAATGAACTCGCGCAATTCGGTGAACACCGTGGTCGCCAGCCGCAACGCCCCATACGCCACCAGCAGCGACAGCGGCAGCACCAGCAAGGCCTGCGGATTGTCCGGACCGATGGTCATGCGATCGACCAGTTGCTTAAGCAACAAGGGTACGCCGATGTTGGTCAGCTTGGCCCCGACCAGGAAGGCCAGCGCCAGCAGCACGCGCCATTTGTAGGTCCACAGATAAGGCAGCAAGGTGCCCAGCGTTTGCCAGTCGCTGTGAGCGGGAACGGAAGGTGTGCGCGCAGCTTGCGGCGCGGCGGACGGCGGATATCGACGCATGAAAAAATTGCCCGGAAAAATTTGTGCTTTTGTTTTGCGGAGGAGCCACGCAGACGCCGCGACTCCTATAAACTAGGAGCTTATCCCTGATCTTCCGCATTATAAGAGTCCGCAGGACTTCACGCTTTCAAAAGGAAACGTAATGACAAGTCAGCACAATACTTCGCTGCCCGTCGGCAAAATGCCGCATCTGCGTGTGATGCCCATGCCATCCGACGCCAATGTGTACGGCGACGTCTTCGGCGGCTGGATCATGGCGCAGGTCGATATCGCCGGTTCGCTGCCCGCCACCAAGCGCGCCAACGGCCGCGTCGCCACCATCGCGGTCAACTCCTTCCTGTTCAAACACCCCGTCTTCGTCGGCGATCTGCTGTCGTTTTACGCCGATATCGTCAAAGTCGGCAAAACCTCGATCACCGTCAACGTTGAAGTCTACGCCGAGCGCAATCGCCTGCAGGCCGAAGTCGTCAAAGTCACCGAAGCCACCCTGACCTACGTCGCCACCGACGAAAACCGCAAACCGCGCGAACTCCCTCCACTGGCCCCCGGCGACAGCGTGCCGATCACCAGCGGCCTGCAGGACCTCGGCGGCGGCTGGTGCGCGGCCTGATTCGTTCATTTTCCGTCCGGGTTTTTAACCACCTTCCGGACCGGCGCGCTGTTTTTCCTTTCGCGCCGGCTCCCAACCGTCCTTCACCCACCGATCAAGACCATTCCATGACTTCCACTTCCGCACGTCCCGACATCCTCATCGCCGCCGCATTGCCGCCGCACCTGATGCAACGCCTGCAAGACCATTTTACCTGCCACGATGCCACCACGTTGAGCGACGCCGCCCTGGCCGCCGTCGCGCCGTCCATCCGCGGCATCGCCTCCAAGGGCGAAACCAAGGTCTCGCGCGAGTACATCGCCCGCTTCCCGGCGCTGGAAATCATCTCCGTCTTCGGCGTCGGCTATGACGGCGTCGACGCCGTTGCTGCACGCGAACGCGGCATCGAAGTGACCAACACGCCCGACGTACTGACCGACGATGTCGCTGACTTCGCCATGACCTTGCTGCTGTCGACTGCGCGCCGCGTGGTGGACGCCGACCGTTTCGCCCGCAGCGGCGAATGGAAAAAAGGCCCGTTCGCGTTGACCACCAAGGTCACCGGCTCGCGCCTGGGCATCGTCGGCCTGGGCCGCATCGGCAAGGCCATCGCCAGGCGCGCCGCCGCCTTCGACATGGAGATTTCGTATCACAACCGTTCGCCGCAAAGCGACGTGCCCTACCGCTACGTGGCCGACCTCAAGACGCTGGCCGGCGAAGTCGATTTCCTGGTGCTGTCGATGCCGGGCGGCGCCGGCACGCGCGCGCTGATCAATGCCGAGGTGCTCGACGCGCTCGGTCCCAAGGGTTTCCTGATCAACGTCGCGCGCGGTTCGGTGGTCGATGAAGCGACCCTGATCAAGGCCCTGCAGGAAGGCAGGATCGCCGGCGCCGGTCTCGACGTGTTCGAGAACGAACCCAACGTGCCGGAAGCGCTCGCCAAGCTGCCGAACCTCACGCTGACGCCGCATATGGCCAGCGGCACCGTGATCACCCGCACCGCCATGGCCGACCTGGCGTTCGACAACCTGCAGGCGCACTTCAGCGGCAAGCCGTTGCTGACGCCGGTGCCGCGCTAAGTCGGGAACGTCATGAGCGCCACTGCAACCCGCCTCATCGCGCTCGACTGGGGCACCACGTCGCTGCGCGCCTACCGTCTCGGTGAGGATGGCGCCGTGCTGGACAAGCGCGGGCTGCCGTGGGGCATCATGAATCTGCCGGTGGTCGAGGGCGACTTCAGCCGTGCGGCCGGCTTCGCCAAGGCCTTCGACGAAGCCTGCGGCGACTGGCTGCAAAGCGATCCTGCGACACCATTGATCGCCGCCGGCATGGTCGGCAGCGCACAAGGCTGGCGTGAAGCGAGCTACGTCGAGATCCCGCTGGCCGTGGCCGACATCGGCAAGCAACTGACCCACGTCGACCTCGGCGCCGGCCGCACGCTCCACATCGTGCCGGGCCTGCTGCAGCGTGCAGCGTTGCCGAACGTGATCCGCGGCGAAGAGACCCAGGTGGTCGGCGCGCTCGACACCTGGCAAGGCGGTGACGACGTGCTGATCGGATTGCCCGGCACGCACTCGAAATGGGTACGCGTGCAAAACAGGATCATCACCCATTTCGACACCTTCATGACCGGCGAAGTCTATGCAGCGCTGAGCCAGCACACCATTCTCGGCCGCACCATGGAACACCGTGAACAAGGAGATCCGGCCGCCTTCGAGCACGGCCTGCGTGTTGCGTCTTCGGAAGACGGCCGCGCCGGCGTACTGTCGAACATCTTCAGCAGCCGTACGCTGGGACTGGTCGGCCAGCTCGACGCAACGGGCCAGCCGAATTACCTGTCGGGCCTGCTGATCGGTCATGAAATCGCGGCGCTCAAAGCGACGCGCGCAGATGCCGGCTGCACCGCCGCGCCGCACATCATCCTGATCGGCGACGACAAGCTGTGTGCGCGCTACCGCACCGCCCTGAACCTGCATGAACTGACCCGCATCGATATCGCGGCGCAAGCCACCGAACGCGGCCTGTGGAAGATCGCGCGACAAGCCGGGCTGCTGAACTAAAGCATCCGGCTCACTGGAGAAACACCATGTTGAAAGAAGCACTGAAGCAATGCGGACTGATCGCGATCCTGCGCGGCATTCGTCCCGATGAAGTCGAAGCGGTCGGCCAGGCTTTGTACGATGCCGGCTTTCGCATCATCGAAGTCCCGCTCAACTCACCCGAACCGTTCGAAAGCATCCGCGTATTGCGCAACGTGCTGCCGGCCAACTGCATGGTCGGCGCCGGCACCGTGCTGTCGCCGGCGCAGGTGCTGCAGGTCAAGGACGCCGAGGGCCAGCTGATCGTCATGCCGCACAGCGACCCCGAAGTCATCCGCGCGGCCACCGCCGCCGGCCTGGCCAGCGCGCCCGGCGTGGCCACCGTGACCGAAGCCTTCGCGGCGCTCGCAGCGGGTGCGGATATTCTCAAGATGTTCCCGGCCGAACAGCTCGGACCGGTGGTGGTCAAGGCCTGGCGCGCCGTGATTCCCGCCAGCGTCATGCTGGTGCCGGTGGGCGGCATCACGCCGGACAGCCTGAAGGAATTCACTGCGGCCGGCGCCTCTGCGTTCGGCCTCGGCTCGGCGTTGTACAAACCCGGCATGACGGCAGAGCAGGTCAGGAAGAATGCCGATGCTTTCGTCAGCGCCTGGAAGCAGACCTGATCTCCATCTTGCAGCCATGAAAAACGCGACCTTGAAGGTCGCGTTTTTTATTTCTGCTGCGAAAAAATTACACGACAAAAATCATGCCGCTTTCTTCTCGGTCTTCTTCTCGGTCTTCTTCTCGTCGCGCAATTCGCGGCGCAGGATCTTGCCGACGTTGGTCTTCGGCAGCTCATCGCGGAACTCGATGTACTTCGGCTTCTTGTAGCCGGTGAACTGCTCCTTGCAATACGCCATCAGCTGCTCGGCAGTCAGCGACTTGTCCTTGCGCACCACGAACAGCTTGACCGCTTCGCCGGTGTGCTCGTCCGGGACGCCGACGCAGGCGCATTCGAGCACGCCCGGATGGGCCGCGACCACGCCTTCGATTTCGTTCGGATAGACGTTGAAGCCGGAGACCAGGATCATGTCCTTCTTGCGATCGACGATGCGGGTATAGCCGCGTTCGTCCATGATGCCGATGTCGCCTGATTTGAAGAAGCCGTCCGGCGTCATGACTTTTTCGGTTTCGTCAGGACGATTCCAGTAGCCGGCCATGACTTGCGGACCACGGATCGCGATTTCGCCGGGCTGGCCGAGCGGCACCGGTTTGCCGTCGTCGTCCAGTATCTGGAACTCGGTCGACGGCAGCGGCAGGCCGATGGTGCCGGTGTAGTCGCTGATCGTGCAGGGGTTGGCGCTGGCGATCGGCGAGGTTTCGGACAAGCCGTAGCCTTCGATGATCGGGCAGCCGGTGACCTTCTTCCATTTGTCCGCCACCGATTTCTGCACCGCCATGCCGCCGCCGACGCAGCAGCGATAGCCGGAGAAATCCAGCTTGGCGAAATCGGGATGGTTCAGCAGTGCGTTGTACAGCGTGTTGACCGCCGGGAAGGTGTTGACCTTGTACTTGCCGAGCTCCTTGATGAAGCCCGGAATGTCGCGCGGATTCGGGATCAGCACGTTGAGCGCGCCTTCGCGGGTACCCAGCATGTTGCACACCGTCAGCGCGAAGATGTGATACAGCGGCAGCGCGCAGATGAACACCAGCTGGTCCAGCTTGGCGCCCTGCTTGAGCGCCGGCATCAGCCATTCTTCCGCCTGCAGCACGTTGGCGACCAGGTTGCGATGCGTCAGCACCGCGCCCTTGGCGACGCCGGTGGTGCCGCCGGTGTATTGCAGGAAGGCGACGTCGTCATGACCGACTTCGATCGGCGCCGGCGTCCTGCCGTGGCCGCGCGACAGTGCCTGTTTGAAGGTGATCGATTGCGGCAGCGAGAACGGCGGCACCAGCTTCTTGATGTGGCGCACCACCAGATTGACGATGGCGCCCTTGAGCCCGCCCAGCATCTCGCCCATGCTCGCCACCACGACGTGCCTGACGTCGGTGTTGGCGATGACCTTGGCAAGCGTACAGGCGAAGTTCTCCAGCACGAAGATGGCTTCGGCGCCGGAGTCCTTCAACTGGTGTTCGAGTTCGCGCGGCGTGTACAGCGGATTGACGTTCACCGCGGTGTAGCCGGCGCGCAGGATGGCGGCGATGGCGATCGGATATTGCAGCACGTTGGGCATCATGATCGCCACGCGCGCGCCCTTTTTCAGGCCGGTGCTTTGCAGCCAGACGGCCAGCGCGGTCGACAGCTGATCCAGCTCGCCATAGGTCATGTGCTTGCCCATGCAGACATAGGCGTTGCGGTCCGCGTATTTGGCGAAAGCTTCGTCGATCAGCTGCACCAGGGACTGGTAGCGGTTCGGGTCGATGTCGGCAGGGACGCCTGCGGGATAAGATGCAAGCCAGAATTTGTCCATATTGTTCCTTTTGTCTCCGGTTCAGGGCGGCTGCCGGTTGTTTCCCGCGGCTTGGGTGCGCACTGCAGAAAAAAGCACGGTTGTGTTTTTATTTAATGCAGATGCTATCGGCCAATCTCGTTCAGGGCAAGTATTTTGAGGAAATTTAAGAAAAATTTCTGTTTCTTCCTCGTCTTCTTGCGGCAAGGCGATGGCAACGCAGTGGCAAGACCCTACCATGCCCCATCTTTTCCAAATTGGCAACTTTTACGCCCGGATGTTCATTTCGCCGCTGAATGCATCGGTTGAACATTGTCCTGCAAGCGATCCAGCTGTTCATTGCGCGCAGTCTTGTCGAGCTTCGCCAGCGCTTTCACGCGTTCGAAAAAATCGGCAAAGCCGCTGCTGCGCCGGAACAGTTCGCGAAACGCCGGTACCCGGTCGTGATACGTGCCGACCAGCGCCAGATGGGCGTTCGACAACGGCATGGCGAACCAGCGGTCGTATCCCGTGAAACCGCCCCAGCGCACCTTGATCCGCTGGTATTCGGCGCGTAGCGCATCGAAAATTTCTGCCTTGCGATGCAGCTTGTCGGCCTCGCTGCCGTCTCCCTCGTAATTGGCCTCCAACTGAGACCGGTATTTCAGCAAGAGTTCAAGAAAGTCCTGCTTGCGCCCGGCGAACACCTTGTACGCCTCGCGCAGCCTGTCGTCATGATGCGCCTGCAGCCATTGCTCCAGGCCGATCTCTTCGACCGTGGTCGCATACGATTCGTTGAACTGCGAATCGCCCTTGGCGTACACCACCTGGTGCGCCAGTTCGTGGAAGATCAGGCGCGCCAGTTCGGCATCGGGATAATTGATGAAAGTCGACATGACCGGATCGTTGAACCATCCCAGCGTCGAGTAGGCCGGCACGCCCAGCACCTGGACGTCGTCGCCCTCCTTGACCAGGCCGTCGGCATATTGCTGGGCATCCTGCTGGCTGTAATAGCCGCGATAGTCAACGCAGCCGGCGACCGGAAAACACCATTGCCGCGCCTTCAGCGACAAGGCCGGCGCCGCCACCACGTTCCACACCACGAAGGGCCGCTCCAGCTGCGCGTAGCTCTTGTAGCTGCCGTTGTCGGGCAGCGCCAGTTGCGTCACCGCGAAGCGGCGGATCTCGCGCACGGTCTGCAACTTGTCGCGCAGACGCCCGGAGGTATGCGGATCGTCCAGCCAGTCGTCGATCGGCCGCGCTTGCGCCAGCAGCGAAAACTGTCCATGCGCCGCCTGCGCGTAATAACCCAGCGAACTGCAACCCGACGCCAGCAACAAGGCCGCGCCCAGGCTTGCCGCGAGGACGATCCTGGAGAGCCTGTTCAGACGCCGGACGGACATGCCTCGACCTGCACCAGCACGTCATAGAACGTCGGTGCATTGCCCATGTCGGTGAGACGCTGGCTGGTGACTTCGTTGGCGTTCTTGCCGTCGCCGGAAAACTTTTTCCACCAGATCGACAAACCCACCACCAGCCCGACGCGCGCTTTCGGCGTCACGCGCGCGGTGGCCAGCATGCTGCCGCGGTCGTTGAAAATCCTGACCTCGGCGCCGTTCACAATGCCGCGCGCGGCGGCGTCGTCGGGATGGATGTCGAGATGCGGTTCGCCTTCGGTGTCGCGCAGGCTCTGCACGTTGACGAAGGAAGAGTTGAGGAAGTTGCGCGCCGGCGGTGAAATCATGGCCAGCGGATATTTCTGCGCCAGTTCCGCATTGCTGGCCACCGATTCATACGGCGCAATATAAGTGGGTAATGGGTCGAGGCCGTCGGCCAGCATGCGCGCGGAATAGAACTCGCACTTGCCAGACGGCGTGCCGAAGCCGCCCTCGGCAAACGGCGCGACCGGCATGTTGAGGCGCTGCCATCCTGTCTCCTTGAGACGCTCCCAGTCGTAATCGGCTGCGCGCGGATTGCGGCGATCGAAGGCCTGCGCGGCAATCGCGTCGTCGCTGTCCTTGAAACAATCTTCGGTGAAACCCATGCGCGCCGCCAGCAGGCGGAAAATTTCCGAGTTGGCCTTGGCCTCACCCAACGGCGCGATGGCGGCGTTGTTGGCCATCATGTAGACGTGGCCGTACGTCGCGTGCACGTCGATGTGCTCGAGCTGCGTGGTGGCCGGCAACAGGATGTCGGCGTAGTCCGCGGTGTCGGTCTGGAAATGCTCCAGCACCACCGTGAACAGATCTTCGCGCGCAAAGCCCTGCATCACCTTGCCCGACTCCGGCGCAACCGCCACCGGATTGGAGTTGTAGACGATCATCGCTTCCACGCGCGGGCCGAAATCGGCCGACGCCTCGCGCAGCAGATCGTCGCCGATGGTGCTCATGTTGATGGTGCGCGTCGGCACGCCGTTGTTATGTTGCAGCAGCAAGTCAGGCCGTTGCAGGAACGCGCCGTTCTTCGGGAAAGAATCGGACGTCGACAACTGCAAGCCGCCGCCGGCGTGACGCCAGGCGCCGACCAGCGCCGGCAGGCAGGCGATATTGCGCACCGCCATGCCGCCGCCGCGCACGCGCTGCAAACCGTAGTTGGCGCGGATCAGCGTGATCTCGCCGCGTTGCGCGGCGGCGCCGTATTCGTGCGCCAGTTGCACCACTTCATCGGCGCTGATGCCGCACACTTCTGCGGTATGTTGCGGCGACCATTCCTGCACGCGCTGCTTCAATTGCGCGAAGCCCAGCGTATGCTGCGCGATGTAATCGGCGTCGAGCAGATTCTCGTTGATCAGCACGTGCATCATGCCCAGCGCCAGCGCCGCATCGGTGCCCGGCAACAAGGCGATGTGCTGGTGACATTTGTCGGCGCTCAGCGAACGATAGGGATCGATAGCGATCAGCTTGGCGCCGCGTCGTTTCGCTTCCTGCACGCGCATCCAGAAATGCAGGTTGGAGGCGATAGGATTGCCGCCCCAGATGATGATCAGCCTGGCGTCCTGCACGTGTTCGGTGTCGGCGCCCAGGCGCGTGCCCACCGTGTACTTGTAGCCGGCCGCGCCGGCCGAGGCGCAGATGGTGCGATCCAGTTGCGAGGCGCCGATGCGGTTGAAGAAACGCATCGCCATCGACTCGCCCTGTACCAGGCCCATGGTGCCGGCGTAGCTGTACGGCAGGATGGCTTGCGGATTGCGCGCGGCGACTTCCTTCAGCCGCGCAGAGATCGTGTCGAGCGCTTCATCCCAGCTGATGCGCTCGAATTTTCCTTCGCCTTTTTTGCCGACGCGCTTCATCGGATGCAACAGGCGGTCCTTGTGATAAGTGCGCTCGGTATAGCGCGACACCTTCGTGCACAGCACGCCGGCGGTGGTCGGATGATCGGGGTCGCCCTTGACTTCGGTGGCGATGCCGTCCTTGACGGTCACCAGCAAGGCGCACGTGTCGGGGCAATCGTGCGGGCAGGCGGCGCGGACGATGATGGGTTCGGAAACGGAATTCATGGCAATCAACTAAGCGAATGCGCGACGGAATGGCGCGGCAAGCTGCTACTTTATCTTAAAATGCAGCATCTTTGCGAAGGCTTCACGATGCCATCCAGACAATCTTCCCTTCCCTCCGCTTGCGCGCCCGCCGTCGCATTCTGGCGCGACGACGACTTGCCGTTCTGCGAAGGCCGGCGCGCGGTCGGCAGCGTCAGCTGTTATGCGCCGCACACGCACCCGACCTTCTCGATCGGCGTGGTCGACGCCGGCGCCAGCACGTTCTCTCTGCAGCAGAGGAAAACGCAGATCCGGCCCGGCGACGTCGTGCTGATCGGCGCCGACGAAGTGCATTCATGCAACCCCGGCGACCGCGAGAGCTGGGGCTATCGCATGTTCCATCTCGACCGCCAATGGCTGCTGCAATTGCTGCAGGAAAGCGGCATCGACGCCCTGCCTGCATCGCAGGTGCTGCGCTCGCCGCGTGCGGCCGCGCTGATGGATGACATCACCGCGGCCATGAGCGGCAAGGACGAAGCCTTGCAAAAGGAAACCGTGCTGATCGCCGCCTTGTGCGAACTGTTCGGGATATGCAAGGAAGCCGGCGTCGACCTGCATCAGGCGCGCCCCGCCGACCTGCAAAGCGTGCGCGATTATCTGCAAGGGCATTGCTGCGACAGGATCGCCCTCGACACATTGGCGCAGTTGGCCGGCGTCGGACGCTATCAGTTAATCCGCCAGTTCCGTGCGCAGTTCGGCATGACGCCGCACGCGCTGCAGCTCGACATGCGCATTAACCTGGCACGCGATTTCCTCCGGCGCGGCGCATCGCTGGCCGACGTCGCCTACCGCACCGGCTTCGCCGACCAGAGCCACTTCCATCGCATCTTCAAATCGCGCGTGGCGGCGACGCCGGCGCAATATCAGTTGATCGCCTAGACAGCAGCAACGACCGCAGCAATCGCAGTAATCGCCAGCGCCGTCCCGCCCAGCAGCAGGACGACCCCGGCCAGCCACTCGGCGCGCGCGAAATAGCGGGCGATCCACTGCGCCACGCGCACATTCGACACCGCCAGCACCAGTCCGGCATCCCAGATGAACACCGCCGCGAACATCCACAAGCCGTACAGCAGCTTGATGTGCATGCCGGTGCCGGCGCCGACCATCAGGGTGAACAGGCCGAGATAGAACAAGCCGTTTTTGGGATTCAGGCCGCCCGACAAAAAGCCGGCGGCGAAACCGCGCAGGAAACCGTCGCGTTTGATGCCACCCGCTTCTCCCGCCATCACCGGCGGTCCCGCACGACTGGCCTGCATGAAGGCCCAGCCGATATACGCCAGATACGCCGCTGCCAGTAGTTTCATCACCGTCAGCGCGCCCGGACTCCGCTGCAACAGGCTGAAACCGGCCAGCGCCAGCACGATGTAGACGCCGTTGGCGCAGGCGATGCCGAGGCTGGCGCCGACGCCGTTGCGACGGCCATGGCGCAAGGCGCTGCGCAACAGCAAAAGAAAATCCGGACCCGGGCTGACCAGCGCCAGCCAGTGCGCCGCCGCCAGCATGATGAATTCCTGCATGACCATATTGCATCGCTCCTCGAAGATGAGGTCCCGATGCTAGGCGGCATGGCGCCGGCCGTATTGAACAAAATTGCAGGCGAAGGCAACTTGCGGCAATTGACCACCGCCACTCCGAGCTACGCCATGTCCAATGTCGCAAGCGCTCGCGCGTCTCGGCGCCTATCGTTTTCCAGATGATGCCGGCCGACGTCGCCTGGACCTGTTTCACGCCACCCGGCGTTTTTTATTGCGCGTCGTTCAGATGGCAAGCCGACATATGTCCCGGCGCGATTTCCCGCAACAACGGCTTCTCCACCGAGCAGCGCGGCATCGCATGCGGGCAGCGCGGATGGAAGTGGCATCCCGAAGGTGGATTCAGCGGCGACGGGATCTCACCCTTGACGGCGAAGTAAGTGGCCTTGCCGACTTCCAGCTTCGGCGCCGAGGCCAGCAGCGCCTGCGTGTAGGGATGGTTGGCGCGCGCGAAGACGGCGTCGGTCGGTGCCGATTCGACGATGCGCCCCAGATACATGATCAGCACGCGGTCGGAAATGTGCCGTACCACGCCGAGGTCGTGGCTGATGAACAGATAGGTCAGGTCGAGCTCGTCGCGCAGCTTGATGAACAGGTTGAGCACCTGCGCCTGGATCGACACGTCGAGCGCCGCTACTGCTTCGTCGCAGACCAGGAATTTCGGCTTGACTGCGAGCGCGCGTGCAATGCCGACGCGGGCGCGCTGGCCGCCGGAAAACTGATGCGGAAAACGGCGCAGCATGTCGCCGCTCAGGCCCACGCGTTGCAGCAGGTCGGCAACATAGTCCTGCTGCTCGCGCTTGCCGGTGATGCCGTGCACGACCGGCGCTTCGCCGACGATGTCGACTACACGCAAGCGCGGATTGAGCGAGGCGTAGGGATCCTGGAAAATCATCTGGATCGCCAATTGGCGCTCGCGCCGTTGCTGTGGCGACAGCGCGTCGAGGTCTTCGCCGCGCCACAGGCGCCGGCCTTCGGTCAGGCCGTGCAGGCCGACCACCATGCGGCCCAGCGTCGATTTTCCGCACCCTGATTCACCGACCAGGCCGACCACTTCGCCGGCGTTGATGTGCAGACTGACGTCGTCGACCGCATGCACGACTTCTTCGTGCAGGACTTTGCCGAACGGCCGCGTGATCAGGTTGGAAGTCCTGGCGGCGCTGTCGAGCGGCTTGACGAAGCGTTTGGAGACGTGGCGCAGTTCCAGCAATGGCGGCATGGTGTCGTGTCCCTGGTTCATGCGGCGCTCCCGGCAAACTCATCGGCCATCGGATGAAAACAGCGCAAGGCGCGGCCGTCGACGATGCGCGTCTCCGGCGTCTGCGTGCATTCGATGGCGGCGTGCGCGCAGCGGTCGCGAAAGGCGCATCCGGACGGCAATTTCAGCAGCGACGGCGTGCTGCCGGGAATCTGGCGCAGGGCCTGGCCGCGCGGATTGCGCGACGGCGCCGAGGCGATCAGGCCGTGCGTGTACGGATGGCGTGGGCGAGTCAGCACCTGGGCGACCTCGCCGCTTTCAACGATGCGGCCGGCGTACATCACGCTGACGGTGTCGGCCAGCCCGACGACTACCGAAAGATCGTGGGTGATCCAGATCAGCGCCGTGCCGGATTCGCGGCACAGCTTCTGCATCTCGAACAGGATCTGGCCCTGGATGGTGACGTCGAGCGCGGTGGTCGGCTCGTCGCAAATGATCAGGTCCGGCTTGTTGAGCAGCGCAATCGCGATGGCGACGCGCTGGCGCATGCCGCCCGAGAACTGATGCGGATAGGCATTGAGGCGCTCGTCCGGCGCGGCGATGCCGACCCGCACCAGCGCATCGCGCGCCATCGCCAGCGCGGCGTCCTTGCTGACGTCCTGATGCGCGCGCACGGCCTCGATCATCTGGGTGTCGATGCGCAGCACCGGATTCAGCGTCATCATCGGATCCTGAAAGATCATCGCGATGCGGTTGCCGCGAATGCGGCGCATGTCTTCGGCGGGCAGGCTGCGCAGGTCGCGGCCATTGAGCAGGATGCGGCCGCCGGCCACTTTTCCCGGCTCGTCGATCAGGCCCATGATGGAATACCCGGTCATCGATTTTCCGGAACCGGATTCGCCGACCAGTCCCATGACCTGGCCCGGCCCGACGGTGAAGGACACGTCATCCACCGCGCGCGCGATGCCGCCGCGCGAGAGGAAATGCGTCTGCAGGTTTTCTACTTGCAAGGTGGCGGTCATCGCATTGTCTCCCTACTGTCCTTGCAGGCGCGGATTGAGCACGTCGCGCAACTGGTCGGCGACCAGGTTGATCGCCACCACGGTGGCCAGCAGCGCCACCCCGGGGAAGAAGCTGATCCAGTATTTTCCCGACATCAGGTATTGGAACCCATTGGAGATCAGCAGTCCCAGCGACGGCTCCGTTACCGGCAGGCCGAGCCCGAGGAAGGACAGCGTCGCCTCCAGCGAAATCGCCGACGCCACTTGCAGCGCCGCGATCACGATCAGCGGCGGCAAGCAGTTAGGCAACAGATGGCGGAACATGATGCGCAGCGGCGACAGGCCGAGCAGGCGCGCGGCTTCGATGTATTCCTTCTTGCGTTCCACCAGCGCCGTACTGCGCGTGGTGCGCGCGTAATACGCCCATTGCACGGTGACCAGCGCGATGATGATCTTGTCGACGCCGCGCCCGGTCAGCGCCAGCAGGATCAACGCCACCAGGATCGGCGGAAACGCCAGCTGGATGTCGGCCACGCGCATGATCAGCGCCTCGATGCGGCCGCCGGCATAGCCGGCCAGCAAACCCAGCGACAGGCCGATGGCCAGCGCAATCACGGTGCTGGTGACGCCGACCATGACGGAAATGCGCAAGCCGTACAGGATCGCCGACAGCATGTCGCGCCCCTGGTCGTCGGTGCCGAGCACATAGGTGAGATTGCCTTCCATGGCGGTCTTGCCGGGCTCCAGGCGCGAGTCCATGACGTCGAGATGCTCCAGGTCGTAGGGATTCTGCGGCGAGACCAGCGGTGCGAACAAGGCCGCCAGCAGGATCAACAGCAATAATGCGAACCCGAAAGTGGCGATGCGGCTGGCGAAATAGCCTTGCAGGAATCGCGTAAACGGTGTGTCGGCCTGGGTGATTTTTCGGGTTAATTTCGAAACCATGTCAGCCCTTCGCTTCCGATGTTTCAGACAAGCGCACACGTGGATCGAGCAGCGAATACAGCAGGTCGACACACAGGTTGATGAGGATGAAGATGACCACGATCAGCGACAGGAAGGCGACGATCACCGGCCGGTCGAGCACGCGGATCGAGTCGATCAGGAGCTTGCCGACGCCGGGCCAGGCGAAGATGGATTCGGTCACGATCGAGAAGGCGATAATGGAGCCGAACTGCAGCGCCACCACGGTGACGATCGGGATCAGGATGTTCTTGAGCACGTGCACGCCGATGATGCGGCTGTTGCGCAGGCCCTTGGCGCGCGCGAACTTGATGTAATCCTGCAGCAGCGCTTCCTGCGTGCCGGCGCGCGTGAGACGGATGATCAGCGCGATGTTGAACAGCGACAGGTTGAGCGCCGGCATCAGCAAATGCCTGAGTCCGTCCCAGGTCAGGAAGCCGAACGGGATGCCGAACAGCAGCGCCGTCTGGCCGCGTCCGCCGGTCGGCAGCCAGCCCAGCTCGACGGCGAACACCATGATCAGCATCAGCCCGACCCAGAAAGTCGGCAGCGAAAAACCGAAGATCGACACCGTCATGATGGTCTTGCCGGCGAAACTCTTGGGCCGCAAACCTGCCCACAACCCAAGCGGCAGTCCGATGACAATGGCGATCAGGATGGCGGCCACGGCCAGTTCCAGCGTGGCAGGCAGGCGCTCCAGGATCAGGCCCAATGCCGGCGTGGCGTAGACGAAAGAACGTCCCATGTCGCCGGCCAATGCATTCTTGATGAAGTAAAAGTATTGCACCCACAGCGGCTGGTCCAGGCCAAAGGCGGCGATCACGCGCGCGCGCTCGATCTGGTCGGCGTCGGCGCTGATCAGGATGTCGATGGGATTGCCGATGGCGTAGACGCTGGCGAACACCAGCAGCGACATCAGCAGCAACACGGCAAGGCTCTGGACGCAGCGGCGGATTATGAAAACAAGCATTGGCGGTTGGCTGGTGAATGAAAAAACTGCGAAAAGCGAATGGTGCAGAAAACATGCAAGAGAAGCAACTACATTTGTGGAAGCCGTTCAAGCCTGGGAGTAATATAGACGAGACCGCGACAAAAGACTCGTCGTCGCCATCATCAACACCCAGTATCGAAATGACAACACAGCAGCAAGGTACGCATCATGAAACTCATCGATCCCATCACCAGATTCCATGCCGAATTGCAAAAGATCCGGCGCGACATCCACGCTCATCCCGAACTGAGCTATGAAGAACAGCGCACCTCCGACGTCGTCGCGCAAAAGCTGACCGAATGGGGCATTCCGGTGGTGCGCGGACTAGGCGTCACCGGCGTGGTCGGCATCATCAAGAGCGGCGACGGTCCGCGTGCGATCGGCCTGCGCGCCGACATGGACGCCTTGCCGATGCCGGAGCTGAACACCTTCCCGCACGCTTCCAAAAACGCCGGCAAGATGCACGCCTGCGGCCACGACGGCCACACCGCCATGCTGCTGGGCGCGGCGCATCACTTGTCGCAGCATCGCGATTTCAACGGTACCGTGTATGTGATTTTCCAGCCGGCCGAAGAAGGCGGCCGCGGCGCCGAGCGCATGATCCAGGATGGCCTGTTTGAACAATATCCGATGGATGCGGTGTTCGGCATGCACAACTGGCCGGGCATGAAAGCCGGCACCTTCGGCGTCACGCCGGGACCGATGATGGCGTCGAGCAATGAGTTCGAAGTGATCGTCAAAGGAAAGGGTTCGCACGCGGCGCAGCCGCATAAATCCATCGACCCGGTGATGACGGCGGTGCAAATCGCGCAGAGCTGGCAGACCATCGTTTCGCGCAATGCCAACCCCAACGATCCGGCCGTCTTGTCGATCACGCAGATCCACGCCGGCAGCGCCACCAATGTCATTCCCGACAATGCCAGCCTGATCGGCACCGTGCGCACCTTCAGCACGCCGGTGCTGGACCTGATTGAGCGCCGCATGCGCGAGATCGCGCAACATACGGCCGCAGCCTTCGATGCCGAAGTCGATTTCAACTTCCAGCGCAACTATCCGCCGCTGATCAATCATGCGAAAGAAACCGCATTCGCCGTCGAAGTCCTGCAAGGCATCGTCGGCGCCGACAATGTCGATGCCGCGGTCGAACCGACCATGGGCGCGGAAGATTTCGCCTTCATGCTGCAGCACAAACCCGGCTGCTATGTCTTCATCGGCAACGGCGAAGGCGGCCATCGCGACAGCGGTCATGGCCTCGGTCCGTGCAACCTGCACAATCCGAGTTACGACTTCAACGATGATTTGCTGCCGCTCGGCGCGACCTATTGGGTGCGTCTGGCGGAGGCCTTTCTGAAGCCGCAATAGACTTTTTGATCGCGTTGAAAAAACGGCGGGCCATCATGGCGCCGCCGTTTTTATTGCGTGCTTACTGCATGACCTACCTGGCAAGAATCGCTACAGCCTGCTTGCCGTAGTTCACGATGTAACCGCCGTTCGCCTGCTGCCAGGCGCGCGCGGTCGGTTCGTCGGGAAACCAGTTCTGCTCGAAGTCGCCGAACTGGCCCTGCTCGAAACGATAGCGATCCAACACCGCGGTTTCACGAAGATCAATCTCCTGCTTGCAGATGTCCCAATTGGGAAAGCCGAGTTCGCGCGCCAGCATGTGCAGGATATGTTTCAGCTGCAGCGTCTCGCGTACGCCGTACAGATCGGTGACGGCGAGCTCCGGCATGAGACCGGCGTCGATCACCCGGCGCAGCACCGGCAAGGCTTTGCTGGGCTGGTCGGCGCGACCGTCGCGCACCAACCGGCGTGCATGTCGGCGCAGGAATTCGCTGTTGCAGCAGGGTTCGCCGGCAACAGTACTCAATTGCTTGAACAGGGGATGGGAGGTAGACCACATAACGTTCCTTTCATATCGACCGTTCTCGCTACGGTCATATCAAGGTTTCAACGTCAGGGCATATCCGAAAGGGAAGGTGCGCGTAACAATGAACAGGTGCGTCAGCTTTCGCGAGACCGGGCCTCCTGTCAGGCCCGGCGCCATTGTAGCGGCTTTCGCGCGGGGTCTGCAACCGCAGGCCGCGAACTATGTTCACGGACCGTTGTTTCGGGCATCATCGCAAGACAAGTCATAACAAGGAGAAACAATGAAACTGCTCGCCGACATCCTGGTGGCGCTGATCGCCGTGCTGCATGTCTGGATCCTGGTGCTGGAGATGTTCCTGTGGACCAAGCCGCTGGGGCTGAAGACCTTCCGCCAGTCGCGGGAAGCGGCCGAGGCGTCCAGGGTGCTGGCCGCCAATCAGGGCCTTTACAACGGTTTTCTCGCAGCGGGACTGGCGTGGGGGCTGATCTCCGGCGATGGCGCGATCAAGCTGTTCTTCGTCGCCTGCGTGCTGGTCGCGGGGATCTACGGCGGCCTCACCGCCAAACGCTCCATCCTGTATGTGCAGGGATTGCCGGCCTTGCTGGCGTTGCTCGCGCTGCTGGCGGCGCGCTAGGGCCTGATTTACTGCTGCGGCGACGCTGCCTGCCTGGCCACCGTGGCCTGGCGCAACAGGCGGATGTCGCCGTACCAGGCTTCCACTTTCCCTTCGGTGTTGTCGGTGTCGGTGAGCACGCCGACACCGATCAGCCGTCCCGGCTGTTCGCCGTATACCTTCACGTAATCGTCGACGATGTTGCGCTGGTAGCTGACCCACTGGCCGACATTGGCCGCGCCGCTTTCGGCCACCAGCATCTGGATGCGGCCGGTGCGCGTGTTGGCGATGACGCTCTCCTTGGGCGCCTTGTTTTCCCAGATGTACATCAGCGTGGCGTAGGGAAATTCATGTCCCGACAACAGCTTGGCGGTGTCGAACAGGATCGTGTCCATGAAGGACAGCTTGTTCTTGTCGCCGTCGAAGGCCAGCACGATGCGCACCGGCGAGTCTTCGGTGTCGCGGAAACGATTGTCGGCGGTCTTGATCAAGGCCGAGGTCTTCCAGCTCCAGCTCAGCCAAGGTTGTTTGACCGGGTCGATATTGACCTCGTGGCGCAGGCCCGATGACGCCTTGTCGGCGAAGGCGCGCAATACCGTGCGGTCGCCGTCCCTGACCAGGCCGTATTCGGTCGCCTTCTTCTTGCGCATGAAGCTCAGCGGCTCCCATTCCTTGGGCAAGCCTTGCGCCGGGTTGCTCGAGAACAGCGCGAGCGCCTGGTCCAGCTTGACCTGCTTGGCGACCGGATCATGTACTTTTTGCGTGTTGGCGCAGGCGGCGAGGATGGCGACCATGCCGGCCAGCATGGCCAGGCGCAGGGAAGACGGCAGCGAAGAGGTGACGACAGACTTCATGGATTCCCGGCGAAATTGCGAAGATGGAAAGTGGGCGCAGCTGCGGTTGGATTTTTCTGTTTCAATTTTGCTGGCGCAGGATATTGATGAACATCTTCCCTATCGATGACAGGGTGGCGTTTTTGCGGGTCACGATACCATAGTGCTCGATGCGGGTCTTCAGATGCACGGGCAGGATGCACAGCATTTGCTTGGCCGCGAAGAAGTGCGCGATATCCAGCGGCATCACGGCGACCATGTTCGATTGCGCCAGCAAGGTGACCGTGACGAACGGCGATGCCGTTTCGATAACATTGGCCGGCACCTTCATTCCCTCCAGCTTGAATTCGTGCTCGATCCAGATGCGCATCGGCATATTGCTGGAATACAGGATCCATGACGAGGTCGACAATTCCTGCAGGCGCACCTTCTGCGCGGTTGCCAGGTGATGATCCAGCCCGGTGACGATGCACATCGGTTCGCCACGCAGCATTTCATAGTTGTACAGCTGCGGCTGTGAACTCACCGAGGAACGTCCCACCATCAGGTCGATGCGCCCCTGATCCAGCAGCAGCAGCTGGCGCGCGCTGGTGTCTTCGGTGATTTCGATCGAGACCTCCGGCTGGACCTCGCGCAGGCGCGTCAGCGCGCGCGTCACCAGCGGCGCCGCGCCCATGATGGTGCCGATCGACAACCTGCCGCCCTGCCCGGTCAGCATGCCCTGCAACTCGTCGCGCAGATTACTGATGTCGCTCTGGATCAGGCGCGCATAACGGATCACGCAACGACCCAGCTCGGTGGCTTCGATACCACGCGTCGACCGGTCGAACAATGTCACCCCCAGCGCCGACTCCATTTCATGCAGCGCCTTGGTGGCGGCCGGCTGCGTCATGTGCATGACTTCTGCGGCCTTGTGCAGCGAACCTTGCTCGTCGAGCGCCGTCAGCAAGGCCACCTGCTTGAAACGCAGGCGACTGACGATCGCGCTCACCGAGGGCAAAACCGCTGGCGTTTCCTGAGTTGCCTGCGGTTGGTTATCACCCGATGAATTAAGGTCATTAGACATCGTTGTGGAAGCCTCTTATATTTTGTCCAGCAAAAACATAATGCTAACGCATCCATACTCGAGAGGATGTGAATAATTTCATGGAGACATTGGCGAAATTGATCTGAGCGCCGTTGCACACAGCAAAGCGCACGATTGATTCGACCTGCCGGCGCCTATGCTGCGCCACAGCATGCGATGCGCGCTGCGCCATCGCCGGATGTCTCCATATCAACATCGGAGACAACGTGAGACTGATTCAATTCGAAGACCGCCAGGGCAGCCGCAAAGTCGGCATCGTGTGCGGCAAGGCCATCAACGTGGTTTCCCAGGTCAGCACCATGCACGAGCTGGCCCTGCTGGCGATTGCCGAAGGCAATTCGCTGGAACGCCAGGCGCAACTGCTCAACAGCAACACCTCGGAAGATTACGCCGCCATCCTGAAGGAAAACCGCATCCTGGCGCCGCTGGACCATGCGGACCCGGCGCATTGCCTGGTGTCCGGCACCGGCCTGACGCACTTGGGCAGCGCCTCCACGCGCGACAAGATGCACCAGAAGCTGGACGATGATGAAAGCGCCATGACCGACACCATGCGCATGTTCAAGTGGGGCCTGGAAGGTGGACGTCCGGGTCGCGGCAAGGTCGGGGCACAACCGGAATGGTTCTACAAGGGCGACGGCGACATCGTGGTCAATCCGGGCGCCGCCTTCCCGATGCCGGAGTTTGCCGAAGACGCCGGCGAAGAGCCAGAGCTGACCGGCCTGTACATCATCGGCGACGACGGCCAGCCGCATCGCCTCGGTTTCGCCATCGGCAATGAGTTTTCCGATCACGTGGTCGAGCGCAAGAATTACCTGTACCTGGCGCACTCGAAGCTGCGCTACTGCTCGTTCGGCCCGGAACTGCTGGTCGGCGAACTGCCGGCCAACCTGGTCGGCATGAGCCGCATCCGTCGCGACGGCCGCGTCATCTGGGAGAAGGAATTCCTCTCCGGCCAGGACAACATGTGCCATGCCATCGAGAACCTGGAGTACCACCACTTCAAGTACAACCAGTTCCTGCGGCCGGGCGACATCCACGTGCATTTCTTCGGCACCGCGACGCTGTCGTTTGCCGACGGCGTGCGCACGCAGTTGGGCGACACCTTCGAAATCAGCCTGCCGGATTTCGGCGAACCATTGGTCAACGGTATTGCACGCGAACAATCGCGCATCGCCATCGACGGCATCAAAGTACTTTGATCGACAGGTAGCAAGTTTCAGGAATGTCGTCATTACCGAAAATAAAAGCGCCCATCAAGAGGCGATTGCCGATACGCTCACCGGACCGGACAACGATCCGCAGCGCATCAATAATGAATTGTCCTGAGTAGCGGACCTTCCGGTCCGGCCAGGCCTCAGCAAGGAGACCCAGCAATGCCAACACACTTCCAGCCGACGTGCGTCATGAGAATGTTCATGAGGACGTCTGCCTGCCCAGTTCCATCTGTCCTTCATCCATGCCTTGGATAGCTGCCTGATTTGCAGCCTGTTCAGCAGCCTGATTACCCGGCTTCCCGGAATCAGCCGCCGTCCCGAAGACTTCTGGAGACTTCATGCATTACACCTTTGATTTCATGAGCGTGTTCGTCAACTGGCCCCGTTTGCTCGAAGGCGCCTGGCTGACGATACAGTTATCCGCGCTTTCCATCGTATTGGGCTTTGTGGTCGGCACCCTGTGCGCCATCGCCTTCAAGAGCAAGAGCTGGCTGCTGCAGGCGCTGGTCAAGACCTATGTCGAGATCATCCGCAACACGCCGCTGCTGGTGCAGGTGTTCCTGGTCTATTTCGGCCTGGCCAGCATCGGCTTGCGGCTGACTGCGGAAACCGCCGCCGTGATCGCGCTGACCGTCAACGTCGGCGCCTACACCGCGGAGATCATGCGCGCCGGCATCAACTCCATTCACCCCGGCCAGATCGAAGCGGCCGAATGCCTGGGCATGTCGAAGTTCCATGTCTACTGGCATGTGGTGTTGCTGCCTGCGGTGGAACGCGTTTATCCATCGCTGACCAGCCAGTTCATCCTGCTGATGCTGGCATCGAGCATCACGTCGCAGATCTCTGCCGAAGAACTGACCGCCACCGCCAACCTGGTGCAGTCGGAAACCTTCCGCAGCTTTGAAGTGTATGTGGTGATCGCCGTTGCCTACCTGGCCTTGTCGTTCCTGTTCCGCGCCGCGTTCTGGCTGGTCGGGAAGACCGCGTTTGTGCGCAAGCGCAAGCTCGGCACCAATCTGTAAGGAGACAACGTGACCTCATTTACCTTTTTACATGTCGAATACCTGTTGCAGGCGGCGGTCTGGACCATCGTGCTGTCGCTGGTGGCGTTCGCCTTTGGCGGCGCGGCCGGCTTCGTGATCGCGCTGTGGCGCGTGTCCCCCAACAAGACGCTGCGCGCCATCGCCAGCTGGTACATCCAGATCGTCCAGGGCATCCCGCTGCTGGTGATCCTGTTCGTGGCCTACTTCGGCCTGGCGATAGCAGGCTTCAAGCTGTCGCCGCTGGTGGCGGCCGGGATTTCGTTCGCGGTGTATTGCGCCGCCTTCCTCGGCGAGATCTGGCGCGGCTGCATCCAAGCGGTGCCAAAGACCCAGTGGGAAGCGTCGGAATGCCTGGGCTTCAACCGCTTCGAGCAATTGCAGAAAGTGATCCTGCCGCAAGCGTTCAAGATCGCCATTCCGCCGACTGTCGGCTTCATGGTGCAAATCGTCAAGAACACGTCGCTGGCGTCGGTGATCGGCTTCGTCGATCTGTCGCGCGCCGGCCAGATCATCAACAACTCGACTTTCCAGCCGTTCACCGTGTTCGGCTGCGTGGCCCTGATTTATTTTTGTCTCTGCTATCCGCTGTCGGCGCTGAGCAAGCACTTTGAAAGGAAATTGAATGTCAGCAATCGTTAGCATCAACAATCTGCACAAGAGCTTCGGCACGAACAAGGTGTTGAACGGCGTCTCGCTGGATGTGCAGAAGGGCCAGATGGTTGCGATCATCGGTCGCAGCGGATCGGGCAAGAGCACCTTGCTGCGTTGCCTCAACGGACTGGAGCGCATCGACTCGGGCGACATCAACGTCTGCGGCCATGACATCCATCATCCGGACAAACTCAACCTGCGTGAACTGCGCAAGCAGGTCGGCATCGTGTTCCAGAGCTACAACCTGTTCCCGCACGTGACCGTGGAGCGCAACATCACGCTGGCGCTGACCACCATCAAGAAGATGGCGACAGCAGAGGCGAAAAAAATCGCGCACAATGTGCTGACGCTGGTCGGTCTGGAAGCCAAGAAGGAAGCCTATCCGGAGCAACTCTCCGGCGGCCAGGCGCAGCGCGTGGCAATTGCCCGCTCGCTGGCGATGGCGCCGGAACTGATGCTGTTCGACGAAGTGACGTCGGCGCTCGATCCGGAACTGACCGGCGAAGTATTGAAGGTCATGGAAGACTTGTCCAAGCAGGGCATGACCATGGTGCTGGTCACGCATGAAATGGCGTTCGCGCGCAAACTGGCCGATGTGCTGGTGTTCATGCACCAGGGAAAAGTCTGGGAAATGGGGCCTCCGGACGAGTTGTTCACCAATCCCAAGACCGCTGAACTGGCGAAGTTCGTCAGCAGCGAGTTGTAATTTTCGAATCAGCAGAAAATAGCTTCACCACGTTGCAGTAAAAATCGATACCTCAGGAGACAACATGAAAACTTTATCCAATTTCACCAAAAAAGCTGCAGCCGTCATGCTCGGCCTGGCCTGCTTCGCCCAGGTGGTCCATGCCGACACGCTGGCCGACATCAAGGCGCGCAAGAAAGTGCTGATCGCCGTCGACCTCGGCGCGCCGCCGTTCGGCATGACCAACGCCAAGCTGGAACCGCAGGGCTCGGACGTGGAAACCGCACGCGCGCTGGCCAAGGATCTGGGCGTGGAACTGGAAATCGTGCAAGTCACCGGCCCGAACCGCGTGCCTTTCCTGATGACCGGCAAGGCCGACATGGTCATCGCCACGTTCAGTATCACGCCTGAACGCGCCAAGGTCATCAGCTTCACGCATCCGTACGGCGCGTCGCAATTCGTCGTCGCCGCACCGAAGGGCACCGCGATCAAGAGCCTGGCCGACCTGAACGGCAAGCGTATCGCCGTCGTGCGCGGCAACATGCAGGATTCCCTGCTGACGCCGCTGGCGCCGAAGGGCGCCACCATCGTGCGCTTTGACGATGATGCCACCGTGACCGCTGCCGTCGTGTCGGGCCAGGTTGACGGCCTGTGCACACCGAATGCGCTGGCTGCCGCGATCGCTCGCCAGAATCCATCCAAAGGCCTGGAAACCAAGTTCGCGATCAAGGACATCCCTTACGCCATCGGCATCCGTCAAAACGAACCTGAACTGCAAAAATGGCTGAACGCCTGGGTCGACACCAACACCAAGAACGGTCGCCTCGGTCAGATCTACCAGCAATGGGTCGGTACGCCGATGCCTGACCTGGCGCAATTTGCGACGAAGTAATTTGCAGTGAAGTAAGTGAGCATCATGTAAGCAGCAACACGCACACGGCCGGCGCCATTGCTTAGCAGTGCGTCGGCCGACATGCCATTCACTGTTGCCGATAGCCGATATTTGCCGATTTTTACCGAGATCATCATGAAACCTATTTCTCCCGTCATTCGATTGAATCCTGTCGATGATGTTGTCATTGCGCGCCGCCAGCTGATCACCGGCACCATTCTCGAAGAAGAGAACGGCCTGCGGGTCGCGGCGCTGATCCCCGCCGGCCACAAGATGGCGACACGCGCCATCGCCGTCGGCCAGCCGATCAAGCGTTATGGACAAATCATCGGCACCGCCAGCCAAGCCATCGAGCCAGGTCAGCACGTGCACACGCACAATCTGGCCATGGCGGAGTTTTCGCGCGAGCATTCCTTCGGCGCCGATTTCAAGCCCGTCGATTATGTCGACACGCCTGCCACCTTCCTCGGCATCAGGCGCCAGGACGGTCGCGTCGCCACGCGCAATTACATCGGTGTGCTGACCTCGGTGAATTGCTCGGCCACCGCCGCACGCGCGATTGCAGATTACTTCCGCCGCGACATCCACCCGGAAGCGCTGGCTGATTTCCCCAACGTCGACGGTATCGTTGCGCTGACCCACGGCCTCGGCTGCGCGGTTGACTCGGAAGGCGAACCGCTGGCAATGCTGCGCCGTACCCTGGCTGGTTACGCCAAGCATCCGAACTTCGCTGCCGTGCTGATCGTCGGCCTCGGCTGCGAGACCAATCAGATCTCCGGCCTGCTGGAAGCGCACAATCTGAAAGAGAACGAGTACTTCCACACCTTCACGATCCAGAGCACCGGCGGCACTGCCAAGACGGTCGCGCTGGGTATCGAGAAGATCAAGAAGATGCTGCCCAAGGCCAATGACGTCAAACGTGAACCGGTTCCGGCCAGCCACCTGACGCTGGGCCTGCAATGCGGCGGCTCGGACGGCTATTCGGGCATCACCGCCAATCCGGCATTGGGCGCCGCAGTCGACTTGCTGGTCAGGCACGGCGGCACCGCGATCCTGTCGGAAACGCCGGAAATCTACGGCGCGGAGCACTTGCTGACGCGTCGCGCAGTGTCGTCGGAAGTCGGCGAAAAGCTGCTGGCGCGCATTGCGTGGTGGGAAGAATACTGCGCCAAGAACGGCGCCGAAATGAACAACAATCCTTCCGCCGGCAACAAGGCAGGCGGCTTGACGACCATCCTGGAAAAATCGCTGGGCGCCGTCGCCAAGGGCGGCACGTCCAACCTGATGGACGTCTACAAATATGCGGAGACGGTGACGGCCAAGGGCTTTGTCTTCATGGATACGCCAGGCTACGATCCTATCTCTGCAACCGGGCAAGTCGCCGGCGGCGCCAACATGATCTGCTTCACCACCGGCCGTGGTTCGGCCTATGGCTGCGCACCGTCGCCGTCGCTGAAACTGGCGACCAACACGGCATTGTGGCAACGCCAGGAAGAAGACATGGACATCAACTGCGGTGAAATTGCCGACGGTCTGGCCACGCCGCAGGAAATCGGCGCCAAGTTCTTCCAGATGATCCTCGACACCGCCTCGGGCAAGAAGACCAAGAGCGAGTTGCATGGCTACGGCCAAGACGAGTTCGTGCCCTGGCATATCGGCGTTTATACCTGATCGCCTGCAATTTCCTCTGCTTGCTGTCGCCGGCGTCTGTCTTGCCGGCGGCAGTTTTTACATCGAGGGTTGCGACCTCAGGAAATCAGGAAATCAGGAAATTTTGCCGGCACGCCTTGAAGCATCTCGCCGTATCTCGCCCTCATTCAGCATCGTCCCCTGACACTCATTTGGAGCACGCATGACACACGCATTCACGATTCAGGCACACCTGCCCGAAGATCACCAGCAAGCGACCCTGATTGGCCGTATCTGGCAACCGAACGTCGGGCCGGTGCTGGTCAAGGTGCAAGCCGACGGGGTGTATGACCTGACTGCCGTCGCAGCGACCTCGAGCCAGCTGCTCGAACTCGACAATCCCGCTGCCGCAGTCGCGCAGACCAAAGCGCCGCGCCTGGCTTCGCTGGAAGACCTGCTGGCCAATGCCGACGTCGCTACGCGCGATACGTCGCGTCCGTGGCTGCTGGCGCCGATCGACCTGCAGGCGGTCAAGGCCAGCGGCGTGACCTTCGTCGCCAGCATGCTCGAGCGCGTAATCGAAGAACAGGCGCGCGGCGATGCCGGCAGAGCGGAATCGGTGCGCAAGGCGATCACGGCCGTGATCGGCGACAACCTGTCGAGCGTGGTGCCGGGTTCCGACGGCGCCGCCAAACTCAAGGAAGTGCTTCTGGAACAAGGCGTCTGGTCGCAATACCTGGAAGTCGGCATCGGCCCCGACGCCGAGATCTTCACCAAGGCGCAGCCGCTGTCTTCCGTCGGCCTGGGTGATGAAGTCGGGATCCATCCGAAGTCGGTCTGGAACAATCCCGAACCGGAAATCGTGCTGGTGGTAAACAGCCGCGGTGTGACGTTAGGCGCGACACTCGGCAACGACGTCAACCTGCGCGACTTCGAAGGCCGCTCCGCCCTGCTGCTGGGCAAAGCCAAGGACAACAACGCATCGTGCGCAGTCGGGCCTTTCATTCGTCTGTTCGATGCAAACTTTTCAATTGACGACGTGCGCCGTGCCGAACTTACAATGCGGGTTGACGGTACGGAAGGCTTTACGCTCAAGGGCAGCAGTTCGATGTCGATGATCAGCCGCGATCCGCTGAATCTGGTGGAACACGCCATCGGCCCGAATCACCAGTATCCCGACGGCCTGGTGCTGTTCCTCGGCACCATGTTCGCGCCGACGCAGGACCGCTTCGGACCGGGACAGGGTTTCACCCACCAGGTCGCCGACGTGGTCACGATCGCGACGCCGAAGCTGGGCGCGCTGGTGAACAAGGTCAACTTTACCGACAAGGTAGCGCCATGGACATTTGGTCTGACGGCGCTGCTCAAGAATCTCGCACAACGCAAACTCATTTAAAGGAAACACCATGTCGCAATCCTCTGGACGCCTGGCCGGCAAGACCGTACTGATCACTGCCGCCGCGCAAGGCATCGGCCGCGCTTCGGTCGAACTGTTTGCACGCGAAGGCGCACGTGTCATCGCGACCGACATCAGCAAGCAGCATCTGGATGAACTGGCCGGCATCGCCAACGTGGAAACGCACCTGCTGGACGTAACCGACGACGCCGCGATCAAGGCCCTGGTGGCCAAGGTCGGCGCGGTCGACGTTCTGTTCAACTGCGCGGGCTACGTTGCCGCCGGCAACATCCTGGATTGCGACGACAAGGCCTGGGATTTCTCCTTCAACCTGAATGCCAAGGCCATGTTCCACACTATCCGTGCGGTGTTGCCGGGCATGCTGGCGAAAAAGTCCGGTTCGATCGTCAACATCGCGTCCGCGGCATCGAGCGTCAAGGGCGTGGCGAATCGCTTCGCCTACGGCGCCAGCAAGGCGGCCGTGGTCGGCCTGACCAAATCGGTTGCGGCCGACTTCGTCGCACAAGGCGTGCGTTGCAATGCGATCTGCCCGGGCACCATCGAGTCGCCCTCGCTGAACCAGCGCATCACGACCCAGGCCAAGGAAACCGGCAAGAGCGAAGCGGAAGTGCGCCAGGCTTTCGTCGGCCGTCAACCGATGGGCCGCATCGGCAAGGCGGAAGAAGTCGCAGCGCTGGCGCTGTATCTGGCGTCGGAAGAGTCGGCATTCACTACCGGCGCAATCCACATGATCGACGGTGGCTGGTCGAACTGATCGCCGATTAGATTGATGCCGCGATGTAGTTTGCTACATCGCCACGCTGATGCTCCCGCAGCCCCTGCCGATCCTGGATCGCAGGGGCTGCGGTGTTTTGGGCGGTACGTACGCGGTGTCCGGCACGAGGGTATTGATGGTTTTTTATTTTCTTTTTAAACTCCGGCAGCATTGTTCAGCTCACCGGAATAGGCATAATGCAGTTCTTGTTTATCCGAAACTGCTGAGTCCAATGCCCATGCCTTCACATCCAATCCAGATCGCTTTCGACACGCCCATGCAACTTGGTGAATGCCCTTTATGGCACGCCGGTGAAGGTGCACTGTACTGGATCGACATTCCCGGCCGGGCGGTGCATCGCCTGCATGAAAGCAGCAAGACGCACCGCAGCTGGCCCATGCCCGGCGAACCCGGTTGCATTGCCATTCATGCCGATGGCGGCTTGCTGGTGGCGTTGCGTGATGGACTATTCCGCCTCGACACGGACAGCGGCGACTTGACTCGTCTGCTCGACGCGCCTTACGACGTCAGCAAACTCCGTTTCAACGACGGCCGCTGCGACGCAATGGGACGCTTCTGGGCCGGGACGATTTATGAGCCGCGCGATCAGGAATTGGGCAGCTTGTTCTGTTTCGACCATGGACAATTGCGCGATGCGGCGCATCCGGTCACCACTTCGAATGGCGTGGCATTCAGCACCGACAAGCGCAGGATGTTCCATGCGAACACACCGGCCCACCGCATCGACGTCTACGATTTCGATCTCGCCAGCGGTAGCACCAGCAACAAGCGACTGTTCAAGCAATTCGATACGGACAAGACAGCACCGGATTACGGCGGCCGTCCCGATGGCGCTGCAGTCGACAGCGAGAACGCGTATTGGTGCGCGATGTTTGAAGGCGGACGCGTGCTGCGGCTTTCTGCGACCGGCGACATTTTGCAGGAGATCAATATACCAGCGCGCTGCCCGACAATGATTGCCTTTGGCGGCGAGGATTTGCGCACGCTCTACATCACTACTGCCAGGAATGGCCGCAGCGAAGCTGAGTTGGCACAGTATCCTCATTCCGGCTGCGTGTTGTCGTTGCGGGTGGACGTCGCCGGTTTGCCGGAATTTGCATATCGGGGATAAGCGGTTTCGGGGCGAATTGCATTAGCTTTTTGCCAATGAAATAACCTCATTCCAAGCCAGCTCCAGCAAAGCTGTTCAATTTCAGCGACAATCACGGTCACGCTTGTTCCGAGACTTGCTTTCTTTTCTAGTTGTTATGAGAAAATAGCCTCAGGTGTTTGCGGATGATATTCGCTCTCAGCACAACCGATTCCATTTCGATATTCAACAATATTTACTCTAGCGAAAACTCCATGTCGATGAAAAAATTTGCCCTCAAACTTACTGTCGCCGCCGTTGCTCTGATCGGCCTGCAAACTTCCAGCTACGCCGTTGATTCCGTGTCCGTTGAAGCCGGCGCGGGATCCAAGGTTCAGATGCTGCGCCTGGGTGCGCAATGGGATTGGAAGAACACAGCCTGGTGGCAATCGAACGGTACCCACATCGGCGGCTACTGGGATCTGACAGTCGCTGAATGGCATCAAAAGCGTTACAACAACACCGATTCCAGCAAGAACTTCACCGATATCGGCTTCACACCGGTCTTCCGTTTCCAACGCGACGACAAAAAGGGTTTCTACGGCGAAGCAGGCATCGGCGTTCACCTGTTCTCCTCGCTGTACAACAACGACACCAAGAAGCTGTCGACTGCCTTCCAGTTTGGCGACCACCTCGGCACCGGCTATGTTTTCGCAAATGGCTTGGACGTCGGTCTGAAGCTGCAGCATTTTTCGAACGGCGGCATCAAGCAACCGAACGGCGGCGTGAACTTTGCGGTGCTCAAGGCTGCTTACCGCTTCTGATGGTTTGAACGGCTGTCGATGCTGACGGCAAGAATAAAGAAACCGGTCGCTGACCGGTTTTTTTACGCCCGTAGAATTGTCCCGCTGTTCGATATGGCCTTCTGATAGTTTGCGCCTGATTTTCTAAAGGATGGGCTGAGTGCGAGAGAGGACTGCCGCTGTTCCTCGTTTATTTCTGCGGGGCGCTGGTGTGCTTGATACAAACCACGGCCGTGGACGCTTGATCTTCCTGGCCGATCAGAGCGGTGTTGGGAGCGTAGTTGGAATGAAGCGGCGGTGAGTCCGCGAGGCGCCGATTGCCCCCGCAAAGGGAGGATATTGCCGGTGGCGAACGCAATGCAGGTAAAACAGTGCGGCAGGAGAGGTAAGACGGAGCCGGCAGTTGGTCTGCGCCCGGGTAATACGCCGCAAATACGGCGTGGAGGGATTGAAGAGGGGAAGATATGACAAAGGAAACGGACAGCAAAAAGCCCCACACCTGATGGCATGGGGCTTGAGCTTAATTAATAGCCTGACGATGACCTACTTTCACACTGGTTGCAGCACTATCATCGGCGCGAAGTCGTTTCACGGTCCTGTTCGGGATGGGAAGGGGTGGTACCAACTTGCTATAGTCATCAGGCATAACTTGTAGTGTTGCTTGGGTCCAATTGGAGCTAGGATGGCCAAACAACGCAATCTGGGAAGAAGTAAATTTTATCTTTGGGTGTGATGTGCCGATCAGGGCAAACACATAAATCTCTAAAGCTATAACAGCTAATGTTATAGGGACAAGCCGCACGGGCAATTAGTATCAGTTAGCTTAACGCATTACTGCGCTTCCACACCTGACCTATCAACGTCCTGGTCTCGAACGACCCTTTAGGGGGGTTAAACCCCCGGGAAGTCTCATCTCAAGGCGAGTTTCCCGCTTAGATGCTTTCAGCGGTTATCTCTTCCGAACTTAGCTACTCGGCAATGCCACTGGCGTGACAACCGATACACCAGAGGTTCGTCCACTCCGGTCCTCTCGTACTAGGAGCAGCCCCCTTCAAACTTCCAACGCCCACGGCAGATAGGGACCAAACTGTCTCACGACGTTTTAAACCCAGCTCACGTACCACTTTAAATGGCGAACAGCCATACCCTTGGGACCGGCTACAGCCCCAGGATGTGATGAGCCGACATCGAGGTGCCAAACTCCCCCGTCGATATGAACTCTTGGGAGGAATCAGCCTGTTATCCCCAGAGTACCTTTTATCCGTTGAGCGATGGCCCTTCCATACAGAACCACCGGATCACTATGTCCTACTTTCGTACCTGCTCGACTTGTCAGTCTCGCAGTTAAGCACGCTTATGCCATTGCACTATCAACACGATGTCCGACCGTATCTAGCGTACCTTCGAACTCCTCCGTTACACTTTGGGAGGAGACCGCCCCAGTCAAACTGCCTACCATGCACTGTCCCCGATCCGGATAACGGACCAAGGTTAGAACCTCAAACAAACCAGGGTGGTATTTCAAGGATGGCTCCATAGAGACTGGCGTCCCTACTTCAAAGCCTCCCACCTATCCTACACAGATTGGTTCAAAGTCCAATGCAAAGCTACAGTAAAGGTTCATGGGGTCTTTCCGTCTAGCCGCGGGTAGATTGCATCATCACAAACATTTCAACTTCGCTGAGTCTCGGGAGGAGACAGTGTGGCCATCGTTACGCCATTCGTGCAGGTCGGAACTTACCCGACAAGGAATTTCGCTACCTTAGGACCGTTATAGTTACGGCCGCCGTTTACTGGGACTTCAATCAAGAGCTTGCACCCCATCATTTAATCTTCCAGCACCGGGCAGGCGTCACACCCTATACGTCCACTTTCGTGTTTGCAGAGTGCTGTGTTTTTATTAAACAGTCGCAGCCACCTTTTTATTGCAACCCTTTTGTCCTTCTGGCGCAGGCCAGTCAAACTACTAGGGCGTACCTTATCCCGAAGTTACGGTACAAATTTGCCGAGTTCCTTCTCCCGAGTTCTCTCAAGCGCCTTAGAATACTCATCTCGCCCACCTGTGTCGGTTTGCGGTACGGTCTCGTTAGACTGAAGCTTAGAGGCTTTTCTTGGAACCACTTCCGATTGCTTCGCGAACAAGTTCGCTCGTCCCATACCCTTGAATTACGCTGCCGGATTTGCCTAACAGCCTTCTCTGATACAGAAACCGGGACATCCAACACCCGGACAACCTTCCGCGATCCGTCCCCCCATCGCATCTAACGACGGTGCAGGAATATTAACCTGCTTCCCATCAGCTACGCATCTCTGCCTCGCCTTAGGGGCCGACTCACCCTGCTCCGATGAACGTTGAACAGGAAACCTTGGGCTTACGGCGTGGGGGCTTTTCACCCCCATTATCGCTACTCATGTCAGCATTCGCACTTCTGATACCTCCAGCATCCTTTACAAGACACCTTCGCAGGCTTACAGAACGCTCTCCTACCATATCAATAAATTGATATCCGCAGCTTCGGTGACTGGCTTAGCCCCGTTACATCTTCCGCGCAGGACGACTCGATCAGTGAGCTATTACGCTTTCTTTAAAGGGTGGCTGCTTCTAAGCCAACCTCCTGACTGTTTTAGCCTTCCCACTTCGTTTTCCACTTAGCCAATCTTTGGGACCTTAGCTGGCGGTCTGGGTTGTTTCCCTCTTGACGCCGGACGTTAGCACCCGACGTCTGTCTCCCAAGCTCGCACTCATCGGTATTCGGAGTTTGCAATGGGTTGGTAAGTCGCGATGACCCCCTAGCCATAACAGTGCTCTACCCCCGATGGTGATACTTGAGGCACTACCTAAATAGTTTTCGGAGAGAACCAGCTATTTCCAAGTTTGTTTAGCCTTTCACCCCTACCCACAGCTCATCCCCTAATTTTTCAACATTAGTGGGTTCGGTCCTCCAGTGCGTGTTACCGCACCTTCAACCTGGCCATGAGTAGATCACTTGGTTTCGGGTCTACACCCAGCGACTGAACGCCCTATTCGGACTCGATTTCTCTACGGCTTCCCTATTCGGTTAACCTTGCCACTGAATGTAAGTCGCTGACCCATTATACAAAAGGTACGCAGTCACGGAACAAGTCCGCTCCTACTGTTTGTATGCACACGGTTTCAGGATCTATTTCACTCCCCTTCCGGGGTTCTTTTCGCCTTTCCCTCACGGTACTGGTTCACTATCGGTCGATTACGAGTATTTAGCCTTGGAGGATGGTCCCCCCATGTTCAGACAGGATTTCACGTGTCCCGCCCTACTTGTCGCAAGCCTAGTTCCACACTACTGATTTCGTATAAGGGGCTATCACCCTCTATGGCCGGACTTTCCATTCCGTTCTACTATCAATGGTGCTAAATCTTGCAGGCTGGTCCCATTTCGCTCGCCACTACTTTGGGAATCTCGGTTGATTTCTTTTCCTGCAGCTACTTAGATGTTTCAGTTCGCCGCGTTCGCTTCACAGACCTATGTATTCAGTCAGTGATACCCTTGCGGGTGGGTTTCCCCATTCGGAAATCTGCGGATCAAAGCTTGTTTGCTAGCTCCCCGCAGCTTATCGCAAGCTACTACGTCCTTCATCGCCTGTAATCGCCAAGGCATCCACCATGTGCACTTATTCACTTGTCCCTATAACGTTAGCCTCTCTTCCGAGAGATCGTTATAGAGTTTTTTGAGTTTAGCGTTTGCCGTATTGCCAAAGTAAGTCTTCTAATTGCTAAGATCACTTCGTAATACTTTGATTGATACAATCACACCCATCAACTTCTTGCACAAGGATCGAAATCCTGGCGCTCGTCGTTGACGAATTCTTTACTTCTTCCAGATTGTTAAAGAACAAAAACAGCTATTGATCACTAAAAGACCAAACCTAAATCCACACGCTCATGCATGCGACTTAGGTTTGATGTTTCTGGTGGAGGTTGACGGGATCGAACCGACGACCCCCTGCTTGCAAAGCAGGTGCTCTCCCAGCTGAGCTAAACCCCCGAAACTCTTTGGTGGGTCTGGTTGGGCTCGAACCAACGACCCCCGCGTTATCAACACGGTGCTCTAACCAGCTGAGCTACAGACCCGCTTGGATCAGTAATCAGCAGTCAGCCAGCAGACTATGCCGCCGCCGCAACCGATATAACTGTTCTTCTTTACTAACAGACGATAAGTGTGAGCGCTTAAATCATGCGCACTCTAGAAAGGAGGTGATCCAGCCGCACCTTCCGATACGGCTACCTTGTTACGACTTCACCCCAGTCACGAACCCTGCCGTGGTAATCGCCCTCCTTACGGTTAGGCTAACTACTTCTGGCAGAACCCGCTCCCATGGTGTGACGGGCGGTGTGTACAAGACCCGGGAACGTATTCACCGCGACATGCTGATCCGCGATTACTAGCGATTCCAACTTCATGGAGTCGAGTTGCAGACTCCAATCCGGACTACGATACACTTTCTGGGATTAGCTCCCCCTCGCGGGTTGGCGGCCCTCTGTATGTACCATTGTATGACGTGTGAAGCCCTACCCATAAGGGCCATGAGGACTTGACGTCATCCCCACCTTCCTCCGGTTTGTCACCGGCAGTCTCATTAGAGTGCCCTTTCGTAGCAACTAATGACAAGGGTTGCGCTCGTTGCGGGACTTAACCCAACATCTCACGACACGAGCTGACGACAGCCATGCAGCACCTGTGTTACGGTTCTCTTTCGAGCACTCCTAAATCTCTTCAGGATTCCGTACATGTCAAGGGTAGGTAAGGTTTTTCGCGTTGCATCGAATTAATCCACATCATCCACCGCTTGTGCGGGTCCCCGTCAATTCCTTTGAGTTTTAATCTTGCGACCGTACTCCCCAGGCGGTCTACTTCACGCGTTAGCTGCGTTACCAAGTCAATTAAGACCCGACAACTAGTAGACATCGTTTAGGGCGTGGACTACCAGGGTATCTAATCCTGTTTGCTCCCCACGCTTTCGTGCATGAGCGTCAGTGTTATCCCAGGGGGCTGCCTTCGCCATCGGTATTCCTCCACATATCTACGCATTTCACTGCTACACGTGGAATTCTACCCCCCTCTGACACACTCTAGCCATACAGTCACAAATGCAATTCCCAGGTTGAGCCCGGGGATTTCACATCTGTCTTGCATAACCGCCTGCGCACGCTTTACGCCCAGTAATTCCGATTAACGCTTGCACCCTACGTATTACCGCGGCTGCTGGCACGTAGTTAGCCGGTGCTTATTCTTCAGGTACCGTCATTAGCCCCAGGTATTAACCAAGACCGTTTCTTCCCTGACAAAAGAGCTTTACAACCCGAAGGCCTTCTTCACTCACGCGGCATTGCTGGATCAGGCTTGCGCCCATTGTCCAAAATTCCCCACTGCTGCCTCCCGTAGGAGTCTGGACCGTGTCTCAGTTCCAGTGTGGCTGGTCGTCCTCTCAGACCAGCTACTGATCGTCGCCTTGGTGAGCTTTTACCCCACCAACTAGCTAATCAGATATCGGCCGCTCCATGAGCATGAGGTCTTGCGATCCCCCACTTTCATCCGTAGATCGTATGCGGTATTAGCTAATCTTTCGACTAGTTATCCCCCACTCTAGGGCACGTTCCGATATATTACTCACCCGTTCGCCACTCGCCACCAGAAGCAAGCTCCCGTGCTGCCGTTCGACTTGCATGTGTAAGGCATGCCGCCAGCGTTCAATCTGAGCCAGGATCAAACTCTTCAGTTCAATCTCTGTTTTGCCATTGCTGGCTGATTCTTTCGAATCGGTCACTCACTCAAAATACTGACAGATAATTTCTTACCTATATTTCTTCGTGAGCGTTTAAAAATATTTAAAGTTTCCAGACCCGAAGGTCTGTCGCACTTCATTAAACGCCCACACTTATCGACTGTTAATTTTTAAAGAACCTTGCCTGCTTCGCTCCGCACCGAAGTGCCGTTTGCGTCGCTGTCAAATCGTTTTGTTTGTCAGCAGCAGAGAAACGAGATTATGTAGTGTTTTTTAATTTGCGTCAACTACTTTTTTAACGCTTCACTAAAAATTTTTACTTCCAACTTCTCGCTTCAAAAACCTTTTTTACTTCCTTTTCCCCACCTCCGGCGCGCTGCGTCTTGCTGTTTGCTGCGTCGCTCTGTCAGCGGGGAGGCGAACTATAGCAAAGCTTTTCCATTCCGTGCAACCCTTTTTGAAAAATTATTTAAACTTTTTATCCACCCTCCCGGCAAACCCACGCCAGCCCTGCATTTGCAGCCGTAAATAATTTTAAAAACAAAAAGCATGAAGCCCGTCCCTGACGGGACGGGCTTCATTTTCAATACAAATACCGGCAGCAGATTATTGATTCTTGAAGCTCGGCGTCCGCTTTTCCAGGAACGCCGCCATGCCTTCCGTCTGATCTTCGGTAGCGAAGCAGCTGTAGAACAAGGCGCGTTCATATTTGATGCCCTCGGCCAGCGTCGTTTCGTACGCCCGGTTCACCGAATCCTTGACCATCGCCGCTACCGGTTGCGACATCTCGGTAATGACAATGGCCGCAGCCAATGCCTCGTCCATCAACTTATCGGCGGCAACCACCCGCGACACCAATCCGGCGCGCTCGGCTTCCTGCGCATCCATCATGCGTCCGGTCAGGCACAGGTCCATGGCCTTGGCCTTGGATACCGCGCGCGGCAGGCGCTGGGTGCCGCCGGCGCCGGGCACGATGCCGAGCTTGATTTCCGGCTGGCCGAATTTGGCGTTGTCGGCGGCGATGATGAAGTCGCACATCATTGCCAGCTCGCAGCCGCCGCCCAGCGCATAGCCGGCCACTGCAGCGATCACCGGCTTGCGCACGCGGCGGATGGTTTCCCAGTTGCGCGTGATGAATTCGCCTTTGAGCACATCCATGTAGTTATAGCGCGCCATCACCGAGATGTCGGCGCCGGCTGCAAACGCCTTTTCGCTGCCGGTGACGATGATGCAGCCAATGTCCTCGTCGGCGTCGAAAGCCAGCAAGGCATTGCCGAGGTCGATCATCAGCGCATCGTTCAGCGCGTTCAGGGCTTTGGGCCGGTTCAGGCGGATCACCGCGACCTTGCCAATGGTCTCGGTCAGAATGTTTTCGTAGCTCATCTGGTCTCCTCTATATAGGGGTAGCGCGATAGTTGAATGTACCTGCCGCGTCGATTGTAACGCCAATGAATTTGCTCCATGTCAAAGCCCTTCAGGAATTTGTCCCTGCCACAAAGGTCAGAGCCTATACTGGGATATCCCTTCACAACAACAGAGGAGGATCGTATGTTCAAGACTATTCTTGTCCCGACGGACGGATCGGAACGCTCCGACAAGGCCATCGCCAACGCCATCGACTACGCCCAGCACTGCAAATCCAGGATCATCGGCATATCTGTGGCCGAGCCCTACCCGTTCTCGCCGCTGGCGGAAAGCTCCATGGCGATCGACCCTGGGATCTATGAAGAAAACGTCCGCACTCTCGCGGAACAGCATGTGAAGAAAATCGCCGACGCCGCTCGGGCCGCCGGCGTGGAATGTGAAACCACGACGATACTGTCGTTCGCACCGGACGAAGAGATCGTCAATGCCGCCAAGAAATATGCCTGCGACGTCATCTTCATGGCCTCCCACGGACGTAGCGGACTCAGCAGGCTATTTCTGGGAAGCAAGACGCAGAAGGTGCTGGCGCATTCCACCATTCCCGTTCTCGTATTGCGCTAACCGCCACACACAACAAAAAACCCGGCTTGCTCTATATAGGCAAGCCGGGTTTTTATTGAAACGCCCCAATACAGGCGATCAAGCTCAGGAATTCGGCAACAGCACCCACATCATGCCGCGCTGCTTCATGCCGCCCGCCTTTTCACCGGCTTCATTGCCGAAACCCCAGAAATAATCGGCCCGCACCGCGCCGCGAATGGCGCCGCCGGTGTCCTGCGCCAGCACCAGACGCTGCAGAACCGCGTCGCTATTGGGCTGCGTTGTCGCCAGAAACACCGGCGCGCCGAGAGGAATGTGCTGCGGATCAACCGCAATCGAGCGCTGCGCGGTCAGCGGCAAACCCATCGCGCCTTTCGGCCCCTTGGACGGATCCGTGATTTTCTCTTCCTTGAAGAAGATATAGCTCGGATTGACGTTCAACAACTCGTTCTGGCGCGACGGATTGGCGATTACCCAGGCCTTGATGCCTTGCGCGGAGGCCTGCGACAAGGTCATTTCCCCCTTGTCGACCAGATAACGGCCGATCGACTTGTACGGATAACCGTTCTGGTCGGCATAGGCCAGGCGCACGGTTTCCTGGCTATCGGTAAGCTGGACACGGCCCGAACCCTGCACCTGCAGGAAGAAAGCTTCCACCGGATCATCCACCCAGACCAGCTCCTTGCCCGCCAGCGCGCCAGACTGCAGCAACTCGGCACGCGAAAAATACGGCACCACCTTGTTGCCGACCACGCGCCCGCGCAGGCGCATGTTTTTCAGTTCCGGATACAGGCTGGCCAGGTCGATGGTCAGCAAATCGTCGGGCGCTCTATATAGAGGGGTCTGGTACGGCCCGCCGCGCTTGCGCGAACCGCGCAGCAAAGGTTCGTAGTAGCCGGTCACCAGCCCGGTGTCGCTACCGTCCGGATTGAATACCTTGTAAGGCGTAAAACCGGATTCGAAGAACGCGCGGATCGCGCCCTCGTCATCGGCATTGACCTGGCGCGCCGTGGTGCAGGCATTTTTCCATTCATTGCGACGGATCAGCGTCTGGCACGAGGTCAGGAAAGCCGGCCAAGCGTCACGCAAGGCATCCCGGTCCCAGCCCGGCATGGCGGCGAAGCTGCTCTTTTGCATCCCCTGAGCCTGACCTTCCGGCTGAACCGGCGTGGTCGGCTTGGACGGCGTCGGCCTGGCGGGCGGCAACGGCGTGGTCGTACAGGCGGCAAGGGATACGGCGACGATGACGGCTAATGCGGGTAAACTGCGGCGGATGCTCGTTTGAATAAGTGACATTGAGGAAACATGAAATGTGGTGGTTAATACTCGAAGCCGGCGCAGCCTTCTTTATTTTCGTATTCATTGTCTGGTGGACCATGTTTTCCGGACGCAAGCCGGATCAATCCGTTCAGACAAAAAATCCCGCAGATAAAAAAGACGACAGCCAGGCTTGAACCCTGGTGCAAGACGCTTAATGCAGCGTGCGCGGCAGCGACAGGATGAACTCCGGGATTTTCACGTCGAACTGCTCGCCGTCTTCAGCGACGCAAAAATACTCTCCGTGCATCGAACCCTGCGGCGTCTGCAATGACGTGCCGCTGGTGTATTCGAATTGCTCCCCCGGTTGCAGGAACGGCTGGTGGCCGACGACGCCCAGACCGCGTACCTCTTCGGTGTGGTTGTTGGCGTCGGTGATGACCCAGTGGCGCGAAATCAGCTGGGCCGGCACCTGTCCCGAGTTGACGATGGTGATCGCATAAGCGAATACATAATGCGAACGCGCCGGATCGGACTGCTCTTCCAGATATTGCGTCTTGACCGTCACCGTTAACTCATACGTCGCCATGCGGATTTCCTCGATTTTGTAAAAAGCCTGGCCCATTCCACACGAAATCAACCTCAAGTGCAAGGCTTGCAACAAAACCGCAGGCGGCGAACGGGTAAAATAGCGCATCTTCAATCGCTCTACAGCCCTCCATAAGCCATATCGCCATGCCCAACTACCGTATCGCCCCCAGCATCCTGTCCGCCGACTTCGCCCGCCTGGGCGAGGAAGTCCGCAATGTCGTCGCTGCCGGCGCCGACATCATCCACTTCGACGTGATGGACAACCATTACGTTCCCAACCTGACCATCGGACCTTTGGTTTGCGAAGCCATCCGTCCGCATGTGCAGGTGCCGATCGACGTCCATCTGATGGTCAAGCCGGTCGATCGCATCATTCCCGACTTCGCCAAGGCCGGCGCCAACATCATCACCTTCCACCCGGAAGGCTCCGAGCACATCGATCGATCGCTGCAACTGATCCGCGACAACGGCTGCAAAGCCGGTCTGGTGTTCAACCCGGGCACGCCGCTGCATTTCCTCGATCACGTCATGGACAAGATCGACATCATCCTGATCATGTCCGTCAATCCGGGCTTCGGCGGCCAATCCTTCATTCCTGAAGCGCTCAAGAAAATCGCCGCCGTGCGCCGTCGCATCGACGAATCCGGCCGCGACATCATGCTGGAAGTCGACGGCGGCATCAAAATCGACAATATCGCAGCAGCCGCCAAGGCCGGCGCCGACACCTTCGTGGCCGGCTCCGCCATCTTCGGCAAGCCGGACTACAAGGCCGTCATCGACGCCATGCGCGGCGAACTGGCCAAGTAAAAATCCCGGAAAGATCCCATGCTCGACAACATCAAAGCCGCCATCATCGACCTCGACGGCACCATGCTCGACACCGCGCCGGATTTCCACGTCGCGGTCAACCGCATGCGCGCCGACCTGGGCCTGGGGCCGCTGGCGATGCAAACCATCGTCAATTTTGTCGGCAAGGGATCGGAAAACCTGATGCGCCGCGTGCTGGCCGTCGATTACGACGAAGACGGCGTGGCACAGCGCTTCGAGGAAGCACTGGCGTCCTATCAGGAGCATTATCTCGCCATCAACGGCGACCACGCCACGCTCTACCCGAACGTGATCGAAGGTCTGCAGGCGCTCAAGGCCAAGGGCCTGCGCCTGGCCTGCGTGACCAACAAGCCGATTGCCTTCACTCTGCCGCTGATGGATAAAAAGGGGTTGTATCCCTATTTCGACGTCATCTACGGCGGCGATTCCCTGCCGAAAAAGAAGCCCGATCCCCTGCCCTTGCTGCAGGTTTGTGCGGATTTCGCACTGCAGCCGGCGCAAGTGGTCGCCATCGGCGACTCCTCCAACGACGCGCAAGCCGCGCGGGCCGCGGGTTGCCGCGTATTGAACGTACCCTACGGCTACAATCACGGCGAACCTATACACAACGTCGATTCCGATGGTATAGTTCCAACGCTGCTGGATGCAGCGCACCAAATTTCGTATTGCAAAAGCTTTCTTAACTGAACACATACGACAAATGTTTCTCAACAAAAAACTCAACGCCAACCAATCAGCCGCCCCTGAGGCCTGGCTGTGGCGACGCTGGCAATCCTGGGCTAACTAAGCCTCGTCAGCTGCTGGCCGCATCCGCTTTTCTTCCCCCTGCGCAACCAGCAAGTTTTTTGCAACACCACCCTGTTTAAACATATCGCTATCGTCGGCACGCGCTTGCCGGGACGCTTCAAGTCGTCCTGCACCCTGCAACCCGTCTACAATAGCGGTCCTGGAGAGAAACGATGACCGAACTCGAATTCAAATCGCTGGCCGCGCAAGGCTACAACCGCATTCCGCTGATCGCTGAAGCCTTCGCCGACCTGGAAACCCCGCTGACCCTGTACCTCAAACTGGCGCAAACCCAGAATGCCGGCAAGAACACCTTCCTGCTGGAATCCGTGGTCGGCGGCGAACGCTTCGGCCGCTATTCCTTCATCGGCCTGCCGGCCACCACCAAGCTGCGCAGCTTCGGCAACAAGATCGAAGTCCTGAAGAACGACAAGGTCATCGAATCGCTGGAAGGCAACGCGCTCGAGTTCATCGCCGAATTCCAGTCGCGCTACAAGGTCGCGATCCGCCCCGGCATGCCGCGCTTCTGCGGGGGCCTGGCCGGCTACTTCGGCTATGACGCCGTGCGTTACATCGAAAAACGCCTGGCCGACAGCGCACCGAAAGACGACCTCGGCCTGCCCGACATCCAGTTACTCGTTACCGAAGAACTGGCCGTCATCGACAACCTCTCCGGCAAGCTCTACCTGATCGTCTACACCGACCCGTCGCAACCGGAAGCCTTCAGCAAAGGCCGCCAACGCCTCAAGGACTTGCGCGCCTCGCTGCGCCGCGCCGCCGATGCGCCCGTCACCAGCGGCTCGGTGCGTACCGAAACCATCCGCGAATTCCCCAAGGATGACTATCTGAAGGCCGTCGCCAAGGCCAAGGAATACGTCATGGCCGGCGACCTGATGCAAGTGCAGATCGGCCAGCGCCTGAAGAAATCCTACGTCGACTCGCCGCTGATGCTGTATCGCGCGCTGCGTTCGCTGAACCCGTCGCCGTACATGTACTTCTACAATTTCGGCGACATGCAGATCGTCGGCGCCTCGCCGGAAATTTTGGTGCGCAACGAAACCATCGGCCAGACCTCGGACGGCGAAGCGCAAAAGAAGATCACCATCCGTCCGCTGGCAGGCACCCGCCCACGCGGATCGACGCCGGAACGCGACGCGCAACTGGCCACCGAACTGCTGGCCGACCCGAAAGAAATCGCCGAGCACGTCATGCTGATCGACCTGGCCCGCAACGACATCGGCCGCATCGCCGTCACCGGCAGCGTCAAGGTTACCGACCAGATGGTCATCGAAAAATATTCCCACGTGCAGCACATCGTCTCCAACGTCGAAGGCCTGCTCAAACCCGGCCTGTCGAATCTGGACGTCTTGAAAGCCACCTTCCCCGCCGGCACCCTGTCGGGCGCGCCGAAAGTGCGCGCCATGGAAATCATCGACGAACTCGAGCCGACCAAGCGCGGCATCTACGGCGGCGCCTGCGGCTACCTGTCGTTCGGTGGCGAAATGGATGTCGCGATCGCGATCCGCACCGGCGTCATCAAGGACGGTACGCTCTACGTGCAAGCCGCCGCCGGCATCGTCGCCGACTCCGTGCCGGAAATGGAATGGGAAGAAACCGAAAACAAGGCGCGGGCTGTGCTGCGCGCTGCCGAACAAGTGCAAGACGGACTGGATGGAGAAATCTAAATGCTGCTGATGATCGACAACTACGATTCCTTCACCTACAACATCGTCCAGTATTTCGGCGAACTCGGTGAAGAAGTGCTGACCGTCCGCAACGATGAGATCACGCTGGCCGAAATCGAAAAACTCAATCCCGAACGCATCTGCCTGTCGCCCGGCCCGTGCAGCCCGAAGGAAGCCGGCATCTGCATCGACCTGCTCAAGCATTTCTCCGGCAAGCTGCCGATTCTCGGCGTCTGCCTCGGCCACCAGGCCATCGGTGAAGCCTTCGGCGGCAACGTCGTGCGCGCCAAGCAAGTCATGCACGGCAAGACCTCGAAGATCGCTCACACCGGCGTCGGCGTGTTCAAGGATATCCCCAGCCCTTACACCGTGATCCGCTATCACTCGCTGGCCATCGAGCGCGCCTCGCTGCCCGATTGCCTCGAAGTCACCGCATGGACCGACGACGGTGAAATCATGGGCGTGCGCCACAAGGAATTCGATTTGCAGGGCGTGCAGTTCCACCCCGAATCGATTCTGTCCGAGCACGGCCACGCCTTGCTGAAGAATTTCCTGACCGGCACGGCGCGCTCTTGAACGCCGCCGTCCCGCTGACATCATCCGAGAACATCATGTCCATCACGCCACAAGAAGCCTTACTGCGCTGCATTGAGCATCGCGAAATTTTCCACGACGAAATGCTGACGCTGTTCCGCCAGATCATGAGCGGGGAAATGTCGCCCGTCATGATCGCTGCGCTCACCATGGGCCTGCGCGTCAAAAAGGAAAGCATCGGCGAAATCGCCGCCGCCGCGCAAGTCATGCGCGAGTTCGCCACCAAGGTGCCGATGGCCGACACCACCAACCTGCTCGACATCGTCGGCACCGGCGGCGACGGCGCACACACGTTCAACATCTCCACCGCATCGATGTTCGTCGCAGCAGCAGCCGGCGCACGCGTCGCCAAGCACGGCGGTCGCAGCGTGTCGTCGTCGTCGGGCAGCGCCGACGTGCTCGAAGCCCTCGGCGCCGACATCAACCTGCAACCGGAGCAAGTCGCGCAATCGATCGCGCAGACCGGCATCGGCTTCATGTTCGCGCCCAACCACCACGCCGCCATGAAGCACGCCGCGCCGGTGCGCAAGGAACTCGGTGTACGCACCATCTTCAACATCCTCGGCCCGCTGACCAACCCGGCCGGAGCGCCGAACATCCTGATGGGCGTGTTCCATGCGGATCTGGTCGGCATCCAGGTGCGCGTACTGCAACGCCTGGGCGCGCAGCATGCGATCGTGGTGTGGGGCCGCGACAATCTCGATGAAGTCACGCTGGGCGGCGCCACCATGATCGGCGAGCTGGTCAACGGCGAAATCCGCGAATATGAAATCCATCCGGAAGACTTCGGCATGAGCATGTTCGCCAGCCGCAACCTGCAAGTCGCCAATGCCAACGAATCGAAGGAAAAAATCTTCGAAGCGCTCAAGGGCGTGCCGGGTCCGGTGCACGACATCGTCGCCATCAACGCAGGAACGGCGCTGTATGCAGCCGGCGTTGCGGCATCGATTGAAGAGGGCCTGAACAAGGCGCGCGCAACCATTGCCTCGGGTGCGGCGCTGGCCAAGCTCGAACAGTTCGTGAAGGCGACCAAGCAACTGGGCGGCAAGAATTAATTGTTGCCGTTGACGAAGTTGACATTCGGAACTGATCTTTTCACTGACGGAAGGCGCACATGATTCCCCTGAACGACTTGCTGATCTTCGCATTGGCCGCATTGGTGCTGGTGCTGACTCCCGGCCCCAACATGATGTATTGCGTGTCGCGCTCGATCTGCCAGGGGCGTGCGGCGGGGATGATTTCGCTGCTCGGCGTGGCGGCCGGTTTCGTGGTCCACATGCTGGCGGCGACCTTCGGCCTGACGGCCTTGTTCCTCGCGGTGCCGCTGGCCTATGACCTGATCAAGTATCTGGGTGCGGCCTATCTGTTGTGGATGGCATGGAATGCAATCAAACCGGGCGGCGCATCGCCGTTCCAGACCCGGGACTTGCCGCATGACAGCAACGCGACCCTGTTCCGCATGGGTTTCCTGACCAATCTGCTTAACCCCAAGGCGGCGATGTTCTACATGTCGTTCCTGCCGCAATTCATCCATGCCGAACATGGCCACGTGATGCTGCAGAGCCTGACACTGGGCGTGACGCAGATCGCCGTCAGCTTCACCGTCAACGGCCTGCTGATCCTGACGGCCAGCGCGATTGCCGGTTTCTTCTCCAGCAATCCGGGCTGGATGCGGGCGCAGCGATATCTTATGGGGCTGACGCTGGGCGCATTGGCGTTCCGACTGGCACTGGATCAGCGCAAGTAACATCAATAGTCATCAAGGAATTTTCATGTCTGACATCCTCAACAAGATCCTCGACGTCAAAGCCGATGAAGTCAAAGCGGCGAAGCAGCATCGCGATCTCGCCAGCCTGCGTCGCGACGTCGAATCCGATACCGAAGCGCGCGCGCAATTGCGTGGCTTCGAAGCCGGCCTGCGCAGCAAGATCGCTGCCGGCAACGCCGGCATCATCGCCGAAGTCAAAAAGGCCTCGCCATCCAAAGGCGTGATCCGTCCCGATTTCAAGCCGGCCGAAATTGCCGTCAGCTACGCCGCCCACGGCGCGGCCTGCCTGTCGGTGCTGACCGACGTGCAATTCTTCCAGGGTGCGCCGGAATACCTCAAACAGGCGCGCGCCGCCTGTGCGCTGCCCGTGCTGCGCAAGGATTTCATGATGGATATGTACCAGGTCTACGAAGCGCGCTCATGGGGCGCCGACGCCATCCTGCTGATTGTCGCCGCACTCGACCATGGCCTGATGGCGGAGCTTGAAGCCTGCGCCCATGAACTCGGCATGAGCGTGCTGGTGGAAGTGCACGACGGCGTTGAACTCGACGCCGCACTGAAACTGAAGACTGCGCTGCTGGGCATCAACAACCGCAATCTGCGCACCTTCGAAACCACGCTGGACACGACGCTCAATCTGTTGCCGCGCATTCCGTCCGACAAACTGGTCATCACCGAATCGGCCATCGCCACGCCGGACGACGTCAAGCGCATGCGCGACGCCAAGGTCAACGCCTTCCTGGTCGGCGAAGCCTTCATGCGCGCGCCGGAACCCGGCGTCGAGCTGGCGCGCTTGTTTGCCTGATGGCCTGATCATTTTCAAGCAATAAAAAAGCGGAGCACGAAGCTCCGCTTTTTTTACGTCTGTTGCTTGCCGATCGCATCAGGCCGAGAAGCCGCCGTCGATCGTCAGGCTGGCGCCGGTGATGTAGCCAGCCTCGGGACCTGCCAGATACCCCACGAAGCTGGCGATTTCTTCGGCCTTGCCGTAGCGTGGCAACGCCATCAGGCCTTTGAGCGCGTCTGCGAAATCGCTGTCAGCCGGATTCATGTCGGTATCGACCGGACCTGGCTGCACATTGTTGACGGTGATGCCGCGTGGACCAAGGTCGCGCGCCAGGCCCTTGGTCAGGCCGACGATGGCCGACTTGCTCATGGCATACACGGCGCCGCCGGCGAACGGCATGCGATCGGCGTTGGTGCTGCCGATGGTGATGACGCGGCCGCCTTCACGCATGAAGCGCACGGCTTCCTGGGTGGCGACGAATACGCTGCGCACGTTCACGTCCAGCGTGCGGTCCAGATCTTCCAGCTTGAATTCTTCCACCGAACCCATCGCCAGCACGCCGGCATTGTTGACCAGGATGTCGAGACGGCCGAAGGTTTCCGCGGCGATGCGGATGGCTTGTTGCAACGCTGCGGTGTCCGAGCTGTCGGCCTGGATTGCCAGTGCGCGGCCGCCCTTGGCTTCGAGTTCGCTGACCAGCGCTTGCGCCTTGTCCGGCGAGCTGACGTAGGTGAAGGCGACGATCGCGCCTTCCTGCACCAGACGCTTGACGATGGCGGCGCCGATGCCGCGCGAACCGCCTTGCACGAAGGCAACTTTATTGGACAGGGTCAGATTGGTGTTGGTGTTTGCAGTCATGATATTGCTCCTTGATTGAAGAAAATAAGTAAGGGAATGAAAAGATGGCCTGCGGTTTTCCTTGCGTTGGTTTGAATTCCGTTTGGCTTGGAATGAAGTATGGGACAAGCATTATGTTTAAACTAGATATCAATCACTATCTACTTCTTAAACATTATGTTTAAAATAGACGTATGGAATCCTTAACCAGCATTGAGTGTTTTGTCGCCTCCGCCGAGGCCGGCAGCTTCTCCGCAGCCGCGCGCCGACTAGGCCTGACGTCGGCCGCAGTCGGCAAGAACGTCGCCCGGCTCGAGTCCAACCTGGGGGTGCGGCTGTTCCAGCGCAGCACGCGCAGCCTGAGCCTGACCGAGGCCGGAGAGCGGTTTCTGCGGGAAGTCAGCGGCGGCCTGTCCAGCATCCAGAGCGCGGTCGCCAATCTGGCCAGCGCAGACGGCCAGCCGGCCGGCGTGTTGAAGGTCAGCATGGGAACGGGATTCGGGCGGGAATACATCGTGCCGCTGTTGGGAGGATTTCTGGAACGCTATCCGGCCATCTCGCCCGACTGGTATTTCGACAATCGCCCGGTGGATCTGATTACGGAAGGTTTTGATGCGGCCATCGGCGGCGGCATCGAACTGCCGCCCGGTATCGTCGCGCGTGAATTGGCGCCGGCGCATCGTGTCTTGTTGGCGTCGCCAGCCTACCTGGCGTCGCACCCGGCTATCCGTACGCCGGAAGACCTCGCCCACCACGACGGCATCCTGATCCGCTCGCCGCAGACCGGTCGCGTGCGTTCATGGACGCTGCGCAACGGTAAAGCACGAGGCAAAAATGACGGCATGCAGGCGGTGATCGACCTGAAGGTGAAAATGACCATGAGCGATCCCAATGCCGCCTGCGAAATCGCCGAGATGGGCTTGGGCATCACCTTGACTGCGATGCCGCACGCAGTGGTCTATCTGGACAAGGGATCGTTGGTGAGGGTATTGCCGGACTGGTATGTCGACGGCGGCATGCTGGCGCTCTACTTCGCCGCCGCGCGGCTGCTGCCGGCCAAGACGCGCGTGTTCGTCGATTATGTGGTGGAGCATTTCCGCAGCGAGCAACTGGCGCAGCGCTTTTCGGCGTTCTGAAAGATCAGCGGCTTCCGGCCCTCGGCGCCCCACTCACACCGCCGCCGAGATTGTTGCCGGCATCTTTCGCCAGGCTGCGATAGCCGAGTGCAGAGCACAGCGTCAACACACCGGCCATGGCAAACGCCCAATGGAAATCGATGACCGAAAAGTGCGCTTCACCGCCGGGCGCGCCCGCAACGTCGGCGCTGCCATTGAAATACGACGCCACCCGCAAAGCCAGCGCGCCAAATGCAATCCCCATGCCGATGGTCATCTGTTGCGCCACGCTCCACAAGGTGGAAGCCGCGCTCTTTTGCGCTTCGCTGACATCGGCATACGCCAGGGTCGCCAGCGTGGTGAACTGCATCGAGCGCGACAGGCCGTAGATGAAGATCGTCATCAGCACCACCGGCACCGGCGTGGTTGCGGTGAGCAGTCCGCACGCCAACACGAATACGCCGGCAATCACCGCGTTATTCAGCGCCACGCGACGGAAGCCGAAACGCTGCAACACGCGCGTGGTGAACATCTTCATGCCGAGGTTACCCAATGCGCTGGCCAGCAACAGCAAGCCGGAATGGAAAGCCGACAAACCGAAGCCGATCTGGAACAACAGCGGCAACAGATACGGCACTGCCTCGATGCCGATGCGCGTGAACGAACCGGCGACGACGGTCACGTTGAATGTCGACACCTTGAGCGTCGAATAGTCGAGCAGCGGATGTTCACGACGCATGCCGTGGCGATACGAGAACACCCCAAGCACGATGCCGCCGACGATGAACAGCAGCGCGACCAGCAAATTGGTTTCGGTGTGGCTGGCCAGTTCGGTGCCATACAGGAGTGAAGTCAAGGCGGCGCCGCTGAGGAAGAAGCCGACCATGTCCAGCGGCTTGCGCTGGCTGCCGCGCTCGTTGGGCACGATGCCGAGCACCGCGATCAGTGCCGCGATGCCGAACGGCACGTTGATCAGGAAAATCCAGTGCCAGGAAAAATAGGTGGTGATGAAGCCGCCCAGCGACGGCCCCACGACCGGCGCCACGATCGCCGGCCAGGTGATCGTCGAGATCGCCTTCATCAGCTTGTCCTTGCTGGTGTTGCGCACCACGATCAGGCGACCGACCGGCACCATCAGCGCGCCGCCCATGCCTTGCAAAATACGCGCTGCGGTGAATTCAAGGACGTTGCCGGAAATCCCGCACAGCACCGACGCCAGCGTGAAGATCACGATCGCCGAAGCAAACACCGTTCGCGAACCAAGGCGATCGGCGATCCAGCCGCTGATCGGGATGAACACCGCCAGCGTCAGCATGTAGGCGGTCATGCCCAGGCTCAGTTCATTCGGTCCGACCTTGAAGGCCTGCGCCATCTGCGGCAAGGCCGTCGCGATGATGGTGGTGTCGAGGTATTCCATGAAGAACGTCGCCGCCACGATGAACGGCAACCAATGTGCGCGCGATGGGGTCTGTGCGGCTGTCATTCCTGTTCCGTCCCTGTTTTTATTTTTGCATGCCTCAGTACCGCAAGAAATGCAGCAACACCTGCACCACGATGATTCCGCCGATCAGGCCGCCGCCGAAATACACGATCACGCCCAGCAGCAGATTGGTGCGGCGCTGTTCGGCCACCAGTTTCCTGAGCAAGTCGGCGTTCTGCTCATGCCCGCCGCCTTCGGTCGCCATGGTCAGCGCCTGATGCGCCAGGCGCGGCAACTGCGGCAACAAACGACTGTAGCGCGGTACTTCGACTTTGAGCTGCTGGATGAAACCGCGCCAGCCGATCTGTTCGTTCATCCAGCGTTCCAGATACGGTTTCGCGGTTTTCCACAAATCGAGTTCGGGATCGAGCTGGCGGCCGAGGCCTTCAACGTTAAGCAGCGTCTTTTGCAGGAGCACCAGTTGCGGTTGCACTTCGACGTTGAAACGACGCGAAGTCTGGAACAGGCGCAACAGCACCTGGCCAAACGAGATGTCTTTCAGCGGTCGGTCGAAGATCGGCTCGCAGCAGGCGCGCACGGCGGCTTCAAGTTCGTCGACGCGCGTGTCTTTCGGCGCCCAGCCGGATTCGATGTGCGCTTCGGCGACGCGCTTGTAATCGCGCTGGAAGAACGCCAGGAAATTCTGCGACAGGTAATCCTTGTCGAAGTCGGTCAATGTCCCGACGATGCCGAAATCGAGCGCGATGTAACGGCCGAAGGTGGCCGGCGCAGTCGACACCAGGATATTCCCCGGATGCATGTCGGCATGGAAGAAGCCGTCGCGGAACACCTGCGTGAAAAAGATCTCGACGCCGTCGCGCGAGAGCTTGCTCAGGTCCACGCCCTCCGCCTGCAGACGCTCGGTCTGCCCGATCGGAATGCCGTGCATGCGTTCCATCACGATCACCGACGAGGAACAATAGTCCCAGTACATCTCGGGCACCATCAGCAGATCGGAGTTGGCGAAGTTGCGGCGCAGCTGGCTGGCGTTCGCGGCCTCGCGCATCAGGTCGAGCTCGTCGTGCAGGTATTTGTCGAACTCGCCCACCACTTCCTTGGCCTTGAGCCGGCGGCCGTCGGCCCACAGACGCTCGACCCAGTCGGCGGCAATATGCATCAGGCCGATATCGTGGTCGATCGTGCTGCGCATGCCGGGACGCAAGACCTTCACGGCAACTTCGGTGCCGTCTTTCAAGGTGGCGAAGTGGACTTGCGCGATGGAAGCCGACGCAATCGGGGTGCGGTCGAAGCTGGCGAACAACACATCGGGATGCGCGCCCAGCGACTTCTCGATCTGTGCAATCGCGAGGTCGGAATCGAACGGCGGCACGCGGTCCTGCAGGCGTGTCAGTTCATCGGCGATATCCAGCGGCAGCAAGTCGCGCCGCGTCGACAACACCTGGCCGAACTTGACGAAGATCGGACCGAGGTCTTCCAGCGCGCGGCGCAGGCGTTCGCCGCGCGGCGTGGAGATATCGCGCCAGAAAAAAACACCATTGAGCAGACGCGTAATGCGCGGCGTGTCGAAGCCGGAGATCGCGATTTCATCGAGGCCGTAGCGTATCGCCACGCGTACGATCTTGAACAGACGCAGGGAACGCAAGAACATCAGCGGCGCTCCAGTTTCTCTATCCGTTTGGACAAGCGCTCCAGGTCGTCGCGCAGCTTGACGACCTCGCTGGAAAATTCATTCATGACGTGCGGGCGGATCAGCATCGGTTGTTCTTCCAGGAAGTATTCGGCGACATTTTCGGCGAGTTGTTTTTGCGTGGTCTGCGCCGCAGCGGCCATCGACCTGGCGCCGGACACGATGCGCGTGGCGGCGATGTCGCCGACTACCTTGCCGAGGTCTTCTTCCGCATCCCAGCGCAGCGACTGGCTCAGCTGGGAAATGGCATTGGCGAAGTCGGCGTCGCCTTCGATCCGGACGTAGGAAACGGCGCGCTCGCGGTTGGCCAGGATCAGTGGCAAATCAGACAACTTCAAGTGGATGGTCACAGCGGGCACGGCGTTGTCGTCGGCATTCTTGAGAAAGCCGTCGCCGGTGACGGTCAGCATCAATTGCGCCACGCCGGCGTCGATGCAGGCGGTCTTGTCGCGATGGGCAATGAGCCTCGCCTGCGCCCACGGTTCTTGCGCGAGCAAATGGTTGATGACGGCGGCAGCTGGACGCAAGAGGGAAGAGAGCATGGGAGTTCGCGGCATCAAAAAAGAAAACCGCCCGAGGGATGTCGGGCGGTTTCAAGTTTAACAGTTCTTGGCGCTGCTCAGTAAGTCGCAGGCCCGGCAACAGGATGCTTACACCTGCTGGATACCTGCCAGCACCCAGCCGCCCGCGCCGTTGACCGGCTTGGACAGATTCCAGATTTCCGCAAACGGTTCCGCCGAGGCGTCCGGCGCTTCCTTGATCAGGCCGGTGAACTTGATGGTCGCCAGGTAATCGTGCTCAAGCGTTTCAATGCCGAGCAGTTCGCCGTCGATCTGCACGACGTCGGTATTGTTGGCGACGCTGCCGCGCTCCTGCAGTTGCAGGCGCAGCTCGCCGAACATTTCCGGCGTGGTGAATTCGCGGATGTCATTGATGTCGCCCCTGTCCCACGCTGCTTGCAAGCGGATGAAATAGGTCTTGCCGCTGCGCACGAAGCCGGCCACGTCGAAGTCCGCCGGGATGCCCCATGGAATGATCGGCGCATTGGCTGCGGCAGCCGCAGACGAACCGAATTCGTTATTGCCTTGCAGCGAGGCAGGCGCTTGCACGCCGACCGGCTCGATGCGCGAACCGATTTCAGGCGTATATACCGCTGGTTCGGGCGCGCTGGCGTAGGCCGGCTGCGGCGTGAAGCCGTTATTGCCGGCGCTGCCCGTATTACCACCGCTCTTGCGCGTGAACATGCGGAACAGGAACATTGCCACGAACGCCAGCAGCGCCACCATCAGGATGGTGCTCAACATGCTTGCCATGGCGCCGCCCATGCCGAAGTGCGACAGCAGTGCGCCCAGGCCGAGGCCGAGCAAGGCGCCGCCGAGGATGCCCTTCCATGGGCTGGCCGGCTTTGGCGGCACCGATTGCGGAGTTGCCGCCGGCGCGGCCGGTTTGGCGGGTGCGATATTTGGCGACTGCGCCGGCGCCGTCGGCGCCTGGCGCGTATAGTTCGACGACTGTTTGCCGAACGAGCCGCCGCCGCCGAGACGCCTGGCTTCAGCGCCCGACATCGCGACGGTCATGGCCGTCACTGCCAGCATAAGAATGACGAAGAATTTTTTCACACAAGCTCCTACACAGATTATCTCAAGCCCAAGGCTTAGAGTTTGATACCCGTATGCAAGGCGGCGACGCCCGCAGTCAGGTTGTAATACTGCACACGCTCAAGACCAACGTCTTCCATCATCTTCTTCAGCGTTTCCTGATCCGGATGCATGCGGATCGATTCAGCCAGATAACGGTAGCTTTCGGCGTCATTGGCGACTTTCTGTCCCAGCCATGGCAGCACTGAGAAGGAATAGACGTCGTACGGCTTCTTCAGCGGTTCCCACACTTTGGAAAACTCCAGCACCAACAGCTTGCCGCCCGGTTTCAGCACGCGGCGCATTTCCGACAGGGCAATGTCCTTGTGGGTCATGTTGCGCAGGCCGAAGGCCACCGACACGCGATCGAAATAGTTGTCCGGAAAAGGCAGCTTCTCCGCGTCGCACAACAAGGTGGGGGTCGGAATGCCCTTATTCAATAGGCGGTCGCGGCCCACGCGCAGCATCGATTCGTTGATGTCGGTCAGCCAGACTTCGCCGTTCGGACCGGCCTGTTTGGCGAAGGCCTTGGACAGGTCGCCCGTGCCGCCCGCGATGTCGAGTACCTTGAAGCCGGGACGCACACCCGCCTGGGCGATCGTGAACGCCTTCCAGATCCGGTGCAGGCCGGCCGACATGAAGTCGTTCATGACGTCGTACTTGGCGGCGACGGAATGGAAGACTTCGGCGACTTTATGCACCTTGTCGTCTTCCGAAACAGTCTGATAACCGAAGTGGGTAGTGTTGGTCATGTGGCAACCTGAAATAAGGAATACAAAGAAGGCGACATTATAAAGCGAGGCTCGCGGAGCTCAATGATGGTGACCGCAGGCGCTGCCGCCGGCCGAACTCATGTCCTGATCGCGGCCGCTTTCGCGCGTGAAACCCGCCGCTTCCAGTTTTTGCAGATAGGCTTCCCACATCGCATCCTGGTCGCGTCCCAGTTGATAGAGATACTCCCAGGTGAAAATGCCGCTGGAATGTTCATCCGAGAATATCGGTTTGATGCCGTAATTGCCGACAGGTTCGACGCCCACGATGCCCACTTCACGCTTGCCGGTCTGCAGGGTTTCCTGCCCGTGACCGTGGCCGCGCACTTCGGCCGAGGGCGAATACACGCGCAGCAATTCGAACGGGATCGAGAACTGGGCGCCGTCGTCGAAAGCGACTTCCATCACGCGCGACTGCGTGCGGACCTTGAAGGATACGGGCGTGGGACCGGAGCTCATTGCGTGCGCTTCCTATTCTGTGTGAGGTATTGCGGGATGAGGGTTGCGTCGATGGCGCGCAGTCAGATTGCGGCCGCCAGTTCGCGCGCAATCGCCGCGCGCAGCTTTGGCAGCAAAGCGGTACGTTCGGCGAGGGATGCAGCAGCGCTGTCGCGACGCGCCTCGGCCCAGACCGGGCTGGGGAAATGCGCGTCGTCGAGGTAGCGGGGAATGACATGCCAGTGCACGTGCGGGGTCATGTTGCCGAGGCTGGCGACGTTCATTTTTTCCGGCTGCATGACTTCGCGCACGGCCGTTTCAACCGCCCACACCGCGGACATCACGGCGCTGCGATCCGCCGGCGCGAGGTCGGTCATTTCCTTGACGTGGCCGTTCCAGATGACGCGGCAGAAACCGGGATACGCCGGCTCGTCGACCAGCACGACGCGCAAGCTGCCGTTATTGAACAGCAGCTCGCCGCCGTCGCCGTCGCACAAATCGCAAGCGTTCGCCATGCTCATGCTTACACCAGCACGCGTTCAATGCCGCCGTTGTTGGCGCGGGCCACGTAGTCAGGCAACCAGTTTTCGCCGAGCAGGTGCTTGGCCATTTCGACCACGATGTAATCGGCGGTAGTGCCCGAATCTTCGTTGTAGCGCGACAAACCCTGGAAGCACGACGGGCACGAGGTCAGGATCTTGACGTCGCCGTCGAAGCCGTCGGCGCGCACCTTGTCGGCGCCCTTGCGCATCTCTTCTTCCTTGCGGAAGCGCACCTGGGTCGACACATCCGGACGGCTCACGCCGAAGGTGCCCGACTCGCCGCAGCAGCGATCGTTCTTCTCGATCTTTTGCGCGTCGATGGTGGTGATCAGCGAGTTGACGGTCTTCAGCGGATCCTGCAACTTCATCGGGCTGTGGCAGGGATCGTGGTACATGTAACGGGTACCGGTGACGCCTTCCAGGCGCACGCCCTTTTCCAGCAGATATTCGTGGATGTCGATGATGCGGCAGCCCGGGAATATCTTTTCGAATTCATACCCCTGCAACTGGTCATAGCAGGTGCCGCAAGACACCACGACGGTCTTGATGTCGAGATAATTCAGCGTGTTGGCCATGCGATGGAACAGCACGCGGTTGTCGGTGATGATCTTCTCGGCCTTGTCGAAATCGCCGCTGCCGCGTTGCGGATAACCGCAGCACAGGTAACCCGGCGGCAATACGGTCTGCACGCCGACGTTCCACAGCATCGCCTGCGTGGCGAGGCCGACTTGCGAGAACAGGCGCTCCGAACCGCAACCCGGGAAGTAGAACACCGCTTCGGTTTCCGCCGTGGTGGTCTTCGGATCGCGGATGATCGGCACGATCTTGTCGTCTTCGATGTCGAGCAGTGCGCGCGCGGTCTTCTTCGGCAGGTTGCCCGGCATCTTCTTGTTGATGAAGTGAATCACCTGCTCCTTGATCGGCGCCTTGCCGACCGTGGCCGCAGGTTTTTGCGTCTGCTTCCGGGCGAACTTCTTGAAGATGTCGTTGCCCAGACGTTGCGCCTTGAAGCCCCAGTCGGTCATCACCTTGCGCGTGGCATTGATGGTGGCCGGATCGGTGGCGTTGAGGAAGAACATCGCCGTCGCCGTGCCCGGATTGAACGACTTCTTGCCCATCTTGCGCAGCAGATTGCGCATGTTCATCGAGACGTCGCCGAAGTCGATGTCGACCGGGCATGGCGTCACGCATTTGTGGCAGACGGTGCAATGGTCGGCGACGTCTTCGAATTCTTCCCAATGCTTGATCGACACGCCGCGGCGGGTCTGCTCTTCGTACAGGAAGGCTTCGACCAGCAACGAGGTGGCCAGGATCTTATTGCGCGGCGAGTACAGCAGGTTCGCGCGCGGCACGTGCGTCGCGCACACCGGTTTGCACTTGCCGCAACGCAGGCAATCCTTGACGCTGTTGGCGATGGCGCCGATATCGCTTTGCTGCATGATCAGCGATTCGTGCCCCATCAGGCCGAAGGACGGCGTATAGGCGTTGCTCAGGTCGGCCTCAAAACCTGGCAGGTTCAGCAGCTTGCCCTTGTTGAAACGGCCTTCCGGATCGACGCGCAATTTGTAGTCGCGGAATTCGCTGATTTCATCTTCGGTCAGAAACTCCAGCTTGGTGATGCCGATGCCGTGCTCGCCGGAAATCACGCCGTCCAGCGAACGCGCCAGCGTCATGATGCGCGCCACGGCTTCGTGGGCGTCCTGCAGCATCTGGTAGTGATCGGAGTTGACGGGCAAGTTGGTGTGCACGTTGCCGTCGCCGGCATGCATGTGCAGCGCCACGAACACACGGCCGCGCAATACGCGCTTGTGAACCGCATTGCATTCTTCGAGAATCAGCTTGAACGCGCCGCCGCTGAAAATCTGGCGTAATTGCGCGCGCACTTCCTGCTTCCACGATACACGCACGGTGCGGTCCTGCACGACGTGAAACACGTTGGCGTCAGGCTGGTCGAGCAGGCGCTGGTCGAACACCGGCAACAGCTTGTCGAGACCCAGCGCGGCCATTTCTCCCTTCGCCACGGTCAGCGGCTTGTCGAGATTGGCCAGCAGGTAGCTCCAGCGCGCCTGGGTCCTGGCGATCAGTTCTTCGGCCTGGTGTACACGATCTTCCAGCATTTCCGCAGCGGGAATGTCTTCGCCTTCGGCATCGTCGCTCTTGCCCAGCGGCAGGTTGCCCTTGACGAAGAAAGCATTGAGCTCGTCCAGGAATTGCAGCTTGTTCTTGATCGACAGTTCGATATTGATGCGCTCGATGCCGTCGGTGTACTCACCCATGCGCGGCAGCGGAATCACGACGTCTTCATTGATCTTGAAGGCGTTGGTGTGCTTGGCGATGGCGGCGGTGCGCGAACGGTCGAGCCAGAACTTCTTGCGCGCTTCCGGGCTGATCGCGACGAAGCCTTCGCCGACGCGATTGTTGGCCATGCGGATCACTTCCGAGGCGGCTTGCGCCACGGCGTTTTCGTCGTCACCGACGATGTCGCCGATCAGCACCATCTTCGGCAGCACGCCGCGTTTGGATTTGGTGGCGTAGCCGACCGCGCGCAGGTAGCGTTCGTCCAGATGCTCCAGGCCGGCCAGGATGGCGCCGCCCTTTTTGGTTTCGGCGTCGAGGTAGTTCTTGATTTCGACGATCGACGGAATCGCATCGCGCGCCTGGCCGAAGAATTCGAGGCAGACGGTACGCGTCTGCTTAGGCATCTTGTGCAGGATCCAGCGCGCCGAGGTGATCAGGCCGTCGCAACCTTCTTTCTGAATACCGGGCAAACCCGACAGGAATTTGTCGGTGACGTCCTTGCCCAGGCCTTCCTTGCGGAACTTGCGGCCGGCGATCTCGAGGATCTCGGTTTTGAAGACTTCGGTCTTCTGGCCTTTTTCGCCGGGGTGCGACCACTCGAGCTTGAAGCTCGCCAGTTCGACGTCGTGGATCTTGCCGAGGTTGTGATCCAGGCGTGTGACTTCGAGCCAGTCGCCCTGCGGATCGACCATGCGCCAGCTGGCCAGGTTGTCGAGCGCGGTGCCCCACAACACGGCCTTCTTGCCGCCGGCGTTCATGGCGACGTTGCCGCCGATGCATGAAGCTTCGGCCGAAGTCGGATCCACCGCGAACACGAAGCCGGCTTTTTCAGCGGCATCGGAGACGCGCTTGGTGACCACGCCAGCGCCCGAATAAATCGTCGCGTACGGCTTGTCCAGTCCAGGCAAGACTTCCATCTCGACGGCGCCGAGCTGTTCCAGCTTTTCGGTATTGATGACGGCCGACATCGGCGTCAGCGGAATCGCGCCGCCGGTATAACCGGTGCCGCCGCCGCGCGGGATGATGGTCAGGCCGAGTTCGATACAGGCCTTGACCAGGCCGGCCATCTCGTCTTCGCTGTCGGGCGTGAGCACGACGAACGGATATTCGACGCGCCAGTCGGTGGCGTCGGTTACGTGCGAGACGCGCGACAGGCCGTCGAACTTGATGTTGTCCTTGGCGGTATAGCGACCCAGAACCTTGGTGGCGCGCTTGCGCAGGTCGTAGGTGTGCTTGAATTCTTCACCGAAATCAGCGATGGCTTTGCGCGCCGCCTTGATCAGCAGCTCGACATTGGCGCTGCGGCGCGCACTATCGGCAGCGGCGGCATCGCCCGATTCAGACTGGTTGACGTCGATGCGGCGCTTGTCCACTTCGGCCAGGCGATGGTGCAAGGCTTCGATCAATGCAGCGCGACGCTTGGGATTGTCCAGCATGTCGTCCTGCAGATACGGGTTGCGGCGCACCACCCAGATGTCGCCCAGCACCTCATACAGCATGCGTGCGGATCGACCGGTCTGGCGCTTGCTGCGCAACTCGTCGAGCACGCGCCACGCGTCTTCGCCCAACAGGCGGATCACGATTTCGCGGTCGGAGAACGAGGTGTAGTTGTACGGAATTTCGCGCAAGCGCGTGGGGCTGGCACCCTGCGGTGCGTCAGTGAGCAAAGCCTGGATTTTTGCGGGGGCGTTCATTAATTTTGGGAAAAAATCTGCTGCCGGATATGCATTTTATCTTATTGCCGTCCCTCGCGAGGGAATGCCCTTACTTTTGGAAGAACAATGAGAAATGGTTCTTATTTGCGAAAAATCGCTACAATTGACGTGATTTCCGCATTGCAACATGGCGCCTCCCTATTGAATCAATAAATACAATCAATTTTTATATATTGATTGAATAAATTTATCATTAGGTATCGAGATGCTTATCGCGTCCTTTCCTTGGTCCATGGAGAATGCTATGTTGCAATTATTGATTACCGAAATTCTGGAAAATCTAGCCATCACCCTCGCCGAATATGCCGAGTGCAAGGCTTAGGACAGCCATCCGCCAATCCGATCCCGAGGATGACTGCCATGATACAAGCCCAATTGCGCGAACAATTCCCTGTCGAACCGACACCCGCAGCCGCTCCCGCTCCTTCCCACCCGGGATTCTGGGCCGGCCTGCGCCTGCGCCAGATCGCCATGCTGGCGGTCGCGCTGGTGTTCGTCCTGGTCAAATCCTACGAAAGCCTGCAGGCCTTTTTCCTGACCCATCCCGAAGTCAAGATGGCGCTGCTCGGCTCGTCCGCAGCAGCCGGACTGACTGCCTTGGGCGCCCTCGGCGTGCTGTTCACGCGGCGCATTTCCGAACGTACGCAAGACGTCCTGCTCGGTTACGGCGGCGGCATCATGCTGGCCGCGAGCGTGTTTTCGCTGATCATTCCCGCCATGAACCAGGCGCAAGCGCTGGGTTATGAAAAAACCGGTGCGGTGTTGCTGACCGCCACCGGCATCATGCTCGGCGGCCTGTTCGTGCTGGCGATCAATCATCTGATCCCGCACCAGCATTTCATCGCACCCAATCCGGCGATCCAGACCATGCGCACCAGCCGCATCTGGATGTTCGTGATGGCGGTGACGATCCACAATTTTCCCGAAGGCCTGGCGATCGGCGTGGGTTTCGGCGGCGACGACATGGGCAAGGCGATTGCGCTGGCCACCGGCATCGGCATCCAGGACATTCCGGAAGGACTGGTGGTGGCGCTGGCCTTGCGCACGCTCGGCTATTCGCCGTGGAAGTCGGCCGGCGCCGGCATCCTGTCCGGGCTGGTGGAACCGATCGGCGGCGTGCTCGGCGCGCTGGCCACAGGCGTGTCGGCCACCGCCTTGCCGTGGGCTCTGGCCGGTGCGGGCGGCGCGATGCTGTTCGTAATCAGCCACGAAGTGATTCCGGAATCGCACCGGCAAGGCCATGAAACCCAAGCCACGCTCGGCCTGCTGGCCGGCTTCGTAACGATGATGCTGCTCGATACGCTATTAGGCTAACCAGTGCGCGATGCTGCGCCAGAAACCATCCGGCACGTTGAGCAGCAGCCAGGTCATGAACAGGTAGCGCAGGAACTTCCCTACCATCATGTAAAACACCGACGGCCAGAACGGCAGCCTCAACCAGCCGGCCAGCGTGCAGATCGGATCGCCGACGCCCGGCAGCCAGGCCAGCAGCATGGTCTTGGGACCGAAGCGTTCGAGCCAGTGAAACCAGCGGCTGCTGCGTTCACGCGCAAAGGTCTGCTTGGCGCCGTATCCCATCCAGTAGTCCACCATTCCCCCCAGCGTATTGCCGACCGTGGCCACCAGGATGACCGGCCAGAACATGTCGCCATTGGCCTTGATGACGGCAAACACGGCCGGCTCCGAGCCGAGCGGCAGCAATGTCGCCGAGATGAAGCTGATGAAAAATACCGACGTCAGCCCGACGGTCGGTACGGCAAGGAAGTTCAGCAACCACAAAATGGCGGATTCAATCATGCAGACCGGATAAGAAGGAGTGGTGGGAGAAAATTGACGCGCATTCGCGCTGTTTGACTGCAGATGACAACAAAAGCGAATTCTTCAAGCCGGCAAAAACCGGTGCTTCCTATGCTGCATCCGCATGCGGATATAAGCCTGTCAGTCGCCTCCATTATAATGATCAGTTCGCCGCGCCCCTGCGTTTCCCGATCTGCCATCGGAAAACAGCGTGAGAATCGCAGTCCCGAACTGCGCCAACCGTGCCTCTAGCTGACTATGACCACCGACTATCTGCAAAAAATCCTTACCGCCCGTGTCTACGACGTTGCCATGGAAACGCCGCTGGAAATTGCGAACACCCTGTCGCAACGGATGGAAAACCGGATTTACTTCAAACGTGAAGACATGCAGAGCGTATTCAGTTTCAAGCTGCGCGGCGCCTATAACAAGATGGCGCATCTGCCGCCGGCGCAACTCAAGCGCGGCGTGATCTGCGCATCCGCCGGCAACCATGCGCAAGGCGTCGCGCTGTCGGCAGCCAAGCTAGGCTGCCGCGCCGTGATCGTGATGCCGACCACCACGCCATCCGTCAAGATCGAAGCCGTCAAGGGCCGCGGCGGTGAAGTCGTATTGTTCGGCGACTCGTTCACCGACGCCTACAATCATGCGCTGACGCTGGAAAAGAAACTCAAGCTGACCTTCGTTCATCCCTTCGACGACCCTTATGTCATCGCCGGCCAGGGCACCGTCGGCATGGAAATCCTGCGCCAGCATGCCGATCCGATCCACGCCATTTTTGTCGCCATCGGCGGCGGCGGCCTGATCTCCGGCATCGCCGCGTACGTCAAGGCGGTGCGCCCCGACATCAAGATCATCGGCGTGCAGACCACCGACTCCGACGCCATGGCGCGCAGCATCAAGGCCGGCCGCCGCATCACCCTGCCCGACGTCGGCCTGTTCTCGGACGGCACCGCCGTCAAGCTGGTCGGCGAAGAAACCTTCCGCATCACACGCCAACTGGTGGACGACATCATCCTGGTCGACACCGACGCCGTGTGCACCGCGATCAAGGATATCTTCCAGGACACGCGCAGCATCGTCGAGCCGGCCGGCGCGCTGGCCGTGGCCGGCGCCAAGGCCTACATCGAACGCGCCAAGAACAGCAAGAAGCCGATCAGGAATCAATCCCTGATCACCATTGCCTGCGGCGCCAACATGAACTTCGACCGCCTGCGCTTCGTCGCTGAAATGGCCGACGTCGGCGAGGCGCGCGAAGCGGTGTTCGCCGTGACGATTCCCGAAGAACACGGCAGCTTCAAGCGCTTCTGCGAAGTGGTCGGCCCGCGCAACGTGACCGAATTCAACTACCGCATCAGCGATGCCAAATCGGCCCACATCTTCGTCGGCATCCAGACCAGCAGCGCCGACGAACCGGCCAGGATCGCCAAGACGTTCGAGAAGAACGGCTTCGGCACGCTCGACCTGACCCACGACGAGCTGGCCAAGGTGCACATCCGCCATCTGGTCGGCGGCAAGAGTTCGCTGGCGCAGGACGAACTGCTGTATCGCTTTGAATTCCCCGAGCGTCCGGGTGCGCTGATGCGCTTTCTCAGCACCATGAATCCGAACTGGAACATCAGCCTGTTCCACTACCGCAACCAGGGCGGCGACGTGGGACGCATCCTGGTCGGCCTGCAGGTGCCGAAGAAGGAAATGAAGACCTTCCGCGCCTTCCTCGACAACCTCGGCTATCGCCATTGGGATGAAAGCAAGAACCCGCTGTACAAACTGTTCCTGGGCTGACGCTGCCGAGGACGCAATACGATTTCAGAAGCACGAAGGATGCAAGACCATGAACCACGCTAACACCAACAATTCCCCCGACACCTCGCCGCTGGGCAAGTCGTCCGCCTATCCGGACGTCTACGATCCGGCATTGCTGTTCCCGATCCCGCGCCAGCCCAAGCGCGACGAACTGGGCGTGACCGGTACGCTGCCGTTCTTCGGCGTCGACATCTGGAATGCCTACGAAGTGTCGTGGCTGAACCAGCGCGGCAAGCCGCAAATCGCGATCGCCACCTTCATGATCCAGGCCGACTCGCCCAACATCATCGAGTCGAAATCATTCAAGCTGTATCTGAATTCCTTCAACCAGGCCCGCCTTGACGATCAGCAGGCGTTGGTCGCTTTGCTGCAGAAAGATCTGTCGGCGGCGGCAGGCGCCGGCGTACAGGTAACATTGACCGAACCGGGGGCGTTTTCGGCATTGCAGATGGGCGAGCTCAGCGGCATGTTGCTCGATCGCCTCGATATCGAAGTCGTCGATCGCCATCCGGATCCGGCGCTGCTGTCGGCCAATCACGATGAAGCAACCGTCGAAGAGACGCTACTCTCGCATTTGCTCAAATCCAACTGCCCGGTCACCGGCCAGCCGGATTGGGGCAGCGTGCAGATCCATTACGTCGGCGCACCGATCAATCAGGAGGCGCTGCTGAAATACCTGATCGGTTTCCGCGAGCACAACGAATTCCACGAGCAATGCGTGGAGCGTATTTTCGTCGACGTGCTGCGTCAGTGCCGTCCGCAAAAACTCGCGGTCTATGCGCGCTACACGCGTCGCGGCGGCCTCGACATCAATCCGTGGCGCAGCAACTTCTCGGCTGCACGCGCGCCGTCCAATCTGCGCAACGCGCGTCAGTAGGGGGGAACGGCGGCGATCTTTCAGGCGGCGCCGTTTTTTGTTACAAAACCATTACATCGCGGAGCCTGCCGCGTAACGCCCTGCCCTCGCGGCAGGCGGCGTTTTCGCTCATTTCGGCCGCAACATTTTGAAACGATTTATCGGTATTGCATAAAACTTCTTGTGCAATGATCCGGTCTCACTCTCGACTCCATCGCCAGGCAATGCTCAATGCTCGTCCAGGGGATCGCCACGTCGATTTTTACGGCGCAGAAATCTGGTCAGTTTCCTACCGGCATTCCGTTATGCAGCGCCGGTTGCAATCGCCTGTCGACACCATCAACAAATAGTAGAAATAGCCAATAAAAATATGCGCCAATTACTTTCCTCCCTTCGCTCCTCCCGCACCTTGCTTGCCGGCGCCTTTGCGCTCGGCTGCGCCGCGACTTCGCTTCCCGCCATGGCGCAACAGAGCGACGAATTCAGCTGGTGGCAATCCATCAAGGATCACGCCTCGGAAATCGTCGACAAGGGAGACGATGCGATTTACGTATCGGGATTGGCGCATCACGGCCGCAGTACCTATACCAAGGAAAAGCTCGACCAACTGAACGAGCACGCCTGGGGCCTCGGCTATGGCAAGACCATGCGCAACGAACGCGGCAACGACGAGTCGTTGTACGGTTTCGTGCTCAAGGATTCACATCGCCACCCGCAAATCATGGCCGGCTATGCCTATGAATGGGTTTATCCGATTGGTCATACGCCGCTGGAATTGGGCATCGGCGGCACCGCGATGCTGATGAGCCGGCAGGATTATTTCGGCGGCGTGCCGTTCCCGGTGCCGTTGCCGCTGGCTTCGATCGGCACCAAGAAAGCCAAGGTGATGTTTGCCTACGTGCCGCGCCTGTCGTCGAACAAGAACAGCGGCGACGTATTGCTGGTTTTCGGTCGCATCGAGATGTAATTTTTGCCGGAGCGTTTCGCCCGTAAAGCAAGCCTGTCGTACCGCTGCGGCAGCTTGCGGGGCTTCTTCCCGGCAATAGTGTTGTTTGCAATGAGGCAACACCGGAATTCATTGCGTAACTCCCAAAGAAGCCTATAATCCTGCACAAAAGCCTATCTAGCGCCTTCTTTTGTGTCATGACAAATCTTGCAAAAATCCTGTCCCCAGAGAACGTCATTCTGGATCTAGAAGTCTCCAGCAAAAAACGAGCATTCGAACAAGCCGGACTTACCTTTGAAAACAACAGCGGCATCGCCCGCTCGACCGTTTCCGAAAACCTGTTTGCACGCGAACGACTCGGCTCGACAGGACTGGGCCATGGAGTCGCCGTTCCGCACGGCCGCATCAAGGGCTTGAAAGCACCGCTGGCGCTGTTCATGCGTCTGGCCGAACCGATTCCTTTCGAGTCTCCTGACGGCGAACCGGTCAAGCTGCTGATCTTCCTGCTCATTCCCGACAATGTCACCCAGCAGCATCTGGAAATCCTGTCCGAAATTGCAGAGATGTTTTCGGACAATGCCTTCCGCAATGAATTGATCTCCGACCCGGACCAGGCGTCGGTCTATTCGCGCCTGGTAACCTGGCAGCCGTCGCTGGAAAAAACCAATTAAACGAAGCGCCGCGAACGATGCGATGTCATTCGCACCGGTTGCTCATACAGCTCAACCACGCCATTGACCGCCCTATCGGAATCGGAGAACCATGCCTTCATTTACCGCGTTATCGATACAGCAACTGTATGAAGAAAATCGCGAATCGTTGCAACTGGGCTGGTTTGCCGGCTTCCCTGGCGGTGAACGCCTGATCTCCGGCGACGCCGCCTCCGCCGCCGACCAGGTCGGTCACTTGAACCTGATCCACCCCGGCCGCATCCAGGTCTTCGGCCACCAGGAAACCGAGTACTACCAACGTCTTTCGAACACCTCGCGCGCCTACCAGACCGCAGAACTGGTCGCCGGCGAACCGCCCGCCTTCATCATCGCGCAAGGCCTGGCGACCCCGCCCGACATCCTGGCCATCTGCGACGAAAAAAACATTCCGCTGTTCTCCACGCCGCTGCCGGCCGCGCAAGTCATCGATTACCTGCGCGTTTACCTTTCCAAGAAACTGGCGCAGCAGATCACCATGCACGGCGTCTTCATGGACGTGCTTGGCGTGGGCGTGTTGATCACCGGTGAATCCGGCTTGGGCAAAAGTGAACTGGGCCTGGAACTGATTTCGCGCAGCCACGGCCTGGTGGCCGATGACGCGGTCGAATTTGCGCGCATTGCACCCAACATGATCGAGGGCCGTTGCCCGCCGCTGCTGCAAAACTTGCTGGAAGTGCGCGGCCTTGGCTTGCTCGACATCAAGGCCATCTTCGGCGAAACAGCGGTGCGCCGTAAAATGCGCCTGAAACTCATCGTGCATCTGGTCCGCCGCAGCACGCTGGAAGAAAATTACGAGCGCTTGCCGCTCGATGCGCAATTCGAAGACGTGCTCGGTTTGCCGATCCGCAAAGTGGTGATCCCGGTGGCGGCCGGCCGCAATATCGCGGTGCTGCTGGAAGCGGCGGTGCGCAACACCATCCTGCAATTGCGCGGCATCGACACGCTCAAGGAATTCATCGATCGCCAGCGCAAGGCGATGAACGGCGAATAAGCCGCGAACGGATAAAAGCAAAGTCAGGTAAAGATTTTCCACGCGCCGTGCACATAGACCGCGCAGGCGTTAAGCTGACAAAATACTGACCCAGACTCAGATTTAGACTCAGGCTTGGGGTATCATCCTACTCATGCGTATCGTCCTCATTACCGGCATATCCGGCTCCGGCAAATCGGTGGCTCTCCATGTACTGGAAGACGCCGGCTATTTCTGCGTCGACAACCTGCCGCCGGCCCTGCTGCGCAGCCTGGTGGAAACGCGTTTGAAAGAGGGCGACGACACCATGGCCGTGGCCACCGACGCGCGCAGCGCGGACTCCTTGGCCGGCCTGGGTCCCGATATCCAATGGCTGAAAGACCAGGGCCACGACGTCAAGGTGTTCTTCCTGACCGCCACCACCGAATCGCTGGTCACGCGTTTTTCCGAAACGCGCCGCAGCCATCCGTTGTCGCATCGCTTGCTGCCCAACCAGAATCCGAGCGATCGCATGACGCTGACCGAGTGCATTCACAAGGAGCGCGAAATGCTGAGCGCGGTCGAAGGGCTCGGTCACGTGATCGACACCTCCAACCTGAGCGCCAACAAGTTGCGCGCCTGGATCCGCGATCTGATCGACACCAGCCGCGCCAGCCTGACGGTGCTGTTCGAATCCTTCGCATTCAAGTTCGGGGTGCCGCTCGATGCCGACCTGGTGTTCGACGTGCGCATGCTGCCCAATCCGCATTACGACCTGCGGCTCCGGCCATTGACCGGGCGCGATGCACCGGTGATTGAATTCCTCGAGGATTTGCCGGCGGTACAGGATCTGCTCGGCGACATCCGCAACTTCGTGGAGAAGTGGCTACCGTCGTTCAAGCGCGACAACCGCAGTTATCTCACGGTCGCCATCGGTTGCACCGGCGGTCAGCATCGCTCGGTGTACATCGTCGAGCAGTTGGCGAAACATTTTGCCGCGCAGGAAAATGTCGTGGTGCGGCATCGCCAGCTCGGCTGAGACAGGATCGACGATGCCGACACCACCGACGACGTCAGTTCAGCAAGTCGTCCGTCTGCAATACCCCCAGCAATAATTTTTTGACCGGCGCCGGCAACGGCGCATCGGCCAGTTGCGCGATCGGATACCAGACATGGACCGATTCCGCGACGTGCAGATGACGCTTTTCCAGCACTACCTGGTACGGTGAAATATGCAGCTTGAAATGCGTGAAGACATGCGAGAACGGTTGAAGTTTGCGGCATGCCGCGATGACGCCGAACGCTTGCATCGCGCCCTCCACCGCTACGCCGAAGGCATCGGCATCTGAACTCGGCGGCAATTCCGGCAAGGACAGCAAGCCGCCCCAGATGCCGCTGTCGGGACGCTGCTCCAGCAACACGTCCTTGCCTTCGCTGACCACCAGCATCATGGTTTCCTTTTCCGGCACGGCCTTCTTCGGCTTGCGCACCGGCAGTTCCGCCGTGCGGCCGGTCGCCAGCGCCACGCAGCGCGGCGCCAGCGGACAGCGGTCGCAGGCAGGCTTGCCCCGCACGCACAAGGTTGCGCCGAGATCCATCAATCCTTGCGTATACGATTCCATGTCGGCCCGCGGCAGCAGCGCCACCGCACGGCGCCACAGCTGGTCTTCGACCGCTTTGGCGCCGGGAAAACCTTCCACGCCGAACACGCGCGCAAACACCCGCTTGACGTTGCCATCCAGAATCGCCGCGCGCTTGCCGTAGGAAAACGCAGCGATCGCCGCCGCCGTCGAACGGCCGATGCCGGGAAGATCCGCCAGCAACTCAGGATCATCCGGGAAGCGGCCGCCGTATTCCGCCGTCACGCGCTGTGCGCAACGATGCAGGTTACGCGCACGGGTGTAATAGCCGAGTCCGCTCCAATGCGCCATCACCGCTTCGGACGGCGCCGCCGCGAGGCTCTCGACGGTAGGAAAACTCTGCAGGAATTTCTGATAGTAGGGAATCACCGCCGTGACCTGCGTCTGCTGCAACATGATCTCCGACAGCCAGATGCGATAGGCATCGCGTGTGTTTTGCCACGGCAAGGCATGGCGACCGTGCTGTTTTTGCCAGCCGATCACCGCGGCTGAAAATGTCGGATCGGCGAAATCCTGCGCCGCCTCGGTGTTGTTGAGGACGCGCTTCATCGCTGGCAGACCACGCAATAAAAGGTGGAGCGCTGGCCCTGCTTGATCTGCCGGATCGGCGTGGTGCAGATACGGCAAGCCTGGCCGGTGCGGCTGTAGACGAAATAACTTTGCTGGAAATAGCCCGACTGGCCGTTGACGGCGATGAAGTCGCGCAAGCTGCTGCCGCCCTGCTCGATGGCGGCGGCCAGCGTCTCACGAATTGCCGTCACCAATTTTTCATAGCGCGGCAGGCTGATCTTGCCGGCCGCCGTCTTGGGATTGATGCCGGCCTTGAACAGGCTTTCCGACGCATAGATGTTGCCGACGCCGACCACGATGTCGCCGGCCAGCAGCACCTGCTTGATCGGCGCGCTGCGGTTGCGCGTCTGGCGATGCAGCTCGCGCGCGGAGAATTTGTCTTCCAGCGGTTCCAGGCCAAGCCCGCGCAGCAGCGTGTGCTCTTCGATGTCGCCGTCGGCATTGTCATGCCACAGCACGGCGCCGAAACGACGCGGATCGGTCATGCGCATGACGTTCTTGATCGGCTTGCCGACCACCAGATCGAAATGATCGTGCTTTTGCGGCACGATCCCCGGCGGCAAAATGCGCAGATGTCCCGACATGCCGAGATGCACGATCAGCGTGCCATGGTCGAAATTGATCAGCAGGTATTTGCCGCGCCGCCCGGTCGAACGGATGATGCGTCCGGTCAGCAGTTCATTCAGATTGACGGGAAACGGCCAGCGCAATCCGCTGTGGCGCGTCACCACTCCCGCGACCGTCTGCCCCTCGAGATGGGGAGCGACGCCGCGCCGGGTGACTTCTACTTCGGGTAATTCGGGCATGGAACGATGACTTTTGGCTGGACTGAGCTGGCTGAAGGCGGCAAACAGGATGACAAATAACGCGACAAATATAACGCGACAAATAACGAATGAAAGCGGATGCAAGCGAACAAGCGCAAGACGGCTATGATAGTGCAGATGCCCGGCAGATGCAGGCAGATGGTTTACACTCGCTTACACCAAGGAACACGCGGTTGAGCGTAAAATTAATATTTGCCTGTCCGCTGGTTCATTCTTGCCGGACTATTTCCAGATTACTCAGGATTACACTTGAAAAAACCTCTCGCCATTGTAACGCTCTCCCTCATGCTTTCCGCATGTGCAAGCCTGCAGCAACCCAGCGAGACCGATGCGGCTGCCGTTGCGGGCGGCAAGAAACAAACTCTGGTCAAGGCCTCATCCGCACGCAAGGGACAAGCGAAGGCCAAGGCCCAGCAGCCTGAAGACGTGGTGCCGCCGGTCGAGCTCAGCGAAGAAATCCTGTTCAAGATCCTCAGTTCCGAAATCGCCTTTCAGCGCGGGCAATGGCAAGCCGCCTACGTGACCTTGCTGGGCACCGCGCAGCAAACCCGCGATCCGCGCCTGGCCAAACGTGCCGCCGAAATCGCCCTGGCGGCGCGGCGCCCGAACGAAGCGCTGGCGGCGGTACGTCTGTGGACCGAACTGGCGCCGCATTCGGATGAAGCACTGCAAAATTACCTCGGCCTGATCATGTTGGGCGACAACATCGGCGAAATGCAGCCGCTGCTGACGCAACGCCTGGCCGAAGCTGCGCCGCAAGCGCGCGGCCCGATGATCCTGCAAATCCAGCGCCTGTTGAGCCGTGCACGCGACAAGACCGCTGCATTCAACATCCTGGAAGCGGTGACCGCGCCGTATCCGACGCTGGTCGAAACTCACCTGGCGCTGTCGCAAGGCGCATTCGCCAATCGCGATGCCGTGCGCGCACGCGACGAAGCCAACCAGGCGCTCAAGCTCAAGCCGGATTCTGAACTGGCGATCCTGACGCTGGCGCAAGTCACCCAGGATCCGCCGGAAGCCATGAAGCTGGTGGCCGATTTCCTGAAGAAATATCCTGACGCACGCGAAGTCCGAATCGCCTATGCGCGCGGCCTGGTTGAGCAGAAACAGTTCGAACAGGCGCGCAGCCAGTTCCAGGTTTTGTTGAAAGACGACCAGGAAGATCTGACCACGCTGTTCGCGCTGGGCATCCTGAACGTGCAAACCAATCATCTGCCTGAAGCCGAGACCTATCTCAAGCGCTACCTGCAGGTGCTGGCAACCCAGCCGGAAGATGAACGCGACCCGACCCAAGCGCTGCTGCTGCTGTCGCAGATCGCAGAAGAACGCAACGACATCCCGGGCGCACTGAAATGGCTGGAACAGGTCGAACCGGGTGAAGCCTACATCAATGTGCAGATCCGTCGCGCCCAGTTGCTGGCCAAGCGCGGCGACATCAACGGCGCGCGCGCCGTCTTGCAACAGGCGCAAGCCGAAGCCGGCAACGACCGCGAACAAATGCAGCTGATCCAGGGCGAAGCCCAGGTCCTGCGCGACGGCGAGCGTTACCAGGACGCCGCCGACGTGCTGTCGGCCGGACTCAAGCGCTTCCCGGAAAGCACCGACCTGCTGTACGACTACGCAATGGTCACCGACAAGACCGGCAACTACAAGGACATGGAAACCGCGCTGCGCAAGATCATCGAACTGGCGCCCAACAACCAGCACGCCTATAACGCGCTCGGCTATTCGTTCGCCGATCGCAATATCCGCCTGCCGGAAGCAGTTACCCTGATCAAGAAGGCCGTGCAACTGGCGCCGGAAGACGCCTTCATCGCCGACAGTCTGGGCTGGGCAGAATTCCGCTTGGGCAACCTCGACGAAGCGGAAAAGGAATTGCGCCGCGCCTACGCCCTGCGTCCCGATCCGGAAATCGGCATCCACCTCGGCGAAATCCTGTGGACGCGCGGCAAGCAGGACGAAGCCAAACGCCTGTGGCGCGAAGCCCAGTCGAAAGACCCGAAGAACGACGTCCTCAAGAGCACGCTGGATCGCCTCAAAGTGCAGTTGTAATGCCGGCGACGATTCAATGCTGATGCAAGGACACGGTTACCATCCATGATGCGATTTTTCAAACACGCGGCCGCGACCGGCCTGGTGCTGCTGGCCGCCGGCTGCGCCAGCCTTTCTCCGCAAGAGGCAAAGGACAACGGTCCGGCCCTGGAACGCCGCTACAGCGACACCATCGATCTCGGCGGCCGGCTGTCGGTACGCTATGAACAGAATCAACGCGAAGAAGCCGTGCACGGCAGTTTTACCTGGAACCAGAGCGCCCGCCACGTCGTCGTGACCTTGTTGTCGCCGCTTGGACAAACCCTGGCCACGATCGACATCAAGCCCGGCATTGCCGTCTTGACACAGTCGGGCAAGCCACCGATGACGGCGACCGACGTCGATATCCTCACCGAACAGGCATTGGGTTGGCCCTTGCCGATTTCAGGCCTGCGCGACTGGCTGCAGGGCTTCGGCCGCGGCGCCGACGGCAAACTGTTTGTAGCTCAGCCTGCGGCAGACACCGTACGCCTGACAACGCGCGACGGCTGGAACCTGAGCTACGGCGAGTGGCAGGACGGCGCCGCCAACACGGCCTCGAACCATCCGAAACGCATCGACCTGGCGCGCGAAACAAGACAAGCCGGCCCGGTCGCCATCCGTATCGTGATAGACAGCTGGAAAGCCGCCGGCGCTCCATAGTGAGTGCACCGAGGGCGCTTTGATGTTCTCTTTGACGTTCTTCCACCCGTTTTCCAGAGTCACTCCATGCCAGCAAGCCTTTTCGACTGCCCCGCTCCGGCCAAACTGAACCTGTTCCTGCACGTGACCGGTCGGCGCGCGGATGGCTATCACCTGCTGCAAACGGTGTTTCAGCTGATCGACCGTAGCGACGCGCTGGATTTCACGGTGCGCGACGACGGCGTCATCCATCGTGTCAACGACATCCCGGGCGTGCCTGCCGACACCGACCTGGTGGTGCGTGCCGCCCGCCTGTTGCAGGCAGCCGGCGGCAAACCGGAGCTGGGCGCCGACATCACCGTGCGCAAGCAATTGCCGATGGGCGGCGGCCTGGGAGGCGGTTCATCGGACGCCGCGACCACGCTGATCGTGCTTAATCATCTGTGGCAAACCGGGCTGACGCGCGCGCAACTGATGGCGCTGGGCCTGCAACTGGGCGCCGATGTGCCGTTTTTCGTGTTCGGCGGCAATGCCTTCGCCGAAGGCGTGGGCGAGGACCTTCTCCCTGTAAAAACCGCCGATTGCTGGTTCGTGGTGATCGAACCGGGCGTGTCCGTTCCTACCGCGATAATTTTTTCGTCGCAGGAATTGACAAGGGATACGAAAGTGGTCAAAATAACGGACTTTCCTGAAGCGCATAATCTTCTTCACAGCGGCTTCGGAAAAAACGACTTAGAAGTGGTGGCTGCCAGGCAGTTTCCTCCTGTCGCTGAAGCCATCAAGTGGCTCAGGACATTTGGGAATGCAAGGATGACCGGATCCGGCGCTTGTGTGTTCTGTGCTTTTGAGCATGAACGCCAAGCCGACGAAGTGCTGAAACAAATGCCTTCACAGTGGACCGCGTGGAAAGCCAAAGCGATGCAGGAACATCCTCTCGCCCATTTGGCAAAGTCGTAGTCAAGAATTGGTTTGACGGCGAATGACAGACGATGCAGGCAAGAAGCGCACGGATCGTTCGACGGAAGACAGCAGATTGCGTAGGGGAATCGCCAAGTTGGTTAAGGCACTGGATTTTGATTCCAGCATTCCAAGGTTCGAATCCTTGTTCCCCTGCCATTAAATTGGGCAATAGTGAAGCGCCCATAAAGAAATAGAAAAGCCAAAGAGATAAGCCGCCAACGCAAGACTGTACCAGTCAAGCATTGCCGGCTTTTCGACTTTTAAACGATTGCATTCAGGGATACCCACATGGCAAACGAAAACCTGATGGTTTTTACCGGCAGCGCCAATCCAGAACTGGCGCAAGGCGTCGTTGAAAAACTCGGTATCCCTCTGGGCAAGGCCAATGTGTCGAAGTTCTCCGACGGCGAAGTGATGGTCGAGATCAACGAAAACGTCCGCGGTAAAGACGTCTTCGTGCTGCAGTCCACTTGCGCACCGACCAATGACAACCTGATGGAAATCATGATCATGGTCGATGCGTTGAAGCGTGCTTCCGCCGGCCGTATCACTGCTGCCATCCCCTACTACGGTTATGCCCGCCAGGATCGCCGTCCGCGTTCCGCCCGTGTTGCGATTTCGGCCAAGGTCGTCGCCAACATGCTGCAGGAAGCCGGCGTTGAACGCGTCCTGATCATGGACCTGCACGCTGACCAGATTCAGGGTTTCTTTGACATTCCGGTCGACAACATCTATGCATCGCCGATTTTGCTGGGCGATCTGGTGAGCAAGAACTACGACGACCTGCTGGTCGTATCGCCTGACGTCGGCGGCGTGGTGCGCGCCCGTGCGTTGGCGAAGCGCCTCGGCTGCGACCTGGCGATCATCGACAAGCGCCGCCCGAAGGCGAACGTGTCGGAAGTCATGAACATCATCGGTGAAGTCGAAGGCCGCAACTGCGTAATCATGGATGACATGGTCGACACCGCCGGCACGCTGACCAAGGCTGCCGAAGTATTGAAAGAGCGCGGCGCCAAGAAAGTCGTCGCCTACTGTACGCACCCTGTTTTGTCCGGCCCGGCGCTGGACCGCATCGCCAATTCGCCGCTGGACGAACTGGTCGTCACCGACACGATTCCATTGTCGGACGCCGCCAAGGCCTGCGGCAAGATTCGCCAACTGACATGCGCCAGCCTGCTGGCCGAGACATTCAAGCGCATCAGCAAGGGCGACTCGGTGATGTCGCTGTTTGCAGAATAAGTTTTAGAGATTCAGCTTTAGATTCAATTCAGATTTCAGTTTCAATCCCGTCATGCAAATGACGGGATCCTTGAATCCCCTGGTCGCGGGGGATTTTTAACGCGAGACGAAAGTCCCGCAACCTTTGGAGTTTCACATGAAAGTTATCGCATTTCCACGCAAAGAGCAGGGGACCGGAGCGAGCCGCCGCCTGCGTATTGCTGGTCAAACACCAGCCATCGTCTACGGTGGCACAGCTGCACCGCTGAACATCGCTCTGGACCACAACGCGCTGTACCACGCGTTGAAGAAAGAAGCCTTCCACTCGTCGATCCTCGACCTGGAAATCGAAGGCAAGGTCGAACAAGTTCTGCTGCGCGACTTCCAAGTCCACGCCTACAAGCAACTGGTCCTGCACGTTGACTTCCAACGCGTCGATGCATCGCAAAAGATCCACGTCAAGGTGCCTCTGCACTTCGTGAACGCTGAAGTCTCGCCGGCCGTCAAGCTGTCGTCGGGCATCATCAGCCACGTCATGACCGAACTGGACATCTCCTGCCTGCCCAAGGATCTGCCGGAATTCGTTTCCGTCGATCTGGCGAAGCTGGAAGTCGGTCACTCGATCCACTTGGCTGACCTGAAATTGCCAAACGGCGTGGCCGCTGTTTCGCAAGAAAACCTGACAGTTGCTACCGCTTCGGTACCGGCAGGCAAGGTTGAAGCTGAAGGCGAAGCACCCGCAGCAGGCGACGCAGAAGCGAAGTAATCTTCGATTCTGCAAAGCATCGGCAGCAAATAAAAAACCCGCTTCGGCGGGTTTTTTATTGTCCGCCCGGCGCAGGAAGCCGGGCACAGCCAATCGGAATCAGCCCAGCCAGGACTTGCGCTTGCGCACCGCGGCCGCCGGCTTGGCCTCTGACGTCAATGCCATCTGCGGCGCATCGTCGTTCTTGAGCTTCACCGAGAAGCTCATCAGCTCATCGCGCCGGAACACATGCAGGGCCACCACGTCGTTTTCACGATAGCGCGCCAGCAAGCCGTCCGCCCCGGTCGGCGGCACGCGCAAACCATCCAGCGCCACCAGCTTGTCGCCGGCCGACACACCGGCGCGATGCCCTGCCCCGCCTTCGTAGACATTCGCCACCTTGGCGTCGGCGCCGTCGCGCACCACGCGCAGGCCGAGCGACGGCTTGCGATCCTTGCCGGCGTCGTCGAATTTGATCGCCATATCAGGCAGCAACTGCGCGAACGGCAAGTCTTCCGTGCCGCGGATGTAGCGATCGAAGAAGCGCTTGAGCTTGACGCCGCTGACGGCTTCGAACAAGGCTTCGGCCTCCTCTTCACCCAGGCCGTGGCCGCCGTTGCGGCTATAGAACTGGCGACCGTATTGCTGCCACAGCGCCAGCATGACGTCGTCGAGCGACTTGCGCCCATTGGTTTCGCTGCGGATCGTCAGGTCCAGCGCCAGCGCCACCAGCGAACCCTTGGTGTAATAGCTGACGATGGCGTTGGGGGCGTTTTCATCCTGGCGGTAATACTTGACCCAGGCGTCGAAGCTGGACTCCGCCACGCTCTGTTTGCGGCGGCCGCTGCCGCGCAGCACGCCATTGATAGTCTTGGCCAGCATGCCCAGGTAAGCGGCCTCGTCGATCAGGCCGGTGCGCACCAGGAACAGGTCGTCGTAGTAACTGGTGAAACCTTCAAACAGCCACAGCAGCGAGGTATAGCCTTCTTCGCGCAGGTCGTAAGGCGCGAACACCGCCGGCTTGATGCGCTTGACGTTCCAGGTATGGAAATACTCGTGGCTGCACAAACCCAGGTAAGTACGGTAACCGTCGCTCTGCTCGCTCTTGCCCTTGACCGGCAAATCGCTGCGTGCGCAGACCAGCGCCGTCGAAGCGCGATGCTCAAGGCCGCCGTAACCGTCGCCGACCACCATGGTCATGAACACATAGCGCGACATCGGCGCGCGCTTGCTCTTCGGCTCGAAGAAAGCGATCTGCGCTTCGCAGATTTTCTTCAGATCGGCCGACAGGCGCGGCAGATCGAGGTTCGGCACCTGGCCGGTGATCACGACGTCATGCGGCACGCCGTGCGCGGTGAACGTCGCCAGTGCGAAGGTCCCGAGCTCGACCGGATGATCGATCAACTCGTCGTAATCGGCGGCGACATACGTGCCGAAACCATAGCGTTTTGCTTTCAGCTCGGACAAGGACGTCGCCACACGCCAGCGCTTGTAGGCGTCGCCGGCCGGACGGCGGATGTCGACGACGTGCTGCGACTGCTCCTGCCCTTCCACGCGCAGGAATACGCTGGTGCCGTTGAAGAAGGCGTGGGTCTGGTCCAGATGCGCGGTGCGCACCGACAAGTCCCAGGCATAGACCTGATAGCTCAGCGTCAGCGGGCCGGTGCACGGCGATGCTTTCCACGTGTGTTTGTCCAGTTTGCGCAGCGCGACTTTCTTGCCGCCGGCTTCTGCGCGCAGCTGGACGATGTTGCGCGCGAATTCGCGAATCATGTAGCTGCCGGGAATCCACGCCGGCAAGGAAAATACCTGGCCGTCGGCAGCCGGCGCATCGACCCTCAGGGTGATGTCGAACACGTGGGCGGCGCAGTCGTTGGAGGTGATGCTGTAGTGAATCGGGGTCGTCATGTTGTTCTTCGGTTATCGTCGGCAGGAGCGACGGCAGGCCGTGTCTGAAAAGTGAAATTCCATTGTACTTGAGCAAGCCGGATCCGGGCTGACACCCGGCTGATTTGAGTCGCTCCGCAATCTTCCTGCGCCTGATCCGGAAAGTAAAAAAGCCGGAAAGACTTTCGTCGATCCGGCTTCTGCTTCTTTTACTGTATTGCTTTATACGCTGTCGTATCAGTATCAGTCAGTATCAGCGCGGCAGCACCGACGAGCCCATCAGGAACTCATCGACTGCGCGCGCGCATTGACGGCCTTCGCGAATCGCCCAGACCACCAGCGACTGGCCGCGGCGCATGTCGCCGGCAGCGAAGACCTTGTCGACCGAAGTCTTGTAGCAGCCTTCGCCATCGGTGGTGGCCTTGGCGTTGCCACGCTGGTCCTTGTCGACGCCGAACGATTCCAGCACTTGCTGCACCGGCGAGACGAAGCCCATGGCCAACAGCACCAGGTCGGCCTTCATTTCGAATTCCGAGTTCGGCACTTCCTGCATCTTGCCGTCCTTCCATTCGACGCGCGCGGCGATCAGCTTTTCAACCTTGCCGTTCTTGCCTTCCAGGCGCTTGGTCGCCACTGCCCAATCGCGATCGCAGCCTTCTTCATGCGACGACGAGGTGCGCAGCTTGGTTGGCCAGTACGGCCAGACCATCGGCTTGTTTTCCGTTTCCGGCGGTTGCGGCATCAGTTCGAACTGGGCCACGGAAGCGGCGCCGTGACGGTTCGAGGTACCGACGCAATCGGAACCGGTATCGCCGCCGCCGATCACGACCACGTGCTTGTCGGTCGCCATGATCTGGCCCTTGAGCTTGTCGCCGGCGTTGACCTTGTTTTGCAGCGGCAGGAATTCCATGGCGAAATGCACGCCCTTCAATTCGCGGCCGGGCACCGGCAAGTCGCGCGGCAGTTCTGCACCGCCGGCGATGACGACGGCGTCGAAGTCTTTCTTCAGGTCGTCGGGGGAAACCGTTTCCTTGGACCAGTTGGTGATGTTGGCCGGGAAATCCTTGCCCACCAATGTGCTGGTGCGGAACACGACGCCTTCGGCCTGCATCTGCTCGACGCGCAAATCGATGTGCGACTTTTCCATCTTGAAGTCGGGGATGCCGTAACGCAGCAGGCCGCCGACGCGATCGTTCTTTTCGAACACGGTCACGTCATGGCCGGCGCGCGCCAGCTGTTGTGCCGCGGCCATGCCGGCAGGACCGGAGCCGACTACGGCGACTTTCTTGCCAGTCTTCACGGCAGCCGGTTGCGGCGTGACCCAGCCGTTTTCCCAGCCCTTGTCGATGATGAAGTGCTCGATCGACTTGATGCCGACCGCGTCGCTGTTGATACCGAGTGTGCAGGCGGATTCGCACGGCGCCGGGCAGATGCGGCCGGTGAATTCCGGGAAGTTGTTGGTCGAGTGCAGCGTGTCCAGCGCTTCCTTGTAGTCGCCGCGATAGACCAGGTCATTCCAGTCGGGAATGATGTTGTTGACCGGGCAGCCGTTGTTGCAGAACGGGATGCCGCAATCCATGCAGCGTGCGCCTTGCACTTTGGCTTCCGCGTCGCCCAGGTGCAGGACGAATTCCTTGTAGTGCTTCATGCGCGACTGCGGCGCTTCGCTCGCCTCTTTCAGGCGCTCATATTCCATAAAGCCGGTTACTTTACCCATTTTCCACTCACATTCTTCGCTAAGGATAGGCGGCGGGCGATTCTGTCGTTGTCGTTATCAGAATCGCCGGCCTTGCGTTATTTCAGATCTGGCCGAGGGCCGAGGGTTGCGGCTTACGCCGGAACCTTGTCCTTCGGGGCCGCTTTGGCTGCATGGAGTTCGCCCAGCGCACGTTTGTACTCGGTCGGGAAGACCTTGACGAACTTGCCGCGCGACGCCGCCCAGTTGTCCAGCAGGTAGCGCGCGCGCGTGCTGCCGGTGTACTTGAAGTGACGCTCGATCAGGCCGCGCAGGATGACTTCATCGGTCTGGCCGTCGCCGCCGCGTTGCAGGCTGTGCCAGATGGCGCGATCGGTCGAGGCTTCCTGTTCGGTGTCGGACAGGACCTTGTCGAGCGCGACCATGGCCAGGTTGCACTTGCCGGCGAAGTCACCGGCTTCGTCGTAGACGTAAGCAATGCCGCCGGACATGCCCGCTGCAAAGTTGCGGCCGGTTGCGCCCAGGACGACGACGGAGCCGCCGGTCATGTATTCGCAACCGTGATCGCCGGTGCCTTCAACCACGGCGATGGCGCCGGAGTTACGCACGGCGAAACGCTCGCCGACCACGCCGTTGATGAACGCCTCGCCGGACGTTGCACCGTACAACACGGTATTGCCGGAGATCATGTTGTCGACCGCACGGCCGCGGAACTCGGTGTTCGGACGCACGATGATGCGACCGCCCGACAAGCCCTTGCCGACGTAGTCGTTGCCTTCGCCGACCAGGTCCAATGTCACGCCGTGCGCCAGGAACGCGCCGGCCGATTGGCCCGCGGTGCCTTGCAGCTGGATGTGGATGGTGTCGTCCGGCAGGCCTTCATTGCCGTAACGCTTGGCCACCTCACCCGACAACATGGCGCCAACGGTGCGGTTCAGGTTGCGGATCGGCGAAATGAAGGAGACCTTCTCGCCTTTTTCCAACGCGATCCTGGCTTGTGCAATCAGCTTGTGATCCAGCGCCTTGTCCAGACCGTGATCTTGATTCTCGGTGTGGAAGTACGGCGTCGCGCTGACCGGTTGATAGAAGATCTTGCTGAAGTCCAGACCTTGCGCCTTCCAGTGCTGGATAGCCTTGGTGCGGTCCAGCAGATCGGAACGGCCGATCAGTTCGTTGAAGGTACGGATGCCCAGTTGCGCCATGATCTGACGTACTTCTTCGGCGATGAAGAAGAAGAAGTTGACCACGTGCTCAGGCTTGCCGGAGAACTTGGCGCGCAGGACGGGATCCTGTGTCGCCACGCCGACCGGGCAAGTGTTCAGATGGCACTTGCGCATCATGATGCAGCCTTCGACCACCAGCGGCGCGGTGGCGAAACCGAATTCGTCCGCGCCCAGCAGCGCGCCGATGACGACGTCGCGGCCGGTCTTCATCTGGCCGTCGGCCTGCACGCGGATGCGGTTGCGCAAACCGTTCAGCACCAGCGTCTGCTGGGTTTCGGCCAGGCCGAGTTCCCATGGCGAACCGGCATGCTTGATCGAGGACAGCGGCGATGCGCCGGTGCCGCCGTCATGGCCGGCGATCACGACGTGATCCGACTTGGCCTTGGCAACGCCTGCGGCAACCGTGCCGACGCCGACTTCCGACACCAGCTTGACCGAGATCGAGGCGCGCGGATTGACGTTCTTCAGATCGTGGATCAGCTGTGCCAGGTCTTCGATCGAATAGATGTCATGGTGCGGCGGCGGCGAAATCAAACCAACGCCCGGCACCGACACGCGCAATGTCGCGATGTAATCGGTGACCTTGTGGCCCGGAAGTTGACCGCCTTCGCCCGGCTTCGCGCCTTGCGCCATCTTGATCTGGATCTGGTCGGCGGAGATCAGGTATTCAGCCGACACGCCGAAACGACCGGAAGCCACCTGCTTGATGCGCGAACGCAGCGAGTCGCCGGCTTGCAGCGGGATGTCGACTTCGATGACGTCCTTGCCGATTTCCGACGCCAGGGTTGCGCCCTGCTTGATCGGGATGCCTTTGAGTTCGTTGCGATAGCGATTGACGTCTTCGCCGCCTTCGCCGGTGTTGGACTTGCCGCCGATGCGGTTCATCGCGATCGCCAGCGTGGCGTGTGCTTCGGTCGAGATCGAACCGAGCGACATGGCGCCGGTGGCGAAACGCTTGACGATTTCCTTGGCTGGTTCGACTTCATCGATCGAGATCGCCTTCGACGGATCGATCTTGAATTCGAACAGGCCGCGCAAGGTCATGTGGCGCTTGGACTGATCATTGATGATCTGCGCGTATTCCTTGTACGAATTGAAGTTGTTCGCGCGGGTCGAGTGCTGCAGCTTGGCGATCGCGTCCGGCGTCCACATGTGTTCTTCGCCGCGGATGCGGAAGGCATACTCGCCGCCGGCGTCGAGCGCATTGGCCAGAACCGGATCGGCGCTGAAGGCAGCGCGGTGCAGGCGCAGCGCTTCTTCGGCGACTTCGAACACGCCGATGCCTTCGACGTTCGACGCGGTGCCCTTGAAGTACTTGTCGACCAGCGCCTTGTTCAGGCCGATGGCTTCGAAGATCTGCGCGCCGCAGTAGGACATGTAAGTCGAAATACCCATCTTCGACATGACCTTCAGCAAGCCCTTGCCGATCGCCTTCTGGAAGTTGTAGATCGCCTTCTCGCCCGACAGCTCGCCCGGCAGGCCCTTGGCCATTTCGCTCAACGTGTCCATCGCCAGGTACGGGTGGATCGCTTCCGCGCCGTAACCTGCCAGCAATGCGAAGTGATGGGTTTCGCGTGCGGAACCGGTGTCGACCACCAGACCGGTCGACGTACGCAAGCCCTTGCTCACCAGGTGCAAGTGGATCGCCGAAGTCGCCAGCAATGCAGGGATCGCAACTTGTTCGGAATCGACCTTGCGGTCCGAAATGATCAGGATGTTGTGACCCGACTTGACCGCGTCGACGGCCTTGGCGCACAGCGAGGCCAGGCGTGCTTCGATGCCTTCCTTGCCCCACGCGACCGGGTAGCAGATGTTCAGCTCGTGCGACTTGAACTTGCCGCCGGTGTGCGCGCTGATGTTGCGCAGCTTGGCGATGTCGGCGTAGTCCAGAATTGGCTGCGACACTTCCAGGCGCATCGGCGGGTTGATGTTGTTGGTGTCGAGCAGGTTCGGACGCGGGCCGATGAAGGACACCAGCGACATGACCATGGCTTCGCGGATCGGGTCGATCGGCGGGTTGGTCACTTGCGCGAATAATTGCTTGAAGTAGTTGTAGAGCGTCTTGTTCTTGTTGGACATGACTGCCAGCGGCGAGTCGTTGCCCATCGAACCGATCGCTTCTTCACCGGCCGACGCCATCGGCGCCATCAGGAACTTGACGTCTTCCTGGGTGTAGCCGAACACTTGCTGGCGATCCAGCAGCGGAATGGTCGAACCGGATTCGACCGGCTCGGCCTTGAGTTCGTCGAGCTTGACGCGCACCGACGAAATCCATTGCTTGTACGGCTTGGCATTGGCGTAGGTGTCCTTCAGCTCCTTGTCGTCGATGATGCGGCCGGCGTCGAGGTCGATCAGGAACATCTTGCCCGGTTGCAGGCGCCATTTCTGGATGATCTTCGATTCAGGAATCGGCAGCACGCCGGATTCCGACGCCATCACGACCAGGTCGTCGTCGGTGACGATGTAGCGCGCAGGACGCAGACCGTTGCGGTCGAGCGTGCCGCCGATGTGACGGCCGTCGGTGAACGCCAGGGCGGCCGGGCCGTCCCATGGTTCCATCATCGCAGCGTGGTATTCGTAGAAGGCGCGACGGTTGTCGTCCATCAAAGTGTGATTTTCCCAGGCTTCCGGCACCATCATCATCATGGCTTGCGCCAGCGGATAGCCTGCCATCAGCAACAGTTCGAGCGCGTTATCGAAGCACGCGGTGTCGGACTGGCCTTCATAGATCAGTGGGAACAATTTCTTCAGGTCGTCGCCCAGCACGGCCGATTGCATCACGCCTTCGCGTGCGCGCATCCAGTTGAAGTTGCCCTTGACGGTGTTGATTTCGCCGTTGTGGGCGATCAGGCGATAGGGGTGAGCCAGCGGCCATTCCGGGAAGGTATTGGTCGAGAAACGCTGGTGCACCAGCGCCAGCGCGGAAACACAGCGCGGATCCTGCAGGTCCTTGTAGTACACGCCGACCTGGTCGGCCAGCAGCAGGCCCTTGTAGACCACCGTGCGCGCCGACATCGACGGCACGAAGAATTCCTTGCCGTGGATCAGGTTCAGCGCCTGGATGGCGTGGCCGGACGACTTGCGGATCACATACAGTTTGCGTTCCAGCGCGTCGGTGACCATGATGTCCGGACCGCGACCGATGAAGATCTGGCGAATGACCGGCTCTTTTTCACGCACGGTCGGCGACATCGGCATGTCCATGTCGACCGGCACGTTGCGCCAGCCCAGCACGACCTGGCCTTCAGCCAGCACCGAACGCTCGATTTCCTGTTCGCAGGCGATGCGCGAGGCGTTTTCCTTCGGCAGGAAGACCATGCCGACGCCGTATTCGCCTGGCGGCGGCAGTTCGACGCCCTGCCTGGACATTTCTTCGCGATAGTACTGATCCGGAATCTGAATCAGGATACCGGCGCCGTCGCCCATCAGCGGATCTGCACCGACCGCACCCCGGTGGTCCAGATTCTTCAGGATGAGCAAGCCTTGCTCAACGATGGAATGGTTTTTCTTGCCCTTGATATGGGCGATAAAACCGACACCACAGGCGTCGTGTTCATTAGCTGGGTCGTATAGGCCTTGCGCGTGCATAACGGTGCTCCACCACTTTGAGAGTAAGGGTTTAAGGATAGTGCACTGCACCCAAATCTTCAATAAGAACAAAAGGGGTCAGAGTAAAATTTAAATCCCTGGAATTTTCAATAATTTTTAATTAGGGACAGAGTAATGCATGCTCTTGATTCAATTCCCTAACTCTTTGTATTTACGAGAGTTATCCCAGGGGTGTTGCCCGCCGCATTTTCTTCTGAGGATGCCGCTTCATCAATTTTCTTCACCGGCCGGCCCCGCTTTGCAGGACTGACACGGCGGCTGACCTGCTTTTCCAAGCCGCTTTTGTACTCCTCCGCACCCAGCGCCCAACCTTTTAGCGTCGCCTGGGTGATTGCATCAATCTCGGCCTCCCCCAGCGATTGCTCCGCTTGCAGCTTGTAGGCGATTTCCCGGTCAAACGGCGTATTGCCCAGCGCCCAATACACGCTGTGGTCGGTAATCAGCGGGTCCGGCTTTGCGCCAATGTGATGCATGTAGCTTGACCAGGGATAATCCAGGGCGCTGCCGACCAGGCCGTTGCGCACCGGATTGAGCTCGATGTAGCGACTGCACAGCAGCAGGTAGCGCTCCGCGTCCAGCACCGTGGCCTTGTAGCGTCCTTGCCACAGGGTGCCGCTGCGCTGATATTTCTGGTTGATATGGGGCACGTAATACCGGCCTACCCACTGCATCATTCGTGCCAGCCCCTCAGCGTCCACCGGGGTAGCCAGCAAATGCACGTGGTCCGGCATCAGGACATAGGCGTGGATGGCGACCTTGAAGCGCTTCGCGCCCTCCTTGAGCCAGTCGAGGAAAACGGCATGGTCGGCGGCGTCGCGGAATACGACCTGGCCGTCATGGCCGCGCTGGATGATGTGGTGTGGCTGATGCGGAACAACCAGGCGGGGCAAGCGAGCCATAGGAAAAGGAATGGAGAATCAGGAATGAAAATCAAAAAAGAGCCGGAGCGATTCACGATTGTAAATCACTCCGACCCTAATTTATTCAGCCTTCACGGATCCAACCACCATCAGGCCGACATTTTCTTTTTTGACAACACCAGACTGATCAGCACCGATGCCACCAGGATGGCGGCAACCACCAGCAGCGACACCATCACGGGAATGTGGAACCAGTACGCCAGCAGCATCTTGCCGCCCACGAACACCAGCACCAGCGCCAGACCGTACTTGAGATAGTGGAAACGATCCGCCACGTCTGCCAGCAGGAAGTACAGCGCCCGCAAACCCATGATCGCAAACATGTTCGACGTGAACACGATGAACGGATCGGTGGTGATCGCAAAAATCGCCGGGATGCTGTCGACCGCGAAGACCAGGTCCGTCACTTCGATCAGGATCAGCACCAGCATCAGCGGCGTGAAATAGCGCACGCCGTTGCGCATGGTGAAGAACTTCTCGCCGTCGTACTCATTGCTGATGCGCATGTGCTTGCGCAAGAACTTCAGCAGCGGGTTGTCGTTGAGGTCGCTTTCCTTGTCCGCAAAGATCAGCATCTTGATGCCGGTCACGACCAGGAATGCGCCGAACAGGTACATGATCCAGCTGAACTGCGCGATCAGCCAGGCGCCCAGCAAGATCATCACGGCGCGCATGATGATCGCGCCGACCACGCCGTACAACAATACGCGCCGCTGCATTTCCGCCGGCACCGCGAAGTAGCCGAAGATCACCAGGAACACGAAGATGTTGTCCACCGACAGCGACTTCTCGATCAGGTAGCCGGACAGGAACTCCAGGCTCTTCTGGTTCGCGAATTCACGGCCGATGCTGTGATCCAGGTACCACCACAGCAAGCCGCTGAACAGCAGCGCCAGCATTACCCACGCCACCGACCAGCCCAGCGCTTCCTTGACGGTCACCTTGTGCGCATGGCGGCCGCCCAGCACCAGCATGTCGAACGCCAGCATGCCCAGCACAAACACAATGAATCCGCCCCACATCAGCGGACTTGCAAAACTTTCTACACCGTTCACGGTATTTCCCCTTTGTTATTCAAGTGCATCGATGCATTGATACGTCAGTCGAAATCGAAGATCTCGCCCAGAAAACCCTTCTTCTTGCGCGAGCGGCAATCCGAATGATCCTTGTACTCGCGGCCGTGGCCGAAGCGGTCATCGTAACCGCGCTGCTGCTGTTGCGGCGGCATCGGCGACGCATATTGAGGCGGCGCCGGTGCGCGGGCAGCTGCTTGCGGCGCCACGGCCTGCGCGCGTTCAATCAACTTGTCGAGCTCGCCGCGATCGAGCCAGACGCCGCGGCATTGCGGGCAGTAATCGATTTCCACGCCCTGACGATCGCTCATGCTCAGATTGACGGTAGTGCAAACGGGACATTTCATGATGGGCCTCCATGGCTGTGCAATAGACAGGTGCCACTTTAGCCAAATCCGATACTCTTGAAAATTCGAATATACTTTTCATTATCTTCGTAAAAACCGATGTATTGAAAACACCATGGCCGCGCTCAACTACAAACACCTGCACTATTTCTGGACCGTCGCCAAGACCGGCGGCATCGCGCGCGCCGGCGAGCGCCTGCATCTCACCGCGCAGACCATCAGCGGACAGATCACGCTATTCGAGGAGACGCTCGGCTACCGCCTATTCAACCGCGTCGGCCGCAAGCTGGAACTCAACGACGCCGGCAGTACCGTGTTTGCCTATGCCGACCAGATTTTCACCCTCGGGGAAGAGCTCGAAGAAGTGATGCGCTTTCGCCCCGGCGGCAGGCCATTGCAATTCCGTGTCGGCGTCGCCGACGCCGTCCCCAAGACCATCGCCTACCTGCTGCTGGAAACCGCATTGAAACTGGAGGATCCGGTACGCATCGTCTGCCGCGAAGGCAAGCTCAACAACCTGCTCGGCGATCTCGCCATTCACCGGCTCGACATCGTCATCGCCGACAGCCCGATGCCCGGCAATATCGACGTGCGCGGCTACAGCCACTTGCTCGGCGAATGCAGCACCAGCTTTTTCGCCACGCCGGCGCTGGCCAAAGCACACAAGAAGAATTTTCCGCAAAGCCTGGATGGCGCGCCCTTCCTGATGCCAGGAGAGGACGCAGCAGTGCGTCCAAAATTGCTGCGCTGGTTCGAGAAGGAAAAGATACGTCCGCAGATTGCCGGCGAGTTCGATGACGGCGCCTTGCTCAACGCATTCGGCGAAGCCGGCACCGGCATCTTTGCCGCTCCCTCTACGGTTGCGGCGCAACTGAAGCAGCAACTCGGTGTGGTGCAGATCGGCCAGACCGAGCAGATCACGGAACAGTTCTATGCGATCTCGGTGGAACGCCGCCTGACGCATCCGGCGGTGCTGGCGATCCAGTCTGCTGCACGCGAAAGCCTGATCATTCCGAAAGGGGAAATGACCGTGCAAAAAGCGAAGCACAAAGAAAAAACCCCACGCGCCTTGCGGCTCGCGGGGTAAATCCCATTCTCGGGGGAGAGAATGGAGGGGGAAACCAGACTATAAAAAAAGCATTGCCGGACCGCAGTGTTTTTTACAAATTGTTACGCCGCCCGGAGCGGCCGCGCCTGATTGCACCGTTGGTGTCAGGACTCAGTCAGCAACAGCGTGCGCAACGCATCGTAAACTGTTGTCTGCTGATCATGCCGGCAAATCAGATACGTGGTGATGCGGCCTTCTTTTCCTAAAGAATAGGTCGAAAAATTCTGTTGTCCATGCATATTTAATATCGTTCGCGGAACAAATGCGATCCCGGCGCCTGCCGCCACGCATGCCAGCATTGCATGATACGACCCCAGCTCGAGCAGACGCGCCGGCCGACGGCCCTTGATCGTTCCTGAAGCGAACCAGTGTTCGGCGCGCTTGCGATAGGCGCAACCTTGTTCGAACACAATCAGCGTCTCGACTGTGAGGTCGTCCGGGCTCTTCACCCGTGCATGCCCGCGCGGCACCACGATCACCAGTTCTTCCTGGTACAGCGGCGTTGCCACAAAGACATCGTCATCGATGGGGCCGGCCACCAACGCGGCATCCAGCTTGAAAGCACGCACCTGGTCGATCAGCATCTGCGACGCGGACGTGGTCAGTTCCAGCTGCACCTCGGGCCAGCGCTGGTGGAACGCCGCCAGCGGCGCCGGCAAACGGCTGGCGGCGGTGCTTTCCATCGCGCCCACGCGCAACCGGCCGCGCGGTCCTTGCGGCAGCACCGCCTGACGCGCCTCCTGCACCAGACCGAGGATGCGCTCGGAATAATCCAGCAAGATCTCCCCGGCGGGCGTCAGCAACAGACGCTTGCGATCGCGGATGAACAGCGGCACGCCGACCGACTCCTCCAACTGGCGGATGCGGGTGGTGACATTCGACTGCACGCGATGCAGGCGCTCCGCGGCGCGCGTGATGCCGCCCTCGCTGACCACGGCGCGAAAAATTTCAAGTGCGGCAATTTCCATGTCGTTCTCCTGCGGATTGCGGGGGTACATCGCCAACTCCACCAATCCTCGCTTCAATAAATTTCATCAACCATCCCCAAAACAGATGAATCCATTCTTATTATTCATTTTTTAGGATGATAAAGACAAGCTACCATTAGGTCATCAGCAATATTCGCGCAATAACAGAAATGCCGCGGCAAGACGGAGCAAGAACACGCAAAGATGACCGGCATCACCACGGGAAGACATGACTACTCAGCATACGCAGGACACACAAGCCAACCGCAAGACTGCCTTGCGCATCGCCCTTTCCGGGCTGATTGCGCTGTCGGTGGCCATGGGCATTGGCCGCTTCGCCTTCACCCCGCTGCTGCCGATGATGCTGCACGACCAGACCATCGACCTCAATAGCGGCGGCTGGCTGGCGACGTCGAATTACCTCGGCTACTTTATCGGCGCCCTGCTGTGCGCGTTCTGGCGCGGCTTGCCGCCGACGCGCACGATCCGCGCCGGATTGCTCGCGACGGTGCTGCTGACGGCGGGGATGGGCGCCTTCCATTCCCAAGGCCTGTGGCTGCTGCTGCGCCTGTTGTCGGGCATCGCCAGTGCGCTGGTGTTCGTCTACAGCTCGGGCTGGTGCCTGCAGCGACTGGCGCAATTGCAGTTGCCGGCGCTGGGAGGAATCATCTATTCCGGTCCCGGCCTGGGCATCATGCTGACCGGGCTCTCGAGCAGCGCGATGGTAGCCGGCGGCTGGCACGCCGCGGCGGGATGGCTGGCATTCGGCCTGATGGCGGCCCTGCTGACGCTGCTGGTGTGGAAAACCTTCCGCGGTGAAGTCGACCTGCGCGCGGGCGCCGCAGCAACGGGCAGCGCCGGCCAGGGTTACACCGAGCCTGCGGCCGTGACGCGCGAGGTGCGCTGGCAGGTGCTGGCTTACGGCCTGGCCGGCTTCGGCTACATCATCACCGCCACCTTCCTGCCGGTGATTGCGCGCCAGGCTTTGCCCGGTTCATCGTGGCCCGATTTCTTCTGGCCGCTGTTCGGCCTGTGCGTGGCGCTGGGCGCGCTGGGTGCGACGCGCATCCCGGTGCATGCCGACCAGCGCCGGTTGCTGGCGATCAGCTACGTCATGCAGGCGATCGGCGTCATCATCAGCGCGATCCTGCCCAATGAGTTCGGCTTCGCGCTGGGGAGCATCCTGCTGGGCTTGCCGTTCACCGCCATCACGCTGTTCGCCATGCGCGAGGCGCGCCGCCTGCGCAGCCATCACGCGCCCGGGTTGATGGGCCTGATGACCGCTTCCTATGGCATCGGCCAGATCGCCGGGCCGCCGCTGGCGACAAAACTGGTGCATGTCAGCGGCTCGTTCACGCCGTCGCTGTCGATCGCGGCCGCCACGCTGCTGGCCGGCGCCGGGGTGTATGGCTGGCTCGCCACACGTGATCGGACCGGCAAAGTCGCTGCGGCGTAAACACCGGAAGCATGAAAAAAGCGCCGATGCGGTTTCCCGTGCCGGCGCTTTTTTTGCGTGCAAATCAAACGAACATCAGCGGAATGCCGGCTCTCCGAAGCTGCGCAGCTTGCGACTGTGCAATTGCTCGACGCCATGATTGCGCAGCAACTCCAGCGCGCGAATGCCGATCTTCAGATGCTGCGCTACGCGCTGCTCGTAGAAACGATTCGCCATGCCGGGCAGCTTGATTTCGCCGTGTAGAGGCTTGTCCGACACGCACAGCAATGTGCCATAAGGCACGCGGAAGCGGAAACCGTTGGCCGCCACCGTTGCGCTTTCCATGTCAAGCGCGATAGCCCGGCTCTGGCTGAAGCGCAGCAAAGGCGTGCGATGGTCGCGCAGCTCCCAGTTGCGGTCGTCGACCGAAGCCACGGTGCCGGTGCGCATGATGCGCTTGAGCTCGTAGCCCTCCAGTTGCGTGATGCCGGCCACCGCGTCCTGCAAGGCCAGCTGCACTTCCGCCAATGCCGGGATCGGCACCCACAACGGCAGGTCGTCATCCAGCACGTGATCGTCGCGCACGTAAGCGTGCGCCAGTACGTAGTCGCCCATGCGTTGCGACGACGACAGGCCGGCGCAATGACCGAGCATGATCCAGCCGTGCGGACGCAGCACGGCGATATGGTCCGTGATGGTCTTGGCATTGGAAGGTCCGACGCCGATGTTGACCAGCGTGATGCCGGAACCGTCGGAACGCTGCAGATGGTAGGCCGGCATTTGCGGCTGGCGCGCCGGCGCCGTGCCGGAACCGGCCACGCCCTTCATGCCTTCCACATTGGCGTTGGGCGTGGTGACGTTGCCGGGCTCGACGAAGGCGGTGTATTGCTGGCGGTAGGAGCGCAGTTCCGGATCGTCGGTGGCCTGCATCAGTTCGCGTCCCATGCGCACGAATTCATCGACGTAAAACGCATAGTTGGTGAACAGCACATAACGTTGGAAATGCTGAGGCGCGGTCGCCGTGTAATGGCGCAGGCGATGCAGAGAATAGTCGATGCGCGGTCCGGTGAACAACGCCAGCGGATGCACGCCGTCGCGCCAGCCGCCGTTGTCGGCTTCATAGGTGCCGTTGACGATGCGGTCGTCCATCTCGGCCAGGTCGGGCAAGTCGAACACGTCGGGCAGCAAGCGCAGATGTTCGGGATCGAGATCGCCTTCGACGTGGATGCCTTCGGCAAAGGCGAAGTGCACAGGAATCGGCAACTCGCTGACGCCGACCTCGAGCGGCTCCTGGTGATTCTGCAGCAGCAACGTGAATTGGCTCAGCAGGTAATTCTTGAACAGCGTAGGACGCGTCAGCGTGGTCTGGTAAGTTCCAGGCCCGGCGACAAAACCGAACGACTGGCGCGTATCGGTGTGGGTGACTTTCTCGGTGGTGATGCGTACAAAGGGATAGCACGCTCGCACACGGTCCTGCAGCACTTCGCCTTTGGCGAACAGCTTGAAGGCGTCACGGAGGATGGCGGTGTTGCTCTCATAGATTTCGATCACGCGATCGACCGCCGCTTGCGGATCGGTAAATTTTTCGGTCAACAACTTGGCTCCAATCAATTCCGGTTCACGGGTTCACAGATTCACAGGTTCACGGGTCCACGATTAGTCGCCCCGGTTCGGTATGAATCCGACAAGGATTCATCACGGCAACGTCCGATTTCATTGTACCTATATAAACAAAAAGGCCAACTGAATTCCAGAAACTGAGGTCTCGCGCAACGGCCTCGCGTTCATTTCGCCGCTCGTTGCCATTCTTGAATAGAATCAAATATTCCGCATGCTGATTTTTTTCATTCACAAAAATGGGAGGCTGAAAAATTCAAAGTATCGAAACAGCGCGCTGCGTGGTTTCCCACATTCCTTTCAGTATGCAAATGCCGCTCCGAAGACGGTCGATTAGAGTGCAGAAATGGATTTCTCCCGCCCTCAAAGGGCGCATCCCACGCACTCCTTGCGAGCACAAAATCGTCGCCTCACTCCACGCATAAAAATACTTTCAGAAATCCCTCCGCATATCTTCTAAGTAGCTCCAATGAGTGCTATCTTGGCTGCTCTCCGCGCCTCACAAGGGCAAGCTCCGGCGTGCATCTGCTCGCGTCGGAATACATGGAGAAGAGACTAAAAAACATACTTTCATCAAGAGGAACGACATGCATTCCAAAAAAATATTCGGCCAGTTTCTGATCCTGGCCTGTGCCGCCCTGGTCTCCATCGCGCACGCGCAAAAACTTCCCAACGTCATGATCCTGGCAACCGGCGGCACCATCGCCGGCACCGGTGCATCGAGCACCACCACCGTCGGCTACACCGCTGCAAAAATCGGCGTTGAAGCGCTGATCGATGCCGTTCCGGAACTCAAGAAAGTCGCCAACGTCAAGGGCGAGCAGGTGTTCCAGATCGCCAGCGAAAACATGAACAACGACTACTGGCTGAAGCTGTCCAAGCGCGTGAACACGCTGCTGGCGCAAAGCGACGTTGACGGCATCGTGATCACGCACGGCACCGACACCATCGAAGAGACCGCTTACTTCCTCGACCTGACCGTGCACAGCAAGAAGCCGGTGGTGATCGTCGGCTCGATGCGTCCATCGACAGCAATCAGCGCCGACGGCCCGATCAACCTGTACAACGCCGTCCTGCTGGCAGGCAGCCAGGAAGCCATCGGCAAGGGCGTGCTCGTTACGCTGAACGATCAGATCAATGCTGCGCGTGAAGTCACCAAGACCAACACCTCCACGCTGGATACTTTCAAGACGCCTGAACTGGGTTTCCTGGGCTATATCCAGGGCAGCAAGCCATTCTTCTATCGTCAGTCGACCCGCAAGCACACTGTTGATTCCGAATTCGACATTTCGAAGCTGGATGTGCTGCCGCAAGTCGATATCGTCTACGGCTACGCCAACATGAACCCGATCGCGCTGAACGCCTTCGTCGCCGCCGGCGCCAAGGGCATCATCCACGCCGGCGTGGGTGACGGCAGCCTGAACAACATGGTGGCGCCATCGCTGAGCGAAGCACGCAAGAAAGGCGTTGTGATCGTTCGCGCCAGCCGCGTCGGCCAAGGCATCGTGGCGCGCAATGGCGAAGCGGATGACGACAAGCTGGACTTCGTCGTCTCCGACACGCTGAACGCCCAAAAAGCCCGCATCCTGCTGATGCTGGCGCTGACCAAGACCAGCGACACAAAAGAAATCCAGAAGATCTTCTATTCGTATTGATCACTATCTGGTGCAGCAAGAAAAACGGCCCGCAATGCGGGCCGTTTTTCATTGTGCGAAAGGATCGCCGCCAGGCATCAGAATCCCAGCGATTTACCCGCTCCCAGCAGCGTCATCACACCGATGATCGCGAAGATCAGCGCGGCGATGGCATGCACGACGCGCACCGGGATCTTGCCGGCGATACGGTCGCCCAGCAATACGGCCGGCACGTTGGCGATCATCATGCCCAGCGTCGTCCCTGCCACCACCGGCACGAAGGCGTGGTACTGCGCCGCCAATGCGACGGTCGCCACCTGCGTCTTGTCGCCCATCTCCGCCAGGAAAAAGGCAATCACGGTGGTGCCGAACACGCCGAAGCGTGCAAACCTGGCTTCGCTCTCGTCGAACTTGTCGGGAATCAGCGTCCAGATCGCCATGCCGATGAAGGACACGCCGAGAATCCAGCGCATGGTTTCGGGCGAGACCAGCGACGTGATCCATGCTCCGAGCGCGCCGGCAAAGGCATGGTTGGCGATGGTCGACACCAGAACGCCCAGGATGATGGGAATCGGTTTGCGAAATTTTGCAGCGAGGATAAAGGCCAGCAGTTGCGTCTTGTCGCCGATTTCAGCCAAGGCGACTACGCCGGTGGAAATGAGAAATGCATCCAATTGGGGTCTCCATGGCCGGACAAAAATACGATTGACCACGCCTCTCCCCGGCCATTCCGGAGGCAACGTGGTCAAAGGTCTTGTCAAGCTTTTAGGACCGCTTATGCCATGGTCGTGTGGACCAAGTATGTTGACATAAGCCCCTCCTCAGGGCGGAAGGCGACTACTCCCCAATGACCGGCGAATTTTACTCAATTAATTTTTATGCGTCCATAGAAAATACTCAAAGAAGCAGGAACCAAGCGCGGGGATGAGACTCTTTATCAAGTAGCCCTCGGGCCAGCACGACTAACCCGGCGCGAAGCCCCACGCGAGCGCCCTCGTCATGCTAGGATTTCCGCCTTTGCAGCAGCGTCTTCGTTCACCGAATTCAATGATGCGGTCCATTCCCATCTTGTTTCGCGCTGCATCCCCGACCAATCCTTGCTGCATGCAGCATTACTCACTCGACATTTATTGCCCATGATCAATCGACGCACCTTCCTGAGCTCTGCCACCGCGACCGCCGCTCTCGCCGCCCTCGGCATTCCTCCCGAAGCGCTCGCCGCCAATCGCATCAAACTCGGCAACCCTGCGCCCTTCTCGTTCGACGCCCTGATCTCGCAAGTGCGCACGGCCGCGCAGTCGCCCTACAAGCCGCAGAACAAACCGCCGGCCGACATCCTCGACAAGATCGACTACGAGGCGCACGGCAAGATCAAATTCAATACCGACTCATCGCTGTTCGCCAACGGCCCGGGACAATTCCCGGTGACCTTCTTCCATCTCGGCCGCTTCTTCCAGGCGCCGGTGCACATGTACACGCTGGAAGGCTCGGGCAACAACGCCAAGGCGCGCGAAATCCTGTACGACGAAAGCTACTTCGACATGCCGGCCGACAGCCCCGCGCGCAAGCTGCCGCGCGGCAGCGGCTTTGCCGGTTTCCGTTTCCAGGAAAGCCGCAGCGGCGACCAGGCCAAACTCGACTGGCGCAAGAACGACTGGGTCGCCTTCCTCGGCGCCTCTTACTTCCGCGCCATCGGCGACCTGTATCAATACGGTTTGTCGGCACGCGGCATCGCCATCGACGTGGCCCAGGCCGGCAAGCCGGAAGAGTTTCCCAACTTCACGCACTTCTATTTCGAAACGCCGGCCGACAAGAGCGACACCGTCGTGGTGTACGCCGTGCTCGACGGTCCGAGCATCGTCGGCGCCTACAAGTTCATCATGCGCCGCGATGCAGGTGGTATTGCTGGCGTGGTCATGGACGTCGACTGCGCGCTGTTCCTGCGCCAGGACGTGGGACGTCTCGGCATCGCGCCGGCCACCTCGATGCTGTGGTATTCCGAAGCCGTCAAGGGCACTGGCGCCGATTGGCGTCCGGAGGTGCACGACTCCGACGGCCTGGCGATCTGGAACGGCAACGGCGAACACATCTGGCGTCCGCTCAACAACCCGGCGCGCATCACCGCCTCGGCGTTCGGCGACAACAATCCGCGCGGCTTCGGCCTGCTGCAGCGCGACCGCAACTTCGATCATTACCAGGATGGCGTGCATTACGAGCGCCGCCCGAGCCTGTGGGTGGAACCGCTGGGAAGCTGGGGCGAAGGTTCGGTGCAACTGATCGAAATCCCGACCGACGATGAGATCCACGACAACATCGTCGCGATGTGGGTGCCGAAGGCCAAAGCCGCCGCCGGCAGCAGCTATCGCCTGCGCTACCGGCTGCATTGGATGAAGGACGAGCCGTTCCCGTCGCCGCTGGCGCGCTGCGTCGCCACGCGCCTCGGCAACGGCGGCCAGCCGGGCCAGGCGCGGCCGCAAAACGTACGCAAGTTCATGGTCGAATTCAAGGGTGCGCCGCTGGAGAAACTGGCCTTCGGCGAATTGCCCGAAGCCGTACTGTCGTCCTCGCGCGGCAGCTTCTCCTACATCTTCACCGAAGCGGTGCCGAATGGCGTCGCCGGCCACTGGCGCGCGCAGTTCGACCTCACCGTCGACGGCGAGGATCCGGTCGACCTGCGCCTGTACCTGCGCCACAAGAACCAGACGCTCTCGGAAACCTGGCTGTATCAATACCAGCCGTTCAAGACGCGCGGCGTCTACTAACGGCGAGCGGGCGTCCGCCTGACCGCGCCGGAATTCTGCTTCGTTCCGGCGCCGGACAAGAGCGCCGACATCATCCGCGGCCTGCCGTAAGGTCGATCCTGGTCTCGAACAATCTGCGCAGCCAGCGTATCAATCCGCCGATCACCGGTAATTTCTGGAACAGTTCTTCCGCCGCATCCCAGTAGTCGCGATGCAGGACGACCAGGCCTTCCTGGTTGAACTTCAGATGCGTGCCGCCGGCGATGCTGTAGTGCTTTCCCTTGAGCCCGAAATGGAAGACCCAGGTGATGAAGGCCTGATCGCCGGCAACGATGCGCTCATGGATGATGAAATGCGGATGGTCGGTCGTGTCGAACATGTGTTCATATACGGCGATCATCGCGGCGATGCCGCGGATGTCGTTGAACGGATCCTTGAAGTGCACTTCGGGCGCATAGAACTGGCCGATATGGCGCACGCTCTGTCGCGTCAGCGTCACGTACCATTCGGCCAGCGCATCGAGTCGGTCATTTAATCTCATCTCGGTCATGTCATGTGCAGGAAGCGGTGGAACAAGGCAAAGCGCCAGCGATACGGCAACATCTGGATCAGCTTCAGGATACGCGTAAAGCGACGCGGGAAATGGATTTCAAAGCGCCCTTCGGCGATGCCTTTCCAGATTTCGACGGCGGCGGCGGCAGGCGTTTGCATGGCCGGCATGGCGAAGTCGTTTTTCTCCGTCAGGCCGGTCTTCACGAAACCGGGATTGATGAGATAGACATTGATGCCCTTGCTGCGCAGGTCGCTGTAGAGGATTTCCGCCAGATTGATCAGGGCCGCCTTGCCGGGACCGTAGACGCTGGCATTGGGCAGCCCCATGTACCCGGCCACGCTGGCCACCAATGCGATGCCGCCGCTGCCATGCGCCAGCATGCCGGGCAGCACGCTGGACAAAGCCGAGTAGACACTGACCAGATTGGTCTTGATGGTCTGCTCGGCGAGGTCGTCGCTGACTTCCCAACTGCGTTCGGGACGATAATCGGCGGCGCAGAACAACATCAGGTCGACACCGCCGAACGCCGCGCACACCTCGGCATGACGCACGCGCCACGCGGCGTGATCGAGCACGTCGAACGGCAGGATCAAGGCCTTGTCGCTCGTCCCGGCCACAGCATGCAAGGCCTCCCTGCGACGCGCCGAGATCGCCACCTGCGCGCCCATCGCCAGCGCCTGGCGCGCCAGGGCGGCGCCGATGCCGCTGGAGGCGCCGATCAGCCAGATGCGCTTGCCGGTCCAGTCGTGCACCGGCTTGTTCATGGGATTAAACATCGTGGTCTCCGTCAATCCTGCTTGCGAAAGAACAGCGTCACCTGTCCGACTTCCAGCCCGAACTTGCTCATGCTGGTGCGGTTGATCAAGGTGTGCCGGTCCATCTGGTACATCCAGTCATCCATGTGCATTTCGTAAGTCTCGCCGTCGACCGGCAGCAACAAGGTGTAACGCCAGTTCAGCGCATTGCCTGCGGCATGGCCGACCGCTTCGCCGACGACGTCGCCGGCGGTGCCGCGCCAGCTGCCGTCAGCTTGCCTGGTCAGGGTCCAGACGCGCTGTTGCGTAGTGCCGTCGTCATAGCGAAAACGCTCGTCCAGCGTCAGCTCGCCGTCTTGCTCGCTGCCGGTGATCTCGACGTGAAAGCGCTTGACGACCTCGCCGCCGCGTTTCTGGAACATGCCCCATGCCTCGGTCTTGCCGCTGAAGAATTGCACCGGGTCGAACACCGGTTGGTTCTTGGCATAGTGCGAGACGTCGGTGCCGGCGCAAGCGCCGAGCAATAGAAGCAATACGACGGACAGCGACAGCGCTGTAAAACGGCGGATGATTTTCATGAGGAGGTCTCCGGTAAAACAGCAAGGGAATCGGATGCCGGCGCCGTTCTCAGCAACAGCAAGGCCATCAGTTTGAACACGCAGGGAACGGCCGCATACGTCCAGCCCAGTGCAGCATTGCCGCTCATGCCGGGCTGATAGTCGAACAACGCCAGCAGCGGCAACGCAAGGCCCGAGAACGCCAGCGCCAGCTTCGCCAGCAATGTCCAGACGCCGTAATAGGCTGCAGTACTTTCGTTCCTGCCAATCACGTTTGCCAGCAATACCGGCGGCAGGGCCAGGTCGGCGCCCAGCGCCAGACCCGCTGCGACGCACACCGCTCCGTACAACAGAACGTCACCCGCCCCGAGCAACACCGTACCGCCGAAGGCAAGGATCGCCAGCAGCATGCCGATGCGCCAGGCCGGCAATACGCCGACGCGTTGGGCGGCCGCCACCCAGAGCGGCAAGCCGATCGCCGTGGAGATGAAATACGTCGCGAGAAAGCCGCCGGCATAATCCGGCGCCTGCAATCTGTCGTTGATGAAAAACAGCGCCAGCGTGGCCGGAATCGCTACCGACACCGCATTCAGGAAATACGGCAATAGCAACCGTCGAAATCCAGGATTGGATCGCATCGTCGCCACGGCGCTGCGCCAGCCGTCGGCGTGCGCAGCCACCTTGTTCCAGCGCGGCGCCAGCCACAGCAAGGCTGCCAGCGATACCGCCACTGCGACGGCGAAGGCGCCCGAATACAGCGCGAAACCAGCTTGACTGCGGGCGCCGCTCACCATGATGACACCCGGAATCACGCTGGCCAGCACGGCTCCCAGCAAACCCATCAACTCACGCAAGGCGGAAGCCCCGAGCAATCCGCCGGCATCTTCCGACAGGCGCGCACCCCACGCCAGGTAAGCAATATTGAGCATGCTGTGCGCAGTGTAGGCAACGACCAGCATGACGCCCAGCCACGCCAGAAGATAGGCGCCGGAAACACGCACGCTCGCCGGCGGCAACCAGATGCCGAAGAACGCCAGCGCCAGCAACGCGCCGGCGAGCATCATCCACAAGTGCAAACGAGCACCCTGCAATTTGTCGATGCACTGTCCAAGCCAAGGGTCTTGCACGGTATCGACGACTCGCGCCAGGAACAACACCCAGCCTGTGCCTGCCAGCGTCGCGCCAAGATAGGAGCTGTAGTACAGCGGCGCCTGGATATAGACGGGCAAAGCCGACATCGCCAGCGGCAGACCCAGCAGGCCGTAGGCGAAGTAGCGGAGCCGGCTCTCGTTTTTCATTTTTCGGCCCCCAGCAGACGATTGCGCAATTGCGTGTCCCTGGTGCGCGGATCGAGCCAGATGGCGAAGAAAGCACGGGCGAATTCCGCATCGCGCACCTCCGCCAACAAGCGCGTGCGGCTGTAGAAGCGACAACCAATGCCCGGCAGGTAGACGCCGGTAAGCTGATCGCCTTCATTGACGTCGGTGAAAGCACGCGCCATGTCGGCTTCCCAGCGCTGCAATTGTTGGTCGCTGTAACGGCCTTCGGACAGACGGCGGATCTCATCGATGCTGGTCTGCACGATGCGCGTGCGGCTGATGCTGCGTTGATAGGTCAGCTCCAGCGCAAACGGCTGCGCGGGATCGAACGGCGCCGCGGCGCTCCATAGCGCTGCGTCATAGACCTTCAATCCGAACCAGCGCAGTCCCGCACTACCCTGCAGGTGCGCCTGAGGCAGATCGTCGCGCCAGCTCGCGGCCTGTGCAGGCCCCGCCGACAGCGCAGCGACCAGCAAGCAGCGTGCGGCAAAGCCCGTGCAGAACATTGCGCGCAGGAGTCCTGCTCCGGCGAACACGGTCCGGGCCTCCGCTTTTTTGCGGTCAGTTTTTCTGCAACATGAACTGAATGACATCGGTGCGCTCCTCGTCAAAACCTACTTCGCAATAGGCATAGTAGAGTTGCCACAGCCGCATGAAGCGCTCGTCGAATCCCTGCTTCCGAATGGCATCGCGGGCGTGCAGGAAGGAGGCGTTCCAACGGCGCAGCGTCTCCGCATAATCGCGACCGAAACCGTATTGATCGAGCGTCTGCAGGCCGGCCTGGCGCGCCTTGGCGCAGAAGCGTTCCGGACTCGGCAGCATGCCGCCCGGGAAGATGTACTGGCGGATGAAGTCGGACGTGCTGCGGTAGCGTTCAAAGTATTGCTCGGCAATCGTGATCGACTGGATCATGGCGCGGCCGCCCTTCTTCAAGCGTGCCGACACGGTGTCGAAATACTGTTGCCAGAAGCGCTCGCCGACGGCCTCGAACATCTCGATCGACACCACCGCGTCGTACTCGCCTTTCAGGTCACGGTAGTCGCACAGCTCAAGCCGGGCCAACTGATCGAGACCGCGCGCGGCGATACGCTGCTGCGCGACCTGCAACTGCGCAGCCGAGATGGTGACGCCGTGCACGCGGATGCCGCGCGACGCGGCATGCTCGGCAAAACCGCCCCAGCCGCAACCGATTTCCAGCACGTGGTCGCCTGCCTGCAAACCGAGTTGATCGACGATGCGCTGATATTTGCGCGCTTGCGCCGCCTCCAGGCTTTGCCCGTGGTCGCCGTCGAAGATCGCGCTCGAATACGTCCAGCTGTCATCGAGCCACTGATGGTAGAAGGCATTGCCTATGTCGTAATGCGCGTGGATATTCTTGCGGCTGCCGGCGCGCGTATTGGCGCGCATCAGATGCCGCAGGCGATACCACAATCCGGCCAGCTTGCCGCCGAACAGCATGCGCTCCAGTTCCGCCTGGTTGCGCAGGCAAAGGCGCAGCAACGCGCTCAGGTCGGGCGTATCAATCCAGCCGGCGGCATAACTTTCGGCGAAACCGATGTCCCCCGATTGCAGCATGCGGGCGCAGGCGCGCCAGTCGCGAATGACCATGTGCGCGCTGGGCGGCTGATGCAAGTCGCCGAAGGTCAACGCATTGCCATGCGGCGTAGTCAGCTGCAAGTGGCCGTGCGAGAGGCAGTTGAGCAAGCGCAGGAACAGGCGCGTAGCCGGCGGGGCGGAAGTGAAGGCGTCGGCGGGACGCGATGATGTGGACGCCGCAGCTTCGGGCAGGGGTGCGCTGAAGTGCTTCATCTCGGTCGGGTTCACGGTGACATCTCCTTGTTGAAATTGGCGGTCGCAACCGCGCTGTCCGCCGGACGGACGGGTTTGCGAAAAAACGGCACGCGCTTGCACCAGAGTTTCCAGGCCTGCCAATGGATTTTTGCGACGATGCCGAAGGTCAGGAAGGGTTGCGTCAGCAGCGCGCGCAACGCCGCCGCTGAGGTCATTGCCTGCAAGCGGCCGCCGACGGTGGTGTGGATCAATACGCCGGCGCTGTCCGGGTTGTCGGCGCCGTCGTCATAATCGATACCGATCAACGTGGTGGTTGCCGTGTCGCGAAAGCGAAACCGGTAGCTGCCACGCACTTCGCAAAACGGCGACACATGCATGGCCTTGGCGCAGACCAGGCGCGTGTCGGGCGTAATCGCCTTGCGTTCGCTGTCGGCCAGCAAATAACGATGCGTTTCGCCGAAGGTGTTGTTCACTTCGGCCAGCACGGCGCGCAAGGCGCCGGCGCCGTCATGGCACAGCCAGAAACTGACCGGGTTGAACACGAAGCCGAACAGCCGCGGAAAGGTCTGCAGCCAGATTTCACCATCGCAAGGCAAACCTGCATCCGCCAGTTGCGCGCGCATCCAGCCGTCCAGGTCGCTGCCGTCGCGCGGACCGTAGTCGCGTGTCCTCAGCGACATCAGCCGCAGGCGATCGACGCCGAACCAGGCATTGTTCGCTTCGGACAGCCGCGCCAGATTCAGGCGCACATAAAACACCGGGTAGACGAAGCGGTGCTGCGCCGGGCGCAGCCGCTCGTGCATGACGTGGCCACGAACGATATAGGCCGGTGCGCGCGGGTTCGTCATGCTCAAACCTTCGCCCATGACGGTGCGGCACTGAAATCGGCTGCTACGCGCAGAGCCGATTTCAACCCGTCTTCATGGAAGCCATAACCGGTCCAGGCGCCTGCGAACCAGGTGCGCCGTTTTCCCTGGATCGAAGCCAAGGTGTGTTGCGCAGAAATAGCCGCCTGATCGAATATCGGATGATCGTAGTCGAACCTGGCAATCGTCTTGCCGGCGGCAGGCGGCGAGAACGGATTGAGGGTCACCATCACCGCGCTCTTGCACGGCAAGGCTTGCAATTGATTGAGCCAGTAGCTGACGCACACCGCGCGTGCGCCGTCCTGCGCCGCAGAAGCCGCGCCCAGGTAATTCCAGGAAGACCAGACCTTGCGCCGCTGCGGCATCAGCGACAGATCGGTATGCAAGTAGGCGGTGTTGGCCTGATACCGTACTGCCGACAACAGGGCGCGTTCCTCGGCATCGGCGTCGGTGAGCATGCGCAAGGTATCCGGGGCATGCGTGGCGAACACCACGCTGTCGAACCGTTCGGACCCGTCATGCGTGCGAACGGTTACCCCTGCGTCGTCGCGCAGCACGTCCACTACTTTCGTGTTGAGCCGCACCGCCGGCAACGTCGCCGTGATCTTCCTGACGTATTCGCGGGCGCCGCCTTTGACCGTTCGCCATTGCGGCCGATCATTGACCTGCAACAGCCCGTGATTGAGGCAGAAACGCAGGAAGGTGGCCGCAGGGAATTGCAAAATATCCGCCGGCGCGCTCGACCAGATTGCCGCTGCCATCGGCAGCAGATAAGCATCGCGGAACATGGCGCCGTAGCTGCCTGCCGCAAGCAGCTGTTCCAGCGATAGGGGTGAAACAAGGCTGGCGGCGAGATTGCTTTCCGCCGCGCGATTGAAGCGCAGGATATCCCGCAACATGCCCAGGAAAGCCGGCGACATCACTCTGCGGCGCTGAGCAAAGACGGTGTCGAGACTGGTACCGGCCCATTCGAATCGGCCGCCGTCCAGCGACACGCCAAACGACATGTCGGTGGCATAACTGTCGACGCCGAGTTCGTCGAGCAATGCGATCAGATTCGGATAAGTGGCTTCGTTGAAGACCAGGAATCCGGTATCGACCGGAAAGGTCCGGCCTTCCAGCGTCGCATCCACGGTATTGGCGTGGCCGCCGATATAGCCGCCGGCCTCGTACACCACGACGTCGTGCCGGCGGGCAAGGAAATACGCGCTTGCAAGGCCGGATATGCCGGCCCCGATTACTGCGATTTTTTGCCTGGCTTGCGTCATTGCCTGCCTTCCCTGTCGTTTTTGTAGTGTATGTGCCATGTTCGCGGCATTCGCGCGCTGCTGGTTTTGCTGGATTTGCCAGTTCGGTGCTAAGATTACTACCAATACAAAATAAAATCTACCAATTAGTAACTAAAGCTACCAATGAGTATTTTTGGAAAATTAAGTTTCAAGGATCAAGCCTTCAAGCTGCGTGAGAACGCCATCCTCGATGCGGCCACGTCGGTACTGGGCGCCAAGGGTTACGACCTGATGACCATGGACGACGTCGCCGGTGCGGTAGGGATTTCCAAACCCAGCCTGTACAAGCATTTCAAATCGAAGGAAGACCTGGTGGGCGAAGCGCTGATCCGCCTGATCGACGGCGCGGTGGATTATCTGGCGCAACTCGATGACGCGCTCAGCCCGAAGAGCAAGCTGGCGGCGTTGCTGGAATGGGCCCTGCGCGTGCGGCTGGACGGCGGCTTGCCGTTCCTGCCGTCGACCAGCGCGCATGTGCGCGACATGCTCATGCGCAATCTCAAGTATGTGACGCGCGTGCTCAAGCTCAACGGCCAGATCGAAAAGCTGGTGCTGGCGGCGCAGAAGAACGGCGAACTCGACGCGGCGCTGCCGAGCGACGTCATCCTGTTCAGTTATTACGCCCGCACCTGCGATCCGGCGGTGGAATACCTGCAGCGCTTCAGCAAGATGAGCAATGAAGATATCGTGCAGCACATGTTGCAGGTGGCGTTCGAGGGCTTCCATCCGGCGCGCTGACTATCCTTAGGCCCAATAAAAAAACCGGCGCTCTTGCGAGGGCCGGCTTTTTGTCGGGCGGAAAGAATCGCTCAGAACGGGATGTCGTCATCCATGTCCGAGAAATTCGGCGCCGGGCGAGCTGCCGCCGGCGCGCGCGCCGCGCCGCCACTTGCGCCACCGCCCGAACTCTGACGCGCCGGAGCACTACCACCGCCGCCACCGCCGCCGTAGCTGCCGCCGCCATCATCCATCGACGCGCCGCCGCCCATGCCCTGGCGGCTGCCCAGCATTTGCATGGTGTCGGCGATGATTTCGGTGGTGTATTTTTCCACGCCGTCCTTGTCGGTCCACTTGCGCGTTTGCAGGCGGCCTTCGACGTAGACTTGCGACCCCTTCTTCAGGTACTGGCCGGCGATTTCCGCCAGCTTGCGATAGAAGGTGATGCGGTGCCATTCAGTGAGTTCTTTCTTTTCACCGCTGTTCTTGTCTTTCCAGCTTTCGGTCGTGGCGACGGCGACGTTGGTGACGGCTTCGCCATTGGGCATGTAGCGCGTTTCCGGGTCGCGCCCGAGGTTGCCGACGATGATGACTTTATTGACCGATGCCATTGTTTCTCCTGGATTTCACTAAATTTGATAACTGATTTGATACCTAAGCCGTTGCGCTTGCGGGGTGGGCGCCGCGGCGCGGCAGATTTTTCATGTTAGACGCGATTATAAGCCAGGTCAGTGTTGCCACAGCACACATTACGAACACCGAGGGCGCGCCTGCATATTGTTTCAGCCATCCGCCCAAGGCGCCGCCGCAGAACAGGCCGAGCGCTTGCAGCGTATTGTAGACGCCCAGCGCCGTGCCTTTGGCGGCGGCCGGGGCGATGCGCGACACCAGCGACGGTTGGCAGGCTTCGAGGATGTTGAACGCGATGAAGAAAGCGAACAACAGGAACACCAGCACCCACCAATGCGCGGCGAAATGCGCCAAGGTCGCCCACATGCCGACCTGCACCAGCAGCAGCAAGGAAATCGCGGCGACAAACACCTGTTTCATCAAGCCGCGCTTTTCACCGATGAACACTGGCGGCAGCATGAAAATGAACGAGGCCAGCACCACCGGCAGATAAATCTTCCAATGTTCGGCCACCGGCAAACCGGCATATTGCACCAGCGCGGCGGGCAACACCACGAACATTGCCATCTGCGTCATGTGCAATGCGAACACGCCGAAGTTCAGGCGCATCAGTTCGCCATGGCGCAGCACTTCGCCCAGTGGCACACGACGCGCCTTGACCATCGGCGCATCGGGCACCACGAACAGCACCACGCCGATGGCGGCCAGCGCCAGTACGCCGGTGAGCCCGAAGATGCCGCCCATGCCGATCGCTTCATACAACAACGGCGACGCCACCAGCGATAGCGCGAAGGTCAGGCCGATGGAGCCGCCCACCATTGCCATGGCTTTGGTGCGATGTTCTTCACGCGTCGAATCGGCGATGAAAGCCGTCACCGCCGCCGAAATCGCGCCGGCGCCCTGGATCGCGCGGCCGGCGATGACCCAGCCGATATCCTGCGCACCGGCAGCGACGAAAGAGCCCAGCGCAAACAATACCAATCCCACAACGATGACGCGCTTGCGGCCATATTTGTCGGACGCCATGCCAAACGGAATCTGGCCAAACGATTGCGCCAGGCCGTAGATGCCCATGGCGAGTCCGACCATGGCCGCGCTTTCACCGCCCGACATGCCTTTGGCGTGGACCGCGAACACCGGCAGAATCAGGAACAGTCCGAGCATGCGCAAGGCGAAAATCGACGCCAGCGAGGCGCTGGCGCGGACTTCGGCGCCGGACATGCCGGCTTTCTGTGCAGATTCGGTGAGATTGGCGTTCATGATGGAAGTGACGTGGCTGCACATGCTGCCGGAATAAGGTCCGGATCGACAGCGTGCGTTGGCGGTTACCCAAACCCGGTATGTTAGCAGCAAACAAATCCAGCCCCGCTTTTTCTGCGTGTGTTCGCCCCACAAAGCACCATCTGGAATTTACCGAAAATTTCATGTTTCGTTTTGTAACGCAATGTTTCCGGCCTGACGATTATGTAACAATAGACGGTTACCCATCCCAGCCCGTTGCTCGTATTCAATTTTATGCTTTCGCCTGTCCGCTCGCCCTACCTGACGCCACTCCAGCAGCACCTTTCAGCGAGGTGGGCATGGTTGCTCCTGGCGGCCGTGGGGTGTTCCTACTTGCTTCCAGGCATCTTCGGGCACGGCCCCTGGAAACAGGACGAAGCCTACAGCTTCGGCATGATCCATCACATGCTCACCAGCGGCGACTATCTGGTACCGACCAACGCCGGCGCGCCCTTCATGGAAAAACCGCCGCTCTACTACTGGACCGCGGCGTTGTTCGCCGCGGCGCTGCATCCCTGGCTCAGCTATGCCGACGGCGCACGCGTGGCGTCGGTGTTCTTCATGCTGGTCACACTGCTGTTCGTGGCGCGGATTGCCCGTGCCGCATGGAACGAAGACGGCTTCCTGAGCGCGCGCGTGCTCGGCACGCTGGCACTGTTCGCCGGCACGGTCGGCATGATCAAGCATGCGCATGACATGTTCACCGATGTTGCACTGGTCTGCGGCGGCGCAATTGCCATGTACGGGCTGTTGCACATTGCGCTCAACGAACAGCGTAAAACGCCGCGACTATCGGCGGCGCTCTGGTTCGGCCTCGGCGTCGGCATTGCGGAAATGTCCAAGGGCCTGTTCGTCCCGGTCATCTACGCTGCCACCGCCTTGCTGGTCGGCTTGCTGGTGCGCGAATGCCGTTGCCGTTCCTACCTGCGCATGGTCGGCCTGGCCGTGCTGGTGTCGCTGCCGTTCTTCCTCATCTGGCCGGTGCTGCTGGCGCAGCATTCCATGCCGCTGTTCATGGAATGGTTCTGGGACAACAACGTCGGCCGTTTCCTGGGGTTCTCCGTCAAGAAGCTCGGCTCAGACAACGACCACACCGTGATCTTCCGCGCGCTGACCGGCTTTGCCCTGCCGGGCGCGCCGCTGGCGGCGCTGGCGATTGCCGGAGGCGAATGGCGCAAGATCCGTCAGCCGCGCGTGGCGATTCCCGTGGCGTTCACGGCGGTTTGCATCACCCTTTTGCTGATGTCGGCCACCGCACGCCAGTTGTATCTGCTCCCGTTGATCCTGCCGCTGTGCGTGCTGGGTTCGGCCGCCATCGATCGCCTTCCGGATTGGGCTCACCTCGGCTGGGACTGGTTTGCGCGCTTGTTTTTTGGTGCAATGACCGCACTTGTATGGACGATCTACGTGATTTCCATCGGTCCGGTCGAGCACCATCACTATTTGTCTTACCTCGGCAGATGGTTGCCGCTCGGCTTCATCACGCCGCTGCAACCGCTGGCGCTGGGTGCGGCGACCATGATGACGCTGGGCTGGCTGTGTTGCCTGCCGCGCCTGAAGCAATGCGGCAAGTGGCGCGGCGCACTAAGCTGGTTTGCCGGCCTGACGCTGATGTGGGGCGTGACTTATACGCTGCTGTTGCCGTGGGGCGATTTCGCCAAGAGTTTTGAATATGTCTATGCGCGCCTGTCGGAACGATTGAAACCGGAGTGGCGCGACGGCGATTGCATGGCCAGTATCGGCCTCGGTGAATCGGAAGCGCCGATGCTGTTCTATTACACCGGCATCCTCCACCAGCCCGTCGACAAGATCCTCAGGACCGACTGCCGCTGGACCATTGTCCAGACGCCGTTCGGCACCGGCCTGCCGGCGGGCGAGTGGACGCATTTCTGGCAAGGTTCGCGCGACGGCGACGACCAACAGACGTTCAACGTCTATCGGCGCAACACGCCAGCTGCAGCCGCGATGCATCACGAAATCACGAAGTAACGCCAGGATCTTTCCCAGCCCGCCGGCCCAGCCGTAAATGGTGAGTCCTGATATAGTAATAGGTTGATCCTCCATTCAATGTTCATATGAACAACGGATGGAAAACTTACGCTGAAGGCATCCATGGAAGAAATTCGCATTCGCGGCGCACGCACGCACAATCTGAAGAACATCAGCCTCGACTTACCCCGCAACAAACTGATCGTGATCACCGGCTTGTCCGGCTCGGGCAAGTCGTCGCTGGCGTTCGACACGCTGTATGCAGAAGGCCAGCGCCGCTATGTCGAGTCGCTGTCGTCCTATGCGCGCCAGTTCCTGCAACTGATGGAAAAGCCCGACGTCGACCTGATCGAAGGCCTGTCGCCGGCGATCTCGATCGAGCAGAAAGCGACCTCGCACAATCCGCGCTCGACCGTCGGCACCGTCACCGAAATCCACGACTATCTGCGCCTGCTGTACGCACGCGTGGGTACGCCTTATTGCCCCGACCATCCGGAAAACCCGCTGGCCGCGCAATCGGTGTCGCAGATGGTCGACGCCGTTCTGGCCATGCCGGAAGACACCAAGCTGATGATCCTGGCGCCGGTCGTGGCCAACCGCAAGGGCGAGCACGTCGACCTGTTCGAGCAGATGCAGGCGCACGGCTTCGTGCGCTTCCGCATCCAGAGCGGCACCGGCACGGCCAAGGTCTATGAAATCGATGACCTGCCCAAGCTGAAGAAAACCGAAAAGCACACCATCGACGTCGTCATCGACCGCGTCAAGGTCAAGGAAGACATCAAGCAGCGCCTGGCGGAAAGTTTTGAAACCGCGCTGCGCATCGCCGATGGCCGCGCCATTGCGCTGGAGATGGATACCGCCAAGGAACATCTCTACTCCAACAAATTCGCCTGTCCGACTTGCGGCTATTCGCTGCAGGAACTGGAGCCACGCCTGTTCTCGTTCAACAATCCGATGGGCGCCTGCCCGGAATGCGACGGCCTGGGCCATATCGAGTTCTTCGATCCGAAGCGCATCGTCGCCTTCCCGAACCTGTCGCTGGCCAGCGGCGCGATCAAGGGCTGGGATCGCCGCAACCAATTCTACTTCCAGATGCTGTCGAACCTGGCGGCGTTCTATGAATTCGACATCGACATTCCGTTCGAGCAATTGCCGGAAAAATCCCAGCAAGTGATCCTGTACGGTTCCGGCCGCCAGACTATTCCTTTCACCTATGTGAACGAACGCGGCCGCACCGTCATACGCGAGCACACCTTCGAAGGCGTGGTCACCAATTTGCAGCGCCGCTATCGCGAAACCGATTCGATGGCGGTCAAGGAAGAACTGGCCAAGTTCATCAACGAAAAAGAATGTCCATCCTGCGCTGGCGCGCGCCTGCGCGTGGAAGCGCGTTTCGTCAAGATCGGCGCCGGTCGCCAGCAGCGCGCGATTTATGAAGTCGCCGCGACGCCGCTGCGCGAGACCTTGTCGTTCTTCGAGAACCTGAAACTCACCGGCGCCAAGAAAGAAATCGCCGATCGCATCATCAAGGAAATCATCTCGCGCCTGAAATTCCTCAATAACGTCGGCCTCGATTATCTGTCGCTGGAGCGCAGCGCCGATACGCTGTCCGGCGGCGAAGCGCAGCGCATCCGCCTGGCCTCGCAGATCGGCTCCGGCCTGACCGGCGTCATGTACGTGCTGGACGAGCCGTCGATCGGCCTGCATCAGCGCGACAACGATCGCCTGATCGGCACGCTCAAGCACCTGCGCGACATCGGCAACAGCGTGCTGGTGGTGGAACACGACGAAGACGCCATCCGCACCGCCGATTACGTGGTCGACATGGGTCTGGGCGCCGGCGTGCATGGCGGCGACATCATCGCCCAGGGCACGTTGGAAGACATCCTCAAGAGCAAGAAATCGCTGACCGCAAAATACCTCAACGGCTCGCTGGAAATCAGCGTACCGAAGAAGCGCGTGCAGCCCGATCCGGAACGCCAGCTGACCATCACCGGCGCCACCGGCAACAACCTCAAGAACGTCAGCTTCGACCTGCCGGTCGGCCTGCTGACTTGCGTGACCGGGGTGTCCGGTTCGGGCAAATCGACGCTGGTCAACGACACGCTGTACCTGGCGGCGTCGCGCCACCTGTACGGTTCGCAGACCGAACCTGCAGAACATGAATCGATCAGCGGCCTGGAACATTTCGACAAGGTGATCTCGGTCGACCAGGCGCCGATCGGTCGCACCCCACGTTCGAATCCGGCGACTTACACCGGCCTGTTCACACCGATCCGCGACCTGTTCGCCACCGTGCCTGCCGCCAAGGAGCGCGGCTACAGCGCCGGGCGTTTCTCGTTCAACGTCAAGGGCGGCCGCTGCGAAGCCTGCCAGGGCGACGGCGTGATCAAGGTCGAGATGCACTTCCTGCCGGACGTCTACGTTCCCTGCGACGTCTGCCACGGCAAGCGCTACAACCGCGAAACCCTGGAAGTCCAATACAAGGGCAAGAACATCACCGAAATCCTCGAGATGACGGTGGAAGACGCGCATACCTTCTTCCTGCCGGTGCCGCTGATCGCGCGCAAGCTGCAAACCCTGCTCGACGTCGGCCTCGGCTACATCAAGCTGGGCCAGAGCGCGACCACGCTGTCGGGCGGTGAGGCGCAGCGCGTCAAACTGTCGCTGGAACTGTCCAAACGCGATACCGGGCGTACGCTGTACATCCTGGACGAGCCGACTACCGGCCTGCATTTCCACGATATCGACCTGTTGCTGAAAGTGATACATCGCCTGCGCGACCAGGGCAATACCTTGGCCATCATCGAACACAATCTCGACGTCATCAAGACCGCCGACTGGGTCATCGATCTCGGTCCCGAAGGTGGCGCCGGCGGCGGCAAGATCATCGCCGTCGGTTCCCCCGAAGACATCGCCAGGAACCCGGAAAGCATCACCGGTCATTACCTGGCGCCGCTGTTGAAAAAGAAGAAGTAGCAGGAAAGACCCAAGGCCAGCCATGGAAGCTCCACTCTCATCAGCCCAGATCGAGGCCTTCCGCAGCCAGGGTTACCTGCTGCTCAAGGGCTTCGTTCCGGCAGCCGCCTGCGACGACATGCTGGCGGTAGCCCGTGCCCATGTTCAACAGGCCGTGGCGCCGCTCGAATACGAAGCCGAAGTCGGCTACGCAGGCGCGCCTTCATCGCTCGACGCACCGGGCGGTCGCACGGCGCGACGCTTGCGCGCGGCTTGGCAGCGCGACGATCATTTCCGCGCGTGGGCGTCCAATCCGTCTCTGGTGGCGGCGCTGCATCAGCTGTTCGAGGAGCCGGTCAGCGTCACGCTGGCGCATCACAATTGCGTGATGACCAAGCATCCGACCTTCGGCACGGCAACCGGCTGGCATCGCGATATCCGTTACTGGTCGTTCCCGCGCAATGAGCTGATTTCGGTCTGGCTGGCGCTGGGTCCGGAACACGCCGACAACGGCGGCCTCAAGTTCATCCCGCGTTCGCACCTGTTGCAATTGCAACCGGACCAGATGGACGAACTCGACTTCCTGCGTCCGGAAGTACCGGCCAACCAGGCGCTGTTTGCGCAGGGGATTTCCGTGCCGCTCGAAAAAGGCGACGTGGTGCTGTTCCACAGCGGCCTGTTCCATGCCGCCGGTCGCAACAGTTCGGACCAGGTCAAGGCCTCGGTGGTGTTCGCCTATCACGGCCGCAGCAATGCGCCGATTGCGGGCACGCGCTCGGCGGCGGCGGAAGATATCGCGCTGGATTGACGACGAACTGACTGCTCACAAAAAAGGGGGTTGCCATTGCCGGCAACACCCTTTTTTACGTCCCGAAGAGACGCGTCAAAACTAACGCGTCAGAACTGTTCCCAGTCGTCGTCGTTCGGCTTGACCGCCGCACTCGCGGGCAAAGCCGGTGCAACGGCGGGCTTCGCCGTCCTAGCCACAGTGGCCGCAGGCTTCTTCTCCGCGGTGACCGCTACCGGACGCGGCGTGATGTCGACCGTGCGCACCGGGGTCGACGTCTTCGGCGTCGATGTCAACTGGCGATTGCCGTCCAGCTTGAACACGCTGACCGACTGCGTCAGGCGTTGCGCCTGGTCCTGCAACGATTGCGCCGCAGCGGCGGCTTGTTCGACCAGCGCGGCATTCTGCTGCGTGGTCTCGTCCATCTGGGTGATGGCGCGGTTGACTTCTTCGATGCCCGAACTTTGCTCCTGGCTGGCAGCGGTGATCTCGCCCATGACGTCGGTCACGCGTTTGACGCTGGCGACCACTTCATCCATCGTGACGCCGGCCTGCTCGACCAGCTTGCTGCCCTCGCCGACCTTCTGCACCGAGTCGTCGATCAGGGTCTTGATTTCTTTTGCGGCGGCAGCCGAGCGCTGCGCCAGGCTGCGCACTTCCGACGCCACCACGGCGAAGCCGCGGCCCTGTTCGCCGGCGCGGGCGGCTTCCACCGCCGCATTGAGCGCCAGGATGTTGGTCTGGAATGCGATGCCGTCGATCACACTGATGATGTCGACAATCTTTTTCGACGAATCGTTGATGTTGTTCATCGTCACCACCACCTGGCTGACGACGTTGCCGCCCTCTTGCGCGATCTGCGAGGCCGACGCGGCCAGTTGATTGGCCTGGCGCGCGTTGTCGGCGTTCTGCTTGACGGTCGAGGTCAGCTCTTCCATGGCCGAGGCGGTCTCTTCCAGCGAGCCGGCCTGGCTTTCGGTGCGTGCGGACAGGTCGAGGTTGCCGCTGGCAATTTCACTGGAGGCGGTGGAGATGGTGTCGGTGCTCACGCGCACTTCGCCGACGATCTGCTGCAAGCGGGCGTTCATGGTTTTCAAGGCCTCCATGAGCTGGCCGGCTTCGTCGCGCGAATGCACCATGATGTCTTGCGTCAGGTCGCCGTCGGCCACGCCGCGCGCCACCCGGACGGCTTCATTGAGCGGTCCGGAAATCGCCCGCACCAGCCAGATTCCCATGATCAGCGCGACCGACAATCCGACCACGATGGCGGCGATGGTCAGGGTCAGGAAGGTGTCGTAACGCGCCTGCGATTCGTTGTAGAGCTGCTTGCTGACGTCTTGCTGCAAGCGGGTCAGCTTGGCCATGGTGACGTTGATCTGCTTGAATATTTCCAGCAGCGGACCGTTGTACAGGTCGGTTGCGCCCTGGAAGTCGCGGTTGTGCAGCGCTTCCACAGCGGGTTTGACGCCTTCGGCGATGAACTTCTTCTTTTGCGCGGTGAATTGCTCGGTGAGCTGCTTTTCTTCCGCGGTCAGCGAGGTCGCCAGATAGGCTTGCCAAACCTTCTCGCCGTCTTGCAGCGTCTTCTCAAGCGCATCCATGTTCTTGTCGATTTCGCCGGAGTCGCCGACGATGGCCGTCGAAATGGCGTAGCGGCCGGATTCAACGGCGGTGGTCACCTGCGCCAGTTGCCCGAGTGCAACCACCCTGTCTTCGTATAACGATTTCAATGCGGAATTGGTTTGTTGCAGGCTGGTCAGGCCGACGGCGCCGAACAACGCCAGCAACAAGGACAGGAAACTGACGACAAAAACGAGCCGCGCCTTGATGGAAAAATTCTTGAACATGACAACTTCCTTACAGTCGATTAAGCACCCGGAGTGCCATATTTTGTAAGCATTTCCCGTACCAAGATACGCAAAACAAGGCCCGGCGCAGAGCTTATTTCAACGGATTGAAGGTTGCAATCCCAACCATAGACCAAGCGGCACGAAGATCAGCGCTGCAAGGTTCCCCATGAGCACGATCGACGCCACCTTGTCCGGTTCCTGGCGATATTGTTCCGCCACCATGAAACACAACACCGCCGGCGGCAAGGCGCCGAACAGATACATCTGGCCGCGCTGGCCTGCCGTCAACGGCAACACCTGATCGAGCGCGAAGGCAACGGCCAGTCCGACCAGCGGACACGTCACCGCGCCGACCAGGCCGATGTGCCAGCTCTTGAAACTGATGTCCATCATGCGCACGCCGAGTGCGAACAGCATGATCGGGATGCTGGCCTCGCCGAGCAGCTTCATCGCCGAAAATACCGGCGGCGGCAATGGCACGTGCAAGACCGCGAACAAGACGCCCAGCACCATGGCGACCATGATCGGGCTCTTGAACAGCTTGAGGAAGGATCCGGGACGGGTGGTGATCGCGCGTCCATGCTGCAGCATCCTGATGCCCAGCGAGAAATACACGAAGGTGGCCGCCGTGAACAAGGCCACCGCCGCCGACAGGCTCTCCGGGCCGAACGCCAGCAGCATTAGCGGCACGCCCATGTTGCCGCCGTTGTTGTACATCATCGGCGGCAGGAAGGTGCGCTTGTCGTAGCCCAGCATTGTTGCCACCGGCCAGGCCAGCAGCGCGGAGCCAAGCGAAATGATCACGCTGGCAAGGATCAGCCAGCCATTGTGGGCGAGGTCGAAATCCTTGGCCGACAAGGCGCTGAACACCATCAGCGGGGCCAGCACCTCCATCGATACGCGATTGACCGAGGCCATGTCGGAGCGCACTACTTCGCCGCGCCAGCGCGCATAACCGTAGCCGATGGCGATGATGGCGAAGACGGGAAGGATGATCCCGGTGATGCGTTCAAGGATTTCCATTCAGGTCCGCGATTTACTTTTTGAGGAGGCGTTTTTCGGCGCGCAGGATGTTTTCGCCGGTGCCGCGCAACACCACGATGTCGCCGGTCTGCAAGACGGTGTCCGGCGTGAATCCGACGCGCAGCTTGCCGCGCCTGAGCATGGTGACTTCGGTGTCGAATTGCTCCAGCGCGACCTGATACAGCGTCTTGCCGATGGCGCTGGCGCCTTCGTTGAGCGCGACCGATTGCAGCCGCACGTTGAGGTTGTCATTGTCTTCGGGCACGTCCGAGGCACCGTGGAAATAGCCGCGCAAAGAGGTGTAACGCTCGTCGCGCGCGCTTTGCACGCGATGCACCACGCGGCGCAGCGGCACACCCAGCATCACCAGCGCATGCGAGGCCAGCATCAGGCTGCCTTCCAGCGCTTCGGGGACGACTTCGGTGGCGCCGGCCTCGAGCAGTTTGTCGAGATCGGCATCGTCGTGGCTGCGCACGATGACCGGCAAGGTCGGCGCCAGTTCGTTGGCGTGGTGCAAAACCTTCAGCGCCGAGGGCGTGCTGGCGTAGGTCACCACCAGCGCAGCGGCGCGGTGAATGCCGGCGGCGACGAGACTTTCACGGCGGGCGGCGTCGCCGTAGGAGACATTGGCGCCGGCTTCGCGGGTGTCGTGCACCAGGTCCGGGTCCATTTCCAGCGCGTGGTAGGGAATGCCTTCTTCTTCGAGCAGCTTGGCCAGGCTCTGGCCGCTACGGCCGAAGCCGGCAATGATGACGTGCTTCTGGCTCGACATGGTGCGCGTGGCCAGTTGCGTCAGCGCCAGCGATTGCAGCATCCATTCGTTGGCCGACAGCTTCATCACGATGGCGTCGGACTTGGCCAGCAGGAACGGCGCCGCCAGCATCGACAGCACCATCGACGCCAGGATGACCTGGATCAGCAGCGGATCCATCAGTTGCAGGCCGCCCGCCTGGTTCAGCAGCACAAAACCGAATTCTCCGGCCTGCGCCAGCGCCAGGCCGGTGCGCAGCGCCACGCCGGTGGTGGAGCCGAACAGTTTGGCCAGACCGGCGATCAGCACGAATTTGAGCAGCACCGGGCCGACCAGCAGCAGCAGCACCAGCCACCAGTGTTCCAGCACCAGGTGCACATTCAGAAGCATGCCGATGGTGATGAAGAACAGCCCGAGCAGCACGTCGCGGAAGGACTTGATGTCTTCTTCCACCTGGTGCTTGTATTCGGTTTCGGAAATCAGCATGCCGGCGATGAACGCGCCCAGCGCCAGCGACAGCCCGGCCTTTTCGGTAATCCAGGCGGCGCCGAGGGTGATCATCAGCAGATTCAGCATGAACAGTTCCTGCGAGCGCCGCTTGACGACGATCTGGAACCAGCTGCGCATGAGCTTCTGGCCGAAGAACAGCAGCAGCGCCAGCACCACCAGCGCCTTGATCGAGGCCCAGGCCAGCGTGACGACGAGATTGCCGGAATTCTTGGCCAGCGCCGGCACGATGATCAGCAGCGGCACCAGCGCCAGATCCTGGAACAGCAGGATGCCGAGGATGCGGCGGCCGTGTTCGGTTTCCAGCTCGAGCCGCTCGGTCAGCAGTTTGGAGACGATCGCGGTGGACGACATCGCCAGCGCGCCGCCCAGCGCAAACGCCGCCGGCCAACTGATTTCATTGAGTTGCGGGAGGATGTAGGCAGCGCTCCAGCCGAACACCATGGCCACCGCGATAGTCGCCAGCACCTGCGCCACGCCCAGGCCGAAGACGATGTGCCGCATGGCCGACAATTTGGGCAGCGAGAATTCCAGCCCGATCGAGAACATCAGGAACACCACGCCAAACTCCGCCAGCGCGTGCGTGGTTTCATTGTCGTCGGCAAAACCGAGTCCGTGTGGGCCGATCACGATGCCGACGACGAGATAACCCAGCATCGGCGGCAGATGCATCATCCGAAAAGCGACAACCCCAAGCACTGCGGCGCCGAGTAGAAAAAGAGTGAGCTCTAGTCCTGAAAACATGTAGTGGAAAACGAAGCAATTTTTAATGTGGAGGCCACAAGGCCTTTAAGCCAGAATCATGCCTGCCGCCCATGGATTCCGATCGGTATCGCATTGCAGCATCTCTGCTGCGACCAGCCTGGTCCCCAGGTTTTTCATGCGTTTGCGCCACAGATTGCCGCGCCGGATTCAGCGGCATGGCATCCCTGACGCTACACGAGGTTACATCTGGCAAGTTTTTTGCTTTCGTAATTCGTTTATACTTCGGTTATGAGTGTAACCGAAGCCAAAATCTTGCCAAAATCTTTTTCTGCAGAACGCGCCCAGCGCGCGCTTGAGCTCGCCCGTCAAACCCTCCAGATCGAAGCCGACGCCATCCTGGCGCTGAAATCCCGCATGTCGGACGCCGATGCCGAACCGCTGGCCCGCGCCGTCGGCGTTTTGCTCGAATGCAAGGGCCGCGTGGTGGTCTCCGGCATTGGCAAATCCGGCCATATCGGCCGCAAGATCGCCGCCACCTTCGCGTCCACCGGCACGCCGGCGCTGTTCATGCATCCGGCCGAAGCCGCGCACGGCGATCTCGGCATGGTCACCCCTGGCGATGTTTTCATCGCCATCTCGAATTCCGGCGAGACCGCCGAGCTCATGGCCATCGTACCCATCATCAAGCGCATGGGCGCCTACCTGATCGCCATGACCGGCAACGACGACTCCAGCCTGGCGCGCCTGTCGGCGATCCACCTGAACGTCGGCGTCGCCAAGGAAGCCTGTACGCTCAACCTGGCCCCTACCGCCAGCACCACCGCCACGCTGGCGATGGGCGACGCGCTCGCAGTATCGCTGCTGGACGCACGCGGCTTCCTCGAAGAAGACTTTGCCCGCTCGCATCCCGGCGGTGCGCTGGGCCGCCGCCTGCTGACCCACGTGCGCGACGTGATGCGCACCGGCGACGCCATTCCGGCGGTCAAGCCGGATGTGTCGCTGTCGGCGGCGCTGATGGAAATCACCCGCAAGGGCATGGCGATGACCGCCGTCGTCGACGACGACTACCATCCGATCGGCGTATTCACCGATGGCGACCTGCGCCGCTTGCTGGAGCGCGGTGAAGATTTCACCAAGTCGTCGATTGCCGACATCATGCACCGCGGGCCGCGCACCATCAATCCCGATCAGCTGGCGGTCGACGCCGTCCAGTTGATGGAAGAATTTCGCATCAACCAGGTGCTGGTGGCCGACGCCCAGGGCAAGCTGGTGGGCGCGCTGCATATCCACGACCTGACCCGCGCCAAGGTAATCTGATGACGGATCGATTCAGCAAGGCCAGCGCGGCCGCAATCGCCAACGCCCGGCAAGTCCGGCTGATGATTTTCGACGTCGACGGCGTGCTGACCGACGGCGGCCTGTATTACGGCCCGGAAGGCGAACCGGTCAAGCGCTTCAACGCGCTCGACGGCCACGGCATCAAGATGCTGCAGCAATTCGCAGGCATCGCCACGGCCATCATCACCGCGCGCCAATCGCCGATCGTCCTGCGCCGCGCCAAGGACCTGGGCATCGCCCATGTGTTCCAGGGCGTGCACGACAAGCGCGTCGCGTTTGCGCAGTTGCTGGAACAAACCGGTATCGCGATGTCTGCCTGCGGCTACCTGGGCGATGACGTGATCGATTTACCGGTGCTGACCAAGGTTGGCTTCACGGCCTGCGTCGTCAACGGCCATCACGACGTCAAACAACGCGCCGACTACATCACCGAGAGCGCCGGCGGCAACGGCGCAGCGCGCGAAGTCTGCGACTTCATCCTGACCGCGCAAGGCTATTACGAGGCGGCCCTGGCCGCTTACCTGGCATGAGCAACCGCAGCGGCGAACGCTCAGCGCAGCGCATCCGGCTGATCGTCATCCTGGTGGTGCTGACGGCGCTGGCGCTGGGCAGCTTCTGGGTGCTGCAAGTCATGCGGCGCAATACCGACGACACGCTGGCCGCGCGTCCGCGCAGCAAGCCGGATTATTACGTTGAAGATTTCAGTTACGTGAAGATGTCCGAGACCGGTCAGCCGCGCTACGACATCACCGGCAAGAAGATGGTGCATTTCCCGACCGACGATTCGTTCGAAGTGACCTTGCCCGTCATCACCAGCCTGACCAAGGAAAAGCCGCCGATGACCCTGCGTTCGCAGCGCGCCAGAATTGAAGACGACAACAGCAAGATCCACATGTATGACAACGTCAACGCCGATCGCTCTGCGTTCGGCACTGCCGAAGACATGCACCTGAAAACCGAATACCTTCTGTTGCTGCCCGATGAAGACATCGCCCGCACCGACAAGCCGGTGGAAATCACGATGGGGCAATCCATCATGACCGGCACCGGCATGATCGCCAACAACGCGACGCAGGAATTTCAATTGCTCCACAATGTGCGCGGCACGTACCAGCCGCGCTCACGTCCGTCCCGTTAGCCGTTAGCCCTCAGCCCCTATCGCCAATTGGCACAATCAAACGAGATACTTGCGCAGGATCCTATGAAAACGACATCCCTACTGCCGCTGTTTACCGTGCTTCTGATGAGCGTCGCCGGCATCGCCCGCGCCGAACGCGCCGACACGGAAAAGCCGACCCGCATCGAAGCCGAGCAAATGGTGTACGACGACGTCAAGCAGGTGAAGACCTTCACCGGCAACGTCGTGCTCACGCGCGGCACGCTGCTGATCAAGGCCGGCAAGGTGGTGCTGACCACCGACCCGGCCGGCTATGAATTCGCCATCCTGTACGCAGCGCCGGGCCAACTGGCGAGTTTCCGCCAGAAGCGCGACGGCGGTCCGAACCTCTGGATCGAAGGCCAGGCCGAACGCATCGAATACAGCGAGAAGACTGAAATCTCGAAACTGTTTACGCGTGCCCATATGCAGCGCATGGACGGCCCGCGCGTGACCGACGAGGTCAACGGCGAGTTCATCTCCTACGACAGCCGCGCCGAGTTTTATTCGGTCAACAACACCAACACCGGCGAAAGCAAACCCGGCGGCGGTCGCATCACCGCGATCATCCAGCCGCGCGTCGATTCTTCGAAGGGCCAATAACATGGCGATCAGTTCTCTGGTTGTACGCGGATTGCAAAAAAGCTACGGCGCGCGCCAGGTCGTGCGCGATGTCTCGCTCGAGGTCGCCAGCGGCGAAGTGGTCGGACTGCTCGGCCCCAACGGCGCCGGCAAGACCACCTCGTTCTACATGATTGTCGGCCTGGTGCCGTCCGACGGCGGCGAGATCGACCTCGACGGTTCGGCGATTTCGCGCTTGCCGATCCACGAGCGTGCGCAACTCGGCCTGTCCTATCTGCCGCAGGAAGCCTCGGTGTTCCGCAAGCTCAACGTGGAAGACAACATCCGCGCCGTGCTGGAACTGCGCAAGGAAGACGGCAAGTCGCTCAGCCGCGATGAAATCGAAGGCCGCCTCAACAGCCTGCTGCACGAATTGCAGATCGAGAAGCTGCGCGAAAGCCCGGCGTTGTCGCTGTCCGGCGGCGAACGCCGGCGCGTCGAGATCGCGCGCGCGCTGGCGACCGATCCACGCTTCGTGCTGCTCGACGAACCGTTCGCCGGTATCGATCCGATCGCCGTGATCGAGATCCAGCGCATCGTGCGCTTCCTCAAGGAACGCGGCATCGGCGTGCTGATCACCGACCACAACGTGCGCGAAACACTGGGCATCTGCGACCGCGCCTACATCATCAATCAGGGCACCGTGCTGGCCAGCGGCAGCCCCGACGACATCATCGCCGATGAATCCGTGCGCCGCGTGTATCTCGGCGAACACTTCCGCATGTAATCTGCACGCAATTTTTGCGGCCAACTGAAAACTGAATGAAACAATCCCTCCAGCTTCGCACCTCCCAGCATCTCGCATTGACGCCGCAGTTGCAGCAGTCGATCCGTTTGCTGCAGCTGTCGACACTGGAGCTGCATCAGGAACTGGAACAGATCCTGTCGGACAATCCACTGCTGGAACGCCTCGACGACGCGCTCGACAATTCCGTGCGGCTGCTGGCCGACGGCGCCCTCAGCAGCTCGCCTTCGGCGCAGGCCGAGCCGGTCGAGAACAGCGCGCCCAGCGCCGCGCCCGCTGAAGGCGAAGCCGGCGATCCGCAGGACAGCCCGGCCGGCGACGAGCATGCCGGCAGCGACGCCGACTGGAGCTTCGACGACGTCGCCCGCACCGGCAAGACGCCCGACGACGAAGACTCGCGCCCGCAACTCGAAGCGCACGACGTCACCTTGCGCGAACACTTGCAGGAGCAGACCCGCCTCACCGTACGCAGCCTGCGCGATCGCGCATTGATCGAGCTGATCGTCGATGCGATTGATGACCACGGTTATCTCGAAGAGCCGCTGGAAGAAATCCACGCACGCCTGCCCGAAGAACTGGAAATCGAACTTGACGAACTGACCATTGCGCTGAAGCTGCTGCAGAGTTTCGATCCGGCCGGCGTCGGCGCGCGCAGTGCTTCGGAATGCCTGGCGCTGCAGATCCGGCGCCTGCCGAAAGTTGCCTTTGTCACACGCCGGCTCGCGCTCACCATCGTCGAGGATTATCTGGCGCTGTTCGCCCAGCGCGATTTCAACAAGATCAAGAAGGCGCTCGGTTGCGACGATGAAGACCTGCGCGAGGCGCAAGCCGTGATCCGCCAGTGCCATCCGCATCCCGGCGCGGTGTTTGCCTCGGGCCGGTCCGACTACGTCGTGCCCGACGTGATTGTCAAAGCATCCAAGGACGGCTGGCAGGTTTTGCTCAACCATGACGTGATGCCGCGACTGCGCGTCAACGCCATGTACGCCAATGCGCTCAAGCAAACCAAGGGCGACGGATCGCTCGGTTCGCAGCTGCAGGAAGCCAAGTGGCTGATTAAAAATATGCGTCAGCGCTTCGACACGATTTTGCGTGTCGCCCAGGCAATTGTTGAGAGGCAACGCAACTTTTTTTCACATGGCGCAGTTGCCATGCGCCCCCTTGTGTTGCGCGAAATAGCTGATACACTAGGTCTACACGAGAGCACTATTTCTCGTGTAACGACTCAGAAGTACATGCTGACCCCGCATGGCATGTTTGAGTTGAAATACTTCTTCGGCAGCCACGTCGCAACAGAAACCGGAGGTGAAGCTTCCTCCACTGCGATACGGGCTCTCATCAAACAACTGATAGGAGCAGAAGACCCTAAGAACCCACTCTCTGATAGCAAGATTGCAGATATGTTGGCGGAACAGGGCATGGTGGTGGCGCGACGGACCGTCGCGAAATACCGCGAAGTGCTCAAAATCCCGCCGGTGAATCTCCGCAAATCTCTGTAAGTTTTTCTGAAGCAAAGCATCGTTGCTGTGTTCTGTTGAGTTCGGGTGTTTTGTTCTGGTGCTGCCTGCAAGCAACCGGACAATGCGTAAGAACCTCCAGCAATCTCACGATAGGAGTGCTGTATGAATCTGACCATTAGTGGCCATCACCTCGATTTGACCCCCGCCATCCGCGAGTACGTGCAAAACAAGCTGACGCGCATCAAGCGCCACTTTGACCATGTGATCGACATCAGTGTCATTCTCAGCGTAGACAAGCTGACCGAAAAAGAAAAACGCCAGAAAGCAGAAATAAACGTTCATATCAAGGGGAAAGACCTGCATGCCGAGAGCATTGCACACGACCTGTACGCCGCCATTGACATGCTGATCGACAAGCTGGATCGCCAGGTCATCAAGCACAAGGACCGCGTACAAAACCATCACTCGATGGCAAAACGCCTGCCGGAAGAACCGGTTTCCGCAACTGCCTCGTGATAGCCAACTAGCCGGCGGACTGGACCGGCAACAGAAAAAGGGCGCGCAAGCGCCCTTTCTTGTTTTCGCGGCATGACTTTATTGGTTTTTTTCAAACCCTTTCAAATATTCCAAGATCTTTTACGGAATATTTTCCGCCTGCCTCCCAAGCCTGTCTTGCAATCCCGCAAATCATTTACATGTTGGTCACAGCAGGCCAGAACATAAACCGCGCCGTGTTGCCTGAAAGACATTCCCTGCACAACGGCACTCTCCCAACGCACGCGCCCGCTTTTTCATATAATGGCGGCATTGCGAACTTTTTGAAGGTGTAGTCATGAGCGAAGTCCAATCCTGGATCAAGGAAACCGTTACCCAAAACCCCGTCGTGCTGTTCATGAAGGGCACGGCGCAATTCCCGCAATGCGGCTTCTCGGGCAAGGCGATCCAATTGCTCAAGGCCAGCGGCGCGGAAAACATCGTGACCGTCAACGTGCTGGAAAGCGCCGACGTGCGCCAGGGCATCAAGGAATACTCGAACTGGCCGACCATTCCCCAGCTGTACGTCAAGGGTGAATTCATCGGCGGCTCCGATATCCTGAGCGAAATGTACGAATCGGGCGAATTGCAAACCCTGTTCAAGGACTGATCTCCTGTCCATCGCTACAAATTCCACGCCGCCCCGCCAACGCCTGATCGTCGCCATCACCGGCGCGACCGGCGTGGCGTACGGCGTGCGGCTATTGGACGTGCTGCGCGAGGCGAATGTGGAAACCCATTTGCTGGTGTCCGAAGCCGGTGTGCTGAACCTGCACCAGGAACTCGACATGAGCCGCAAGGACGTCGAAGCGCTGGCCGATGTGGTCCATCCGGTGCGCGACGTCGGCGCCTCGATCGCCAGCGGTTCGTTCGCCTCGTCGGGGATGATCGTTGCGCCCTGTTCGATGAAGACGCTTGCCGCCATCGCCAACGGCCTGTCCGACAATCTCATCTCGCGCGCCGCCGACGTGGTCCTGAAAGAACGCCGCCGCCTGGTGCTGATGGTGCGTGAAACGCCGTTCAATCTGGCCCACCTGCGCAATATGACCAGCGTTACCGAAATGGGCGGCATCATCTTCCCGCCGCTGCCCGGCTTCTACCACCGCCCGCAATCGATCGCCGAAATGATCGATCACACGCTGGGCCGCGTGCTAGACCTCTACGACATTCCGCATGCGCTGACGCCGCGCTGGGCCGGTCTGAAAAATCAGCCGACATAAAAAAACGCTGCCTGAGGCAGCGTTTTTGTTTGCGGAAGAATATCTTAGCCGCGGCCGATGAAAGGCATCTTCGTCGCCATCACCGTCATGAACTGCACATTGGCATCCAGCGGCAGGCTGTCCATGTAGAGGATCGCCTTCGCCACATGGTCGGCATCCATGGTCGGCTCAACCTGGGTCGATCCATCGGCCTGCAAGGTGCCCTTCTTCATCAGCTCGGTCATGTCGGTCGAGGCATTGCCGATATCGATCTGGCCGCAGGCGATGTCGTAGCGGCGACCGTCCAGCGAAGTCGACTTGGTCAGGCCGGTGATCGCATGCTTGGTCGCGGTGTACGACACCGAGAACGGCCGCGGCGCGTGCGCCGAAATCGAACCGTTGTTGATGATGCGGCCGCCGCGCGGCGACTGTTCCTTCATGAGACGGAACGCCTCCTGGGTACACAGGAAAACGCCGGTCAGGTTGATGTCGACTGCCGACTTCCACTGCTCGTAGCTGAGTTCTTCCAGCGACATTGGCGGCGCGAAGATGCCGGCGTTGTTGAACAGCAGATCGAGGCGACCGAATTTCTCCCTGGTCTTGGCAAACAGGTTCTTCACCGAAGCCGGATCGCTGACGTCGGCCGGCACCACCAACGCATTGGCGCCGAACTCGCCAGCCGCCCTGACGGTTTCTTCCAGCGGCTGCTGGCGACGGCCGGCCAGCACGACGGCATAACCGTCACGCAGCAGGGCCAGCGAAATCTGTTTGCCGATGCCGGAACCGGCGCCGGTGACCAATGCGATTTTCTTCGGTGCTGCCATCTTCTGTGCTCCTCTGTTTTCCTGGAAATGGGATGTGCCGTGCGCGCCAGTAGGTGCGGCACGGTCTTGTCGAGCGTTTTACTATAGCAGCTGTCGCAGCGCGGGGAGATGAAGTATTTTCAGCTGAGCCGGAACCGGATCTTCCCTGATCGGCTATGCTTGCGCATTCAGACGGTTGGAATCCGCGAACTGTCAGCCCAGAACAAAGCCTTGCGTTGCAAGAAACTCATCAGCACATGCAGACACACGCCGATCGCCGACAGCACGAACAGCGTGGCGAACACGCCCGCGGTGTCGAGGTTGACGTTCATCTGCATGATGGCGTTGCCGAGTCCCTTGCGTGAGCCGAGGAACTCGCCGACGATGGCGCCGAGAATGCTGAAGATGATCGCGATGTTGAGTCCCGCGAAGATCATCGGCAGCGCGCCCGGCAGGCGGACCATCGTGAAAATCTGCCAGCGCGTCGCACGCAGCGAGCGCATCAGTTCCAGCCGCGCCGGATCGGTCGAGCGCAAGCCGCTGATGACGTTGACCAGGATCGGGAAGAACGCAATCGTCGCCGCGATGATGACCTTGGACGTCATGCCAAAACCGAACCACATGATGAACAGCGGCGCCACCGCAACCTTGGGCGTGGTCTGGATCGCGATCAGGTAGGGATACAAGGTCTTCTCGGCCAATGGAAATTGTGCGATCAGGCCGCCCAGCACGATGCCCAACAAGGCCGCCAGAAGGAAGCCGAGCATGGCTTCACCGAGCGTGTACAGCGCGTTGTCGAGATAGCTTGTATTGACCAGCGCCAGCGCGATATTGGACGGCGCCGGCATGATGTAGATGGGGATTTCAAAGCAGCGGATGATCGCCTCCCACACCACTACCACGGCGACAAATACCGCGGGGATCAGCAGCAGTTCGGGCCGCGCCTTGAGCGTGCGGCGCAGGCTGAAAGAAGCAGGCGCCGGTGTAACCTTGGCAGCGGCGGCGCTGATATGGATGCGTTCCATCAGATGAATCCCTGTGTATTGAACTGGCTGCGGATGCGCTTGCTGTACACGCCGAAGGCGTCGGTCGACATGATGTCGAGACCGCGTTCGGCGGGCAGGTCCACCGTGACCAGGTCGGCGATGCGGCCCGGACGATTGGACAGCACCATCACATGGGTGCCGAGGAAAATCGCTTCCGGAATCGAGTGCGTCACGAAGACCACCGTCTTGCCGGCCTTGCGCCAGATGCGCAGCAGCTCCAGGTTCATCACCTCGCGCGTCATGGCGTCGAGCGCGCCGAAGGGCTCGTCCATCATCAGGATGGAAGGATCGTGGATCAGCGAGCGGGCGATGGCGACGCGCTGCTGCATGCCGCCCGATAATTCGTTCGGATAACGATGGGCGAAATCGGCCAGGCCGACCATGTCCAGCAATTCCTGCGCACGCACGCGGCTGGACGCCATGTCAAGGCCGAGCACCCGCGCCGGCAGCAGGACGTTTTCAATGGCGGTTTTCCACGGCAGCAGCACCGGGCTCTGGAACACCATGCCGATGTCGCGATGCGGCTCGTGCACTTCTTCGCCGTTGACCTTGATCGAGCCGGCCGAGCGCGGGATCAATCCGGAAAGCAATTTGAGCAAGGTCGACTTGCCGCAGCCAGAGGGGCCGACGATGGTCATGAATCCGCCTAGCGGCACCGACACCGAAATCGGGCCGAGCGCCTGCACCTTGCCGCCGTCGTGGGTGGCGTAGGTTTTTTCCAGCGCCTCGACGACAATCGCCGCGCGACCGTTCACGGCGTTTGCTTCCTGGCTGAATGGCGTGTCTCGCACGATCGACATAACTGACATCCGGTTGACTCCTGAATGGCAAGCATCATAGAGCAAATCACTACCGAGCAAATGAATACTGCATCGGGCAAATCTGAACCTAAGTGGTCAACTGCGACTTCACGAATTCGAGACCGCCGCCGGCATTGACAATCTCCTGCAGGAACGGCGCCAGCGGCTCCACGTGCATCTGCTTGCCGCTGGTCGCGTTGAAGATCGCACCGCGGCTGAAATCGATGTCGAGCCGATCGCCGTCGTTGATGGCATCCAGTACATCGGCACCAGCCATCAGCACCGGCACGCCCATGAAGATCGCCAGCCGGAACGGCCCGCGCGACAGCGAACGCACCAGCAGGCCGACGCCGAGCGCCTTCATCGCCAGGAAGGGATGGCTGTGGTTGCTGCCGTGGGCGAAGTTGCGGCCGGCCACGATGACGTCGCCGGGTTGCGCCTGCTGCGCAAACTCCGGCCGCACTTCGGCCAACAGGTGATGGCGCAGCATGCGCGGATCGAACTCGAACACGTGGCGCGCCGAAATCAGCTGGTCGCTGGAGATGTCGCTGGAAAATTTCCAGGCGCGGCCGCTGCTGGTTTTGCCGGCGGCGCTCATGCTGCGCCTCCTTCTACATGAGTGGCATAGGCGCGCGGATCGGTGATGTGGCCGGTGATCGCGGACGCCGCCACCGTCATCGCGCTAGCCAGGAAAATCTCGGCCTCGTTGCTGCCCATGCGGCCCGGGTCGTTGCGCGTGCTGGTGCTGATGCGGCGTTCGCCTGCAGCGAGTTGCGCGATGCCGCCGAAACAGGGACCGCAGGTCGATGGCGAAATGGTCGCGCCGGCGGCGGTGAGTTCGGTCAGCAGGCCTTCCTGCAAAGCCTGCTGAAAAACTTGCTGCGTTGCCGGGATCACCAGCAGGTGCACACCGGCATGCACCTTGCGGCCGCGCAGAATGGCGGCGGCGGAACGGATGTCTTCAATCGAGCCGGATACGCAGGACCCGATATACGCATGCTGGATGACGATGCCGGACATCGCCTGCGCTTCGCGCACGTGGTTGGGCGACGGCGGGATCGACACGCGCGGCGTCAGCGTCGACAGGTCGATATCGATGGTCATCGCGTACTCGGCGTCGGCGTCGCTGTTGATTGACTCCGGCGCTGGCAGATCGGTCACGCCATGCGCGCGCAGGTAGCGCAGATAATCGATGCAGCGCTGGTCGACGGCGGCGATGCCCGACTTGGCGCCGGCGTCGACGCACAGGCCGCAGATCGTCATGCGCTCCGGCACCGACAGCGTAGCCAGGCCTTCGCCCTGGTATTCGATGACGCGATAGCTGGTGGCTTCGTCGTCGAGTTGCTGCATGGTCGCCAGCACGATGTCGCGCGCCGCCACGCCAGGGCGGCAGGCGCCATGCAGGCGCACGCGGATGGTCTCCGGGACCTTCATCCAGATCTGGCCGGTGGCCAGCACCATCGATACTTCAAAACCGAACGGCACCGACAAGGCGCCGACCGCGCCCAGGCCGGGCGCATGGCTGTCGGCGCCGGCGGCGAACATGCCCGGCGCCACCAGGCCCTGCTCCACCATCAATGGATGCGTAATCCCGACGCCATCGAAGAAATGACCGACCGACCACTCCTGCGCCAGTTGGCGCGTGAGCTTGTTGCGCTCGGCGCCGGCGACGCTGTGCACCGGCACTTCGTGGTCGATGATGACGGCGACACGTTCGGGATGCGCCAGTTTCGTGACGCCGATTTCGCGGATGCGTTTGATATAGGCGGAGAACGATACTTCCGGCGCCGTCACCAGGTCCGGACTGGCCCAGATGATTTCGCCGTGCTGCACGCTGTCCTTGCGGCTGGTGCGCGCAAGGATTTTCTGCGTCATGGTCGCGCCCATAGCGGTCAGCTCTCTTCGTTCACTTGTGTCGCCAGTTCTGCATCGAAGGCGGCGGCGCGTTCCACGCCGACCAGCCGTCCGACGTCGGCGAACTGCGCCATGCCGTCGACCAGTTGTACGGTGTCGCCGCTGGCGAACATGCTGCGCAACATATCCTGCTGCGCCTTGAATGTGGTCTGGATCAGCGACAGCGGATACAGCGACATGGCGAAACCGGCGGCGGCAAGTTGCTGGCGCGTGTAATTGGGACGAACGGTTTCGGCAGCGACATAGATCACCGGGATCTTCACGCTCGACGCCACCGCTTCCAGCTCGACCGGCGTGCTCAGCGAGGGCGCCATGACGGCGTCGGCGCCGGCGCGTTCCATTGCCTTTGCGCGCGCGATGACTTCGTCGAGGCCGTAGATGGTCATGGCGTCGGTGCGGCCGATGATGACGAACTCGCTGCTCTTGCGCCCGGCACGCGCGGCTTTCAGGCGCAGGGACATTTCTTCGATCGGCACCAGTTTCTTGCCGGCCATGGCGCCGCATTTCTTGGGCATGATCTGGTCTTCCAGATGCAGTCCGGCGATGCCGGCTTTTTCGAACGCGCGCACGGTTTCAACGATGTTGGCGGCGCCGCCGTAGCCGGTGTCGGCGTCGACCAGTACGGGAAGCGACACCGCTTCGGCGATGCGCGTCGCCTGCTGCACCATGTCGGTCATGGTGAGCAGGCCGATATCGGGCTTGCCGTAGCTTGAGGCGAGCGAAAATCCGGTCATGTAGGCGGCTTCAAAGCCGGCCTGTTCGATCAGCAGGGCGCCGAGCGCGTCGTAGCAGCCCGGCACCGGCACGGCGCCGCCGCGCGCCAGCATGGCGCGGATCAAAGTCCCTGGATGTTGCATCTGGTCTCCGTTGGTCGCGTGTAAATCAGGTAGCGAGTCAGAAATCGACTCAGCTCCGTACTTTACCTGCAACACGCCCGGCCCGCACATGTTGCCGTGCGGCGCCCGTCACTCATTTTTCACTTCTGGTTGACTTCAATTAAATATACTTAGTAGTATGTATATGTCAAGGACGATTCGTCAATTCCTTAGCCGCATTGCGGCACCTTCCGACGCGGCGCACGTTATCACCTTTGTCACCGTCATCAGCGCCGACAGCTTCCATCGCCCTGCCGCAGCAGTACCTGGTTCATGTCCGCAAGTGCTCACCCTGTCCATCCCAGACGAGGCCACATGACGATCGACTATCGCAAGCTGATGCACTGGAAGATTCCCATCGCGCGCCAGCACGTGCGCCCGCAGGATTGCATCCTGTACGCACTCGGCGTCGGCCTCGGCGCCGATCCGCTCGACCGGGATCAACTCCATTATGTGTATGAAGAAGGCCTGCGCGTGCTGCCCACCATGGCGACGGTGCTGGCCTATCCCGGCTTCTGGATGAAGATGCCCGACACCGGCATCGACTGGACGCGCGTGGTGCACGCCGAACAGCAGGTGATCGTGCACAAGCCGCTGCCGGTCTGCGCACGCCTGATCGGCGATACACGGATTGTCGATATCGTCGACAAGGGGCCGGACAAGGGCGCGCTGATTTACCAGGAACGCGTCGTCACCGAAGAAGACAGCGGCGAACCGGTCTGCACCCTGCGCATGACCACCATGTGCCGCGGCGACGGCGGCGTACAGAACATGCCTGCGGCCGCCTCCGGCCACCTTCATCCCCCGCCCGCGCCGTTGCCGGAACGGCCGGCGGACTTCTGCATCGACCTGCCCATCCTGTCGCAGGCTGCGTTGATCTACCGGCTGTCGGGCGATGGCAATCCGCTGCATGCCGATCCCGAAGTGGCTCTGCGCGCCGGCTTCCCGCGCCCGATCCTGCACGGCCTGTGCACCTTCGGCATGGCCGGCCATGCCTTGCTCAAGGCGCTGTGCTGGTCGCCGCAGCCCGAACTCCGCATGGACATCAGGTCGATCGGCGCGCGCTTCTCGGCGCCGGTCTATCCGGGTGAAATACTGCGTACTGAAATCTGGCGCGAGGGTGAAAATGGCAACCGCATCGCGTTCCGGTGCAGCGTTCCGCAACGCGGCGTGGTGGTTCTCAATCATGGTGCAGCCGTCATCGCGTCACACGCCGAAACAAAAGTCCGCAAGGAAATTCTCCATGACGCTTGACCAGCAAACCCGCAAACAATTCGTCGCTGCGGTGGAACGCTTCGTCGCCGAACGCCTGTTGCCGAACGAGGCGCTGGTGGAAGAACAACGGCGCGTGCCCGACGACATCCTCGGCGAAATGGCGGCGCTCGGCTTGTTCGGCCTGAGCATTCCGGAACGTTGGGGCGGCCTCGGACTCGGCATGGAAGATGAAGTCGCGGTGCTGATCGCATTGTGCCGCGCCAACCTGTCGTTTCGTTCCGCCATCGGCATCAACAACGGCGTCGGCTCGCACGGCCTGCTGACTTGCGGCAGCGACGCCCAGCGCGAGCGCTACCTGGCGCGCATGGCCGCGGGGGAGATGATCGCGGCGTTCTGCCTGACCGAGCCGGACTGCGGCTCCGATGCGGCCGCACTGCGCACCAGCGCGCGCCTGGACGGCGACGAGTGGGTGCTCAACGGCGTCAAGCGCTACATCACCAATGCGCCTTCGGCCGACGTCTTCACCGTGATCGCGCGCACCGATGCCGACAGTCGCGACCATCGCGGCCTGTCCGCCTTCATCGTGGAACGCGGCGCACCCGGCCTGAGCATCGGCAGCACCGACCGCAAGATGGGATTGCATGGCTCGCACACGGCCGACGTGATCTTCAGCGACTGCCGCATTCCCGCCGACGCCATCATCGGCGAGCCGGGACTCGGCTTTACGCTGGCGATGTCTTCGCTCAACCGCGGCCGCCTCGGCATCGCCGCCGCCGCCATCGGCACCGGCCGTCGCCTGATCGAAGAAGCGCTGGACTACGCCACCGAACGCCGCGCCTTCGGCGAGCCGATTGCACAGCATCAATTGATACAGGCGATGCTGGCCGATTCGGAAACCGAGTTGCTGGCCGCGCAGTGCATGGTCGAATATACGGCGCGCCGCTTCGACCAGGACCTGCCGGTGGTCAAGGAAGCCTCGTGCTGCAAATTGTTCGCCACCGAAACGGCGGGCAAGGTGGCCGACCGCGTGCTGCAGATCTTCGGCGGCGCCGGCTTCATGAGCGATTACCCAATCGAACGCATCTATCGCGATGTGCGCGTGATGCGCATCTACGAGGGCACCTCGCAGATCCAGCAACTGCTGATCGCGAAGCAGATGCTCAAGGAGCATGCACTGAGGGGTTAAGGTCTTCCTCCGCCGCAGATCACGATTTGCCCGCTGATGTAGTTCGACTCCGGAATGCAGAACAGATACACCGCGCCCGCCGCTTCAGCTGGCGTGCCCGCGCGGCCCATCGGGATCAGCGTTTCCAGGTTCTGCATCAGTTGCTGGTTGACGCCGACCTTGATCTCGTTACCCGAAATATTGATGGTGGCGTCGTCACCTGCGGTCGCTTCGGTCAGGCGCGTCTTGATCAGGCCGAAGGCGACGCTGTTGACGTTGACCTTGTAGCGTCCCCACTCCTTGGCCAGCGCCTTGGTGAGGCCGTTGATGGCTGACTTGGCGGCGGAATAATTGGCCTGGCCGGCGTTGCCCATCACGCCCGACACCGACGAGATGTTGACCACCTTGCGGAACACTTCGACGCCTTGTGCAGTTTCTTCCTTGGCGGCGCGGCGGAAATATTCCGACGCCGCGCGCAGGATGCGGAACGGCGCCGTCACGTGCACCGCCATGATGGCGTCCCATTGTTCGTCGGTCATTTTCTGGATGACGTTGTCCCACGTGTAGCCGGCATTGTTGACGATGATGTCGAGGCGGCCGAAGCTGTCCAGTGCGGTGTCGATGAACCGCGTGGCGAATTCGGGCGCCGTGACGTCGCCGCAGCAGGCCGTGGCGCGACCGCCGGCGTCGACGATTTCCTGGACGACGCCGGCGGCCATTTTTTCATCGAGATCATTGATGACCAGGGCCGCGCCGTCGGCGGCCAGCTTGAGAGCAATCTCGCGGCCGATGCCGCGGCCGGAACCGCTGACGATGGCGACCTTACCTTCCAGTTTCTTGTTCATGTGGTCTCCAGGATAGCTTTGAGGGCCCGGTCTGTGCCGTGCTTTATGGGTTAATAACGGACAAGCTTCGGTTCAGTTGGTTTTTTCGTAGACGGTGACGACGCAGGCGCCGCCCAGGCCGAGGTTGTGTTGCAGGCCCCAGCGTGCGCCATCGACCTGGCGCCGTTCGGCCTGGCCGCGCAACTGCCAGGTCAGTTCCGCGCATTGCGCGAGGCCGGTGGCGCCTAGCGGATGGCCCTTCGACAAGAGGCCGCCGGAAGGATTGGTGACGATCTTGCCGCCATAGGTGTTGTCGCCGTCGAGGATGAATTTCTCGGCGGTGCCGGGCGGCGTCAGTTGCAGCGCTTCGTAGCTGATCAGTTCGTTGGCGGTGAAGCAGTCGTGCAGTTCGACTACCTGAATGTCTTCGGGGCCGACGCCGGCTTCGGCATAGGCGCGTTCCGCGGCGATGGCCGCCATGCCGCAGCCGACCAGCTTGCGCATGTCGCCGCTGTCGAAGGAATCGGCCTGGTCGGTGGTCATCGCCTGTGCTGCGATGGCGACGCTGGTGTCGAGATTGAACCAGCGCGCGAAGCGTTTGGAGCACAGCACCGCGGCCGCCGCGCCGCAGGTCGGCGGACAGCATTGCAAACGCGTCAGCAGGCCGAATACGGTTGGCGAGGCCATGACTTCTTCCAGCGTCACCGGCGTGCGGAATACGGCGTAAGGATTGTTGGCCGCGTGGCGGCGCGCCTTCACCGAAATTTGTCCGAAGGTCTCCGGTGCGATGCCGTATTGATCAAGATAGTCCTGGCCCGCGCCGCCAAAAAATTGCGGCGCGCGCGGCAGCTCCGGGTCGTAGCCGCGATTGCTTGCCATGGTGTCGAGGAAGCGCTGCAACGGCGCCGGCCGGTCGGTGTAGATGGTGCGCAACGGGCCCGGCATCATCTGTTCCACACCGATCACCAGCGCGCAATCGATGGCCCCGCTGGCGATCGCCTGGCGGGCCAGAAACAGCGCGGTCGAACCGGTCGCACAATTATTGTTGACGTTGATGACGGGCAGGCCGGTGAGGCCGACTTCGTAGAGCATCGCCTGGCCGACGGTGGAATCGCCATAGACATATCCGGCGTAGGCCTGCTCGATCGCTTCGTAACGAATGCCGGCATCGGCGAGTGCGGCGCGCGCAGCGGCTGCGCCCATTTCCACATACGACGTACTTGTACTTGGCTTCGCAAACGGCACCATGCCGACACCGGTGACATAGACTTTCTCGCTCATTGCCGCCTCCCGGCCCGGTTCGGGCTTTTGAGTTGGGTCAAAACAGAATTTTTGTCTCGTATAGAGCAGGCGAACGCGTGTTCGAAAATAATGCGGAATGCTATTTGACTCCGATCATACTACTTAGTATATTAAGATGAAGTCAACATAAGAAAGCCGCTCTACAACACACTGACCGCCGAGCCTTCGGCGCAATGGAGAGACGATGGCGATTATTTGGGATCCTTCCCTCGACCCTGACGCAAGCAGGTGGCGCGACATTGCGCGCCGTCTCGCCCACGATCAGCTGGCGCCGCGTGCCGCCGGCATCGACCGCGATCAGCGCTATCCCCACGAAAATGTCGACGCCCTCCATGAGAGCGGTATCGCATCGATGTTCATCCCGAAAGACTACGGCGGCGGCGGCGCTTCACTGACCGCGTTCTGCGCCGTGATCGAAGAACTGGCGCAAGCCTGCGCCTCCACCAGCGGCATCGTCGCGACGCTGCAGCTGGGCGCCATGCCGCTGCTGTGCGCCGGCACCGATAAACAAAAAGACACTTATATCCGCGCCATGGTGGCCGGGCGCAAATCGATTTCGTTCGCGCTCAGCGAGCGTGAAGCCGGCTCCGATCCGTCCAACATGCAGACCCTGGCGACACCGGAGAACGGCGGCTGGCGGCTGCGCGGCGAGAAGCGCTGGATCGGCGGCGGCGGCGAGTGCGCGTACTACGTAGTATTTGCGCAAACGGAGCCTGGCGCAGGCCGGCGCGGCATCGCCGCCTTCATGGTGGCGGCCGACGCCGAGGGCGTGCGCGACGATGCGCGCGAAGACAAGATGGGCATGCGCGGCACCGTCAACAGCACCGTCGTGCTCGACACCTGGGTCGCGGCCGACTGCATGATCGCGACGCCGGGCAAAGCACTCAGGCTGGCGCTCGAAGCGCTTAACGTCGGACGCGTTGTTGTGGCGGCGCAATCGAACGGCATCGCACGCGCGGCATACGACGCTGCGGCACGCCGGGCGGCGGTTCGCACCACCTTCGGCCAGTGTCTTCTCGATCATCAGGGCATAGGTTTCAAACTTGCAGATGTCGCAACCCGGTTATCCGCAGGTAGAATGCTTGCATACGAAACCGCCCGCAGTTTTGATACTGGTCAGGATGTCGCGCTTATCGGCGCTCAAGCGAAGTTATTCTGTAGCGAGGCTGCCCACGATGCAGTCGATATCGGTGTACAGGTATTTGGCGGAGAAGGTTTCGTGAAGCCTTCGCTCGTCGAGCGTCTTTATCGTGATCAGCGCGCCACCGAAATTTATGAAGGTACTTCGGAGATCCAGAGACTGGTGCTCGCACGGGCGATTCATGCCGAGTTCAATAATGAGGAGCAAGCATAATGAAGGTCGACACAGCACGTCCCGCATCGACAAACAATGAATTCGCCGGAGACGATTCAGACCCGCGCAGCGAGATTCTCGACGCTGCCGCGCTGGCATTCATGACAAAAGGTTATGCCGCCACCAGCATCGACGATGTCGCCGATATCCTCAGCGCCACCAAGGGCAAGATCTACCATCACTACCGCAAGAAAGCCGACCTGTTTTTCGACGTGCACAAGCGCGGCATGGAAATGGACCTGGCCGCCGTGCAGGAAGCCGCCTCGAAATCCCACGCCCGGGCCATCGACAAGCTGCGCGCCATGACGCTGGCGCACATCACCGTGATCATGGACCACCTGCCCTACCAGCGCGTCGCCGTGCAGGGTCTGGAGATGCACCTGGCCGGCGAAACCACCGCCGCCCAGCGCGAAGTGCTGTCGGAAATCCTGGTGCTGCGCGATCAGTACGAGAACCTGTTCCGCGACACCATCCGCCAGGTCATGACCGAAGGCCACGCGCCCGACCAGGACCTGCAGATCGTCGTCAAGGCCTTCTTCGGCGCACTGAACTGGACCACCATCTGGTTCCGTCCGCGCGCCGACCAGACCGACGACGAAAAGCTGGCGGTCGCCAACTCCATCTCCACTTTTGCGATTCGCGGCCTCGGCGCGGAGCAATAACCATGCGCTCCGGTGCGCCGATCGCCGCCGCGCCCGCGCATCTCGATCCCGCTGAAAGCTGGGATCGCGCCACGCTGGAGGCATTCCAGCTGGAGCAACTGCGCGTGCAGCTGGCGCGGCTCGCCAGGGACAGCGCTTACTATGCGCCGCTGTTCCGGCAGCTGGACTGGAACGTCGGCGAGCTGCGCTCGCTGGCCGACCTGAGCAAACTTCCGTTTACCACCAAGCTTGATTACATCAACACGCTCGGCCCGCAGGCGCCGTTCGGCAAATTCATGACCGTGCCCCAGAGCGAGGTGCGGCGCATGCATTTTTCCTCCGGCACGACGTCGGCGCCCTCGCCGCAGTTCTGGAGCGGACACGACCTCGACCGCTGGGCCGGCCTGTACGCACGTCACGCGCGCGCCCAAGGCATCGGTCCCGGCGACATCGTGCAATGCATGTTCAGCTATACCTGGTTCGTCGGCGGCCTCGGCGCCACCGCCGGCTATCAGCGCGCCGGCGCCATGGTGATCCCGGCCGGCAGCCAGGACACCGGGCGCCAGATCGACACGCTGTTCACTTACGGCAGCACGGTGCTGTGCGGTACGCCATCGTTCATCACCCATCTCGCCGAAGAAGTGCGCAAGCGCGGCCGCGATCCCGCCGCCTCGACCGTGCGCAGCATCATGATGGGCGGAGAACCGGGCGCCAGCATTCCCGCCACGCGTCGCCGCATCGAAGCGCTGTGGGGCGCACGCGCCTACGACGCCTACGGTTGCCTTGAATTCCAGCCCATCGCCGGCGACTGCACCGCGCAAGCCGGACCGCACCTGGCGGAAGACTTCGCCTACGCCGAAATCGTCGATGCCGAAACCGGCGCCGCCGTTGCCGACGGCACGCCCGGCGTGCTGGTGCTGACCCATCTCGACAAACAAGCCGGCCCGCTGGTGCGCTGGTGGACCGGCGACATCGTGCTGCGCGACGCCACGCCGTGCAGCTGCGGTCGCACGCATGCGCGCCTGGTCGGCGGCGTGCGCGGCCGCGCCGACGACATGCTGGTGGTGCGCGGCGTCAACATCTTTCCTTCCGCGGTGGAAGAACTGGTGCGCGCCACACCCGGCCTCGGCGACGAATACCAGCTCGTCATCAACGCCTCGGTGCATGACGCCGCCGGCTTCATGAAATCCATCCACGTGCGCGTGGAACAGACCGATGCCTCCGCCGATGCGGCGCACTTGACGGCATTGGCGGCGCAACTGACACAGGAAATCAAACAGCGCCTGCACGTCGGCGCGCACGTCGAAGTGCTGCCGCAAGGCACGCTCGCACGCAGCACGCACAAGGCAAAACGCGTTGTCAGGGAATAACGAAAAGATCAGCTGATCCGGTAGCAAAAAACACCATCGGCGCAGGTCATCCTGACGCCAGGGAGGAGCGGACATGCAAAGCATCGTCATCGTGGAACGCAGCGACGCGGTCGCCTGCGTCACCATGAACCAGCCCGGGCGCCGCAACGCGCTGGCGCCGGAAATGCGCGAGGCCCTCACCGAAACGTTGGAGCGACTGGCCTGCGATGTCGATTGCCGCGCCATCATCCTGGCCGGCACCGATCGCAGCTTCTGCGCCGGCGGCGATCTGTCGAGCCTGCCTGCCGGCGACGCCTTGGCCAGCCGCAAACGCATGACGCTGGCGCACCGCCTGCTGCGCACCATCACCGACATGCCCAAACCGCTGATCGCCGCCGTCGACGGCACCGCCTTCGGCGCCGGCATGGGCTTGGCGCTGGCCTGCGACTACGTGCTGTGCAGCGAACGCGCGCGTTTTTGCACCGCGTACTCCAACGTCGGTTTAATGGCCGACATGGGCCTGCTATGGTCGCTGCCGCAACGCGTCAGCGCCGGCCAGGTGCGCCGGCTGCTCTACACCAGCGCCGTGGTCGATGGTGAAGAAGCCTTGCGCCTCGGCCTCGCCGATCAATTGGTGCACAGCGATGAACTGCAACAGGCCGCGCTCGACCTGGCGGCCCAGTTCGCCGCCGCACCGCCGCTCGCCGTCGGCCTTACCAAGGCTGCGCTGGCGCGCCTGCCGGGCTCGCTCGACACCGTCATGGGTCTGGAACTGGACGGCCAGTTGCAATTGTTTTCCAGTGCAGATTTCACGGAAGGGCGGCATGCCTTCCTGGAGAAAAGAAGGCCGTATTTTCAGGGCCGTTGAACGATTGCAGGAATGGATTGATACGTACCTGCGGGTATCCGCGGAGATGGATAGCATGCTGGACTTCACCTACGAGGAAACGTCATGAAACGAACAGTTGCCACCCTTGCCTGCACCGGCGCCATTGCCGGCGCCCTGATCAGCATTCCCCTCGCGGTCAATGCGCAGGCCCGTGAAAAAGTCACCATCGCCATCGGCACCGACGTGCTCGACGCCTCGCAGGTCAACAACACCTCGCTGCCGATCTACACCAAGTGCTGGGAAAATGCCGGCCTCGATGTCACGCTGCAGCCGACCAACTCCACCACCGCCATGCAGGCGGTGCTGACCGGCCAGGCCGACATGGTCAACATGGGTCCGGCCGCCGCCATCATCGCGCGCACCAAGGGCGCGCCGTTGAAGGCGGTGTACCTCAACATGCGCCACAACTTCCAGTTTCCGGTGGTGCTCGACTCGTCGCCGGTCAAGACCATCGCCGACTTCAAGGGAAAAACCATTGGCGTGCTGTCGTACGGTTCGCAGATGGTGCAGATCTTCAAGGGCATGCTGACCGAAGCCGGCGTCAATCCCGACAAGGACGTGACGTTTGTGGAGACCGGCTCCGGCGCCCAAGCCGTGACGGCGTTGTCGAAAGGCCGCGTCGACATCTGGGGCACCTGGGATTCGCAGATCGCCACGGCGGAAAACATGGGCCTGAAGCTGCGCCGCTTCTCCTCGCCGTTCGCCGAGAAGCTCAACTTCGGCGGCTCCTACTTCGTGCGCGACGACATGATCGCCAAGCGTCCGCAGACCATCGAAAAAGTCCTGCGCTGCGTCGCCATGGGTTCGGTGACGGCGCTGGCCAATCCGCAGGGCTCGCTGAAGGTTCACTGGAAAGTATTTCCGCTGACCAAGCCGTCCAGTCTCGACGACGCCACGGCCATCAAGCAGGGTCTGCACATCATCCAGACGCGTGGGGAATTCCTGAAACTGGAACCGGGCGTCAAGTGGGGTGAAATCCCGATCAGCGCGGTGGCCAACATGGTGGCGTTCATGAAAGCCAACAACATCATCCAGACCAGTCCGAAACTGGAAGACCTCTACACCAACCAGTTCATCCCGGCGATCAACAACTTCGACACCGCCAAGGTGGTCGCGGCGGCCAAGGCCTTGCCGCAGTAAGCATTGAAAGAGACGCGCATCAGGCCGGAACCGTGTTCCGGTCGGGCGCGGTCAGCCGTTCCAGCGTCCCCAGCCACTGCATCGCCATCTCGCGGCCATCGCCGCACATCTCCGCCGACGCCTGCAATCCCGAGCAACATGCCGGTCGTTCCGGTTGGCCGAAAATCGCGCAGCGCAAGTCATCCATCAATTGCACGCAAGGCACGCCCGCCGGCTTGCCGTTCGGCATGCCCGGAATCGGGCTGGAAATGGAAGGCGCGGTGCAGCACGCGCCGCAGTTGGAGCGACAGTTCATGGCGGTGGGAAAGGACAAGAAGGTGCATATTCTACCGCCCCGCGGCATCGTCAAGCGGGGCGCGGCTTTTCGGTCGATAATTGGCGGGCAGCCGACATCGGATGCGCACAAAAAACAAACAGGGAAGGCGCATGACGCAAGATCTGAACGACCTCTATTACTTCGCGCAGGTGGTGGACCATCGCGGTTTCGCCGCCGCCGGTCGCGCGCTGGGCATTCCCAAATCGAAACTGAGCCGGCGCATCGCGCAGCTGGAAGAGCGCCTCGGTGCGCGCCTGATCCAGCGCTCCACGCGCAGCCTGTCGGTGACTGAAATCGGGCAAAGCTATTACGAGCACTGCAAGGCCATGCTGGTGGAAGCCGAAGCCGCGCAGGAAGCCGTCGAACGAAATCGCGCCGAACCGCAAGGCACGGTGCGGCTGACCTGTCCGGTGGCGCTGCTGCATGGTCGGGTGGGAGTGATGCTGGCGGATTTCCTGATCGAACATCCGCGCGTGACCTTGCAGGTGGAGTCGACCAACCGGCGCGTCGATGTCGTCAACGAAGGCATCGACGTCGCGCTGCGCGTCTTGTTGCCGCCTTTGCAGGACAGCGACCTGGTGCTGAAGATTTTTGGCGTGCGCCACTGGTGCCTGGCGGCCAGTCCGGCGCTGCTGGAGAAATGCCGCGTCCCCGAAGTGCCGGCAGACCTGCACCGCTTCCCCAGCATGAGCCTGGCGATCCCGGTGGAGCAGCATGTCTGGCATCTGGAAAACGCCGACGGCGAAACGGCATCGATCCGTCACACGCCGCGACTGATGACCGATGACGCCACGGCGCTCAAGCGCGCCGCCGTGGCCGGCGCCGGCATCGTCTATCTGCCGACCATGGTGGTCATCGATGAGTTGCGCAGCGGCGCGCTGGTGAAAGTATTGCCTGAATGGTCGCCGAAGTCCGGCATCATCCACGCCGTGTATTCGTCGCGGCGTTTCCTGTTGCCGTCGGTGCGGCAACTGATCGACTTCCTCGCCAAACGTTTCGACGAACTGGAAGATTATTGAAACACCGCACTGCCGGCGTCGACAGGTTCGCCACTCAGCAGCAGGGCCGTGGTGTCCGCACGCGTTTCCAGCAACAAACCCGCGCCGGGGCGATCAAGCATCACGACCTCACCGCCAAGCGCTGCATGGTCGCCGTTGATCAGCACCGATCCGCTCAGGATCGCCAGCAACAACGTGCGTCCTTCGACCGTATTGAACTCGCTCAGGCAGCGCGACTTCAATTGCAATTGCCATACATCGAACGACGACATGGTCGGCATCGCGCCGCGCCGGTTCAGGCAATCTCCCGCGATCACGCGGATGCTGCCGGCGCCGTCAGGCAAGGCGATGGAGGGAATCTTGTCGGCCGTGACAATTTTCCCGGAGCAGGACAAGGATGCCGAGGTCGGCACGTCGATCCACAACTGCAGCACTTGCGGCGAGGCTTCACGCGCATTGCCGCCGGCGGCCGCGGCACGGAAACTTGCCGCGTCGTGCTCGTCGGTCACGCTGCGCCATTGCACATCGCCGGCATTGAGGACCTGCTTCCTGCCATCGGCGTCGACATATTCCAGGCGACCTTGCTGCACCATGGTCAACACGTTGCAGCCTCGATACAGCTGGCGCGCACAGGCATCCGGCGCAGTGCTGTCCGCCGATCCGACATGATCGAGCAGCAAGAAAGGACTGACGTGCCGTCCCAGCATGCGTTTTGAAAACAGCGTATGCGCGAGCAGGCCGTCGCCGATGCGATGCTGCCTGGAACTACTGTAAATACCGAGGATTTTTTTCATGATAGGCGCCGGTTCCAAACTGCGAACCGGCGTTTCCGATGAGGCGCCGACAAGACCGGAAGGCGGGGTTCGACCGGTCTTGTCGGCGTCGGAAAATTGCTCAACGATTGTTCAACGATCAGGCGCCGCCATTGACGTCCGCACCGCCATGCTGACGGGCCTGCTTCAGTTCTTCGATCACGGCCTGGCGTGTCGCGGTCGACTTGTGCTGCACTTCGACCGGATACAGATCGTTGTTGATGATCTCGCCGTTGGCGCGCGCTTGCTTCAATTCTTCGATCACTTCGGCACGGGTTTTGTGCGAGACGATTTGTGTTTCTGGCGGATAGGCTTCTTCAGCCATGGCGCTGCCGACGATGGAAAGGAAAAGCAGGCCGCCGGCGATTTTCTTGATGTTCATGATGGTTCCCTGGTGAGGTGGTTGCTTGCTGCGCGGTTTCTCATGAAAACCGGCAGCGGAAATATGCGTATTGGCTGATGGCGCCGTCGATTAACGCAGATACAGTGTTTCGATATAAGTCAGCGGCTCATGGCGGGCCAGCTTTTGCTGGATTTCCTGACGCTTGATCGAGGACTTCGACGGCGTCTTGACGGTTTGCCGGACGCTCACCGGCTGCGCTTGCGCAGTGTCGGACGGTTCGTTGGCGGCCAGGGCGCTGCCGGCGGCGAAAGTGCCTGCGACGGCGATCAGCAGGACGGCGGCGGTGAGTTGCAGGACGCTGCGGTCCAGACGTGCGGTAGTGGTGTTCATGGTGATGCTCCTTGTTTGCATTGTGTGCGTTATTGGCGTTGTGCTTGTGGCAACGAAGCGTTCGAAGCCTTCCGGTAAAGCGCAGCGGCGTTTGCTGTGTGATGCTGCAAGTGCGACTGCTTGGACTGAAGTGTAGGTTTTGCGTTGAAAGTGCACTAGGAGGCAAAATTCGGATTCATCGTTCCATCCATAGAACAATCAACGCCCTTGAATTCCCGCGCTCCGCCCTGGATAGGGGAACGCCCAAAGCCGGGCAGCAGCATGCGGCCCTCTGCAGGAGGGCATATGGATATCTGTTTATCTTCGTTATCAAGCGAGTTTCGCTGCCAGATAATCGGCGCTTGAAGATGCGGACTTGCTTCGCCGCAAGTCCGTGCGCATCCCGATCATCGCAAAGCAGATAACCGCAGATAACCGAGGCAACTCATGACCCAAGCATCACATCCACCGTCGTTCGACGCCTTGCTGGCGCGTTTTGAACCCATCTTCGCGCGCATCGCGGAAGGCAGCATCGATCGCGAAAACGACCGCGACCTGCCGTATGAAGCCGTGCAATGGCTCAAGGATGCCGGCTTCACATCGCTGCGCGTGCCGGTCGAACACGGCGGCAGCGGCGTCACGCTGCCGCAGTTCTTCAGTCTTCTGACTCGCCTGGCGGAGGCCGAATCGAACCTGCCGCAAATCCTGCGCGTGAACGCCGGCTTCACAGAATTGCTGCTGGAGCGCAAGGACGACGAAGACACGCGTCACTGGCTCGGCGTGATCGGCAAGGGCGAGACCTTCGGCGCGGCCGCCTCGGAGCGCACCGGCGCCACCGGCAACTCGGTTACCGTCACGCCGGATCCCGACAAGCGTCCCGATCACTTCCTGCTGAACGGCGAAAAATATTATTCGACCGGCACGCTGTACGCCGACTGGATTCTGGTGCGCGCGCACGACGACGAGTCCGATCTCAACGTCCTGATCAAGAGCGACACGCCGGGCGTGACGCGCGTGGACGACTGGGACGGCTTCGGCCAGCGCCTGACCGGCAGCGGCACCACGCGCTTCGACAAAGTCCTCGTGACACAACAGCAGATCCTCGATCGCTATCACGTCTCGCAACCGCGTCGCAACACCATCATCACCGCGTTCTACCAGACCGTGCACCTGGCCACGCTGGCCGGCATCGCGCGCGCGGTGCAACGCGATGCGGTGGCGTTCACGCAGGCGCGCACGCGCACTTTCGGCGTGCCGGGAGTATCCAGCCCGCGTGAAAATCCGCTGGTGCATCGCGTGGTCGGCCGCCTCGCCAGCCTGGCCTGGTCGGCGGAACAACTGGTCAACGCCGTCGCCAACGCCATCCACGCCGTGCACCAGGCGCGTCTGGCCGGCACCGCCAAACCCGAGGATTACATCGCCCTCGACGTGCAGACCTTCCAGGCCCAGCAGGTCGTCATCGGCCAGGTGCTGGAAGCCGCCACGCTGCTGTTCGAAGTCGGCGGCGCCTCGGCCACCAGCGACAAGCGCCGGCTCGATCGCCACTGGCGCAACGCGCGCACGCTGGCCTCGCACAATCCGGCGACGCAGCGCGAAGCCGCCATCGGCGACTACCACCTCAACGATAATCCGCCCAACGAACGTTTCGGGGTGTCGTATGCGTAATCGCGTCGTCCATCGTTTCTTCGCTGCGCTCGTGTTGAGCAGCATTGCGCTGTTCGCCGCACAAGCATCGGCAGCGCCGCAAAAGCCGGAACTGCGCGTGGGTTTCGTACCCGGTCCTTACATCGACGAATTCAAGGTCGGCGTGCAGCCCGAGCTGGAAAAGAAAGGCTACAAGATCAAATACTACGAATTCAGCACCGGGCTGGAAGCCAACAGCGCCGTCTTCAAGGGCGACATCGACGCCAACGTGATGCAGCATTCGGTGTTCCTGAAATCGTACAACGAACGCAACAAGACCGACCTGGTCGGCATCGTGCAGGTGCCGACGCCGCCGATGGGCCTGTATTCGAAGAAGCATCGCAGCCTCGACGGCCTCAAGAAGGGCTTCACCGTCGCCGTGCCGAACGATCCGGTCAATCTGCAACGCGCGCTGTGGATCCTGCAGCGCCTGGGCTGGATCAGGATCAGGGAGAACGCCAATCCGGTCGACGTCACCGAACTCGATGTGGTCGAGAACAAGGTCGGCCTCAAGCTGGTGCTTCTGGAAAATGCCCAGGGCCCGCGCGCGCTGGACGACGCCGACTTCGCCGCGATCCAGGGCAACTTTGCCATCTTCGCCAAGCTCAAGCTGTCGGAAGCCTTCATCCTGGAAGACATGACGCCGGCCTACATCAACGTGCTGGCGGTCAAGAAGACGAAGCAGACCGATCAATATGCGCGCGACATCGTCGAGGCCTACCGCTCCGACACGTTCCAGAACGCGATCCGCGCCGATCGCTTCTATGACGGCTTCCGCCTGCCGGATTATTTCAAGACCAAATAAGCCTGGTCACTATCTCCGCATCACCACCCTGTCCATAAAAACATCAGAGGAACCAGCATGAACCTGTCCTATCGATTCCGCGTGCATGCCATCGTCGCAGCCGCACTGATCTCCGTCATGGGCCTCACCCAAGCCCAGGCGGCCGACAAACCGCTGCGCGTCGGCGTGCGCGGCGGCACCGACGAACAGATCTGGGAAGTCGTCACCAAGGTCGCCAGGAAGAACGGCCTGAACGTCGAAGCGGTCGTCATCTCGGGCGCAGCGAGTCCGAATGAAGCGCTCAACAACGGCGACCTCGACGCCAACTCGTTCCAGCACATTCCCTTCCTGCGCGACCAGATCAAGCAGCGCGGCTACAAGCTGAGCGTGGTCGGCAATACCTACATCTCGCCGATCGCGTTCTATTCCAAAAAATACAAATCGATCAGGGACCTGCCTGACGGCGCCAAGGTCGCCATTCCCAACGATCCCAGCAACCAGACGCGCGCACTGGTGGTGTTGCGCGACGCCGGCCTGATCACGCTGCGCGACGGCTTCGATCCGTTCACCGGCACGGTGTCGCTGAACGACATTACGGCCTACAAGAAGAAGATCACGCTGACCGAAGCCGCCTCGGTGGTGCTGGCGCGCTCGCTGGAAGACGTCGACACGGCCGCCATCGTCAACACCTTCGCCTACCAGGCCGGCCTGATCGCCACGCGTGACGGCATCGCCGTCGAGAAGCGCGAAAACAACCCCTACGTCAACATCATCGTGGTGCGCGAGCAGGACAAGAACGCCGCATGGGTCGCGCCGCTGGTGAAGGCTTACCAATCGGAAGAAGTGCGCCAGTTCATCCAGAAGCAATACGGCGGCTCGGTGGTGCCGGTATTTTGAGTATCGCTGCTTTGATCGGCGCCGGTGCAGGAGGGTCGGCGCCGTCGTCGGTGGCGTCATTATCATCAGCGGCGCCGCTGCTGTCACCCGCTGCGGCAGTAGCGAGCGACGTGCATCTGAGCTTTTCCGAAGTCTCCAGACAATATCCGGCGCCGAGCGGCATCGTGCACGCGCTGCGCGATGTCTCGTTCACGGTCGCGCGCGGAGAAATCTTCGGCATCATCGGCCGCAGCGGCGCCGGCAAGTCGACCTTGCTGCGCACCATCAATGCACTGGAGCGGCCCGACGCGGGCGGCATCGCCATCGACGGCTTGCAAGTCGGCGGACTCGATGAAGACGGACTGGTGCAATTGCGCCGCCGCGTCGGCATGATCTTCCAGCATTTCAATCTGTTGTCGGCCAAGACCGTGCGCGACAATGTCGGCCTGCCGCTGCGCGTGGCCGGCGTCAAGCCGGACGCGGTCCGCAAGCGCGTCGACGCCCTGCTTGAACTGGTCGGCCTGAGCGACAAGGCCGAGGTGTATCCGGCCAAACTCTCGGGCGGCCAGAAACAACGCGTCGGCATTGCCCGCGCATTGGTGCACGATCCCGAAATCCTGCTTTGCGATGAAGCGACGTCGGCGCTCGATCCCGAATCGACGCAAGCCATCCTGGCCTTGCTGCGCGACGTCAGCAACAAGATGGATCTGACGGTGGTGCTGATCACGCACGACATGGCGGTGATACGCGAAATCTGCGATCGCGTGCTGGTGCTGGACCATGGCCGGGCGGTCGAACAGGGTGAAGTGTGGCGCGTGTTCGGCGATCCGCAGGCGCCCGCCACGCGCGCGCTGCTGCGCCCACTGCAGCATGGCTTGCCGGCCGACCTGGCGGCGCAGTTGGTCGATGATCTTGATGGGAAACCTGGCAATGCGCTGCTGAGCCTGCGCTTCAACGGCGCGGCGCAACCGCAGGGCGTCAGCCTGCAACAGCTGGCCTTGCTTGGTCCCGACGCGACACTGATCCACGGCGGCCTTGATCGCATCCGCGGACATGCTCAGGGAAATTTGCTGGTGTCCTTGCCGGCGGCGTCGTGGCAATCGATAAAAAACAACGGCGTATTTGGACAGACCTTTGGACGAAAACACGGCGCTGATTTCATTGAGGTTCTCGGTTATGTCCCTGCCCCCGCTTAACAAATATTTCCAGGCTTTCTTTGAAACCTTGCTGATGGTAAGCGCCTCGGCGCTGATCGCCATCGGCCTCGGCCTGCTGCTGGCGATCGTACTGACGGTGACCGCCAAAAGCAGCCTGTATCCGAAACCACGCCTGCATCGCGGGCTGTCGGTGACGGTCAACATCTTCCGCGCGGTGCCGTTCATCATCATGCTGGTGGCGCTGCTGCCGGTGACCCGCTTCCTGGTCGGCACCACGCTCGGCACCTGGGCGGCGGTGGTGCCGCTGACGGTGAATCTGATTCCGTTTTATGCGCGCATCGCGCAGGTCAGCCTCAACGACGTCGATCCCGGCCTGGTGGAAGCGGCGCGCGCGATGGGCTGCCGGCGTCGCCACATCATCCGCCACGTGCTATTGCCGGAAGCCTTGCCCGGCATCGTCGGCGGCATGACGGTCAGCGTAATCGCGATGATCAACGCCTCCGCCATGGCCGGCGCGGTCGGCGCCGGCGGGCTGGGCGACCTGGCGATTCGTTACGGTTACGAGCGCTATGAGACGCGCGTGATGTTTGAAGTCATCGTGATCCTGATTGCGCTGGTGTCCGTCATCCAGCTGGTAGGTGAGCGCGTATCGCGCCGCTTCGATCATCGTCACTAATTCATGCTTCAGGCGGCGTCGGCAATGCTCTTGCGTCCGCCCGGACGGGCCAGTCCCAGATGTTCACGCAGTGTCGTTCCCTCATAGTCGCGGCGGAAAATGCCGCGCTTCTGCAGGATCGGCACGACGCCGTCGGTGAAGTCCTGCAAGCCGCTCGGCAGCGCATCCGGCATCAGGTTGAAGCCATCGGCTGCACCGCCCTTGAACCAGTGCTCGATGTCGTCGGCGACCTGTTCGGGTGTGCCGACCACGACGCGGTGACCGCCGCCGCCCGCCAATGCATACACCAACTGCCGCGCGGTGTAGCCGTGCTGCCGCGCCTGCGCCAGCGTGGCGTTGAAGAAGGTGTGATTGCCATTGCCGTTGCTGGGCAGGGCGATATCGTCGGGCAGGCGTTCATCGAGCTTGATGCGTTCCGGCGCCACGCCCAGGATGCCGGCCAGGCGATTGATGTTGTAGCTCCAGGGGATCATGTCGATCAGCTCGTCGCGCCGGCGAATCGCGTCCGCTTCCGTGGCGCCGATGATGGTGGTCAGCCCGGCCAGGATCTTGACCGCATGCGGACCGCGTCCGTAGGCCGCTGCGCGCGCATTGAGTTCGCGGCCGTAAGCCTGCGATTCCTCGAACGACTGCGATGCCGAGAATACCGCCTCGGCATGGCGCGCAGCAAGGTCGCGGCCGTCGGCGGAACCGCCCGCCTGCACCAGCACCGGATGGCCTTGCGGCGTGCGCGGCAAGTTGAGCGGGCCGTGTACGGAAAAGTGCGTGCCGCGATGCGCGATCGGCTGCACCTTGGCGGTGTCGATGAAGCGGCCGCCGACCTTGTCGCCGATCACCGCGTCGTCTTCCCAACTGTCCCACAAGGCCTTGACCACGTCGGTGAACTCGGCCGCGCGCGCATAGCGTTCAGCGTGGTTCGGCACTGCGTCGCGGCCGAAGTTGCGCGCCGAGCCGAGATCGGCGGTGGTGACCACGTTCCATCCTGCGCGGCCCTTGCTGACATGGTCCAGCGTGGCGAAGCGGCGCGCGATGTTGTACGGCTCGTTGTAGCTGGTCGAGGCGGTGCCGATCACGCCGATGTGGGTGGTCGCCGCCGCCACGCTGGCCAGCAGCACGGTCGGTTCCAGCGCCGTGATGGGGCGGAAATCGATCTGCTCGATGATGGAGACGTTGTCGGCCAGGAAGACCGCATCGAACTTCGCGGCTTCGGCGATCTGCGCCACGCGGATGTAATGGCCGACGTCGATGAAGGCATGCGGATCGGCGTCGGGAAGGCGCCAGGCCGAAGGCACGAAACCGGAATGCAGGACGTTGATGTTGAGATGCAGCTGGCGCGGGCGCGTGCTGGATTCGCTCATGGGAATACTCCGGTCGGGGCGGGAAGGATCAGGTCGGAAGCGCCCGCGCCGACATCGGCGCGAACCGATGATGCATCAATGCACCTTGAAGAACCCGTGGCGTTCCGCCAGCAGGTCGAGGATGCGGCGCGTGTCGGTGATGAAGCGCTTGTCGCCGAGCTGCTGCACGTGCGCGCTGTCGGCCGGCAGCGGTTGTTCATCGCCAAGGATCAGCACCGGCAGGCTCTGGTGATCCGCATCGAGCGCGGCGATCACCTTCTGGCGCGGCTTGGCGAAGGGCAGGCGCTGGACGTCGAGGCGTCCGGCATGCTCCGGATCGCCGGCCAGCAGGCCTTCGATGGGCGCGCCGTCGGGGCAGATGAAACGTTCACCGGGATGGTTCGGGTCGGTAAATCCGGCTTCCAGCAACAACAGCAAATCGCGGCTCATGGCGCACTCCAGAAAGAAAAAATCAATCGTTGATTCTCTTGCGCGCGCCACGCCGCCGCCACGAATATATCCGCATATTCATATACCGCGTGCAGCCTTGGGTACTTTCGCAGCAGCACGCCCGAAGACGAATTTGACAGCAAGAACTCGTATTGCGCCGAGGGACAATTTTGGAATATACTGTATTTATGTACAGTATAATTCGACAATTAAGACATGACGGAATCCGCCGCACCGAGGCGGAAGTGGCTGCCGACGCCGGTTTCGCCGGCATCGTGACGATGAGCATGGCCGGCACCACGCGTCAGATGACGCTGAGCGCGCCCGAAGGTGCGAAAAATGCGGATGGGACGACGGTCTTGTTGCTGTCGCCGCTGTATGAACCGCAATTGCTGAGCATGCATGCCGACGGCATGATCGTGCGCGGCTGGCAGCGTGTGCTTGGTGTACCCAATGATCGCACCGGCAAGAACACGCCGGGTGCGACCTATCTTCAGGAATGGGTGCTGACGCTGGTGGCCCAGCGGCCGGCCAGCATGCGCGAACTGAACACCGTAATGGCGACGCCCTTGCAACTGGTGCAGGGCAATTGAAAAATAACCGTCCGGGCTATCGGACTTTGATGCCGTAACAACGCGCCGCTGTTCCACCCCACAAAGCGTCCTGCTCGTCTTTGTTCAGGTTGCTCGTCGCCCAGTCGGCAATCAGATCCGCTACCTTGTCGTAAGAGTCAGCCAGCAAACACACCGGCCAGTCCGAACCGAACATCAAGCGCTGCGGACCGAAGGCTTCCAGCGCGGTATCGAGGCAGATGCGGATGTGCTGGTAGTCGGCCGGCTGCAGGCCGTTCTGCCAGTCGGCTTCGGTTACCAGTCCCGACAGCTTGCATACCACGTGCGGCAATGCGCCCAGCGCCAGCAATTCCTTTTCCCAGCGCCACAAGGCGTCGTCGCTGTTGCCGCCGTTTTTGCCAAACTCGCGCAGCGCCGGCTTGCCGAGATGATCCAGCACCAGCCAGTGCTTGTCATGGCGTGCGCAGAATGCCTGCGTGTCGGCCAACTGGCTTTCGAACACCAGCACGTCGTAGACGTAGTGACGCTCCTGCAGCAACGCCACGCCGCGATTGAAATCGGCGTGTTCCAGGAAGGCGCCCGCATCGGCTTCATCTTGCACCTGATGGCGGAAACCCAGCAGCTTGTCGCCGCCATGCCATTCATCGAGGCGCTCGCCGAGGTCGGGCACGGCGAGGTTTTCCCAGCCGACCACGCCGGCGATGAAATCATGCTCCTGCGCCAGCCCGAGCAGAAAGCGCGTCTCGTCGCGGCCCGAACGCGCCTGCACGGCAATCGACGCATCCAGCTGATGTGCGCGCAACAGCGGCAGCAGATCGGCCGGCAGCTTGTCCTGCGCCAGCACGTCCATGCCGGCGCCTATCCATGGGTAATCTTCGGCGCGATAGCGCCAGAAATGTTGATGTGCATCGATGCGCATGGTCATGGCCTGATCAGAGAAAAATGGAAAATATCAAATGAGAATGCCGGCGTATCCGCAGTGTGCGAATGCCGCCGGCATCGGATCCTCAGGTCAAATGATCAGACGATCAGTCGTACAGCACTGCCGCGATCTTCGGATCGGCGATGTTGCTCTTGTCGTACCAGTAGAAACCGGTGTCGATGATCTTCGGCAGCTTCTCGCCCTTGAGCGCCTTGACTGCAGCTTCGACGGTCTTGTAACCGATGCCGACCGGGTTTTGCGTGATCGCGCCGGCCATCTGGCCGTCGCGGATGGCATCCTTCTGCTGCTTGCCGGAGTCGAAGCCGATAATGACGACCTTGCGCTTCATTTCCCTGGCGCCATTGAGCACGCCGATCGCCGAACCTTCATTGGTGCCGAAGGCGCCCTTGAGTTTCGGATAAGCCTGCAGGATGGACTTGGTGACTTCGGTCGACTTCAGCTGGTCGCCGGCGCCGTACTGGATGCTGACGATCTTGATCTTCGGATAGGCCGATTTCATGCGATCGACGAAGCCGTCGCGACGGTCGATGCCGGTGCGGCTGGTCTGGTCATGCGCGACCACGGCGACTTCGCCTTCCTTGCCGATCAGTTCGGCCATCTTGTCGGCGGCCAGTGCAGCGGCGGCCTTGTTGTCCGTAGTCGTGGTCGTGACCGGGATGTCGCTGTCGACGCCGGAGTCAAATGCGATCACCGGAATCTTCGCGGCTTGCGCCTTCTTCAGCAGCGGCAGCGCAGCCTTGCTGTCGAGCGCGGCAAAACCGATTGCCTGCGGCTTCTTGGCCAGTGCGGCGGACAGCATGTCGATCTGCTTGTCGACCATGGCTTCGGTTTCCGGCCCCTCGAAAGTCACCTTGACCTTGTAGTCGGTCGCGGCCTGGTTGGCGCCGGCCTTCACCGCTTGCCAGAATTGATGCTGGAAGCCTTTCGAGACCAGCGGAATATAGATTTCCTGCGCTTGCGCAATGCCGCTTGAGCCGAATGCAAAACTGAGGCCGAGGGCGATGTTGAGGGCTCTTCTCTTTATCATTTTTAAGTCTCCTTGATGAATGTAAAAACAGCGGGGTCCAGCTAAAACTCCAACCTGTTCACGATCTGTAGCGAGAGGCCGTCAGCCGGTGGCGGACGGAGCGGAGGAACCGGAATGTGCTGGAGCACATGAGGATTCCGAGCACCGCCCAAGGGTCTCCAATTCGCGGATCACGTCCTCGCAGTAAGATCGTGGGCAGGTTATTGGCGGCGGCGGCGCAGGATATCCATATAGACCGCCAGGATGATGATCACGCCGGTGACTACGGTTTGCCATTCCTGCGCCACCGACATGATGCGCAGGCCGTTGATCAGCACGCTCATGATGAAGGCGCCGATGATGGTGCCGAGGATGGTGCCGGTGCCGCCCGACAGCGAAGTGCCGCCGATCACCACGGCGGCGATGGCGTCGAGCTCGTAGCCCTGCCCCAGCGCCGGTTGCGCCGAATTCAGGCGGGAGGCGATCAGTAGGCCGGCGATGCCGCAGATGGCGCCGCTGACGGTGTAGACGGTGACCTTCCAGAAATCCACCTTGACGCCGGACAGGCGCAGCGCTTCTTCATTGCTGCCCAGCGCGAAGGTGTAGCGGCCGAACACGGTCTTGTTCAGGATGACGCCGGCGGCGATCGCCACCAGGAACAGGATCAGCACGGCGTTGGGAATCGGCAGCGCCGGGATCAGGTCGCCGATCAGCGATTCTTGCGAAATCTGCGGAAACGACGGCGTATCGTTGAAGTAGATCGGCTTGGTGCCGGAGATCACCAGCGACAGGCCCTTGAGCAACATCATCATGCCCAGCGTGGCGATGAACGGCGGCACCTTGAGCTTGGCGATCAGCATGCCCGACGTCCAGCCGCACAGCGCGCCGAAGAAGATCGCCGCAAAGATGCCGAAGTAGATCGGCAAACCCCAGTAGGTCAGGAACACGCCGGCCATCACGGAGCAGAACGTCATCATGGTGCCGACCGACAGATCGATGCCGGCGGTGATGATGACGAAGGTGCAGGCGATCGCCAGCACGCCGTTGACGGCGGTGGACTGCAGGATGCTGACCAGATTGTCGATCTGCAGGAAGTTGTCGTTGGCGATGCTGAAGAACACGATCAGCGCCAGCAGGCTGGCGAAGGCCAGCAGTTTTTGCCGTGTCGACGGGTGGAACAGGCGCGCGCGCAGGCTGCCGGCGCCGGCTTCTGAATCGGTTGCAGGTGTCATGGTCAGGTTTGCTTGCGACAGTGGGTTGGGAGTATTTGCCATGGTCGTCTTCTTCAATGTGTGGTGGTGGCAGCGGTGGCCACAGCGGAGGGACGCTGCGTGGCCAGTTGCATGATTTTTTCCTGCGAGGCTTCGGCCGCGCTGAGTTCGCCGGTGATGCGCCCTTCGCACATGACCAGCACGCGATGGCTCATGCGCAGAACTTCCGGCAGCTCGGACGAAATCATCACGATCGCCTTGCCTTGCTCCGCCAGCGTGTTGAGCAGCTTGTAGATTTCGCTCTTGGCGCCGATGTCGATGCCGCGCGTGGGCTCGTCGAAGAACAGGATGTCGCAGTCGCGCAGCAGCCACTTGGCGATCACGATCTTTTGCTGGTTGCCGCCGGACAGCAGGCGCGCCGGCTGGTCGATCGACGGCGTCTTGATGGAAAGCTGGCGCACGTAGCTTTGCGCGGTGCTGCGGATCGCGGCCTGGTCGAGGAACAAACCCTTCTTCAGGAAGCGATTCATGCTCGACATGACCACGTTGGCCTTGACGTCGAGGCCGGTGGCCAGGCCGAAGTGCTTGCGATCTTCCGAGAGATAGCCGATGCCGTGGGCGACGGCGTCGGACGGCGACTTGATCACGGCCTTGCCGCCGTGGATGAAGATCTCGCCGGCATCGAGCGGATCGGCGCCGAAGATGGCGCGTGCGACTTCGGTGCGGCCGGCGCCCATCAGGCCGGCGAAGCCGAGGATTTCACCCTTGCGCAACTGGAAGCTGACGTCGCGGATGGCATGACCGCGCGTCAATCCCTTGACCTCCAGGACGATCTTGTTGTCGCCGGCATTGGCGGTGACCGGTCGTGCGCCGTCGAGCTGGCGGCCGACCATCATGCTGATGATGGTGTCGATCGGGGTTTCTTCGGTCGGCACGGTGGCGATGTATTTGCCGTCGCGCATGACGGTGACGCGATTGGAAATGCGGCGCAACTCATCCATCTTGTGCGAGATGTAGACGATGCCGACGCCCTGCGTTTGCAGGTCGCGGATGATGCGGAACAGCTCGTCGATCTCGGCGTTGTTGAGCGCGGCGGTCGGCTCGTCCATGATCAGGACGCGCGAATTGAAGGACAGCGCCTTGGCGATTTCCACCATCTGCTGCTTGGCCACGGTCAGTTCGCCGACCTGGATGCGCGGATCGAGCTTCAGACGCATGCGCGCGAAGATCCCGGCGGTCTGGCGATTGAGGGTCTCTTCGTCGAGGAACATGCCGAAACGTCCGCGCGGCTCGCGGCCGATGAAGATATTTTGCGCGGCGCTGAGGTGATTCATCAGGTTGAGTTCCTGATGGATGATGCCGATGCCGAGTTCCTGCGCCGCCCGCGGACCGTCGATATCGACTTCCTTGCCGTCGACGAAGATGCTGCCTTCGTCCTTCTGATAGACGCCCGACAGGATCTTCATCAGCGTCGATTTTCCGGCGCCGTTTTCGCCCATGAGCGCATGCACTTCGCCCGGCAGCAGGTCGAGCTGACAATTGTCCAGCGCCAGCACGCCGGGGAAGCGTTTGGTAACGTTACGCAGCGAGATCAGGTAACCCGATTCGTTTGCGGTCTCTGTATTTTCTGATTGCATGCCTGCCTCGTTGATGCAAACCAGCCTTGTTGTATTGATCGGCCGTGTTGTTTGTTTCACTACTGCTGTTGCCCTCACTGCGCCTTCAGGTCGAAGATCTTCGCCATCGGCACCCATTTCTCTCCTTGCGGCGTCCACGGCGTCGGCGCCTGGAATTGCCACATCAGCGTTTCCCATTCCTGTACTTTGGGATCGCTTTCCATTGCCTGCGCCATTGCCGCCGCGTCATACACGGCGTCGTCAGTGTCCATGATCATCGTCATGCGCGTACCGAGCCGGTAGATTTCCATGCCGGTCACGCCGTGTGCGCGCAGATGCGCGGCGATCTCCGGCCAGATGCGGCGATGATGTTCTTCGTAGCGCGCGATCAGCGCCGCGTCGTCTTTCAGGTCGAGTGCGAGGCAGTAACGCATGGCTCGCCCCTCAGCTCAACGCGCGGTCGAGGTGGGTATAGCCGCCGTCGACGAACACCCATTGCCCGGTGGTGTGGGCGGCGCGATCCGACAGCAGGAAGACGGCAGTGTCGGCCATTTCTTCCGAGGTCGTGAAGCGCTTGCCGAACGGAATCTTGCTGGCAATCGAAGCGATCTTCTCTTGCGGATTGTCGAAACCGGAAATCCATTTCTCGTACAGCGGCGTCATGACTTCGGCCGGGATCAGCGCATTGACGCGCACGCCGTCATTGGCCAGTGCGGCCGCCCATTCGCGTGTCAGCGACAGTTGCGCGCCCTTCGATGCGCAATAGCCGCTGGTGTTGCCCTGGCCGGTGACGGCGGTCTTGGACGAGACGTTGACGACGGCGCCGCGCGTGGCCTTGAGGTGTGGTACGCAATAGTGCGCCATGACGTAATAATGAATGAGGTTTTTTTCCAGCGATTGCATGAAGGCGGCACGGCCGGCGTCGAGGCCGACGCTGTCGTTGACGCCGGCGTTGTTGACGAGGCCGTCGAGGCGGCCGAATGCCCGCACGGTCTCGGCAATCGCTTGCTCGCACTTCCCTTCATCGGTCAGGTCGAGCAGGAAGAAGCGCGCCTGCGGTTGCAGTTTCAGCAACTGCTCCCGGAAAGCGTCATGGGGCTGGCTCTTGCCGAACACCACGGGAATCGCGCCTTCAGCGGCCAGCTGCAGCGAGATGGCGCCGCCGATGCCCGACGCGCCGCCGGTGACGATCACGACTTTGTCTTTGAGATGTAAATCCACGTTTGTCTCCGTGTTGCGATTGTTTCAATCGCTATTGTTGTCTTGTTTTTTTGATCAGCCGCGGAAGCGATATTGCTCCAGCGATTCCGGCTTCATCGTAATCGAGAATCCCGGTGCGGTCGGCGGCATGTAGGCAGCCCCTTTGACCACGCAGGCGTCGATAAAGTGCTCGTGCAAATGATCGACGTATTCGGTCACGCGTCCTTCGAGGGTGCCGGAAATGCAGACATAGTCGATCATCGACAGATGTTGCACGTATTCGCACAGGCCGACGCCGCCGGCGTGCGGACAGACCGGCAACTTGTATTTGGCCGCCATCAGCAGCACCGCGAGGATTTCGTTGACGCCGCCGAGTCGGCAGGAGTCGATCTGCACCACGTCGATGGCGCCGCGCATGATGAACTGCTTGAACAGCACGCGGTTCTGGCACATCTCGCCGGTGGCGACCTTGACGGCGCCGATGCCTTCGCGGATCTTGCGGTGGCCTTCGACGTCGTCCGGGCTGGTCGGCTCTTCGATGAACCATGGCTTGGCGAAGGCCAGCTCATTCACCCATTCGATCGCCTGGTCGACTTCCCAGACCTGGTTGGCGTCGATCATCAGGTGACGATCCGGCCCGATGACTTCACGCGCAATGGTGACGCGGCGCTTGTCGTCGGCGAGATCGCGGCCAACCTTGAGTTTGATGTGGTTGAAACCGCCATCGATGGCTTCCTTGCACAGGCGGCGCAGCTTGGCGTCGTCGTAGCCCAGCCAGCCGGCCGAGGTGGTGTAGCAGGGATAACCGTTCTGCTCCAGCAGGCGGATGCGTTCGGCCTTGCCGGGCGCCTGTGCGCGCAGCAGCGCCAGCGCTTCGTCGGGCGTGATGCAGTCGGTGATGTAGCGGAAGTCGATGCTGCGCACCAGCTCTTCCGGCGACATGCCGGCCACCAGCTTCCACAGCGGCTTGCCTTCCGCCTTGGCCCACAGGTCCCAGACCGCATTGACGACGGCGCCGGTGGCGAGATGGATCGCGCCCTTGTCCGGGCCGATCCAGCGCAGCTGGCTGTCGGAGGTGATGGTGCGCCAGAACCGTCCCATGTCTTCACTGACCCAGGCCAGGTCGAGGCCGACCACCAGATGCTCCATCGCCTTGATGGCAGCGCAGCAAATCTCGTTGCCGCGACCGATGGTGAAGGTCAGGCCGTGGCCTTCGAGGCCGGACTGGTCGGTTTCCAGGATCACGTAGGCGGCGGAGTAGTCCGGATCCGGATTCATGGCGTCGGAGCCGTCGAGCGTCTTCGAAGTCGGGAAACGTACGTCCAGTACGCGCATGGAAGTGATGGTGGTCATCGTCTCAGTAGAAAAAGGGTGTTAAGAACAAATGTCAGTGAAGCCCATGAAGCCGGTCGATGCGCGCCGGCTTGGCACGCTCGCTCGTCACGCTGTCCTGCTCCTGTCTCCGCAACGCTTTTTTGCGTTGCCGTCGTTGTTGTGCATGGCGCCGCCTGAAACCCACAGGCGGCAGGAATGGCCATGAAGTGTGGCGATTATTGCACGCAGCCTTAAATTCATCAATAAAATTCTATTTTATATTTGAGTTTACTTTGCTACTATCGCTTCGCCGCAGCCCACAACGGAATCACGCCTGATCGAGTGATAACCAATAAGTAGTGGAGAGATATCAAAAAGAAGATGTCTTTGCGGCAATATTTCTTTGATATTTTATTAAAATTAAATTTTACAAATAAAAATAAAACAAGGAAAGGAGACCAGACAAACCCTGAGATTTCCCCTGCAGCAACGCCGGGGGCCGTGCCCGGCAAGCTGTACATGCGGCACGGACGAAACACGAACACGCAGTCACCAACAACCATAAATGAAGACACATACGGAGATCCTCATGCAGACAATCACATCCATCGCCGCCATTAGTGGCAACCGCGGCAACCGCGGCAACCGCTCGCAGCGCGGCGCATCCTCATTCAAACTGGCAGCCGTCGCTGGTGCACTGCTCAGCCTGGCCGGCGCGGTGCAGGCGCAATCGGCGGTCACGGTCTACGGCCGCGTCGATGCCGGCGTGGACTATCAATCCAACGTCGCGCTCACCGGCGGCAGCAGCGGCAGCCTGTGGCGCGCCTCCGGCAATCAGTGGGGCACCAGCATGATCGGCTTCAAGGGTACGGAAGACCTGGGGTCGGGACTGAATGCCTTCTTCCTGCTGGAGTCCGGCTTCGACGCCACCAAGGGCGCGACCAACGGCACGGCGCTGTTCAATCGCCGCTCCTACGTCGGCCTGTCCGGCAGCGCCGGCTCGCTGAAGTTCGGCAAGAACCTGTTCATCGACAACGACATCTGGTTCCTCGATCCGACCGGCCAGCAATTCATCGGCACCGCCACGCTGGTGCGCGGCCGCAACTGGCAAGGCGCGGACAACGTGATCGAATACCAGACGCCGACCTGGGGCGGCTTCAACGCCACGTTCCAGACCGCGCTCGGCGAGCAGGCCGGCTCGATCAAGAACAAACGCAAGGATGGCGTCTCGCTGGTTTATCAAAACCAGGGACTTGAGTTGCGCGCGATCTACGACCTGATCCGCGACAGCAACGGCAAATACGGCACCGGACTCAATTCGGACGGCACACGCAATACCGTTTTCGATACATCGAAGGAACTGATCCTGGGCGGCACCTACACCATCGACAAGCTCAAGCTGTTCCTTGGCTATGAAAACCTGCGCGCACCGGATGTTGCCCCGGGTTCGCCGGACAAGGTCAATCATTACTGGCTGGGGGCGAACTACCAGGTCACGCCTGCGTTGACGCTGATCGGTTCGGTGTTCCGCGTCAACGTCAACAACGGCGGCGGCAACGCCAACCTGTTCATGGCCGGCGCCAACTACTCGCTGTCCAAGCGCACCCTGCTGTACGTGGGTGCGGGCACGGTCCGCAACAGCAGCACCGCCAACTTCTCGGTCGAGGCCAGCAACAACAATCCGTTGCCGGGCCAGAACCAGAATGGCGCTTATGCAGGCATCAGCCACTCCTTTTAAGCGGAGAGCCTAGGACGGCAAACTCCTGAAACCGGCGAAGCCGCATGAATGCCGGTTTCAGGGATAAAATGCGCAACAAGACGGATTTGCGCAAAACGACAAACATCCGCAATCCCTGCAATCCCTTTCAGAACCCAGCCTGCCCATGCCAAGAACCAAGAAAATCGTCCCTGACGCAGACTTGGAAGCCGTCGCCGAGGTTTCCGCCATCGACAGCGCCGCCGATGCCGGCAAGGTGCGCTATGCCGCACCGGCCCTGGACAAGGGACTCGACATCCTGGAACTGCTCAGCAAATCCGAGCAGATGCTGACGCTGAACCAGATCTCCAGGCAACTGGGACGCAGCGTCAATGAAATTTTCCGCATGGTGGTGACGTTGGAACAACGCGGCTACCTGATCGCCGACAACGACCAGTACCGCCTGTCGCTGAAGCTGTTCGAGCTGGCGCACAACAACCAGCCGATCCGGTCGCTGGTGAGCACCGCGTTGCCGCATATGCGCGAACTGGCCAACCGCACCATGCAATCGACCCATCTGACCGTCTATGAAGCCGGCCGCGTGATCGTGGTGGCGCAGGTCGACAGTCCGGAACGCTGGGCCTTCGGTCTCAAGGTCGGCGCGCTGGTCAGCCTGACGGACACCGCGTCGGGCCACGTGCTGCTGTCGTTCCGCGACGAAGCCGAGCGCGGCCGCATGCTGGCGGCGCACGTGCGCATGGACGGCGAGCAGGAAATCGACCACGCCCAGCTGCTGCGCCAGATCGCCGAAACCCAGGAGCGCGGCTATTCGCGCATGGAAAGCCGGCAGATCCGCGGCGTGGTGAACCTCTCGTATCCGGTGCTGGGCGCCAACGACCGCATGTTGGCGGCGCTCAACGTGCCCTACATCGAGCGTATCGACAAGAAGGTCAATCCCAGCCTCGATGAAGTGCAAATCATCGTGCATGAAATCTCGGCGCGACTATCAAAGCTGATGGGCAGCAGCAGCTTCGGCACTTGAGATCCGCCAATAAAAACACCGCTGGCGGCGTTGCTTCTCCTGGCCGTACCTTCGTACTGTCTGCGTCGGCGCGCCTTGCCAGCGGCGTTTTTATTGGCGGATGTCAAACCACTGCTGAGAAACAAAAAAGCCAGGCGTCGCAGCCTGGCTTTCTTGTTTGATGCGTGCAGCGCGCAGCGTTCAACCGCCCTGTGAAACCTGCTCGCGGTTGAGCGTCGGCAGGCTCTTGCCCTTGTTGTATTCAACTGCCGCGTTGGTCAGGTTATAGCGCGTGTATGCCTTCATCAGATCATCCATGAAATCCGACTCGCCCTTGACCAGGCGCCAGGCGCCGCGCGCGTCCTGCTCCTCGACGTAGCTGCCGAGGCCGTCATAGACGACGCTGACGGCGCGCGGCTTTTCGTTTTCCTTGAATTCGGTCAGGAAGCCGTGCATGTCGTAGCCGCCCTTGCCGCGCATGAAGGTATCGATGGCCGACTCCATCGCCGCTTCGCGATCGGTCAGCGCCTTGGTGTGCGCCTGGGTCAGCAATTCGCTGACGCCGGGATTGTCGGTGATCAGCATGTCGAACTTGCCGCTGCGCTCGTCGCCTTCTTCCAGCACGTATTTCTTCTTGGTCGGCAGGATGCGCAGTTTCGGCGGCACGTTGATGCCGTAACGGCCGATCAGGCCGCCCAGCGCCATCGTCAGCGCCGGGCTGACGTCGGCCTTGGCGGCGCCGCTGAGTCCGTCGACGCTGCCGCGCGTGGCCATCATCTGGGCAAAGCCGATGTCGTCGTTTTTGGCGTACGCCTTCGCCGACGTCGGCGACGCAGTGTTGTTGATGAAAAACTGGTTGTTGATGCTGTCCATTGCCGCTCTCCTACGGATTGCCGGGACTGCTGCCGATGCTGCTGCCGGGCTGCCTGTAAGCTTCCAATACGTTGCCAGATTGACAAATTCGTCCGTTTTGATTTTCCCATTGTAAAAGCCTTTTGTCTGTTCCGTTTGCAAGGACACCGCCGCATTCACCGCTTTATTCCCCGAATCCGGCGCTTCGTCGCAAACCGCTGCCGCAAGGGCCGGCCCGGCTTTACCCTGCTTTACGCAATCTGCCCGGGCGGACTTCTTGACGACATGAGTGTAGCCACTTACATTGCTGACTCACCGGTAACTTACTGGCGGCGCCGCCGCTTCGCCATGGCTCAGCCTTCGAAATCCCCTTCCGCTCCGAAAGTCACCCAAGCCGCTTCAAAGGCCTCCGCACGCGGACCGCGCTGGGAGCGGCGCAAGGAAGCGCGCCCGCAGGAATTGCTGGCGGCAGCGCTGGATATCTTCGTCGAGCGCGGCTTCGCGGCTGCGCGGCTGGAAGATGTCGCCGCGCGCGCCGGCGTCTCCAAAGGCACGCTCTACCTCTACTTCGACAGCAAGGAAAACCTGTTCAAGTCGGTCGTGCGCACCAACATGCTGCCGCTGCTGGAAGAAGCCGAAGGCATGGTCGACCGTTACGAAGGCCACAGCGCCGATTTGCTGCGCGACCTCATCCTGGGCTGGTGGGCTTCGGTGGCGGATACAAAATTAAACGGTATTTCCAAACTGATGATGGCAGAATCCGGCAACTTCCCTGAACTCGCGCAGTTCTACCACGCCGAAGTCATCACGCGTTGCGACGCCACCATCGTGCGCATGCTCGAGCGCGGCATCCGGCGCGGTGAATTCCGCGCCATCGACGCCGAGCACATGAAGCGCGTCATCGTCGCACCGGTGCTGATGCTGATGCTGTGGAGCCAGTCGTTCGGCCCGTGCGCCATCGAGCCGGTAGAGCCCGGCGCTTATCTCGACAACTTCATCGACCTTTGCCTGAACGGCTTGCTGACCAAATCCTGATGACTCTTTCCTTTTTCAAACGCCGCTCGGTCCTGATCGTATTGCTGGTAGTAGTCGTATTGATCGCCTTCATGGCGCTGCGCAAGCGCCCTGCCGCGCCGGTTGCCATGGTCGAAAAACCGGCGCAGGTGCTGGAATTCCTGCCGGGCGACATCGTCGTTGCCCACGTCGAACCGCTGCGCCAGGTGCTGCCGCTGTCGGGCGCCTTGCGTGCGCTCAACCAGGTCGCGGTCAAGGCCAAGGTCGGCGGCGAGGTCAGGGAAGTATTGGTGCGCGCCGGTGAAGCAGTCTCCCTCGGCCAGGTCCTGATCCGCATGGACACCAGCGAATACCAGGCCAAGGTCGAGCAGGCCAGGGGCTCGCTGGTGGCTTCGCGCGGCCAGCTCGACATCGCCACCAAGACGCGCGACAACAACCTGGCGCTGCTGGACAAGGGCTTCATTTCGCGCAATGCCTTCGACAACGCCGCCAGCCAGTTCGACATCGCCAAGGCCAACGTCGACACCGCGCGCGGCGCGCTCGACGTGGCGCAAAAGGCGCTCAACGACACCGTCATCAGGGCGCCCATGGCCGGCCTGGTCAGCACCCGCACCATCGAGCCCGGCGAGAAGGTGTCGGTCGACAACAAACTGCTCGACGTGGTCGACCTGCGCCAGATGGAACTGGAAGCGCCGGTGCCCACCGCCGACATCCTCAAGGTGAAGCTCGGCCAGGAAGTGCTGGTGCGCGTGGAAGGCCTGCCTGACGCCGTCGCCGGCAAGGTGGTTCGCATCAATCCGGCCACGCAATCGGGCTCGCGCTCGATCATGGTCTATGTGCGCATCGACAACCCCGACAATCTCTTGCGCGCCGGCATGTTCGCCGACGCCAGCCTGACCCTGGACAAGCGCGACGCCGTGCTGACCTTGCCGGCCACCGCAATCCAGAACGAAGGCGGCAAGGCCTATGTGTACACCATCGAGAACGGCAAGCTGGCGCGGCGCGACGTTGTCACCGGCCTGCGCGGCGTCGACAGCAAAGGCAACGCGGTGGAAATCAGCAGCGGCCTGCAAGACGGTGCGCGCATCGTCAAGGCCAACCTGGGCAACCTGAACGCGGGCACGCCGGTCAAGATCCTGCCGGCGGCGAAGGAATAGCGCATGTGGTTCACCCGCATCAGCATCGGCAACCCCGTGCTCGCCACCATGATGATGATGGCGTTCGTGGTGCTCGGCCTGTTCTCTTATCAACGCCTGCGCGTCGACCAGTTTCCCGACATCACCTTCCCGGTGGTGGTGGTGCAGACCACCTATCCGGGCGCCTCGCCCGAGAACGTCGAATCCGACGTCACGCGCAAGATCGAAGAGACGGTCAACACCATCAACGGCATCAACAGCCTGACTTCGCATTCGTATGAAGGCCTGTCGGTGGTCATCGTCGAGTTCGACCTCACCGTCGATCCGGCCCAAGGCGCGCAGGACGTGCGCGAAAAAGTCGCGCTGGTGCAGGCGGCCTTCCGCAAGGAAGTCGACCAGCCGCGCATCACGCGCTTCGATCCGGCCGACCAGCCGATCTTCTCGATCTCGGTCACCAACGATCCGGCGGCGCCGAACACGCGTCCGCGCACCCTGCGCGAGCTGACCACGATTTCCGACCAGGTCATCAAGAAACGACTGGAAAACGTGCGCGGCGTCGGCTCGGTGACGCTGGTGGGCGGCGTCAAGCGCCAGATCAACATCTACGTCAAACCCAACGAGATGGAAGCGCTCGGCATCGGCGTCGACCAGGTCATCACCGCCGTCAAGAACGAGAACCAGGAATTGCCGACCGGCGCGATCCGCATGGCCGACGCCGAGAAGGTGGTGCAGGTGCAGGGCCGCGTCAAGAATCCGGAAGACTTCAAGCGCATCATCGTGGCGCGGCGCGGCAGCCAGCCGGTCACGCTGGAACAGATCGCCACCGTGGTCGACGGCCAGGAAGAACAGGAAACCCTGGCGCTCTACAATGGCCAGCGCACGCTCGCGCTGGACATCCTGAAGGCGCAGGGCCAGAACACCATCGATGTCGCCGACGGCCTCAAGCAGGCCATCAAGGACATGGAGCCGAACCTGCAGAAACTGTATCCCGGCGTGCGCCTGCAAGTCATCAAGGACAGTTCGCGCCAGATCCGCACCGGCGTCGAGAACGTGCGCCGCACGCTGCTCGAAGGGGCGGCGCTGACGGTGCTGATCGTGTTCCTGTTCCTCAATTCCTGGCGCTCGACGGTGATCACCGGACTGACCTTGCCGGTGGCGCTGATCGGCACTTTCCTGTTCATGTACATGTTCGGCTTCACCATCAACATGATCACGCTGATGGCGCTGTCGCTGTGCGTCGGCCTGCTGATCGACGATGCCATCGTGGTGCGCGAAAACATCGTGCGCCACGCCGGCATGAAGGTGCACGGCAAGTTCAAGACGCACAAGATGGCGGCGCTGGAGGGCACGGCGGAAATCGGCCTGGCGGTGCTGGCGACGACCTTCTCGATCGTCGCGGTGTTCCTGCCGGTGGGCTTCATGGGCGGCATCATCGGCCGCTTCTTCCACCAGTTCGGCATTACGGTGACGGCGGCGGTGCTGATCTCGATGTTCGTCTCGTTCACGCTGGATCCGATGCTGTCATCGATCTGGCCCGACCCCGATGTCCATGGCGAAAAGCGCAAGGACGGCTGGTACGCCAAGTCCATCGGCCGCGTGCTCGATCAGTTCGAACGCCTGGTGCAATGGCTCTCGGCGAGTTACCAGAAACTGCTCAAGTGGTCGCTGCGCCATCGCATCCTGACGCTGGTGCTGGCGCTGCTGAGTTTCATTGCGGGCCTGGCGTTGCCGGCGGCGGGACTGATCGGTTCCGAGTTCGTGCCGCAGGCCGATTATTCCGAAAGCGGCGTGACTTTCTATACGCCGGTCGGCTCGTCGCTGGAACTGACCGAGTCCAAGGTGCACCAGGTCGAAACCGTGCTGCGCCAGTTTCCTGAAGTGGTCGATACCTACAGCACCGTCAATACCGGCAATTCGCAGGGCAAGAATTACGCGACCGTGTTCATCCGCCTCAAGCCGCGCAAGGAACGCCAGCTGAGCACGGCGCAACTGGCGCCGCAATTGCGCGAACGCCTGACACGCGTGGCCGGCATCACGGTCACCCACATCGGCACGCTCGACGGCGTCGGCGGCGACAACAAGCAGGTGCGCTTCAGCTTGCTGGGACCGGACCTCGATCAACTCGGGCGCCTGTCGGAAGAAGTCCAGACCAGGTTGCGCGCGATCCCCGGCGTGGCCGATCTCGACTCCAGCCTGAAGCCGCAAAAGCCGACCATCTCGATCGAACCGAAGCGCGACATCGGCTCCGACCTCGGCGTCGGCGTGGCGCAGATCGGCAACGCGCTGCGCCCCTTGCTGGCCGGTGAGGCCGCCAGCAGCTGGCGCGCACCCGACGATGAGAACTACGACGTCAACGTGCGCCTGGCGCCAACCGATCGCAATACGGTCGACGACCTGTCGCGCATGATGCTGGCCAGCAGCTTCAACAATACCGACGGCACGCCGCGCATGGTGCCGCTGCGCCAGGTCGCCGACATCCGCAACACCGTCGGCGCCAACCAGATCAACCGGCGCGACCTCAACCGCGAGGTGGAACTGTCGGCCAACGCCGCCGGCCGCTCCGCCGGCCAGGTCAACGCCGACATCAAGGTCATGCTGGACAAGATCAACTGGCCGCCCGGCTATCGCTACCAGATCGGCGGCTCGACCAAGAGCATGAACGAATCCTTCGGTTACGCGCTGGGTGCATTGGCGTTGGCGATCGTGTTCATCTACATGATCCTGGCCTCGCAATTCGCCAGCTTCCTGCAACCGGTGGCGATCATGTCGTCGCTGCCGCTGACGCTGATCGGCGTGTTCCTGGCGCTGATGTTCTTCCGCTCGACGCTGAACATGTTTTCCATCATCGGGTTCATCATGCTGATGGGGCTGGTGACCAAGAACGCGATCCTGCTGGTGGACTTCGCCAACCAGGCGCGCAAGGAAGGCATGGAGCGCGGCGCGGCGCTGCTGGAAGCAGCCCACGTGCGTCTGCGCCCGATCCTGATGACCACGCTGGCGATGGTGTTCGGCATGGTGCCGCTGGCCTTCGGTATCGCCGAGGGCTCGGAACAGCGCGCACCGATGGGCCAGGCGGTGATCGGCGGCATCATCACCTCCTCGCTGCTGACGCTGGTGGTGGTGCCGGTGGCGTACACCTATCTCGACGATCTCGGCGCCTGGGTCAAGCGCAAATGGTTCGGCGCTGCAATAGTAGGAGACAAAGCGGAGGACGAGCATGCGTCCTGACTATTTCCGTTTTGCAAGCATGGCGGCGGAATCGGCAAGCGATAAATTCTCTGAATTCCCCACTCCGGCCCCGAAAGCAACAGCCTGGCGCTGTCTCGCAGCGTCGGGGTTTGATAAAATGCTGCTTTTACGTCGCTATTGAGCCCACTGCCATGAATATCGAACAAGCCCGCTTCAACATGATCGAACAGCAAATCCGCCCTTGGAATGTGCTGGCGCAAGATGTGCTGGACCTCCTGACCGTGGTCCGGCGCGAGGAATTCGTCCCGGCCGCGCATCGCAGCCTGGCGTTCTTCGATACCGAGATCCCGCTGCCGGGCGGCGAAAACATGCTGGCGCCGAAGGTCGAGGCGCGCATCCTGCAGGAAGCCAACGTCAAGAAGCATGAGCAAGTGCTGGAAATCGGCGCCGGCTCGGGCTACATGGCGGCGCTGCTGGCATCCAAGGCGCGTCACGTGACCACCGTCGAGATCGATCCCCAGCTCAAGGCCCTGGCTGAACAAAACCTGTCCGGCTACGGCGTGGTCAATGTCAGCGTCGAGCTCGGCAACGGCGCGCAAGGCTGGCAAGGCGAATACGACGTGATCGTCATTTCCGGCGCGCTGCCTTTCCTGCCGGACGCCTTCCTCAAGCAAATCAAGGTCGGCGGCCGTATTCTGGCGATCATCGGCGAAGCGCCGGTCATGTCGCTCCAGGTCATCACCCGCACGTCCGACCAGGTCTACGACACCGTCAACGTTTTTGAACTGATGGCCAAACCTCTGCATGCGGCCAGCGAGCATTCTCACTTCACTTTCTAGGAAATTTGCATGGAGCACATCACCGCACCGGAACTGGCCGCCTGGATCGCCGACCCGGACCGCCCGACACCCCTGTTGCTTGATGTGCGCGAGCCATGGGAATTCGATACCTGTCGCATCGAGGCTGCCCAGCTGATGCCGATGAACACGATTCCCGGCCGTTTTTCCGAACTGGACGAAGAACAGCCCGTGGTGTGCATCTGCCACCACGGCGCCCGCAGCATGCAGGTTGCCGCGTTCCTGGAGCGCCAGGGTTTCACCAAGGTGACCAACCTGACCGGAGGCATCCACGCCTGGGCCAAGCAGGTGGACACGGCAATGCCGACGTACTGATCCATCCCCGATTCAGCAATGCCAGGCCGCGACAAGACGGCCGTTTCGCTCGTCCCCGGACAGCCGCGCAAGCTAGCGTAATCAGGGAGTTTCATATCTTCTCCAGAGAATTCAACGTATGCGTCCAGTCTTACTCGTCCCGCTGCTGACAGCCGCCCTGCTGGGCGCTTCAGCCCATGCCGCCGCCGCCGATCTGGTGCAGGTCTATCAGCAGGCGCTGGGAAACGATCCCATCTACCAGAGCGCGCGCTACGCGCTGCGCGCCGGCGAAGAAAAGATCACGCAGGGCCGCGCCGCCATCCTGCCGACCGTTGGCGTGGGCGGCAGCTACACACGCTCCGGCGACACCATGCAGAATTCGTCCAACACCTACACGCTGCAGCTGACGCAACCACTGCTGCGCTGGGCCAATTGGGAAACCTACCAGCAAGGAAAATTGTCGGTGGCCGTGAGCGAAGCGCAATTCGCCCAGGCCCAGCAAGACCTGATCCTGCGCGTCGGACAAGCTTATTTCGACGTGCTGGCGGCGCAGGATGCGCTGGGCTTCCTGCGCGCGCAAAGAATCGCCATTTCGGAGCAGCTGGCCTCGGCCAAACGCAACTTCGAAGTCGGCACCGCCACCATCACCGACACCAATGAAGCGCAGGCGCGCTACGACCTGGCCGGCGCCCAGGAAATCGCCGCGCAGAACGACCTCGAAGTGGCGTTGAGCAAATTGCAGCAGATCATCGGCCAGCCGCCGACGCCGCTGTCGGCGCTGCGTCCGAACGTGCAATTGAGCTTGCCGCAACCGGCCATGATCGATCCCTGGATCGCCAGCGCCGAGCAGCAGAATTACAGCGTGGTGGCGCAGCAGGTCTCGCTGGAAATCGCCCAGAGCGAAATCAGGCGCAATCGCGCCGGCCACACGCCCACGGTCGACCTCGTGGCGGGCCGCAATTACACCAACCAGAACAGCCAGCTGACGCCCTATACCAACGGCCGCGGCTACGCCAACTCGATTGGCGTGCAATGGAATATCCCGCTGTTCTCGGGCTTCAGCGTCAGCAGCAAGGTGGATGAATCGATCGCGCTGGCCGACAAGGCCCGCTCGGATCTGGAAAATGCGCGCCGCACCGCCGTGCTCAATGCACGCCAGGCCTATCTCGGCGTGAGCAACGGTTTGTCGCAGGTGAAGGCGTATGAAGCGGCGGAAGTCTCGAGCCTGTCGGCGCTGGAATCGAATCGCCTCGGCTATCAAGTCGGCGTGCGCATCAACATCGACGTGCTGAACGCGCAACAACAACTGTTTTCAACCCGGCGCGATCTGGCCCGGGCGCGTTACGACACGCTGATGAACGGATTGAAACTGAAGTCGGCCGCCGGCAGCCTGAAGGAAGAGGACCTCGCGCAAATCAACCTGCTGCTGGGCGCTCCCTCTCCCTGACGGGTTGGTTGTGCTGGCTCAGCTGAGCAGGGTCGGCGCCGTCTTGATGGCGTGAATGCAGGGGCGGTAAGCACGCTTTCAGCCTCCAGCTCCAGATCGAAACTGTCTGGCGAAAAGAACCAGTCGGCCAGCAAGCCGCTGAACATGGCATGCGCCATCAGGCAGGCGCGACGGATATTCAGGTTGGGCGGCAACTGTCCGCGAGAGATTGCGTTGGCGAGTATTTGCTCCATGCGCAGCATGCCTTGCATCTTGCATTCGCGCTGGCGCATCAGGATAGGATCGTTGTGGTCGACGAATTCGCACTTGTTGAAAATGATGTCGAAGACTTTGCGGCAACGTGGATCGGTCGCGGCCTGCCTGAGTACGTACACGCCGCCCTTGATGAACTCGCCGAGCGGATCGGTGACGCGCTCGTCGGCGTTCGCTTCCATGATGGCTTCCATCGGCAGGCGCACCCGCTCGCACATGGCGTCGAACAGGTCGCTCTTGTTCTTGAAGTGCCAGTAGATTGCGCCGCGCGTGACGTCCGCGGCCTTGGCGACGTCGGCCAGCGAGGTGTGCGAGACGCCGCGCTCGTAAAAAACTTGTTCTGCGGCATCGAGAATGCGTGAACGCGTTTCGAGGGCTTCTTCCTTGGTGGAACGGGCCATCGTCAGCAGTCCGGGTAGGATGTTGTGGTCATAAATAGTGGATTCATTGCAATCTCCGAGCACTTTCGTTGTGCGGTAAAGACAGACTGCCGCAGTTCTCTTTGACAAAGAGACGTTTTCGCGAAAATCTGCATGTTTTGCATGTTTTTGAAAAAATCGCGAATATGTCTTCGACATATTGCGATACATCAATCAAATACATACATACAAGAATGTATGTATAATAGCACCGGATTTCAATGGCCGCTTGGGCGTTTTACGCTTGCTTTCTTTTGTTTCACCTGTCTGCTGTCTTTTCTGCACTGCAACAATTTTTGCGTTATCTTCTTGGTTCTGCCGCAGCACCATTATTTTTCAAGCCCGTTTCTGGATTCATTCCGTAATCACTCCGTAATTGTTCCAAAGCTATATTCAGCAATGTCAGTAATTTAAATAGCAATTTAATTACCGTATTCGAATCACCAGCTGCATGTGCAGCTTCAACTTTACCTACCGTGCGAGATATTTATGAGCTCAGTTAGTCGTTTCACGCGCCTTACCCTTACTGTCGTTGCCGCGGCCGCCCTTGCGGCATGCGGTCAAAAACCGAACGCCCAGGCCGGCGCAGGCATGCCGCCAGGCGAAGTGTCCGTCGTCACCATCGCGCCGGAGCGCGTCACCATCAGCAACGAACTGCCGGGCCGTCTGGAAGCCACGCGCGTGGCCGAAGTCCGCGCCCGCGTGGCCGGCATCATTCTCAAGCGCACTTTCCGCGAGGGTAGCGAAGTCAAGGCCGGCGAGGTGCTCTACCGCATCGATCCGGCCACGTTCAAAGCCAACTACGACAGTGCACTGGCCACGCTGGCAAAGAGCCAGGCCTCGCTGACGCAAGCCTCTCTGAAGGCGCAACGCTACAAGCCGCTGGTCGAAGTCAACGCCGTCAGCAAGCAGGAATATGACGACGCCGTCGCCGCGCAGAAGCAAGCGGAAGCCGATGTCGCCGCCGGCAAGGCAGCAGTGCAGACCGCCGGCCTGAGCCTGGGCTACGCCACCGTGACCTCGCCGATCTCCGGCCGCATCGGCCGTGCATTGGTGACCGAAGGCGCACTGGTCGGCCAGGGCGACGCAACGCAGCTGGCCGTGGTGCAGCAGCTCGACCCGATCTACGTCAACCTGACGCAATCGAGCACCGACCTGCTCAAACTGCAGCAAGCCATGGCCAGCGGCCAGTTGAAGACAGTCGGCCAAGGCAAGGCCAAGGTCACGCTGGTGACCGACGACGGCCGTCCTTACCCGCTGCCGGGCAAGCTGCTGTTCTCGGACGTCACGGTTGACGCGACCACCGGCGCAGTGACCATCCGCGCCGAGTTCCCGAATCCGAACCGCACGCTGTTGCCGGGCATGTACGTGCGCGCGCAGCTTGAACAGGCAGTCAACGAATCCGCCATCGTGGTGCCGCAACAAGCGGTCATGCGCGACCTGAACGGTTCGTCGGTGTTTGTGGTCGGCGACGACAACAAGGTGGCAGCGCGTCCGGTCAAGACCGGCTCCGCCCAAGGCAACAGCTGGATCGTCACGGACGGCCTGAAAGCCGGCGATCGCGTGATCGTCGAAGGTATTCAGAAGACCAAGCCGGGCGCACCGGTCAAGCCGGTGCCGTGGAAGGGTCCGGCCGCTGATGCCGGCGCTGCCCCTGCAGGTGCATCCGCTGCCCCGGCAGGTGCATCCGCTGCACCTGCAGCGGCGCCAGCCAAGCAGGACGCCGCAACCAAAGCTAACTAAGAGGCTGTCAGATGGGAAAGTTCTTTATTGATCGCCCCGTATTTGCGTGGGTGCTAGCAATCTTCATCATACTGGCGGGCGCGCTGGCCATTACCGGCCTGCCCGTCTCCCAGTATCCGAGCATTGCGCCGCCGACCATCGTGGTCACGGCGACATATCCGGGCGCGACCGCGCAAACCCTCGACGATTCGGTGACCAGCCTGATCGAACAGGAAATGAACGGCGCCGACGGCTTGCAATACATGGAGTCGCAAAGCCAGGCCAACGGCCAGGTGCAAATCACGGTGACCTTCTCGCCCGACACCAACGCCGACCTGGCCGCAGTGGACGTGCAGAACCGCTTGAAGCGCGTCGAAGCACGTCTGCCGGCAGCCGTGACGCAACAAGGCGTGCAGGTCACCAAGTCGCGCAGCAACTTCCTGCTGTTCATCGGCTTGTCGTCGACCGACGGCAAACTCGATCCGGTGGCGCTGGGCGACTATCTGTCGCGTAACGTCCTCAACGAAGTCAAACGCGTTCCCGGCGTCGGCCAGGCGCAGTTGTTCGGCACCGAACGCGCGATGCGCATCTGGATCGATCCGAACAAGCTGATCGGCCTGAACCTGACGCCAGCCGACGTGACTGCCGCCATCACCGCACAAAATGCGCTGGTTGCCGGCGGTACGCTGGGCGCCTTGCCAAGCCCGACCTCGCAGCAGATCTCTGCGACCGTGGTCGTGAACGGCCAGCTGACCAGCCCGGAACAGTTCGGCAATATCGTCTTGCGCGCCAACGCCGACGGTTCATCGGTGCGCATGCGCGACGTCGCACGTATCGAAGTCGGCGGCCAGTCGTACGACACCTCCGGCCGCCTCGACGGCAAGCCAAGCTCGTTCATCGGCGTGCAATTGTCGCCGACCGCGAATGCGCTGGGCACCGCTACCGCCGTGCACAAGAAGATGGAAGAGCTGGCCAGGTATTTCCCGGCCGGCGTGAAGTACACCATCCCTTACGACACCTCCAAGTTCGTCAAGATCTCGATCGAAGAAGTGGTCAAGACCCTGATCGAAGCGATCGTGCTGGTGTTCCTGGTGATGTTCCTGTTCCTGCAAAACATCCGTTACACCATCATCCCGACCATCGTCGTGCCGGTGGCGCTGATGGGCACCTTTGCAACCTTGTTCGTCTTCGGCTTCTCGATCAACGTGCTGACCATGTTCGGCATGGTGCTGGCGATCGGTATCCTGGTCGATGATGCGATCGTGGTGGTGGAGAACGTCGAACGCATCATGAGCGAAGAAGGTTTGTCGCCCAAGGAAGCAACCCGCAAGGCGATGGGCCAGATCACCGGCGCGCTGATCGGCATCACGCTGGTGCTGATCGCCGTATTCATCCCGATGGCGTTCTTCGGCGGCGCGGTTGGCGCGATCTATCGCCAGTTCTCTCTGGCGATGGTGGCCTCGATGGTGTTCTCGGTGCTGATGGCGTTCACGCTGACGCCGGCATTGTGCGCAACCATCCTGCTGCCGGTGGAAAAAGGTCATCATCACGAGAAGAGCGGCTTCTTCGGCTGGTTCAATCGCCGCTTCAACAAGACTGCTTCCGGTTATCAGGGTTTCATCGGCAAGATGCTGACCAAGACTGGCCGTTACATGATCGTGTATGCGCTGATTGTCGGCTGTGTAGGCTTGCTGTATGTGCGCCTGCCGGCTTCGTTCCTGCCGAACGAAGATCAGGGCTACATCATCACCAACGTGCAGTTGCCGCCGGGCGCAAGCACCGGTCGCACGCTGGAAGTGATCAAGACCATCGAAAACTATTACCTGAAACAGCCCGCCGTCGAGCACGTCGTTGCGATTGCCGGCTTCAGCTTCTCGGGTAACGGTCAGAATGCCGGTCTGGTGTTCACGCCGCTGAAGGACTGGAGCGAACGCGACAAGACGCAATCGGCTGACGCCGTCGCCGGTCGCGCTTTCGGCGCCTTCTCGCAGATCAAGGATGCGATCGTGTTCCCGTTGAACCCGCCGCCTATCCCTGAACTGGGTAATGCGACCGGCTTCACCTTCCGTCTGCAGGACCGCGCCGGACTGGGACACGCTGCGCTGGTGCAGGCACGTAATCAGATCCTCGGCATGGCTTCGCAAAGCAAGGTGCTGGCAGGTGTCCGTCCTGAAGGTCTGGAAGATGCGCCGCAGCTGCAACTGGACATCGACCGCGACAAGGCCAATGCATTGGGCGTGCCGTTCTCGACCATCAACAGCGTGCTGTCGACGGCACTGGGTTCGTCTTACGTCAACGACTTCCCGAATCAGGGTCGTCAACAGCGCGTGATCGTCCAGGCCGATGCCAAGCGTCGTCTGCAACCGGAAGATCTGGCCGGCCTGTATGCCCGCAACAGCGGCGGAACCATGGTGCCGTTCTCGGCCTTCACTACCTCGAAGTGGATCAATGGTCCCGTGCAGCTGATTCGCTACAACGGCTATCCGGCAATGAAGATCGCCGGCGGTGCAGCACCTGGCCGCAGTACCGGTGAAGCGATGGCGGAAATGGAAGGCTTCGTGGCCAAGTTGCCGACTGGTTTCGGCTTCGAGTGGACCGGCCAGTCGCTGGAAGAAAAGACCTCGGGCTCGCAAGCGCCGGCACTGTATGCGCTGTCGCTGATCGCCGTGTTCCTGGTGCTGGCTGCGCTGTACGAAAGCACCTCGATCCCGCTGGCGGTGATGCTGGTGGTGCCGCTGGGCATTCTCGGCGCACTGCTGGGCGTGACGCTGCGCGGCATGCCTAACGATGTGTACTTCAAGGTCGGCATGATTGCGGTGGTCGGTTTGTCGGCGAAGAACGCGATTCTGATCATCGAGTTCGCCAAGGATCTGCAAGCACAAGGCATGGGCCTGATCGAAGCGACGCTGGAAGCGGTGCACCTCCGCTTCCGTCCGATCATCATGACCTCGCTGGCGTTCATCCTCGGCGTGCTGCCGCTGGTCATCGCCAGCGGCGCCGGCTCCGCCAGCCAACGCGCCATCGGTACCGGCGTGATGGGCGGGATGATCACGGCAACCGTACTGGCCGTGTTCCTGGTCCCGATCTTCTTCGTCGTCGTGCGCAAGATCTTCAAAGGCAGCGAACGTCAGCGCCAGCTGGACGCGGCCCATCACAAAATCGATGTGGAGGATAAGAATGTTTAAGTTTCCCACCCTGCGCCTGAAGCAGTTGAGCGCAGCCATGCTGGTGGTCGGCGTATTGTCCGGCTGCACGCTGGCGCCGACCTACGAGCGCCCGCAAGCGCCGGTCGAAGGCACCTATCCGGCCGACGCCAAGGGCCAGGCGGCGTATGACGCCGCCACCCTGGGCTGGCGCCAGTTCTTCCCTGACCAGCGCCTGCAGGCGCTGATCGCGGCCGCGCTGGAAAACAACCGCGACCTGCGCACTGCCGCGCTGAACATCGAAGAAGCGCGCGCGCAGTACCAGATCGCCCGTGCCGATTTGCTGCCGACACTGAACGCCACCGGCAGCGAATCACGCACCCGTTTGTCGGCCAGCCAGTCGACCACCGGCGCACCGCTGATCACCAAGAGCTACCAGGTCGGCCTGGCGATTCCTGCATATGAACTGGACTTCTTCGGCCGCGTTCGCAGCCTGAAGGACGCCGCGCTGTCGACGTACCTGTCGACCGAAGAAGCCAGGCAATCGGTGCAAATCAGCCTGGTATCGCAGGTTGCGCAGGCCTATCTGACCGAGCGCTCCTATGCCGAGCAACTGAAGCTGGCGCAACAGACCCTGGAAAGCCGTCAGTCCAACCTCGGCCTGGCGCAGAAACGTTTCGACGTCGGCGCCTCGTCGGCGCTCGACCTGCGCCTGTCCGACACGCTGGTGCAATCGGCGCGCACGTCGGTAGCAACGCTGCTGCGCCAGCGCGCCCAGGCGGAAAACGCCCTGACGCTGCTGGTCGGCACCAACGTCAAGGACCTGCCTGCAGGCCAGGACCTGTCGCTGCAGAACATCGTCACCGACATTCCTGCCGGCGTGCCGTCGGATCTGCTGACGCGTCGTCCGGACATCCGTTCGGCGGAACAGAAGCTGCTGGCCGCCAACGCCAACATCGGCGCGGCGCGTGCGGCGTTCTTCCCGCGCATCAGCCTGACCGGCTCCTTCGGCAGCGCCAGCAACTCGCTGGGAGGTTTATTCGATTCCGGCTCGGGCGCCTGGTCCTACGGCCCGCAGTTGAGCTTGCCGATCTTCGACTTCGGCCGCAACAGCGCCAACCTGGATGTAGCGGAAGTGCGCAAGAACCAGGCAATCGTGACGTACGAAAAGACCATACAAACGGCCTTCCGCGAAGTTGCCGATGCGCTGGTGGCACGCGGCACGCTGGACGAACAGATCGAAGCCCAGGAAGCCTTCCTGAAAGCGCAACAGGAACGCCTGAACCTCACCGACCTGCGCTACAAGAACGGCATCGCCTCCTCGCTCGACCAGCTCGACGCGCAACGCGATCTGTTCTCGGCGCAGCAAGCATTGATCCAGGCGCGTCAACTGCGCCTGAACAATGCGATCGATTTGTATCGTGCGCTGGGTGGTGGGTTGAATGAGACGACGGTGGCTGCGGCGGCAGCGCCATCCAGATCGAAGTAAATACTCATTTTTGCTGTCTTGCAGCAATAAAAACGCCCCTTTTCAGGGGCGTTTTTTTATGACAGTTTGTATGGCTGATCAGTCGTTCAAAACGGCGTGAAACGTTTCCTGCTTCAGTACACCATTCAGCAATGTCATGGTGCGTGCCGTAGCGCCCTGATGCTGGCGCGCAAAGGCCCGGGCGTGCTGCGCCATGGCGGCCCGGCGCGCGCTGTCGGTGAACAGCGACTGCGCCTGCTGCAACATGTCGGCCGCACTGTTCACGCGCAGCGCGGCATCGGCAACGACGGCATCGGCGCTGATCGTCTGGAAATTGAAGGTGTATTCGCCGATCAGCACCGGGATTCCCAATGCACTGGCTTCGATCAGGTTTTGTCCACCCAGCGGCAGCAGGCTGCCGCCGATGAAGGCTGTTTCACAGGCAGCGTAGTAAGCAGCCATTTCTCCCATCGAGTCACCCAGCACCACGTCGGTATCAGCAGCAACTACGGCCACACCGAGCATCGAACGCCGTTGCATCGCAAAACCGCGCGCTGAAATCAGCGTTGCCACTTCATCAAATCGTTGCGGATGACGCGGCACGATGACGACGAGGAAATTTCGGTCAACAAGCTTGGCCAATGCGTCGAGGATCAACGCCTCTTCACCTTCGCGCGTGCTCGCGCAAAGCAGCACCGGGCGTTCGCCGAACTGCGCGCGCCATTGTCGTCCCAACGCAATCATGTCAGGCGGTGCTTCGACATCGAACTTGATGCTGCCGGTCACGTGGACCTGGCGTGCGCCGAACAGGCGCAATCGTTCGGCATCCTGCTCCGACTGCGCAGCGACGCAATCGATGCCCGCTGCAGCTTCCAGCAGGATGGCGCCGAAGCGCTGGCCGCGCCGCAGCGAACGCGCCGACAGGCGAGCGTTGGCGAGCATCACCGGTACGCCTGCGCGTACGCATTGGCGCACCATGTTAGGCCAGACTTCGGTTTCCATCAGGATGCAGATCCGCGGCTTGAAATGCCGCAGGAAGCGCGCGCACATCCAGCCGGTGTCGTAGGGAAAATAACTCTGGATCACGCGTTCGCCGTGCGCAGCGAACAACTTCTGCCCAGTCGCACGACCGGTGGCGGTCATGTGCGTGAGCAGGATCGTGTGTTGCGGATAGGTTTGCAGCAAGGCCTCGATCAGCGGTTGCGCCGCACGCGTCTCGCCGACGGAAACGGCATGCACCCAGATCAGCGGCGACAAAGCGCGCTGACGGAACTGATCATAAAAGCCGAGGCGCTCGCCGATGTGTTGCCGATAACCCGGCTCCTTGCGTCCGCGCCGCCACAAACGCAGCAACACGAACGGCAGGCCGATCCACCACAGCGCAGAATAAAGCAGGCGCATCAGACCAGCTGACGTCCGGTGAGCTTGCTCAGGATGGCGAGCGGACTGGCGGCGGGGTCATATTGCTTTTCAGCGGGCAGGTGCAGGGTCTGCTCCAGCATGTACTGACCGGACATCACGGCATGCGAAGCCTGATCCGAGAAGCACACCCAGACCGAGCCGGCCGCGAACGGCATGGTGACCTGGCCGGCGCTTTCCTGATAGGCCATGTCGCCCTTCATGCCGTCATGCAGCTGCAACATCAGGTGGTCGTATTCGCTGCGCAGTGATTTGGTCACGTGCAGCGCCTTGAGCACCTTGGCCTGCCACGGCACATACGGCTTGGCGCGCGGCACGAACTTGCGCGCCACGGTTTCAAACGGCTCGCCGACGCGCCAGACGCGCGGCACGCCGTCGGGATTGATGTTGCTGAACACACGCAGAATACGCTCGCCGTAGTTCGGCCGCGACGGAAAGGCGTCGACGTGCAGGCGGCGATCGTCGGCGCGCCAGGACTGCGCGCGCGTCTCGACCCGGGTTGGACGATAGCTGGTCGGCGCCAGGCGCAGCGCACCCTGATATTTCGGCAGCAGCGAATACACCAGCGATTGCGCCTGTTCGCGGAAGCGTCCGATCATCAGCGCCAGCGCCAGTTGCGCGGCGGTGTCGCCGACCGCGCCTTTCAGATGGCCGGAGGCGTCCAGGCTGATGTTGCGGACCTTGGGATCGCGAATTTCAGGCTTCAGCAAGACTTTCTCTTCCGGCAACAATTCAAACGGCAGTTGCGGGAAATACAGCACCTTGCCGGCCTCCAGGCCGGCGATCCATGCGGGATTCGGCTCCGCCACCTGCCAGTCGGTGACGCCGATTTCGATAATTTGCGATTCCATGTCGATATTATGCCTCGTTGTTCCGTGCGCCACCGCGCTACGCGGCAGCCTGCGCCGACAATACGCCATCAATGGCGAGCAGTACTTGCGCTACATCAGGAGCCTGGCCGGTATCGCCCAGATTGGCAATGAAAGGCGACCAGTTTCCTTCGGTTTTCCAGCGCGGGGAGTCGCAGTACAGTTCGACGGTAGGCCGACAGTAGGCGGCGGCAATGTGTGTGAGACCGGTATCGAGCCCGACCACCAGCGTGGCCCGTCGAACCAGCGTCACCGCCTCCATCAGCGACAGCGCAGGAAGGACCGTAGCCTGTGGCATCAACGCGGCAAGGCGCTCGGCAGCTTGTTTTTCTTTCGGATTGCCCCACGGCAGCAAGACCGGCAGATTGCGTGCATGCAGCGCCTGCGCCACGGCGACCCAGTTCTCGGGCGACCATTGCTTGGCGGCGCGTGCCGTGCCGTGGAAAAACACGGCATAGGGATGTTGCGGCAGCCAGTCAGGTAATTCGGCCGGCGGCGGCGCACCCAATCCAAAATCCGCCGTGTCATCCGATGAATAACCGAGCGCGACCGCGGCCACGGTGCGCGCACGCAGCACGGCATGCGTATGCAAACCGACCGGCACGCTCTGCGTATGGAAAATCCTGGAAAGCGGCTCGTAGCCCGAACCCTCGGTGGCGTTGGCCAACCCGACGCGCTTGCCGCCCGGCGCCAGACGCGCCAGACGCATCACGACGCTGGTCTTGAGCAAGCCCTGCGTATCGAAGACGATATCGTAAGCCTCGTTGCGCAGCTGGCGATAGAATCCGGCGATCTCGGCCCGCGTGGCGGCCGAGCCGAGGCTCTTGCGCCAGCGCCGCAGGGCGATGGGGATGATCCGGCGGACGTGCGGGTTGAGCCGCACCAGGCTGGTATAGGCCTCTTCCACCACCCAGTCGATGTTGGCATCCGGATAATGGCGCCGGATGTCGGCGACCATGGGCATGTTGTGCACCACGTCGCCTAGGGACGAAACGCGGACGATCAGGATGTTCAAGGCTAACCCACTATTATTTGTCTGTGGGCCAGCATCTTACCCCTTTCAAAAGGGCAAGGCTACATCCGGGCGGGCCGCCAGGATCACGCGCCTGAACTCATCCTGGATGCGCGCCAGCGCTTGTTCCGTCTCGGCCTCGAAGCGCAACACCACCACCGGCGTGGTGTTGGAGGAACGCATCAGGCCGAAGCCGTCGGCGTATTCGATGCGCAGGCCGTCAATGGTGATGATCTGTTCGGCGCCGGGGAATTTTGCATCGTTTTGCAATTTGCCGATCAGGGCGAAGTTCTCGCCCTCCTGCAGCTTCAACTGCAATTCGGGCGTGCTGATCGATTGCGGCAAGGCGTTCAGCATCGCCGACGGATCGGCTTCGCGGCTGAGCAGCTCCAGCAGGCGCGCGCCGGCATACAGGCCGTCGTCGAAACCGTACCAGCGGTCCTTGAAGAACACGTGCCCGCTCATCTCGCCACCCAGCGGCGCGCCGGTTTCGCGCAGCTTGGCCTTGACCAGCGAATGGCCGGTCTTCCACATCAGCGGCTGACCGCCGCGCGCGCTGATCCACGGCGCCAGATGGCGCGTGCACTTGACGTCGTAGAGGATTTCACGACCGGGATGGCGCGTCAGCACGTCGGCCGCGAACAGCATCAGCTGCCGGTCCGGATAAATGATCTGGCCGTCTTTGGTGACCACTCCCAGGCGGTCGCCGTCGCCGTCGAAGGCCAGGCCGATCTCGTTGTCGGTCTCCTGCAGGCAGCGGATCAGGTCCTGCAGGTTTTCCGGATGGGCCGGATCGGGATGATGGTTGGGGAAAGTACCGTCGACTTCGCAGAACAGTTCGGTGACTTCGCAGCCAAGCGCGCGATACAGCTCGCCGGCGAAGGCGCCGGCCACACCGTTACCGCAGTCGACGGCGATCTTCATCGGCCGCGCCAGCTTGGCGTCGCCGACGATGCGGTCGATGTATTGCTTGCGGATATCTTGGGTACGATAGGCGCCGGTGCCGCTGGCGAACTTGTTTTCCACGATGGCGTGATACAGAGCCTGGATGGTTTCGCCATGGATCGCCTCGCCGGCCAGCACCATCTTGAAACCGTTGTAGTCGGGCGGATTGTGGCTGCCGGTGACCATCACGCCCGACTGCGTACCGAGCACGTGCGTACCGAAATACACCATGGGGGTGGCCACCACGCCGAGGTCGATGACGTCGATGCCAACGGCCTGCAAGCCGGCGGCCAGCGCGGCGGAAAGCTCAGGCCCGGAAAGGCGGCCATCGCGGCCGATCACTACCGAGGTCTGGCCCTTGGCCAGGGCGGCGCTGCCGAAGGCCTGGCCGATTTGTTTCGCCACCTCGGCGTTGAGTGTCTGGCCGACGATGCCGCGGATGTCGTAGGCTTTGAAGATAGAAGGAGACAAGGTTTCCATGATTCTGTTCTTACATATAAAAAACGAGAAAACGCTGCTTATTTCTTTTTGGTAAGAATCATCCAGCGAGGTGACTTGAAGCGGACAATACGTGCATACAGCCAAAGATAAGTCGCAATAAAAACCAGCGAACATGCCATCAGCGCCCCCGTATGCCTCCAAAATAATGTTGCGGGAACCACTGCCATTAATGACAGTATCCAGAGATAGGGGGACGTCATTGAATTGCGTCGTGTCAATGCCCGCGCATCCTTACGACCGACTGCCCACAGGACAATGCGGCGGAAAATTAAACTGTGCAGATGGATGCCATCAGGCATGCCTGGTGACTTCCCACGCAAAAAAACACGGCGGTACGCGGAAAACAGTGTTTCAAAAACTGGATAAATCAACAATAGCAGGGCGTACCAAGAAGATACTTCCGGATTGCGCATGACGAGCAAAATCGAAAGCTCGCCCAAGATGAATCCCAGAAAATATGCTCCGCCGTCACCTAAAAAGATCATGCCTGCAGGAAAATTCCAGATGAAGAAACCAGCAGTAGCCCCCGCAACCATCAAAGCTACCACCAAGACAAAAACATCGTTGACCTGCAAAGCGACATATCCCAGTGACAACAGCATGCAAATCGTGACTACGCTGGCGAGCCCGTTAAAACCATCGATAATATTGACAGCATGGGCAACTCCCGCGACGGCAAATACCGTTAAAGGAAGCGTGATCCACATTGATTGAATGATCCATTCGCCGTAGCCCCAATGCAAATGCTGAATCCGGGCATCCAGCAGGAAATAACCCAATATTGCGGCGATCAGCGTCAGGCCGAGCCGACGTGTAGGACTAACTTTACGAGTGAAATCTTCAACAATGCCACCAACGAATGCAACCGAGGAGCATATAAGCAGAAGGCCTATCTCGCTGCCCAACTGGTTGGCTCTGAACACCGAAATAGCGCTGCTAATGATCACGGTGGCAAAAATACAAAGCCCTCCGATTCGCGGCACGGCATGCGCATGTACTTTTTGGACACCATCGAGATCCACGTCCAGTCCCGCTTCGTGAAAGTGGGCGTGACGAATCACTAATAACGTGAGAATTGCAGAAACGACGAAGCTAATAAGAAAAGATGACATAAGGAAGTTCATTGAGGCGCGCGACTAGATTGGCAAACGCCATGCCTTCGAAAATCGTCTGGCCAGGAAAGGAGCGATTATATCCTTCACCCCGCAAGACATGACCCGAATCGCTAGTTGCAGTAGTAGAATTGTTTCGCTTCAGATGGAGGGGTAGGACGAGTTTGAAGGGAAAAACCGTCACAACATCAGGGAAGCCCCTTTGTTTTGTATGGGATACATGTTTGCCATCCGTTGTTTTTGTACAACTAAGGCTATAAAATCTGGCTTACAAGAGCGTTAAACAAGGCCTCAGCATGCATTGGTATCTTATTCATACAAAGCCAAGGCAAGAAAAACTCGCATATGAAAACCTCGAGCGACAAGGTTATGTCTGTTATCTCCCCTTCCTTCCAAAAGAAAAATTGCATCGCGGAAAATTAATGGTGTCCTCGGAGCCGTTGTTTCCCCGCTATTTATTCATTCAGTTGGACAGCAGTAATACGACAAAAAGCTGGAGTCCGATCAGATCAACCAAGGGAGTAAGCCGGTTGGTCACTTTTGGCACAAAGCCAGCCATCGTCAGTGATGCTTTAATTGATGTACTAAAGTCACTAGAAGCTGCCAAGCAGCAACCGCAACCGCTGTTCTTGCCAGGGGAGCGCGTGCGCTTAACTGACGGTGCCTTCGCCGGAGTCGAAGGCATCTATCAGATGAGCGATGGCGAAAATCGCGCCATGGTGCTCATTGAGGTATTGAGCCGCCCAGTGCAAATGCAGGTTGCCCCCGGGAATTTATCCAAAATGAGCTGATCCGTCAAAATACGCAAGACTCTTTACATCAGAGACTACGGTTTTGTAAAGAAACGTCATTCGTCTTTCAGTGACTCCCCCGGCTTCAATCCGTTCACCCCATGAACGGCATCCATATTCCCGTATAATAGCTAGTTCGATTTTTAACCATCTAACATGCGCATGCTGATCGTGACACGGCATGGCGGTAGCGTGCCCAAACCGTCTCATTTTTCATTTTCTCAGGTATGACGAACCGCCGCGCCGAATTTCAAGAAGATGTTCAGTTTCAGGTATTGCAGCGTTTGCAGGAAAATCCTGGTTTGAGTCAGCGCAACCTGGCGAAGGAACTTAACATCAGCCTTGGCAGCGTTAATTTTTGCTTTCAGGCATTGATGGAAAAAGGGTGGGTCAAAGCGCAAAATTTCAGCCAAAACAGCAACAAGCTGGGTTATGCCTATTTGCTAACGCCTTCCGGTATCGCAGAAAAATCGAAACTGACAGCTCGCTTTCTAAAACGCAAACTCGAAGAATATGAAACGCTGCGACAAGAAATAGAACAGCTCAGGGAGCAACTTAAAGCCGAACCACCTGACGACTCCAGGCAAGCCAGCTAAGCATCTGAGTAAGCAAGCATCAACACCATATCGCCGCGGAGATTTATGCCTTCATCCCCCAAAATCTATGTTGCCGGACACCGAGGAATGGTCGGGTCCGCCATCATTCGCACTCTACAACAGCAAGGTCACAGCAATATCGTGACATGCACGCATGAGCAATTGGACCTGACCGAACAGGCTGCAGTACGTGCATTCTTTGAGTCCGAGAAGCCCGATCAGGTTTATCTTGCTGCCGCCAAGGTTGGCGGCATCCATGCAAACAACACATATCCTGCGGAATTCATTTATCAGAACCTGATGATGGAGGCCAACCTCATCGAGACGGCGTTTCGTAACAACGTTAAGAAACTGCTGTTTCTGGGTTCCAGCTGCATCTATCCCAAACTGGTGCCGCAGCCGATGAGAGAAGACGCCCTTCTCACCGGTACGCTGGAATCGACCAACGAACCCTACGCCATCGCGAAGATTGCAGGCATCAAATTATGCGAAAGCTATAACCGCCAATACGGTGCAAGCCATGGCATCGACTATCGCAGCGTCATGCCGACCAATCTGTACGGTCCCGGCGACAATTACCACCCGGAAAATTCCCATGTCATCCCGGCGCTGATCCGCCGTTTTCATGAAGCAAAAGTCAACCTCGCCCCAAGCGTGGCGATCTGGGGCACTGGCACGCCAAAACGTGAATTCCTGTATGTCGACGACATGGCGCTGGCCAGTGTTCATGTCATGAATCTCGACAAGGCGATTTACGATCAACATACCAGTCCAATGCTGAGCCACATCAATGTCGGCTACGGTGACGATATCACCATCCGCGAACTCGCGGAGCTCGTCGGCAAGACTATCGGCTATCAAGGGAAAATCGAGTTCGACTCGAGCAAACCAGACGGCACGCCACGTAAGCTGATGGATAGCTCGCGGCTCAATGCATTGGGTTGGAAAGCCAATGTAGCACTGGCCGACGGACTCGCCTCGGCATATCAGGATTTTTTAAAAATAGAGTCAGCCCGTAAATAAAGGAAATAGACCAATCATGACAACGAAACCAAAAGTCGCGCTCATTACGGGGATTACCGGCCAGGATGGCGCTTATCTTGCAGAACTGCTGCTCGACAAGGGCTATATCGTTCACGGCATCAAGCGCCGCACCAGCTTGTTCAACACCGATCGCATCGACCATCTCTATCAGGATCGTCACGAAAAAGGTGTGCGCTTTTTCCTGCACCACGGCGACATGACTGATTCGTCGTCTTTAGTCCGCATCATGCAGCAAACTCAGCCTGATGAGGTCTACAATCTGGCGGCGCAAAGCCATGTTGCGGTCAGCTTTGAAGAACCCGAATACACAGCGAATTCGGACGGCCTCGGTGTCTTGCGCCTGCTTGAAGCGATCCGCATTCTGGGCTTGGAAAAGAAAACCCGCTTTTATCAAGCGAGCACATCTGAGTTATACGGTCTGGTGCAAGAAATTCCGCAAAAGGAAACAACACCGTTCTATCCTCGCAGCCCCTACGCTGTCGCCAAAATGTATGGCTACTGGATCGTCGTCAACTATCGCGAAGCCTACGGCATCTACGCTTGCAACGGCATCTTGTTCAATCACGAATCGCCACTCCGCGGAGAAACATTCGTCACTCGCAAAATCACCCGTGCATTGGCACGCATCAAACTTGGTCTGCAAGAATGTCTGTACCTCGGCAACCTTGATGCGAAACGCGATTGGGGCCATGCCAAAGACTACGTTGAAATGCAATGGCTGATGCTGCAGCAGGAAAAACCAGAAGATTTCGTTATCGCCACCGGCGTGCAATACAGCGTGCGTGATTTCGTAAATATAGCCGCCCAGGAATTGGGCATCCAGTTCCGCTGGGAAGGCCAAGGCGTGGACGAAAAAGGTTACGACGCAAATGGTGTATGCCGTGTCGCAGTGGATCCTCGCTACTTCCGTCCGACCGAAGTCGAAACGCTGCTGGGCGATCCAACCAAAGCCAAGGAAAAACTTGGCTGGACACCGCGTACGTCGTTCAACGATCTGGTCTCGGAAATGGTGCGTGAAGACCTGAAGGCTGCTGAACGCGACGAACTGGTCAAAAAGCATGGCTACAAAACCATGGACTACAAAGAGTAAGCTTATGGCACGTTTTACCATTCTGAATCTACCGACGTTCACCGACCCCCGCGGCTCTTTGACCGTATTGGAAGACTCCTTGCCGTTCAAGGCAGTCCGGACATACTGGATTTATGGTGCAGACGGGCAAACGCGCGGCGGTCATCGCCACACGCATACGCGCCAGGCGCTAGTCGCTATCAGCGGCACTGTCTCCATCTTTATGAACGACGGCATCCGGTCGGACACCGTCGAACTCAATCATCCCAGCCAATGTCTCCTGATAGAACCAAAGGATTGGCACACGATGACGTTCGGCCCCGGCTCCGTGCTATTGGTCATGTCTTCACATACCTACGATCGCAGCGAATATATCGATACGCCTTATGAATAACATGCAGATGATTGAGTATGAAAGCCTTGTACTGTCCAACGCGGCTTTTATGGAAGACATGGAAGCAGCGGCGACACGGGTGATCCAATCCGGCTGGTACATCATGGGCAAGGAAGTCGGCAGCTTCGAAGCTGAATTCGCCGAATTCAATGGTGCGAAGCATTGCATCGGCGTCGCCAATGGATTGGATGCATTGATCTTGTCGATCGAAGCTCTGGACCTGCCCAAAGGTAGCGACATTCTGGTCGCCTCAAATACTTATATCGCCACGATTCTCGCCATTCTGCGCGCGGGCCATCAGCCGGTTCTGGTTGAACCCGAGCTGACAACTTTCAACATGGATCCGGCGCTCTTGTCCGGCGCCATGACCAGCAAGACCCGCGCAATTTGTGTCACCCATCTGTTCGGCAAAATCTGCCGCATGGATGCGATTACGGCATTCGCCAATGAGCATGACCTGAAACTCATTGAAGATTGCGCACAGTCGCACGGCGCCAAACTACAAGGGAAAATGAGCGGCACTTTCGGCAACGCGGGCTGCTTCAGTTTTTACCCCACAAAAAATCTCGGTGCACTCGGCGATGCCGGCGCCATCATCACGGATGACGACGAACTGGCAGACAAGCTGCGGCACCTGCGCAACTACGGTTCCAAACAAAAATACGTCAATCGCTACGTCGGCATCAATTCGCGACTGGATGAATTGCAGGCAGCCTTCTTACGCGTCAAATTGAAACATCTTGACGCCATGACCGAACATAAGCGCATGCTCGCGACAATCTATGACGAGCAATTGCCTGCATGGGTGAAAAAGCCGCTGCGACGTGATGATGAATTCGATGTCTTTCACATCTACGGGATCCGACATCCGTCACGCGACTCCCTGCGTCAGTATCTGCTGGATAACGGCGTCAAAACCGAAGTGCATTATCCCATTCCACCGCATCATCAGGACGCCATGAAAGGCATTCTGACAGGCGTCTATCCGATTGCGGAAGAGCAGCATGCAACCGAATTGAGCTTGCCAATCTCGAACGGCCATACGGCGGACGACATTCGACGTGTATGCGACGTGATCAGTGACTTTGAAAATATAAAATGACCGATCACAAGGAAATTCCCCCATTTCATTCCGAGGGTCAGATTGAGGAACAATGGGATGTCATTATTGAACCTCGCGGAAAAATCGCTCACATCGACTTCGCGTCGGTTTGGCGTTATCGCGATTTGATATGGATGTTTTTCAAACGTGACTTCATCACGTTTTACAAACAAACCGTACTTGGCCCTTTGTGGTATCTGATCCAGCCGATTGTTACTGCGACAACTTATTACGTCGTCTTTGGAAAGATAGCGAATTTATCGACGAATGGCCTTCCACCATTTCTTTTTTATATCTCTGGCATCGTTTTATGGTCTTATTTTTCGGCATGTCTGACCAATAACTCAGAAGTTTTCTCAAAAAACTCCTCACTATTTAGCAAGGTGTATTTCCCTCGCCTAGTAGTGCCGATTTCGGTCGCTATGAGTGGTCTGGTCGCATTGGCCATTCAGTTCTTATTATTAATTCTGGTCAGTACAATATTTGCCATCCAGGGAACAGCCCCTCTTAATCTTCTCGGGTTGCTATATATCCCATTGTTAGTGCTCTACATTGCGGTTCTCGGTATGGGGACCGGACTAATTGTCTCTGCAATGACTGTACGCTTCAGAGATCTTGTATTCGCGGTCGGTTTTGCAACGCAGCTGTGGATGTATGCAACGCCGGTTGTCTATCCATTTGGGCAAATTCCTGAGAGGTACCAATGGTTTTATTACCTCAATCCCATGACGTCGCCCATTGAAACGTTGCGCTCGACGTTATACGGAGCGCCTGCTGTCAAAACAGAAATATGGATTTCGAACTTGGCGATAACAGCGGCACTTCTGGTTGCAGGATTAGTTCTGTTTTCAAAGGCAGAGTCAAACGCTATGGATACGGTGTAACAAAGAGTCATGACCAACGACATTGTCATCAGTGCGCAGCACGTTAGTAAAGAATATCGCCTCGGCGTCATCAATCACGGCACCCTGTATCGCGACTTGCAAAGTTGGTGGGCTAAACGTAGAGGCAAAGAAGATCCAAATGCAGAAATAAAAGATTTCGCACGCGACAAACGTGAACGTAATCGGATTAATGGAGATCTGTTCCATGCGCTGGAGGATGTTTCGTTCAACATCCGTCAAGGAGACGTCGTCGGGCTGGTCGGGAAAAATGGAGCTGGAAAATCCACGCTGCTGAAGATCATTTCTCGGATCACGTCTCCGACGTCAGGAAATATCCGCATACGCGGGCGCATCGCCAGTCTGTTGGAAGTGGGTACCGGTTTTCATCCTGAATTGAGCGGCCGTGAAAATGTATACCTGAATGGTGCGATTCTTGGAATGAGCAGAAGAGAAGTCGCTTCAAAATTCGAGGAAATTGTCGAGTTCTCCGAGATTGGCGGCTTCATTGATACCCCCGTAAAACGTTACTCATCAGGCATGTACGTGAGACTTGCATTTTCTGTCGCGGCACATCTTGAACCAGAGATTCTATTGATTGACGAAGTTCTGGCTGTCGGCGATGCCAACTTTCAGAAAAAATGTTTGGGGCGAATGAGCGAAGTCAGCAAAGATGGCCGCACCATTCTCTTTGTCAGTCATAACATGACCGCTATCAGCAGTATCTGTCCTACTTCTATTTTCATGAATGATGGTCGTGTCGAAGGCATTGGTGACTCCAGCGACATCATTCAAAGCTACTTGTCATCCGGACAGATAGGCAACAACGGCGTCTATTCAGTTCCCCCTGAACAGTTGGATGGCAAAGCGGTGATATTTCATGTCGCGATTCTGGACCAAGACGGCTTGGAAACCGGCACAGTTGAATTGACGAAAGAATTTTCCATTGCCGTTTGTTATGAACTACGCGAATCACTATCTGGCCTTAGTGTGGGCTTGCAAATCATGGGCGAAGATGGATACACCAGTATCTACAGCCTCTCCGATCCAGAACTTGAACCCTCCAGACTCGACGCAAGAATGCCAGGAAGATACCGTTCCGTCGTGAAGTTTCCTATGTGTGCACTAAACACTGGCGCGTTTTATATCCGAGTAGGCATCTCCTCAAGATTTTCGATTTACTCCGTTGTCGAAGGGTTCCGCTTCGAAGTATCGGACAGTGTCGGCATTATCCAAATGCTAGGACAGTCCCGAAAGCCCTCGATATCTGCGCTGCAATTACCTTGGCAAATTGAACGTCAATAGCATTTGGAAATACATTTTATGAAAGCTGTACTTATCACAGGAGCCGATGGCTTCATTGGCTCACATCTCGCGGAGACATTGGTTACTGCGGGAGTTAAGGTCCGAGCTCTTTGCCAATACAATTCTTTTGGCAGTTGGGGATGGCTGGATCAATCGTCGCTCGCCAGCCAAATGGAAATCGTGCTTGGCGATGTGCGAGATCCAACTCAGATGCGAACCATCTGCAAAGGCGTTGATACGGTCTTTCACCTTGCCGCACTTATCGCCATTCCTTATTCGTATCAAGCAAGTGCCAGTTATGTCGACACCAATGTACAAGGGACGTTGAACATGATGCAAGCCGCGCTTGAAGCTGGTGTTGACAGAGTAATTCAAACCTCCACCAGTGAAGTCTACGGGACGGCAAGATATGTACCGATAGATGAAGCTCATCCACTGCAAGCGCAATCCCCCTATTCGGCGACAAAAATTGGCGCCGATGCAGTCGCCTACAGCTATTTCTCAAGCTTCAATTTACCAGTAACAATCGCGCGGCCATTCAATACTTATGGTCCACGGCAATCAGCTCGCGCCGTAATTCCGACTGTCATTACGCAATTGCTGACAGGACAACGCAAACTTAAACTCGGTAGCCTTTCACCGACACGCGATTTCAATTTCGTGCGAGATACCTGCGCCGGCTTCATTGCATTGGCCAACTGTTCTAACACTTCCGGCGAAACAATCAATATAGGATCAGGAACAGAAATTTCGATCGGCGATACGGTAAATATGATTGCCCGACTGATCGGAGCAGAAATTGAAATTGAATGCGATGAACAGAGACTGCGCCCGGCAAATAGCGAAGTCGAACGCCTCTGCTGCGATAACCGCAAAATTCAAACGCTGACTAATTTTTCACCGTCCGTTGCACTTGAGCAAGGATTACAAGAAACAATCGACTGGTTGTCCATCCCAGAAAACCTGAAACGTTATAAAGCGGATATCTTCAATGTCTAAACGTGCTGTCATTCTCGCCGGCGGAAAAGGAACGCGCCTGCGTCCTTACACAGTCGTACTGCCAAAGCCGCTGATGCCAATTGGCGAATTTCCGATTCTGGAAGTCATCATTCGTCAGTTGGTTAAGTCGGGATTCACTCATATCACGCTGGCAGTAAATCATCAGGCAGAAATCATCAAAGCTTTTTTTCAAGATGGGGAGCGCTGGGGAATTCGCATTGACTACTCGCTGGAAACCAGTCCACTGGGAACAATGGGGCCGCTGCGCCTGATTAAGGATTTGCCTGAGAACTTCCTGGTCATGAACGGGGACATCCTGACAGATCTGAATTTTTCCGACTTCTACGATTCGCACGTGCAATCGAAGCATGTCTTTACCATTTCTTCGATGCGCCGGCATCATCTTATTGATTATGGCGTATTGGATACGAATAGCTCAGGTGTTCTTACCAGCTTCAGAGAGAAACCCTCTGTTGATTATGAAGTCAGCATGGGGGTATATATGCTCAGCGCTGAGGCATTACAGCTCATCCCGATCAATGCTCCTTTCGGTTTCGATGGGCTAATGCTGAAGCTGCTCGAATTGAACCGCGAAGTAAACGTTCGCGCCTTTAGCGGATATTGGCTTGATATCGGACGTCCGGATGACTACGCCAAAGCCATAGACGAATTTGAAAATACGAGAGCCCGTTTCCTCAATGATTGATGTCATTGTCACCGGCGCGTCCGGCTTCATCGGGCAAGCACTCTGTGATCGTCTCGAACAAGATGGTCTTTCGGTAATGCGCCTGACGCATCAACAAGGCTGCGTAAGTGACGCAGCTACGTGGAATGCACTACCGAGGGCAGGAACTGTCATGCATTTGGCTGGTCGCAGCTATGTGCCGCAAAGCTGGCAAGAATCTGCCGATTTTATGCGCGTCAACGTAGTCGGCACCGAGCAAGCCTTGGCTTATTGCCGCACCAATGACGCATCGTTGGTGTTTGCCAGTGCATACGTCTACGGCATACCTGAAAAATTGCCGATACGAGAGTCGGATCGTACTGCACCGAATAATCCTTACGCGTTGTCAAAACGCCTGGCAGAACAACTTTGCGAGTTCGCAAGTAACATCCAAGGTGTTCCAACTACGGTTTTGCGCATCTTTAACGTCTTCGGCCCGAAGCAACGTGCAGAATTTTTAATTCCAAGCATCATTGATCAAGTTCTTCACAAGAAAGAGATCAATGTTTTAGATCTGTCTCCACGACGAGACTATGTCTTCGTAGAGGATGTTGCGGAGGCGTTTCTGAAGGCAATGAAAACACCAAATGGATTTCGCTGCGTCAACGTCGGTTCCGGCATTTCGTATTCGGTGCAAGAAGTGATCGATATCGTGCAGGCAGTCGGCGGGAAAAATCTGCCTGTGCATTCTGCCGCAGTAGAACGACGACAAGAAATACCCGATGTACGAGCCGATGTAACAATGGGTCAACAGTTGCTAGGCTGGCAGTCCATTGTGGACTTTCGTAGTGGAATAGAAAGAATTTTATTAGGAGCTGAATGTGAGTGATCGTTATGTGCCTATCAACAAGGGCAACTATTCCATGGACACGGCTGAACGAGAACAGTTGTTTGAAACATATCGTGGTGAAGGATGGGAAGTCGAATATGCCGACTATCGCAAGAAATGGAGCGATCTGGCAAAGCAGCAGGTCGTATCTGATTATCCGCTTCTCGTCGATATTGAATTGTCTTCCATCTGCAATTTGCATTGCCCGATGTGCTACACAATCACCGACAAATTCAAAGAACATGTCGACACCACGCGAATGGACTGGGATCTCTATCGAAAAATTATTGATGAGATCGGCGGGAAAGTTCCTGCAATTCGCTTGAGCCTCCGTGGCGAAGCGACACTGCACAAAAAATTTGTTGAGTGCATCAAATACGCAAAAGAGAGTGGCATCAAAGAAGTGTCGACTCTGACTCACGGTGGAAAACTGACACTCCCCTACTTCGAACAAATTGTCGACGCTGGAATCGACTGGATTACGATTTCTGCTGATGGAGTTGGTGAAACCTACGAGAAAATTCGCAAGCCCATCAAATTCAACGACATTCTGGATAAGATAAAAGCCATGCAGCAGTTCAAGAAAGAGCGTGGCTTACATCGCCCAGTGATCAAAGTACAGGGAATTTGGCCCGCAATCAGAGATCAAGCGGAAGAATACTACGATACCTTCGCGCCACATGTGGACTTGGTTGCCTTCAATCCACTGATTGACTATCTCGGCAACGATACACACATCGAGTATCTGGAAAATTTCACCTGCCCACAACAGTATCAACGTCTGGTTATTGGTGCGGATGGCTTGGTCATGAAGTGCTCAAACGATGAAGAAAATCGCGAGATCATTGGAGACATCAAATCTGAAACAATTCATCAGATCTGGCATGGCGAAAAGATGAATGCGGTACGCGCCCTGCACAAGCGAGACAGAGGCTTTATGGAGAGTTCTGTCTGCAAAAAGTGTTACTTGCCACGAAAAACTGAAGATGAAGCTGCGGAAGTCGGAGGACGCACATTTACTGTAAAAAACTACGTGTTCCGGATCCAGGTGGTGGGCAAGTAACATTGGCTAACAACGTGTCCATTCCTGCGGGAACAACCTCAGTGATCGAAAAGAAGCGTTACGATCATTTTCAAGTTGCACGAGGTATCGCGTGTTTAATGGTATTTGCTAATCATATTAGCGGTCTTTTAAGTGAGGGACTGACAAGTGAAACCACATCCTCTGTTTTTGCACCATTTCTCGTCCCGATGGGTTTCCCTTGGGTATGGTTATTTCTCGTACTGTCTGGGTTCTTGCTGACAAAAGGCTTTGTAACCGGGCGCTTCAGCCTGGATACTGCTGGAATTAAGCACTTTATCGTTGCTCGGCTCCATCGGCTATTACCGTTGCTTTGGTGTGTGAGCGCACTCTGGTTTGCGCTTTATATTACCGGGATATGGAGTCCGCACTTACCCGTCTTCGATTGGAAACGGGAAATAGGTGTGGCCTTGGCGTTTCCATGGCTCCCGTACTTCCAGAGCACAAATGCAATTAGCTCGATGAATAGCCCCGTGTGGAGCGCTATCATCGAAATCCATTATTCACTTTTGCTGCCTTTGCTTTTCGTGTGGATAGGATTGTCGGCAAAAAAAATGTGTTGGATAGTCGTTGGATGGGCAGTTGGAATTGGTGCGCTTGCTTGCACTATTTTCCTCTTCAAGGACTTGGATATATTTCCATTGCTATATGGAAATCACCTTTACAACTTGGGATTTTTCGTAGCAGGCGGAATATTGTCGCTACGGTCGCCTAGTGTTTATATCAAACGATTGCCATGGTCTATTGTGATCATTTTTACCGTTGCCTCATTACTGTTCGTCCAATACGAAGCGTTCTTCCACTTGAATGCAACTCTTGCTCTATCCCCATTGCTCATGCTGCCGGTTTGGTGCATTGTTGTTGCGAGATGTGACGATCGCTACCAAGCATCCGTTCCGATAAAGTTTTCTGAACTTTGGCGAGGAATGAATTTGTTAAGCATTTTGGAAACGCTGGGAATGATGAGCTACTCACTCTATCTGGCGCACAAGCCGATTAGCTATATTTTGATAGAGAAATTGCATCTGACTCGATGGACCTCGACCATCCCTGAGCTGATTGTTATGACATTTGTGTGCCTGCTGCTATCCCTGCCGCTCTTTGGGGTTCTGTTCATTTTTATAGAACGCCGCTTCAGGATGCATTCTGCACCGCCGTTGATAAACTCTCGAATGATATGACTGGAACACAGGAACACCATGTTTAAACGGTATATAAAAGATCGCTGTTACATCATCGCGGAAATTGGTGGAAACTTTACGACTTTCGAACAAGCCAAACGGCTGATCGACGAAGCAGCCGCTTGTGGCGTGGATGCCGTGAAATTGCAGACCTATCAAGCTGAAACACTATCGAGTCCTGAAGCAATTTTCGACATGGAAAACACAGGAGTCGTGTCACAGTATGAACTGTTCAAGAAGTATGAAATCAATGAGGCCTTGCATCGCGCAGTATTTGAATATGCGGATACCAAAGGATTGGATTGGTTCTCGTCCCCATCGCATCAGAATGATGTCGACATGCTGGAACGCTGCGATGTGGGCGCTCATAAAATCGGTTCCGATGACGCAGTCAACTTGCCATTTCTGCGCTATGTTGCAAGTAAAGGTAAACCAATCATCCTGTCTACCGGTATGTGCACACTTGACGAAGTTGTAGAGTCGGTCAATGCAATGTATGCAGAAGGCAATGAGAAAATCATTCTTCTACACGCCATTACCAGCTACCCAACGCATCCGGAAAACGTCAATCTGCGTGCAATGCAAACCTTGGCAAACACATTTCCGCAACTAGATATCGGCTACTCAGATCACACGCTCTCTCCCGTCGCATGCCTTTGTGCAGTCGCGATGGGTGCTCGCGTCATTGAGCGACATTTTACATATGACAAACAAGCAGATGGTCCTGATCATATGCTTTCCGCAGACCCCTCCGAAATGAAATGGCTAGTAGAGGCTATTCGATCCTATGAGATCATGCGAGGAAGCGGAATCAAGCGCCCTGCAAATAGTGAACAAAAAACCCGCAAAAACAACCGAAAGAGTATTGTCGCCGCTCGTGACATATGTGCAGGCGAGCGTATTTCTGAAGTTGATATTGCGATCAAGCGTCCAGGGTATGGTATTGCGCCTAAATACTTCTCTCAGATCATAGGACGCAGTGTTGCTCAAGATATGCCTGCGGGAAGCGTGCTCAACTGGGATAGTCTTACGTGAAACTGGGCGTTATCATCCAAGCGCGAATGGGATCATCCCGCCTTCCTGGGAAAGTATTGCGGCTCATAGCCGGAAAGCCGTTGCTTGCGCATGTCACAGGCCGACTCATTGGCTTGAAGCATCAGGTCATTGTCGTTGTCGCGACGTCAACGCAAACTCAGGATGATGCAATTGCTACATGGTGTGGGCAAACAGGCATCATTTGTTTCCGAGGATCTGAGTTGGATGTGTTGGATCGATATTTCCAATGCGCTCAGCAATTTGGTTTCAATCATATCGTCCGACTGACAGCTGACAACCCTTTCACAGATATCACCGAGCTCGATCGCCTTATTGAACAGCATCTGACACAAAAAAATGATTACACTCATTCTTTTGGCATGATGCCGCTTGGAATCGGTGCAGAAATAATGACAGTTGATGCACTCCAAACCAGCGCTGTTGAAGGCATGGCGCCACATCACCGCGAGCACGTCAACGAATTCATCCAAGAAAATCCTGAACGTTTTCGTATTGGTGTTTTAGACGTTCCCGCCTCGAAGAAGGCTCCAGAGTTGCGCATGACTGTCGACACAATTGCCGATTTTGATCACGCGTGCCGTCTGGCCGATATCTGCGCACCGGAATGGTTAAGTACGGAACGAGCAATTTCTGCATGCTAGCGCTTTGCATTGAAAGTTCGCACGCTCGAGGAATGGGACATCTGTTTCGTGCTCTGGCATTGGCCGATGGCCTGCGAGAGCACAACGTCGACTTGATTTTTCTTCTTAATCAGCACCAACCTGCTTTGAAATTGATTGCTTCACGTGGGTACGACAGTGAGATCGTACCGCTCGAGCGCCCGGGAGAGTGGGAAAAAGACATTGTCAGAAAGAGAAATATTCGCCTGTGGGTCAATGATCGGCTTAATACGGACGCGCGCCATGCAGCATGTGTCACGGAAGCCGGAATTCCATTGGTTACCTTTGATGATCGTGGAAGTGGCGCCCCGTATGCAGACATTAATGTCGCCGCGTTGATTTTTGATGAAGCGGGCGCGCTTAAGGGAAAGCGGGTATTGCAGGGACCGGACTATCTGGTCATCAATCCGGAAATCCGAGATTTTCAACGTGTTCGCACCAATCAAACCTCGTTGCTGGTGACCTTAGGTGGAAGCGATACTTATGGCGTGACGCTATCAGTGATCCGTCACCTGGTGAAGATCGGAAAGGCAGCTACCGTTGTAGTCGGCCCCGGATTTGCACATATGGATGAATTGAAAGAGCTGCTCACTCCTGAGTTTCCCTTAAAACAAGGGGTTCCCTCTTTAATTAAAGAGTTCAGCCTCCATGATCTTGCTGTCACAGGAGGTGGTGTGACACCTTTTGAAGCTGCAGCATCCGGGCTTCCGACAATTGTTATCGCAAACGAAAGATTTGAAGTAGCCGTCGGGCAAGCACTGGAAAATTTTGGGGTATCACGCTATGCAGGCCATCATGACGACATCGATTGGTCATTGTTCGACATCATATTGCCAATAGAAACGATGAGCCGACGGGGTATAGAGAAAATTGGCCTCCATGGCCGTCAGCGCGTTATCACGGCAATTATGGAGCTGCGTTGCCAATCATGAACAAGACCGTCGTTATCCATCAGCCGGACTTTATTCCTTATCTCGGCTTCTTCCATCGATTCCTATCTAGTGAACTGTATTTGGTTCTGGATCATGTGCAGTTCGTCAACGGCACCTCCAGAGCATGGACTCATCGCGATAAGATCAAGACGCCCAAAGGAGCACAATGGCTGAGTGTCAGCGTACAAAAGGCACCGCGAGACACGCCTATAAATCAAATCGAAATCTCGACTGTCGTTAACTGGCGTGCAGAAAATCTCAGATTGCTTGAAGCAAACTATCGGACGGCGCCATATTACGAAGAGATCATGCCTTATCTTCGCGAACTGTACGGCACCTCTGATACCATGCTTGCAGATTTCAACCTGCGTTCGATTCAGATGCTGATGTCGCTGCTCGACGTCGTTCGCCCGATGATTTTTTCCAGCGCGCTATCCCCCCAAGGTACAAAAAATGAACTGCTGATCGACTTGCTGAAGAAAGTTGATGCAACTCGTTATCTGTCCGGAGTTGGAGCACGCGATTACATGGACGAAACACTGTTTCATCAGGCGGGTATCGAAGTTGTTTGGCAGAACTTTCAACATCCTGTCTATCCTCAGCTGCATGGTGACTTCGAACCCTATCTCAGTTCGGTGGATGCGCTGTTTAATTGCGGAATAGATGGTTCCCGCCGGCTCCTAAGAGGAAAACAATGAATATTTTGGCGATTGGCGCGCATTTCGATGATGTCGAATTGGGCTGCGGAGGAGCACTGGCTCGTCATGTGGCGCAGGGCGATGATGTTTACGTCTTTGTAGCTACCGTATCGGGATTCACCAATCAATACGACCAATCGGTTCGTAGCAATGAAGTAGCCCGTGTAGAAGCCGAAGCAGCCATGAAAATTATTGGCGTCAAAGAAATGATTTGCGGTGATTTCAAAACGCTGGAAGTTGAGTTCGTCGACAGCTTGAATATACAAATACTTAAACTGGTTGAATCACTAAAAATAGATACGGTGTACGCACACTGGACAGGCGATATTCACCACGACCATCAGGCAGTGGCGCGCGCTACGCTCCATAGTTGCCGCCATGTCCCGCGTCTCGTCATGTACCGAAGCAATTGGTATCATTCAACAACAGATTTTCGCGGAAATTTTTACAGCGATATTACTGATTTCTGGGATGTCAAAGAACAGGCGATACGAGCACATGTATCTGAGATGGATCGTACAGGAGCCAAGTGGATCAATTTTTTCCGCAATGAGGCGGAAAATGCCGGCCAACGTATTGGCGTGAAATACGCAGAAGTTTTTGAGGTTGTTAAATGGCTTCAGCCTTAAGCAAAGTGCGCCGTTTCGTTTCGTGGTTTATTCCATATGGAGTGGTGTTACTCCGAAAGAAACTTGGCTCGACCAATAAATTGGCGCTGCCGCCCTATGAGCTGCTGGCATCAAACAAGGCATTGCAAGGCAAACATGAAGGCCGGCGTTGCGTTATTTTAGCAAACGGCCCCAGCGCTAAAAATTTGGAATTGATCCATTTGAAGGGAGAAATCGTGCTCTCAGTTTCAAACGGATATCTTCACCCGAACTTTGCAGAATTCGCGCCCAAATACCACTGCGTCCCACAAATTACATACGGTCGCATGTCCGTTGATGATGTGGTTCGCTGGTTTTCCGAGATGCACGAGCAACTGGGAGATGCCGAGCTCTTCTTGAATGAAACGGAAGCGGACTTAGTACGCGATCACAACCTATTCCCTGGTCGTAAACTGCATTTCCTAGCGATGCGAGAAAATTTTGATGACATGACCGCCGATGATCGCATCGATCTAGCAACCATTGTCCCGCGCGTGCAGTCGGTCCCCGTCATGGCAATCATGATCGCCATGTACATGGGCTTTTCGGAAATCGTACTATTAGGCGCAGATCATGATCATTTCAAAGATGGGAAGTATGTCTATGCCTTTGATTTAGGCGTACAAAAGGACAAAGACTTCTCTGTTGCGCAAGATGGGCAGGTCACGACCGCTTGGTATGACGATTTTCATTCTTTGGCTCGCCTATGGCGGCAATATCGTGTACTGGGTGATATGGCCAAAACGCAAGATGTGAAAATCGTTAATGCCACTCCCGGCGGTGAATTAGACGAATTTCCGCGAGTCCCATACGGGAGCCTGTTTCCAAGGTCCTCCCAATGAAATCCATTGTTCGCAGGATCGGTGCAAAACTGGCCCGCCTAGTCGCGAAGGATACCCCAGTGAAATACGGTTATTCCGGAAGCTTCGACAGCTGGGCTGAAGCGAAATCTCACTATGATGGCTACCAAGATCCGCTGATAGCGGAAAAAGTCGCGGCAGGGGCTCGCGCAGTTCAGCAGGGAACGGCTGCCTATGAACGCGACTCGATTACCTTCTCAAGCCGGCAGTATGCCCTGCCTATCGCAGCTGCCCTTATGTGGGCAGGCTTAAAAAATGAAAATAAACTCAAGGTGCTGGATTTTGGCGGCGGACTTGGGACCAGTTTCATACAAAATCAGCCCTTCGTTCGAACCCTGCAGGATATAAACTGGACTATTGTCGAACAACCGAGCTTCGTAGAACAAGGGAAACGCCTATTTAAAGATTCTATCCTGGAATTTGACGACGACATCGGCGCCTGTCTGCAACGATGCACGCCTGACCTGGTATTGATATCAAGCTCACTGCAGTACGTCGAAAAACCTTTCGAAATTCTGCAGCTTGTGGCCGATGCCCGGGTAGAAATGATCGTTTTTGATCGCACACTGTTTTCTACTGCTACAAATGATTTTGCGACCCGACAAACGGTCCCTGACAACATATTCCCCGCTACAATACCGGCCTGGATATTCAGCGAAAAAAAATTCTGTTCTTTCATGGAGAGCAGCTACAAGCTGGTATCCCGTTTTACTTCTTCACAAACTACTGTGGACTGGGACAGCGAGGACCGTAAGCTTGAAGAACTGGGCTTTATATTTGTGCTGAAGGGATCGACTTACGACTTGCTAGTTGAATCGCCCTCATCTTTGCTTGAGAAAAAAAATGACTACATTGCCCCCATGCCCTGACGCTTGCTCTCTTTGCAACTCCCCACGTCTGGTTCTTCATCGCTGGTTCGACGTCAGGGAACTTGAGCAAGATTGGAAAACCGGCTTAGGCTTCAATCCTTTTGAGAAACTCGATGCTGGCGAAACGCTATATCAGTATCGTTGTCTTGACTGCGATCTGCGATTTTATTCTCCAGCGATATGTGGTGACGGAAAATTTTATGAAGAGTTATCCGGTCGTTTCGCGTGGTACTACGAAAAAGACAAATGGGAGTTTGATACCGCGATCGATCTGCTTGGCGATTTGCCAGGAGTTGTTGATGTATTGGAGGTCGGGTGCGGACAAGGACACTTTCTCAAGCGGATTCGCCACGCCTTCAATGCGGAAGGCGTTGAACTCAATCAGGGAGCAGTCGCTGAGTGCCGGCAACAGGGTCTTAACGTCTCCGGCGTGGCTCTGGGCGAATTAGACAAGGAATTTGACATGGTCGTTGCGTTCGAGGTACTCGAACATGTTGATGTACCGAGCACGTTTATGCTGCAAGCAATTGAAAAACTCAGACCAGGTGGCTACCTGATGATCGCCGTACCCGATCCTGACGGCTACTTTTCCGAAACAGAGAAGGTATTGCTCGATATGCCACCACACCATGTACTGTCTTTTTCCAAAAGGACGCTTGAGAAAATGGCCGAAGTCTTGAATCTGACGCATATAGTCACGAAGCAGGAACCTCTGCGATTTGCTCATTATCGTTCCTATGCAAGCAATTTTATCAGTGCTAAACGTATTGAATCTGCTCACGAAACGTTCGTGCAAAAGCTGATCCGAAAAACTATCGGACGGCCTTTGCACGCGTTGACTCGCGCAGTTGATCGGCGTCTTGACAATCTTGACGACCGATTGGCCGAGCTCGCATTAGCTGTCACGTATCAGTCAGCAAAAGATAAGATGCTTGGGCAAACGCATCTCGCGCTCTATCGAAAATTTTAGGCCAAGGCAGCTATCTCCGATGATCTTTGTGCTTATACCGGTTTTCAACCGATTGCCTCATACCAAACGCGTCGTGGAGGCACTGCGCCATCAAACTCTCGCTGACGAAATTCGTATTGTCATTATTGACGATGGCTCTACCGATGGCACCGCAAGCTATCTGGAGCAACAACATGACGTCATTGGACTGCGCGGAAATGGAAATCTGTGGTGGGGAGGAGCTATCCAGAAGGGCCTTAAATATGCAATGGCTCATCATCAATCTGGCGACTATGTCCTGTTTCTCAATAACGATACATGGTTTGATAGCGATTATGTCGAAACTTTGATTCAAGTTAGCCGCGATGCGGGAGGCGCCGCTGTCGGCAGCGTCATTCATGAAGACGATAAAGATCCACCATTGACCAGTATTGGCCCCCGCGTCAACTTAAATCGTATTGCGGTGTGGGATCTGTTCAACGAACTTTCGCCTGAACAAATCCGGAATCCCGATCCGACATATCAGGTAGATGCGTTGTCCGGCCGTGGCACCTTGTATCCAATTGAAATGTTCGAACGTTACGGACACATGCGCACTTTTTGGCTTCCACACTATTTGGCCGACTACGAGATCGCAATGCGATTCAAACGCGCTGGTGTTCCGTTACTTGTGAGCAGCCATGCAGCAGTTCACTCGCCGCCAGTGTATGGCAACGACGTATCCAACATGACTTGGCGAGCACGACTGTTTAGCCGTCGTTCGTCCAGCAATATCGTACGCCGCTTGGCATTTTATATGCTTGTAGGTTCTCCGCTACAGCGCATTACCGCGCCAGCCCGCATGGCCTGCTTTGCGTTTTTACGCTCGATTCACCAACTTAAAATCAGCATAAAAGGGAATTCTTTAAAATGAATGCAGCCGCCTCCTCCATTTGTATCGTCTGCGGTAGCGGCATGAGCGTCTTCATTGACAAAATCTGGGACGATCGCTATGGATGTCCTGGTATGTTTTCAATCCAGCGTTGCCCCGTATGCACGCAAATGGCAACGACTCCGCCGTTGAAAGAATCAGATCTCCCCGCGCTGTATAGCACTTATTACCCGCGCCGCAGCGTCGAATTTGAAAATCTCGAGAAAGAGGCTTCGAAAGTCCTTGAGCCTTATGCCAAGACACGACGCTGGCTTGCGGGAACAGACAATCAAGGCCATTACCTAGCGAAGCCTGGTCAAAAAGTTTTGGACATTGGTAGCGGCTCTTGCCTCTCTCTTCTGGAACAACGCAATCTCGGTGTAGAAGGATATGGCGTCGAAGCCGATCCGAATGTTCGTCGAATAGCCGATCATTTTAATTTGCGGGTGCATGTCGGAAGCATTCACAATCAACCGTTCCCCGGAGAGACTTTCGATATGATCGTATTGAATCAGGTGATCGAACATGTACCGGACCCTGAGGCATTGATGCTGAACATCCGTGATCGTTTGAAACCTGGTGGCCGGGCAGTGATGTCCTTTCCGAATGCAGCGTCGCTGCAACGCAAGCTATCTGGACACAAATGGATCAATTGGCATGTACCGTACCATCAGCACCACTTTAATCGACAGTCGTTCCGTAAACTCGCAGAAAAGGCCGGCTACGAAGTGGTCAGAGCTCGGACTATTACACCCAATCTTTGGTCGGTTCTTCAACTCCGTGCGATGGCGGAAAACACAACAGAAGGCCAGGCCTCCGGCGGATGGTCGTCCGGAAGTGTTGCGGCACAGCGCATCAGTTTCGTTACACGCGTCAAAAAAGGCCTGGCGCGCCGTATGAGTAAGCTACTCACGTTTGCAATGATCGTCGTCAATCGTACAGTGGATATGCTGGGACAAGGTGATAGTCTGCTGATTGAATTGCGTGCACGCCGGGATACCAATAGATAACACATTATGCGTATCGCTATATTAGACACCTATTACGCCAAGTTTCTGAAGGCGCACTATCAGCGCAATAAAGGCCTCAAATATCAAAGTGCAGACGCCCAGAGAGCCTCACTGCTAGAGGCCGCTTTCGGCACTTCGGATTTTTATTCTCGGCACCTTAACGAGATGGGGCATGAAGTAATCGATGTAATCGCAAATTGCGTACCTCTGCAAGATACCTGGGCCCGGGAGAACGCGGTGCCATTTAGCGCTTTCGCCCTTAAGCTGCCACACCGCACTTTTCGGCTGCCGGTCATTGGCAGGCGATTGGCAGCACTCCCGGGTCTGATGGAAGTCGCGATTGCTCAAATACGGGCATTCAAACCTGACGTTCTATACTGTCAGGATCTGAGTTTTTTTCCCGGCGACGTTTTACGTGAATTGAAAAAAGACGTCGGTCTCATCGTGGGCCAGATTGCCTGCCCGCTTCCTCCCCAATCATTTCTCGATGGCTACGATCTGATTCTGACCTCATTCCCTCATTTTGTAGACCGGCTCAAGGGCTTGGGAATTGACTCAGAATATTTCAAGATCGGTTTCGATACACGCGTACTTGATTTGTTGGGTAATGTAGACAAAGACGTGGATATAAGTTTTGTTGGCGGCATCAGTCGACATCATGGGAAAGCAATCCCTCTGCTGGAACATCTTGCAGAAACAACGCCGATCGAGTTTTTTGGCTACGGTGCAAAAACGTTGCCCCGCAATTCGCTAATTCGCAAACGTCACAACGGTGAAGTCTGGGGTCTGAACATGTATAAGGCTTTGGCACGCAGCAGAATCACGTTGAACCGCCATATCAATGTCGCCGAAAACAATGCCAATAATATGCGGCTGTTTGAAGCAACAGGGGTAGGTACGCTGCTCCTTACTGACCGCAAGGACAATTTGAGCGAGCTGTTCGAAGTCGGGAAAGAAGTTGTCGCCTACTCTAGTCAAGAAGAGGCTGCAGAATTAATTCGTTATTACATCGACCATCCTGCCGAAGCCAAGGCTATCGCCCTTGCAGGTCAGAAACGTACACTGTCCGAGCATACCTACACCCATCGAATGAAAGAGCTGGCCCCCATTCTCGAGCGCCACTACCGGAGTAAACGATGACGGCATCGCTTCGAAAAATACTTAGCCGCTTCCCTCGGCTAAAGCAATTTTTGCGTAAAGTGCATCAGCGTTTCTTTTCTAGGAGTTCAGTATCTTCGTCGTATGAACAGATTCAAGTGAGTCGCGTCGACGAGGAAACCAGTCGCTTACGTTCTTCTTGGCAGTCTGAATTATTGCCAGCGCGGCAACGAGAACTGGTGGAGCGACAGCTAGCGGAATATCGCCGGGGTAAGTCCATCGACGTATTCGACGTGATGGTTTTTGCCCTACAGAAAATCACTACGCAATCCGGCCGCAGAAGCCTACTGGAGGTTGGATGTTCGAGTGCTTTTTATTCAGAAGTACTCAAAATCAAGCAACTACCCTTCGTGTATAGTGGATGCGATTATTCTCCTGCGTTTATTGATCTCGGGAGAAAATACCATCCCGATATTCCGCTGTCGGTACAGGATGCGACAGCCTTGAATTTCGGCGACGAGGTCTTTGACGTTGTAGTTTCAGGTTGCTGCCTGCTTCATATTCCAGAATTTGAAAAAGCAATCGCGGAAACCGCACGGGTAGCAAAAGAATTTGCGATATTTCACCGAACACCTGTAGTCGAAGGCCTTCCCCATCAATATTTTCGAAAACAAGCTTATGGGGTGGAGACAGTGGAGATACATTTTAACGAGATGGAGTTGTTAGATATGTTCCGGCGTTATAGCTTGGAATGCATCGACACATTTACACTCTCTCGTGAGCCAGATCCTGCCACTGCCGGCGCATGGCACGCCAACCGAACCTATGTCTGTAGGAAAACGAATAATGCAAGTTAAGCCTCATTATTTTTGCACTTTGTTTGACAGTGGCTATCTGTTCAAAGGGGTTGCGATGTTGCGCAGCCTAGCTCAGCATTGCCCGAATGCCAATGTCTTTGTGCTGTGCATGGACGAACAAACCCAGCGCATTTTGGAACGGCTTAACCTAACATTCATTACATGTATCCCGCTGCGAGACATCGAAAACGATGACCTCCGCAAAGCAAAGGCCGACCGGGGCGTGGCCGAGTATTGCTGGACGCTCTCGCCTTGTCTGCCACACTATGTGTTGGAAAAGAATCCAGATATTGACTTCATTACTTATCTTGATGCAGATCTTCTTTTTTATTCTTCCATTGCACCTCTTTTCGAAGAAATAGGCAGTGCATCGATCGCCATCATCGAGCATCGTTTTTCGCCTCGTTTGCAGGACCGGGAAGTCAATGGTCGCTTTTGTGTCGAATGGGTTAGTTTCCGCCGAGACGAACAAGGTATGGCGTGCTTAAACCGCTGGCGCGAGCAGTGTATCGAATGGTGTTATTACCGCCTCGAAGAAGGCAGGATGGGAGATCAAAAGTATCTTGATGAGTGGCCTGAACGCTATTCATCGTGCCATATCTTACTGCACCCAGGCGCAGGAATAGCTCCTTGGAATTATTCGCAATATTATTTTGATCTCGACGGAGCCGGGCATATCACCGTAGATGGCAGCCCACTGATTTTTTATCACTTTCACCAATTTCAGTTGCTGGAGAGTCATAAGTTTGACCGGCTGTCGAGCTTCTACACCTCAGAGTGCAAAGAACCTGAGTTGATCTACGATGCCTACGAACAAGAGCTTACAACCATCATTGGCGAAGTAACTATGCTGTTTCCCTCCTTCAAGGCTGGCCTAAAACCTATATCGACAGTTACCACCCGCCGCTGGATACAGCAATTCGTTCCGATGTGGTTCAAGGAAATCGCACGAAAATTCATCCGCTATTGAAAACGCCAATGACGCCAGTTGCACAAAAACCTCTCACCATCTCTGTCATCACGGTTTGCTTCAACAGCGCACAAACTCTTGAAACAGCTCTTCAGTCAGTCGTCGGCCAGACTTGGCCTCACATTGAACATATCGTCATCGACGGCGGCTCCAAGGATGGCACGCCAGAAATCCTTGAACGGTTTCGTCCTCATCTGGCGCAGATCGTCAGTGAACGGGACAAAGGGATCTACGATGCCATGAACAAGGGCCTTGCTCGCGCCAGCGGCGACGTCATTTGTTTTCTGAATGCAGACGATCAATACGCATCTCCGGAGGTATTGTCTGACGTGGTCCAACTGATGGGGCAGAGCTCATTGGACGCAGTGATGGGAGACGTTTCCTTCTTTCATGCCGAGAACCCCAATAAGATTGTCAGACGCTACAGATCGGATCGCTTCCATCCCGATCATCTCGCCTACGGCTGGATGCCGGCGCATCCAGCATTGTTCCTGCGACGCAGTGTGACTGAACGCGTCGGGAAATTTAAAGACGACTATAAAATCGCTGGTGATTTCGAGTTCATCGTACGCGCCTTCACGGGTACAAATCTATCCTATCGCCACGTTCCCGAAGTAATGGTGAAAATGCAGACAGGCGGAGTCAGCACCGCGGGCTTGCGAGCAAAAATTCAGTTAAATAAGGAAGTGCTGCGCGCATGTCGGGAAAATGGCATCCGCACTAATATGCTGAAGATTCTGTCCAAATATCCAGCCAAGCTTCTTGAACTTGTAATGAAGTAATCCAAGATGCGTCTATCGACGCTCTCCACCGCCTGCTCTCGCTTAAATGCAGCCGCCAGGCAACCAACGATCTGATGTCGTTGGTGCCATCAGATTCCTCCATTGCACTGCGTAGTTACTGCGGTTCGCAAACCATACCCTCACACAACCGGCATCCATTCAAGGCGCTCACAGCCGTCCTGAAAGGGCGTCGTCGTGTCGCGATGGAGCGTCGTACCAGCAAGCATTTGCTACCGGAACAGCGAGCGGGAAATTCCGAGGAAATAAATAACACGCGCGCGAAAAACCTTAGGCAAGCTGCGACGGCGTGGGGGTGTCAAGTTGCGGCCGTGGATTCGATGAAGAAGCCCGACTTCTTTCACGTGGATAATACGCCCGTGGATACATGCGTTAAGTGCAATCCAGACATCATGTGCGTCCATGGCTGCGGGAATCGGCAAGATATATCTTTTGAAATCGCTGCGAAACATGAAGGTGCAGCCAAAATAACGCACGCGCCCCAGGAAAACCAAAAACAGTTGCTTGAACATCCATGAAGGCGACGGCCCCATTGCATGTACGGGTCCGGTCAACTCGCCGGCGTTATTGATTTCCGCGAAATCACCGACGACGAGGGAGAACGTCGGCGATGCCTCCAGTGTTTCCACCATCCGGTTCAGTCGGTTCTCGACCCAGATGTCATCCTGATCGCTCAGGGCGATATATTTGCCGCGCGCCAAAGACATCAGCTTGGCGAAATTCTGCACATGTCCCAGCGTGGAAGGATTCCGGATAAACACGATCCGGTCGTCCGAATAGGACTCGATAATTCCGCAGGTCTCGTCCGTCGATCCGTCATCGGCTATGATGAGCTCATCGTTCGGGCCGATCTGCGCCAGAATCGAGTTAAGTTGCTCTTTGATATACAAGGCACCATTGTATGTTGCCATGCATACGCTAGTTCTGATCGCCATAGGTCAACATAAGTAGGTATTTGGTTTCAAGACAGACAAAGATAATAAAAAATGTCCCAAAGAAACTGAAAATGGAAGGATTGAAAAAATTAGCAGCGATAATCGCACAATAAAGTGCGTAGGGGCCGGCTGCAACCGCCATTCGGCGAGGTTCGAGCTTGACCGCCGCAGCGCGGACATATGAAAAAAGCAAATACGTTAGCGCAATCAGTCCGCCTACGCCCATTTTCATGATCAACGCGATGACAGCCAGTTCATAGGCAAACGGGGCCAACGGATCTCTGATATAGACAGCATGAGCTCCGAATCCGGTTCCCAAAAATGGAAACATACCAATATTTTGAAACAGTGATCGTAACTGATCCGCCCGGATATTATCGGTCTCGCCACGCGAAAAGACGTGCAAGAAGGAGCTATTCAGGTCGATCGTCGGCAAGAACACAAAAACCAATACAAACGGCGCGGCAATGAGCAGCCACAAATGAAAGTCATTCTTTATGCCGATCGGTTTATGTCGCTTGAACAGGTATGTTACGAAAAGAAATACGCCTGCCGCAATAAGCAGGCTGCGGGTCTGCGTAACGCCAATCGCAACGAGGCATACCAATAACAGTGCATTACGTAGGAATTTGTTCCATCCCGACAGGCAAAAGAGCGAGAGATACAAGCTTATCAGCATCAGAAACGAAGAGGCGAAATTCACTCTGGGTCCCCATGGCTTGGCGCCGATCAGAACAAACTTGTCGCCGAAAGTTGGCCAGGTCGGATCCCAGAAATTTCTGAGCCTGTTCGACTTGGTCCACAATGTTTCAGAATCCATCACTCCGTCGACATACAGAAAGATGTGAAACAGCGCACACAGCAGCAGCAGGAAAAACAAATACCCACGGATTCTTTTCCAGAATTCAAGAAGCACAGCGTCGTCGAACAACGCAACCACGAGAGCGGCGCCGATCAGTGGTCCCGCATCGCGTATGGCCAGACCGATTCCCTGCCCATAGAACAGAGGAATCAGGACTACCCAGCCGGCAACGATCAAGGCGCCAGTCAAGCTCGCCTTCCAGTTGCCAATCTTGAACTGGTATTCTTTCGCTGCCAGTCGTGCAACACCCAGCAACACGAACGACGCCACAGTCAGCAGGAACAGGAAACGGCGAATACCGACCCCTGAAATCATGATCATTTCCCCTGCACCACCTAGCATGATTTCGGTTGTAAACAGCAAAAAACATACTACAGACAGCCATTCCAGGCTGCGCCGCATAACCTTCATTTACCTTCCTCCACATACTTGCCCATGCGCCCCCGGATTGCGTGAGCACAACCTATTGCGATATTTTTAATACTGCTGATTTTTCGTTCATCCGAGACGATAGCCGATGCAGCTGAAAACAGGAATGATTTCACGAGAAAAGCTCTCTGCGCGCGGCTCCAATGCCTGTGAAACAGCAAATAGGTCGTGTTTCTGGCAATATAGAATCGTCGTATGGGGTCATACGTATTGAATCTGAACTTCCCCAAGAATATTTTCATGCCCTTCGACAAGCGATGCGCCATCACCGCATCCTTCGAAACGTAAACCTGATACTTTTTTGAACCAAGTCGCCAGCACCATTCTATGTCGACCAAGTCGATAAACAGCTTCTCGTCAAAACCTCCGGACTCTCGCCACGCAAGAACACTTGCCAGGCAACCTGAAGTGATGATGTACGAACGAGCCGTTCGCTCCGAACCGCCGGCGCCGCTCATATCTTGCATCGTCTCCTCGCCTTTCGTCGCCGCGCCTCTGGGGTCGTAGAACCGAGGTCCTATTGCGGCAAGCTTGATGCCGGCGTACTCCAGCACATTGAAGTCATTGATGAGGATCTCGAGTGTCTCCGCTTCAAGATTACTATCCTGATCAAAGCTGATCAAATGAGAGAACCCGGACTCTTCCGCCAGTTGAAAACTGAGATTCAGCGCCCTTGCCATTCCGACGTTGGCTTGAGGATTGACGATTCTTATCTTGTTGGAGAATGGTTTCAATTCTTCCGTATAGGCATCAAGCCCGCCATTATCGACGAGGATGACCATGCCGCACGTCCTCGCAAGAACTTGCAACAAGCGCGTCATTCCCGTGATGTCCGGAAAATAACAAATAATCACGGCAGCCAAATTCATGAATTGAGATTCTCAGTTATTCGATGATGCGCATCACATGGCTGTCAAACCAGCCGGGCATGTCACGGTTGAGACAGAACTCATCGTTCCGCACTACCGAGTCCATAAATTGATCTGGTATACCAATGCAACGCCAACGCATCAATCGTCACCCTGACAGTCCATGCAGCAGCAGCGCCGGCAATACCAAACATTTTGACGGACACCCATAGCAATGGCAGATAGACGATGACTTCAGCGAGGTGCAATTTCGCCGTAATATCGGAGCGTCCCCCTCCCTGCAGAAAGGCGAACGGTATTTGCGCAACGCCGTTGATCAAGACGCCGATAGTGAGAATCTGAAACACAAGCGTGCTCTCTGCCGAAAATTTTCCACCCAACCAGAGATGTAGTATGTCGCTCGCAAACAGTTCAAAAACAAGAACCGCAGGCAACATCAGGATGACGGCATATTTACAGCTGCGGCCATATAGATTGCTCGCCTCACCATGCGCCTGGCGCCCCAGCATATTGGCGACGGCAGGAAAACATACTCCGGCGATTGCGGCGGGAATGATCAGCAGTTTGGTGACCATCTCATAGGGCGTCGCGTAGTAGGCAACTGCTGCGACCGACATCATCGCGCCAATCAAAAACCGGTCCATCTGCACCATGATCGGACTCACGATGTTACTGACCGTCATCCAGCCGCCGAACCTGAGCAACTCCGGCAACACCGACTTTGAAAATGCAAACCGGGTAAAGCCGGGTACCGCGCGCCGGCAGAGCCAGAAGAACGCTATCGTCGTCAGCAGGCGCACCAGCAACAGCGAAAAAAAGACCATGCCGAGGTCCTGGCTGTAAGGCAATACACAGACCGGTGCGGCAAACATCAATACGCCCAGAGGAATGCGCACCAGATTGACCGCTTTGAACTCTTGTGTAGCTTCCAGCACGCCGCGCAGGCCCGAAGCGATCACAACCACAGGAATGGTCGGGGCCAGCACATAGAGCGCCTGCCGGGTTTCGAATTGCAAAGCGACCGGAATATTGAGTGCGACATCAACAATCCAGCGACTGGCGCCGACAATGAGCAGACTGGTGACAATTCCCAGTACCAGCATCACTAAAAGGCCGGTCCAGATAAACAAAGGGATGTCGCGACGCGCGCTAGAATCGGCAGACAGTTTTGCGGCGATGATCTGCGTCAGCGCGCGGCCGATACCCAGATCGAACAGACTGAAGTAACCGATCAGCATCCAGCCAATCGTCAATATGCCGAACCGATCAATCCCAAGTCCTTTGACAAGAAGCGGGATCGAAATCAATGCGGCCAACAACGGCGCGCCCTGACCTATCAAATTCCATCCGATATTACGAACAAACTTTTGATATGGCCAGTTATTCCATTTCAACTTAATTCTCTGCAATTGGTCACCGTTTTGCTCTAAATTCCACTTTATACCGAAGACACAGAGACATTTTCCGCCATGCGCACGTTCAAAGCTTATCTTCATCGAAAATCAATCGACAAATCTGGGTAAGATACGTTATCTCTCTGTTAAATAAGTGTTTTGATAACCATCGGGCATTTTATTCGCATTAAGATCTCATGCGCACTATGTTGTCATTAAAGACGCACTTTTTCTCTGACCGCATTGTCCATTGCTGCACCAAAACCTCATAAATACAAACAAATTTCAGCTCATGCCAACCTACGCAATAGGAGACATTCAGGGTTGCGACGGCCAATTGACGTCTCTTCTTTCACGGATTGATGCAAGTTCTGCGGACGCACAACTGCGCTTCGTCGGCGACCTCGTCAATCGCGGACCACAATCTCTGTCAACACTCCGCCACATCCGCTCCCTCGGAGACCGCGCCCAAGCCGTCCTCGGTAACCACGACCTTCATTTACTGGCAGTCTCACAAGGCATACGCCCGCTGCACGCCACCGATACCCTGCAAGACATCCTCATCGCGCCTGACCGCGACGAACTGATCGACTGGTTGCGCCATCGTCCTTTGGCCATATTAGAACAAGGCCACCTGCTATTTCATGCCGGCGTGCTGCCGGAATGGGATGCCGAAAAAGTCATGTCGCTGGCGCATGAAGTTGAAACCATGCTGCGCGGTCCCGCCTGGGTCGATTTCCTGCGTCAGATGTACGGCAATGAGCCTTCCGTGTGGAGTGACGACTTGCAAGGTCACGACCGGCTGCGTTGCATCATCAATACGCTCACGCGCATCCGTTTCTGCCGACCCGACGGCGGCATCGATTTCACGATCAAGGAAGGTGCCGGCGCTGCGCCTGAAGGTTACCTGCCGTGGTTCGATATGCCGGGTCGCAAGACCGCCGACGTCACTTGCGTGTTCGGACATTGGTCCGCATTGGGACTGACGCTGCGCCCCAACCTGATCGGCCTCGATACAGGCTGCGTCTGGGGCGGCAAGCTTACTGCGGTGCGGCTTGAGGATCGGGCGCTGTTCCAGGTTGACTGCCCGCGGGCGGAGCAGTTTGCATGAGGTCTTCGGGGACATAACCCAGTCCGTCGGCAACCACCTTGCGCGCCGTCACGGCGAGTTCGCGGCGATGCACGCCGTCGGTCGGAATGCTCGGCAACTGCGTCAGCTCCGCCGTGATCGCGCCGGCCTGCAACACCGCCAGGATGCTTTCCACAATGGTGGTGTCGCCGATGAAGTCGGCGGCGGCATGGTAATTCCCCTGTGCATCAAGGTAGCGCAACGCGTAAGGCTGCACCGGCACCCTGGCGTCCAGCGCCGCCTCAAACAGGTTGGCGTGGAACGGTAGCAGCTTGCCTTGTGCTGCAGTCGTACCCTCCGGGAAGAACGCCACGCGGTCGCCCGCTTCGATGCTTTCCACGATGCCCTTGAAGATGCGGCGCACGTCGCTGGCCTTGCCGCGTGAGATGAAGATCGTGCCGGTCTTGGCGCACAGCCAGCCGATGAAGGGCCAACTGCGGATGTCCGATTTCGCCACGAAACGACACGGCTGCATCGAATTCACCACGAAAATGTCGAGCCAGGAAATGTGGTTGGCGACGATCAGCGCGCGCGGCGGCGCCGGCGTGCCGGGCAACGCGCGCACCACCAGCTTGATGCCGCAAATCCCCAGCAGCTGATGCGACCAGCGCCGGATATGGCCTTCCCGGCGCGCCGGACCGACCAGGGGGAAGATGAAGGCGCAGATCGCCATGCCGACGAACAGATGCACCACCATGCGCAACACGCGGAAAACAAGCATGGGACTTCCGTGTTTAACGTTCGAACGCAACGTGACCCGACACGATGGTCGCCTTGACCTGTCCGCTCAGTTCATAGCCGAGGAAAGGCGTGTGCTTGCCCTGGCTGGCGAGTGCTTTGGCTTCGACGGTCCAGCGCGTCTTCGGATCGAAGATGCAGACGTCGGCGATGTCGCCCACCTTCAGGCTGCCGGCCGGCAAACCTGCTATGCGCGCAGCGTCGGTAGTGACTTTGGCGACTGCCTTGCTGATGGCGTCAAACGCGCCGGCGTCTTCCGCCCACTTGAGCGACAGCGACAGCAGCAATTCCAGGCCGGTTGCGCCCGGCGAAGCCTCACCGAACGGCAGCAGCTTCTCATCGTCGTCGACCGGCGTGTGGTCGGAGCAGATCGCATCGACCGTGCCGTCCAGCAGCGCTGCGCGGATCGCATCGCGATCGCGTTGCGAACGGAACGGCGGGTTGACGCGCGCATTGGAATCGAAGAAGCCGATGTCCATGTCGGACAAATGAATGTGATGAGCGCCGACGTCGCAGGTGACCGGCAGGCCTTCACGCTTGGCCGCGCGCACCAGCTCAAGTCCGGCCGCCGACGACATGCGGCACAGGTGGACGCGTGCGCCGGTGGCGCGCACCAGTTCGAAGATGGTGTAGAGCGCAATCGTTTCCGACATCACCGGCACACCCGACAAACCCAGGCGCGACGCCGCCGGACCGCTGTGCGCGATGCCGTGGCGACCGAGGTGCGGATCCTGCGGACGCAGCCACACGGTGTAGTCGAAGGTCTTGGCGTATTGCAGCGCGGACAGCAGCACCGTGGTGTCCAGCACCGGCTCATCGGCCTGCGAGAATCCGACGCAGCCGGCTTCGGTCAGCTCGGCCATTTCGGTCAGGGCCTTGCCCTTGAGGCCCATGGTCAATGCGCCCAGCGGATAGACATGCGCCTGGTTGAGCGACTTGGCGCGATGCTTGAGCATCTCGACCAGGCCGGGCTCATCGAGCACCGGATCCGTGTCGGGCGGGCATAGCAGGCTGGTCACGCCGCCTTGCATCGCCGCCTGCATTTCGGATTCCAGCGTGGCCTTGTATTCGTAACCTGGCTCGCGCAGGCGCGCGCTCAGGTCGACCAGGCCGGGAGCGACCACCAGGCCGCTCGCATCGATGGTCTTGTCGGCCGTGAAGCCGGCCGGCGCCTGGCCGATGCCGGCAACTTTACCGTCGGCCACGAAGACGTCCTGTTGCGCGTCGATGTTGTTGGCAGGATCGATCAGCCGGCCGTTCTTGATATGCAGTTTCATGCGCTCTGTTCCACTCTTGTCCGCGTTGAATTCGTTGTTGCTTAGTTGCCTGCGACGATGCTCATCACCGCCATGCGCACCGCGATGCCGAAGGTCACCTGCGGCAGGATCACGGCTTGCGATCCGTCCGCCACGGCGGAGTCGATCTCGACGCCGCGGTTCATCGGGCCCGGGTGCATCACGATGGCGTCCGGCTTGGCCAGCGCCAGGCGTTCCGGCGTGAGGCCGTAGCTCTTGAAGAACTCCTGCGCCGATGGCAGCAAGGCGCCGCTCATGCGTTCGTTCTGCAGGCGCAGCATGATGATGACGTCGACGTCCTTCAAGCCTTCTTCCATGTTGTGGAAGACGCGCACGCCCATCTGTTCGAGACCGCTCGGCAGCAGGGTGCGCGGGCCGATGGCGCGCACTTCCGGCACGCCCAGCGTGGTCAGGCCGTGGATGTCGGAACGCGCCACGCGGCTGTGCAGGATGTCGCCGACGATGGCCACGCGCAGGTTGGTGAAATCCTTCTTGTAGTGACGGATCGTGTACATGTCCAGCAAGCCCTGCGTCGGATGCGCATGGCGGCCGTCGCCGGCGTTGACCACGTGCACGTGCGACTGCTTTGTATCGATCAAGTGCTTGGCGATCAGGTAAGGCGCGCCCGATTGCGAATGGCGCACCACGAACATGTCGGCGTGCATCGCCGCCAGGTTGTCGATGGTGTCGAGCAGCGACTCGCCCTTGCTGGCGCTCGAAGCAGAAATGTTGAGGTTGATCACGTCAGCCGACAGGCGCTTGGAGGCGATCTCGAAGGTGGTGCGGGTGCGCGTGGAGTTTTCGAAGAACAGGTTGAACACGCTCTTGCCGCGCATCAGCGGCACCTTTTTCACTTCGCGGTCGCCGATACTGACGAAGGACGACGCAGTGTCGAGGATGTTGGTGATGATCGCTTTGGGCAGACCTTCGATGGTCAGCAGATGTTGCAGTTCGCCGTTCTTGTTCAGTTGTGGATTAAGCATGGACCACCGTCAGGGAAAATCGGCCGTCGTCGGCGCGTTGCAGTTGCAGGGATTGATCGTCGGCGAGCGCAATCGTCTCGGCCAGGAAGTCGGCGGCGATCGGCAGCTCGCGGCCGCCGCGGTCGACCAGCGCCGCCAGCAGGATGCGCGCCGGACGGCCGTAGTCGAACAGTTCATTGATCGCGGCGCGCGTGGTGCGGCCGGTGTAGAGCACGTCGTCGACCAGCACGATGGTGGCGCCTTCAACGTCGAAACCGATCTGGCTGGGCTTGACGTCGGCGCGCAGGCCCTTCTCGGCGAAGTCGTCGCGATAGAACGAAACGTCGATGAAGCCGAGCCGGTCGTCCAGTTGCAGCTCTTTGGCGAGGCGTTCTGCCAGCCAGGCGCCGCCGGAATGGATGCCGACGATGGCGACCTGTTCGGCGCCTTGCAAACCGGCTTTGACCTGCTGCGCCAGCCTGGCGTACAGCGCTTCCGCATCGAGCGGTAAGGAAAGGTTAGTTGTGCTCATGGGTATCGTCAAAATATTGCTGCAAAATGATGGCGGCGGCCTCGGCGTCGATATGCTCGCCGCGGCGCTGTTCGATGACGGCCGACGAATAGCGTTCGTCCACCAGCACCGTTTCGACGCCGAAGCGTCCGTGCAATTGATTGGCGAAGCGGCGGCAGCGTACCGTCATTTCATGCTCGGCGCCGTCCGGATGGCTGGGCAGGCCGACGATGCAGCGTGCCGGCGTCCACTCGCTGATCAGCTTGCCGAGCTCGGCGAACTTGGCGTCGTTGGTGGCGGCGCTGATGATGGTGAGCGGCTGGGCTTGCTTGATCAGGGTATTGCCGATTGCCACGCCGATGCGCTTTAAGCCGAAGTCGAAGGCCAGGAGCGTTTCCACGACGTCCCGTTCAGGCGCGGCCGAAATCGCCGCTGAGCATGACCGGGTCGATGCCCAGCAAGGCCAGCGCAGCAGTGAAGCGCTGCTCCACCGGCAAGTCGAAAATGATGGCGGGGTCGGCCTTGACCGTGAGCCAGCCGTTGCGACCGAGTTCTTCTTCCAGCTGGCCGGCGCTCCAGCCCGAACAACCGAGGCTGACCAGCACCTGTTCCGGGCCGTCGCCATGCGCGACCGCTTCCAGCACGTCCTTGGAGGTGGTCAGAGAAATGCCCTCGGTCACCTGCAGGGTCGACGAAAACTGGTCCATCGCGCTATGCAGCACGAAGCCGCGCTCGACCTGCACCGGGCCGCCGAACATGACCTGGCTGCGGTACAGCCCGGGCTTGGCTTCGGGCGTGTCGTGGATGATTTCCAGCTTGAGATTGATGCGGTCGAACAGGACATCCATGGTCATGTCGGTCGGCTTGTTGATGACCACGCCGAGCGCGCCGTTCTGGTTGTGTTCGCACAGATAGACGACGGTGCCGCCAAAAACCGGGTCCAGCATTGACGGCATTGCTATCAGGAAATGATCGGTCAGGTCGAGCTCGGCCTTGAGCGGTGCGGCTTTTTCCTGACTGGCAATGATATCGGAGGATTCCGGCGCCAGGGCTGCAGCGTCGGAAGGGGTGGCGGGAGGGGCATTGCGTCGCTTGATCATGCCCGCCATTTTAGCAGTTTTAGCGCTGCACCCCAAGGCGTCGGGTGGCGGCGCGCGCCTCGCGGCCCAGCGCCTCCAGATCGACGCCCGCGATGATGTCGTCCTCGACCACCGCCCTGCCGGCCACGTACAAGGCCTTCAGGAAGGGACGGCCGCCTGCCACCACGGGCCCCAGAGCCGGATCGTGCAAGCCGAAATAGCGCGGGTCGTCGAGGCGGTACAAGGCGATGTCGGCCTGTTGCCCCACCCGCAAGCCATCGAGGTCGCCAAGGCCGAGCACCCGCGCGCCGCCGGTGCTGCCCCAGCGCACCACGTCTTCCACCGTCGCCGCATCGGCGCCGCCTTCGAACTTGCCGCCCGCATACGACGGCGTCGCTTCCTGGCCGCGCCGCGCACGTTGCATCAGCCAGGCCGCATGGGTCTCCGACAGCATGTCGGCCGCCTCGTTGGAGGCCGCGCCGTCGACGCCGATGGAGACCGGCACGCCGGCCTCCTCGAGTTGTCGGATCGGCGCGATGCCGCTGCCAAGCCGGCCATTGCTTTGCGGGCAATGGGCGATACCGGTGCCGGTCTTGCCGAGCAAAGCGATTTCCGAGGCATCGAGTTTGACCAGATGAGCGAACCAGACATCGCTGCCGAGCCAGTCGCAGCGCTCGGCGAATTCCACCGGCGTGCATCCGTGCTTGCCGTGCGCGGTGTCCTGGTAACCCACGGTTTCCGAAAGATGGCTGTGCAGACGCACGCCGGCCCGGCGCGCGAATCCTGCCATGGTGCGCAGCTCTTCCGGCGTCGCCGAATACAGCGGCGTGGTCGGCGCCATCACGACGCGGCGCATCGCCGCCGGGGATGGATCGTGGTAGAGCTTGATCAGACGCTCCATGTCGCCCAGATAGCCGTCCAGCGTCTCGGGACGCAATGCCGCCGGCAATTCAGCCTCCAGCTGACGCGTCTGCGTCGCGCCGCCGCGGCACAGCACGAAGCGCAAGCCGAGCGCTTCAGCTTCTTCGAACAGAATCGCCGAGGTGTCGTAGGGCATGCCGGGGTAGTACAGGTAATTGTGATCGGCCACGGTGCCGCAACCGGAACGCATCAGCTCCACCAGCCCGATGCGCGCCGCCAGGCGGAACAGCTTCTCATCGAACCTGGCGCGATAGCGATACGGCGTTGCCGCCAGCCACGGCGTCAGTGAGGCGTTGATGCCCGCCGGGTCGCCCTTGAGCATGGACTGGAACAAATGGTGATGCGTATTCACCCACGACGGATACGCGATGCAATCCGTGGCGTCGACTATCGCCTCACCCGGCAGCGGCGACAGCTTGCCGATGGCGCCGATGACGCCGTCAACCACGCGGATGTCCGGTCCGGCATGACGGGCCGCCGCGCCGGGCAATCCGGTCATGATGGCGTCGATGTTGCTGATCAAGAAAGAAGTCGTCATTGTCTGCATATTCGTCTGCATATTCATTTAACCCATTTCGCTTTCATGCCATCCGGCCAGCGCCACGCGCGACAAAGCCATCATGGCGAGGAACAACACGATCCCGGTCACGGTAATCAGGAACAGCGCTGCAAACAAGCGCGGAATATTCAGCTGAAAACCCGCCTGCAGAATCTGATACGCCAACCCTGACCCGGTGCCGCCGGTGCCGGCGACGAACTCCGCCACTACCGCACCGATCAGCGCCAACCCGCTGGAAATCCGCAAGCCGCCGAAAAAGTACGGCAAAGCGCTCGGGATGCGCAGCCGGCGCAGGGTCTGCCAGCGCGACGCCTTGTTCAGCTTGAACAGGTTGAGCAATCCGGGATTGACGCTGCGCAGTCCCAGCGTGGTATTCGAGATGATCGGGAACAGCGCCATGATCGTCGCACAAATCACCAGTGCGAAGGTCGGTTCCTTGACCCAGATGATGATCAGCGGCGCGATGGCGACAATCGGCGTCACCTGCAGGATGATTGCATACGGGAAGAAACTGACCTCGATGAAACGGCTCTGCACGAACACAAATGCAATCGCCACGCCCAGCAGCACCGACAGCACGAAGGCCATGAAGGTGATCTTCAGCGTTACCAGCAGCGAGTCGGACAACAAACCCCAATCCGCCGCCAGCGTCTTGGCAATCACCAATGGCGTCGGCACCAGATAGACCGGCACCTCCAGCACCGTGCAGATCAGCTGCCACGCCAGCAGCAACACCACGCCGATCATCAACGGCGCAGCAACGCGCAAGAATCCGGGATTAGTGATGAGCGGAGTCATGCGCCCCTCCTTCTTGATTTTCTTGATTGGCCAGCGTCAGGTAATCGGACAGGATCTTGCAATAGCCCATGAATTCCGGCGAGATGCGAAAAGCATCGTCGCGCATGCCGCCGGCTCCCGGCGCCTCGATCGGTACATCGGCAATCACGCGTCCCGGCCGCGCCGCCATCACCACCACGCGGCTCGACAGATATACGGCCTCGTAAATGCTGTGCGTGACGAACACCACGGTCAGGTCTTGCTGGCTCCAGATCTTGCGCAGGTCGGCGTCGAGCTTGTTGCGCGTGAACTCGTCGAGCGCGCCGAAGGGTTCATCCATCAGCAACAGGTTCGGCCGCGTCGCCAGCGCGCGCGCAATCGAAGCACGCATCTGCATGCCGCCCGACAACTCGCGCGGATAAGCATCATGAAAACGATCCAGTCCCACTAGCTTGAGGGAATCCTGTACACGCACGTCGCTGTCGGCGCGCGGCATATGCTTGAGATCGAGCGGCAGTCGCACGTTCTGTTCCACCGATGCCCAAGGCATCAGCGTCGCTTCCTGGAACACCATCGCCAGCGTGCGATCCGGCGTGCCCACCGTCGCCAGATTCTTGCCCCACCAACGGATGTGGCCGTGCGAAGGCTCTTCCAGCCCGGCGAACATTTTCAGCAGCGTACTCTTGCCGCAGCCGGACGGACCCAGCAGCGAGACGAACTCGCCACGCCGGATGTCCAGCCTCACCTCGTCCAGCGCGCGGGTGCCGTTGCGATAAGTCTTCTCTACCCGCTGTGCGCTCAGCACCGCATCAGTGACAGCTGCCGAATCGGCAACGCCCTGCTCCCAGGCCGCCAGTTGCGGCATTGCGTGATCGTCTCGTTTCATCATTGCTCCCGGCCTCTAGTCTTTGCTGCGGAAAACTTCGGATTCGCCATGCTCTTCCAGCAACTGCAACAGCATGCGACGCATGATCAGACCCGGTCGGTCGGACGCCATGTGGAATTCCTGCTTGCGGCGCACGTCGATGCAGGCGTCGGGATCGGTGGCCTCCAGGATCTCGCGGTCTTCCACCAGAATCGGCGCGTCCCAGGCAATCAGGTCGGCCTCGGCGCAGTCCTCTTCCGTGTCGTTGCGGTACAGCCATTGCGCCAGCATGATGGACCCGTCGTCGATCGGCGTGGCGCAGTTGTAGATGATGTGGTGGCGGCCCGAGCTCGGATACTGGCAACCGAAGCGGCGCGAGAACGGCAGATACCAGCGGTTGAACATGTGGCGCATGGTGGTGTCGTCGGTGGTGCCGGTGACGCGGTAGCTGGCTGGTACGTTCTTGATCGGCACCAGGGTTTCCGCCTCGAAGCCGTAATCGGTTTCGTTGATCTCGTACTTCTCCGGCTTGGGCTGGTCGTACAGGCCGAAGGTGCCGCGATGCACGTAGCTGAAATGGGAATTGTCGAAGGAGTTTTCCATCATGCGCAGCGCGCTGGTTTCCCACCGTTCATAGAACTGGAAGATGCGGCGGTAACCCGGCGTGGTTTCTTCCGGAAAGAACGGAATGTCGCGCAGCGGTTTCTCCAGCGCCACCCACACGTAGCCGTAGCGCTCTTCGCAGTAATACGACTGCACCATCGCGCCGGCCGGCACCGAGCCGTCGGCGTTTTGCGGCACGCGCACGCAGGCGCCGGCGCAGTCGAAGGTCCAGCCGTGATAGCCGCAGACGATGTTGCCGTTGTCGACAAAACCTTTCGACAGTTTCGCGGTGCGGTGGCAGCAACGATCCTGCAAGGCTGCCGGCTTGCCCGGCGACTTGAGCCAGACGACGATATTCTCGCCCAGCAGCGTGAAAGGTTTCGGGCCATCTTCCAGCATGGCAATCGGCATGACTGCGTACCAAAACTTGCGCAAGACTTTTTGTTTCGTAACCAGCATGATGCAACTCCTTTAAAACCAGCCCTGTCTTGCTCCTGCTACTGCTCCAGCAGAGACATGGCCGAGCAGCCGGCGCGCCATCATGGTCGCCTTCGCCGCGAATCCAATCAAATCACGACGCCGCAGCCAGTACGCTGGCGGCGCCGAAAGTTTCCCGCACTTTCTGCGCGAGGTAGTCGCCGATGGTGCACGGCGCATGGCGCGCCGGATGCTCGTCGGAACAGCAGGACGGCAGGCACGACACCGTCACCGCGTGGTCGCCGTCCATGAAAAACGGCAGCGAATAGCGCGGCGCGGGGTTGTCGTTGCGCACGCGATGCGCGTTGCTGTGATAGATGTCGTTGCTCCAGCGCTGCAGCAAGTCGCCGATGTTGACCACGAAGCTGCCGGGTATCGGCGTCGCACGCACCCAAGCGCCGTCGGCATTGCGCACTTCGAGGCCGCCGATGTCGTCTTGCGCGAGGATGGTGACGAGTCCCCAATCGGTATGCGCACCGGCGCCGATCTGGTTGTGCTGGGCGTCGGCGGGCTGCGGCGGATAGTGCAGCATGCGCTGTGTCGCGATCGGCGTGCCGAGTGCGAAATTGAAGAAGTCCTCGGGCAGTTGCAGCGACAGCGCAATGATCGCCAGCAACCGCTGGGACAGCGTGCTCATGGCGGCATGATATTGCTGCGCATGCGCGCGCATGCCGGGCAACTCCTGCGGCCAGAGATTGTGACCGTAGCGCAGCACGCCTTGCTGCACATAGGGATGATCAGACGGCAGGTCGGTGCCGAATTGGAAGCCTTCCTTGAGATCGGTCGGGCCGTCGTCAAGCGCCTGCGTGCCGATACGTTCATAGCCGAAACCGGCCGGCGACAGGGACATGTCGACCCCGCGCTTCACCGCATCCGGCGCCGCGAAGAAACGGCGCGCCCAGTCGAACTGTCCATCGACCAGGCTTTGCGGCACGCCGTGATTGACCAGGTAAAAGAAACCGACATCGCGGGCGATCTTGTGGATCTCCCAGGCGACGGCTTCACGCTTGCCTGGATCGTTTGAAAACGCATCGGCGAAATCGATGACCGGCAGGCGCTGCGCGGTCTTGGGTGGTGTGTAGAGAATCATGGCGTCCTCACGCATGAACTTCGGACATCCGGTCTGCATCAACAAGCGATGCAGGCCGCCAGGCAATGATCAAATCATCGGGACATCAAGGCATCACATGCATGTCTTTGACGAACTGCGTGGTGTACGCCTTGTGCCAGTCGACATCGGCCTTCAGCAAACCGGTGGCGACCATGGTTTCGTAGGTCTTCTTCCAGCGTTCGTCGGTCATGATGCCGATGCCTTGCTTGGCGGCATCGCCACCGGTGACGACTTTCAGTTCCTTGAGCTTCCTGACCGCGTATGCCAGTTGCTCGTCGCCCATTTCCTTGTTGTCTTTTTTGATCAGCGCGTTACCCGCAGACGGATCTTCCAGATAGCTCTTCCAGCCTTCGGCGGTGGCCTTGACGAAGCGCTTCACCAGATCAGGCTTGGTCGCCACCATCTTTTGCAGCGTGATGATGGTGGTGCCGTAAGGCGGATAACCTTCTTGCGCGAACAGGAAGAAATTGGCCTTGGCGCCGGACTTTTCCGCCTGGAACAATTCCGACGATGGATAAGCCTGCTGTACGGTGTTCGGATCGGCGAAGAACGGTTGCAGGTTGAAGGTATAGGCCTTCGATTGGGCGTCGGTGTAGCCGTACCTGGCTTTCAACCACGGCCACCAGCTCGATTGTCCGGAGCCGGCCACGAGAATCGTCTTGTCCTTCAGCGCACCGAGATTAGCTACGTCGGCGTGGGTCATCATGCCTTGCAGATCGGACTGAAAAGAGGTGCCGACCGTCACCAGCGGCAAGCCCTGCTCGATGCCCTTCAGTACGGTGAAGTCGTAGCCCATGCTGAAGTCGGCCTGGCCGGCCACCAGGATTTGCATGTTGTTGACCTGCGGACCGCCCATCTTGATGGTGACGTCCATGCCGTACTTCTTGTAGATGCCTTTGGCGACGGCCTGATAGAAGCCGCCGTGTTCGGCCTGCGCGTACCAGTTGCTCAGGACGGTGACCTTTTCCTGCGCCTGCACGCCGGCTGCTGCCTGCAACGCCAGTGCGCCTGCCAGTGCTGCGGCAATGCGGATGAGGGATGTTCGCTTGCTCATGGCCTTCCTTTCAGGTGGGTTGTTGTACTTCAATCGAAAATCAGATATCCAGCACGAGGCGTTCGCTGCGGCAGCGCGATACGCAAGGCATCAGGCATTGGTTGGAGGCCCGTTCCTTTTCCGTCAGCACGCTGTCGCGGTGATCAGGAACGCCTGCCAGCACCGCGGTTTGACAGCTGCCGCAAAATCCCTCGCCGCACGAAGTGCCGATCTGCACACCGGCTGCCGCAGCAACGGCAACAATGCTTTGCCCCGGCTGCACCATGCAGCGCACGCCGGCGCGTTGCAGCACGAGTTCGAATACGCGGTCTTGCGTTGCGGGCGCATCGCTTGCCGGCGTCGCGGCGGCGAACAGTTCGAAGTGCACGTCGGCGTCGCGCCAGCCAAGTTGCGCAGCCTGCTCGCGCACCTGTGCAATGAACGGCGCCGGACCGCAGATATACAAAGGAGTTATGCGCGGCAACAGGGCCAGCCTGGCGGCAACGACGACACCGACATCGTCCGCATTCAGGCCAAAACGGAAGTGGCAGAGTCCGGCCATGGCCGGCTGCGACAAGGGGGAGAGGAAGGCGGCGTGCTCCACGCTGCGCGCGAAGTAGTGCAGTTGCGCGGCCCGTCCGCGATACAGCAAGTCGGCTGCCATGGCGTAAATCGGCGTGATGCCGATGCCGGCCGCAAACAGCGCGACGGGATGTTCGCTGTCGTGCAAAGGAAAGGCGTTGACCGGCGCGCCGACGAGCAGTTGCGTGCCGACGCCGGCTTGTTCGTGCAGCCAGGCCGAGCCGCCGCGCGATGCCGCCTCGCGCTTGACCGCGATGCGATAGAAGCTGTCCTCGCCGGGCATGTTGCACAGGGAATAGCAACGCTCCAGCCCACCGGGCAGCGACAGCTTGATATGCGCGCCGGGCGTCCACGCCGGCAGGCGGCGCGCATCCTCTGCAGCGAGGTCGAAGACGCGGATATCGCGGCCATCTTCACGGATGGCCGCCACGCGCAAGTTCAGCAGCGCAGCGGTTTGCGCCGCCGTCATGAAAGCGTCGCGCACGGTCGTCATCGCGAGCCCCCGTGAAGAAGCAACGGCGCAGCACGGCGTGGAGAATATTCAGGAGAAAAGGAACTGCCGCAGAGCGCGGCGGGGGAAATATGGCTTGAGCAGCATGAGTGCGGAGAGGGGCGCAGCATTTCTCGTGTCCTATAAATTCACAGGTGCCACCGGTTCATTCCGATGGCGTCACGAGCAATGCCCCACAGTCGATGGTATTTGGATCGACGGCTAGCCGCTTCTACTCAATCTTCAAACTAGCAATCTGCGTGCCATGTCCGGCAGATAAGAGATACACGCTTTTTGTTGCCGGACAAATAAAAAGAGGACGGAAAAATCCGTCCTCAGTGCAAGCAGTTGATCCAAATCAGTGCGGGCATCCCCAAAAACTGGCGCAGGCATGGCGTGAACCCGTCGGGCCGCCCCTACTCGCTCGCACTGGCTCGTACTGGCTATACATACATATTGGGATCAGACCACGCCGTGCGACTTGAACCATTCCACCGCACGCTTCCAGCCTTCCTTGGCATCCGCCTCGACATAGCTCGGACGATAGTCGGCGTTGAAGGCGTGACCCGAATTCGGGAACACCACGAACTCCGACTTGTTGCCGGTCTTGGCCAGCGCTTCCTTCATCTGCTCTACGGTCGCCACCGGAATGCCGCCGTCCTTGCCGCCGTACAAGCCGAGCACCGGCGCTTTCAGGGTCGGCGCGATGTCGATCGGATGCTGCGGCTGCAGCGCCGATTTCTCCCCGACGATGCGGCCGTACCATGCGGCGCCGGCCTTGATCTTCGGGTTACGCGCGCTGTAGAGCCAGACGATGCGGCCGCCCCAGCAAAAGCCGTTGATGCCGATCTTGTCCGGATTGCCGCCATTCTGGCCGGCCCATGCCACATAAGCGTCAAGGTCGCCGAACACTTGCTCGTCGGGCACCTTGGAGATGATTTCCTTGTTCAGTTCGGCAATGGTCGGATACGCCGCCGGATTGCCCTGACGCACGAAGAAGTCCGGTGCAATCGCCAGGTAGCCGAGTTTGGCGAAGCGGCGCGCGATGTCGGCGATGTGCTCATGCACGCCGAAGATTTCGGAAATCACCAGGATCACCGGCAGGTTGGTCTTGCCTTCCGGCTGCGCGCGATAGGCCGGCACTTTCTGGCCGTTGACGGTCACGCTGACTTCGCCGGCGGTCAGGCCGACCGTGTCGGTCTTGATCATGGTCTGCGCGCAGACCGGCAACACGGCGGCGGCGAAGCCGGTGCCCAGTGCGGTCTTGATGAAAGTGCGGCGATTGCCGGCGTCGAGCAGGCCGGTCGTGCCCGCCAGGCTGTCTACATCGTTCTTCAGATCGTTCATGAGATTCTCCAGGAGTCGGAAGTGCGCAAAAAAGGGATGAAACCGGCTGAGACAAAAAACGCGGCCTGCCTGGCAATGAAGGCAGGCAGGCCGTGTCGATGGCGTCTTGGCTAAAAGATCAACTGAACTACCGAAAGCATTCTACAAGAGACAAGACTTGCACTACTTGTTACGCCGTCACCGCACCCGGCAATTCCGGATGCATGGGCGTGATATCGATGGTTCGCTGCGTTGGCGGCGGCGCGTTCAGTTGACGAGCATCCAGCTTGAACACGCTGACCAGCGCGGTCAGGTTGGCGGCCTGGTCCTGCAGCGACTGCGCCGCAGCGGCGGCTTGCTCGACCAGCGCGGCGTTCTGCTGGGTCATGTCGTCGATCTGGATGATTGCTTCGTTGACTTGTTCGATGCCGCTGCTCTGCTCGCTGTTGGCGCTGGTGATTTCGGACATGACGTCGGTGACGCGGCGGATGCTGGTGACGATGTCGTGCATGGTCACGCCGGCCTGCTCGACCAGCTTGCTGCCGTTCTCGACCTTGCCGACGGAGTCGCCGATGAGCACCTTGATTTCCTTGGCGGCGCTGGCCGAACGCTGGGCCAGGCTGCGCACTTCCGACGCCACCACGGCAAAGCCGCGACCTTGCTCGCCGGCGCGGGCGGCTTCGACCGCTGCGTTCAGCGCGAGGATATTGGTCTGGAAGGCGATGCCGTCGATCACGCTGATGATGTCGACCACCTTTTGCGACGAGGCATTGATTGATTCCATGGTCTGCACCACCTGCGACACGATGCTGCCGCCCTGCACCGCGACGTCGGACGCGGCGACAGCGAGCTGGTTGGCCTGCTGTGCATTTTCGGCGTTTTGCTTGACGGTGGAATTAAGTTGTTCCATCGACGAGGCGGTTTCTTCGAGCGAGCCGGCCTGCTGTTCGGTGCGCGACGACAGGTCGAGATTGCCGCGCGCGATTTCAGTGGAAGCGGTGCTGATGGTTTCGGAACCGACGCGCACCTGCGTGACGATGGCGGCGAGCTTGTCGCGCATGCCTTTCATCGCCATCAGCAGGCTGTCCTTGTCGCCCGGTTTGGTTTCGATGTGCACGGCGAGGTCGCCGTCGGCGATCTGGCCGGCGATCGCCACCGCGTAGTCAGGCTCGCCACCGAGTTTCTTCAGCAGGTTGCGCGTGATCCACGCCGCCGCAATCAGCGCAGTGATGATGCCGACGGCGCTGGTGATCAGCATCAGCCAGCGTGCGGCGGTGTAGGCGCTGGTGCTGGCCTGCGAGGCGTCGGTGTTGAGGCGGTCTTCGACTGCCACCAGTGCGGACAACTCGGTCTGCCATTTCTTTTGCACCGGCAGGTAGTCGTCCTTGAGGAATTGCGCCAGCTCATAGGCTTCGCGCTTGAGGCCGAGATCGACGGCCTGGTCGATCAGCTTGTGCGCGATGTCGCCCTGCGCCTTGATCTTCTGGATGGCCGCCTTCTTCTCGGCAACCGCACCGGCGTCCTTGTCGAACATGCTGCGCAGCTTCTGCTCCGAGGCCTGGTATTTTTGTGTTTGCGCCTTGATGTAATTGGCTTCTTTTTCGATGTCGTCGGCGCCGCCTTGCAGCATCAGGTTGCGCAGCGAGATGGAGCGTTCGGAAACGGTCCCCATCATTTCATTGACCAGTTTGGTCTCCGGGTTGTTGACCTCGACCACATCGAGGAACCGGCGCTGCATCTGGTCCATGTTGTACAGACCGAACGCCGTCACTGCGATCAGCAGCAACACCACCCACGCGAACCCCAGCCCCAGCCGTGTCCCCACCTTCATCCCTGCAACCATTGACGCCTCCTCGTTTCTGCTTGTCCGAGAAGCGGTCGCCCGCAAATGTCCGCCGAATCCGTCGTCTTGCCATGCTTGTGTTTCCGTCGACGCAACAGCCAACTTCACCGCAACAGCTTCGTGTCTCTACTACGTTTGTATTTGATCTCAAGCGACATCGGGCGATGCCGTTTTTGCAACTTTTATCTCAGCTTTTATCGTTATTCGTTTTGTCTTGTACTGTCTTGTATTTTCAGCAAGTGTGTCCCTTGCCTTCGAAAATGCATTTTGCATCAAACCGCGTTGTCGTGCATCAATATAAATTCATGCGAAAAATGACTGGTTGCAGCGTGGTCCGGCAATTAATGGCTTGGTGAAGCGTAGCGAGCGCGCCCGTGGGCGGCCGAGGAGCGGAGTCGTACGCGAGTACGTCGAGCACCGCAGGCCGCACACGGGCGCGCGCAGTAGCTTCAACAAGTCATTAATGGGCTTGGTCCCAGTTTTTGCCGGTACCTACTTCGGCGATCAGCGGCACCTTGAGCTCGGCAACATTTTTCATCAGTTCCGGCAGTTTTTCACGCACCAGCGCCAGCTCGGCATCGGGCACTTCCATGACCAGTTCATCGTGTACCTGCATGATCAGCTTGGATTGCAAACCATCCTGCTCGATCCAGCCCTGCACGGAAATCATCGCCAGCTTGATCAGGTCCGCTGCGGTGCCCTGCATCGGCGCATTGATCGCCGCCCGTTCGGCGCCCTGCCGGCGCGGGCCGTTGGGCGAGTTGATTTCGGGCAGCCACAGGCGACGGCCGAACACGGTTTCCACATAGCCCTGCGACTTGGCTTCGAGGCGCGTGTCGTCCATGTATTGCTTGACGCTGGAGAAACGCTGGAAATACTTGTCGATATACATCTGCGCGGCCGAACGCTCGATGCCCAAGTTGCCGGCCAGGCCGAAGGCGCTCATGCCGTAGATCAGGCCGAAGTTGATGACCTTGGCATAGCGGCGCTGCTCGCTGGTGACGTCGGCGAGGCCGACGCCGAAGATTTCGGAGGCGGTGGCGCGGTGAATGTCTTCGCCGTCGGCGAAGGCCTTGAGCATGTTCGCGTCTCCCGAGATGTGCGCCATGATGCGCAACTCGATCTGCGAATAGTCGGCGGAGACGATGGTGCTGCCCGGCGGCGCGATGAAGGCTTCGCGGATGCGGCGGCCTTCGGCGGTGCGGATCGGGATGTTTTGCAGATTCGGGTCATTGGACGCCAGCCGACCGGTGACGGCAACCGCCTGCGCGTAATTGGTGTGCACGCGGCCGGTGGTCGGATCGACCATCTTGGGCAGCTTGTCGGTGTAGGTCGACTTCAGCTTGGACAAGCCGCGATAGTCGAGCAGGATCTTCGGCAGCGGATAATCTTCAGCCAGCTTCGCCAGCACTTCTTCATCGGTGGATGGCGTGCCGGAGGGCGTCTTTTTCACGACCGGCAACTGCAGTTTTTCGAACAGGATTTCACCGAGCTGCTTGGGTGAATTCAGGTTGAACGGCTGACCGGCAAGCTCGTACGCCTGCTGTTCGATCTCAAGCATGCGCTTGCCGAGTTCATTCGATTGCGTGGCGAGGATGGCGGCGTCGACCAGCACGCCGTTGCGTTCGATCTTCTGCAGAACAACCGATGTCGGCACCTCGATCTTTTCGTAGATATAGCGCAGCTTGGCGTCGTTCTCGACTTGCGGCCACATGGCCTGGTGCAGCGCCAGCGTGACGTCGGCGTCTTCCGCCGCATATTCGGTGGCGCGTCCGATCTCGACCTGATCGAAGCAGATTTGCGATGCGCCCTTGCCGCAGACGTCGGTGTAGCTGATGGTGGTGCGGTTCAGATGGCGCAGCGCGAGGCTGTCCATGTCGTGCGTGCGGTGCGATTCGAATACATAGGACTCCAGCAGCGTGTCATGCACGATGCCGCGCAACTGGATGCCCTGGTTGGCGAAGATGTGGCTGTCGTATTTGAGGTTCTGTCCGAGCTTGGGCTTGCTGTCGTCTTCCAGCCAGGGCTTGAGCTTGGCCAGCACCAGTTCGCGCGGCAGTTGCGCGGGCATGTCCTGATAGTTGTGCGCGACCGGAATATAGGCCGCACGTCCCGCTTCGCAGCACAGCGAAATGCCGACCAGTTGCGCCTGCATGGGAACCAGCGAGGTGGTCTCGGTGTCCACTGCGGTCAGCTTTGCCGCATTGATGGTGGCGATCCAGGCGTCGAGTTGCGCTTCGGTCAGGACGGTTTCGTATTCCTTGGCGATGGCGGCGCTGGTGTCGAACAGGCCGACTTGCGCAGGACCTGCGGCGGCATCGGCGGCGACTGCGCCGGCAGCAGGTGATGTCGCCGCAGGCTTGGCGTCGGCAGAGGCGGCGGAGGCAGCGGAGGCAGCGGCGTCCAGTTCACGCAGCCAGGTGCGGAAGTTGTAGCGCGTGAAAATCTCGCGCAGCGCGTCGTTGTCGTTGGCTTGCACGGTCAGCGAATCGAGGATGGTGCCCATGTGCGCCGACAGATCGCAATCGGTTTTCACGGTCACCAGCACGCGCGCTTGCGGCAACCACGGCAAGGCCTTGCGCAGGTTCTCGCCGACCACGCCGGTGATCTTGTCGGCGTTGGCGATGATGCCGTCGAGCGAGTCGTATTGGGTGAGCCATTTGACGGCGGTTTTTGGTCCGCACTTTTCGACGCCGGGAACATTGTCGACGGTGTCGCCGATCAGGCTGAGGTAATCGACGATGCGTTCCGGCGGCACGCCGAATTTGCCGATCACGCCGGCGCGATCCATGGTTTCGTTGCTCATGGTGTTGACCAGCGTGACGTGATCGTTGACCAGTTGCGCCATGTCCTTATCGCCGGTGGAGACGACAGTCTTGAGTCCTTCTTCGGCCGCGCGTACACCGAGCGTGCCGATGACGTCGTCAGCCTCGATGCCTTCGACCATCAGGATGGGCCAGCCGAGCGCGCGCACGGCGGCGTGGATCGGCTCAATTTGCAACGCCAAATCTTCCGGCATCGATTTGCGTGTAGCCTTGTACTCGGCGTACAGGTCATCGCGGAATGTCTTGCCCTTGGCGTCGAATATACAAGCGATGTAACTTGCAGGATAATCATTACGCAGTCGGCGCAACATATTGATGATGCCGTACAACGCACCGGTCGGCGCGCCTTCCGCGTTACGCATGTCGGGCAGAGCATGGAATGCACGATAGAGGTAACTGGAACCATCAACTAACAACAAGGTTTTTTGCATATGGAACTTAGAGGAAAAAATGTCCCGCGACTGCGGGAAGTGGATGACATCGAGCGCGCCACCGCCAAGAAGGCGCGCGAGTCATGGCATGTACTCACGATTATGGCAGAATTTATCGAGTCCACCGAGCGCCTGTCCGAGCTGCGCCCGGCGGTTTCCATCTTCGGTTCCGCCCGCACAAAACCGGACGATCCGCATTATGCCTTGTGCGTCGACATCGCCCGGCGCCTGTCGGACGCCGGCTTTGCGGTGATCTCGGGCGGCGGCCCGGGCATCATGGAAGCTGCCAACAAGGGCGCCTTCGACGGCGCATCGCCGTCGGTCGGCCTCAACATCGAACTGCCGCATGAACAGCACGGCAACGGCTGGCAGGACATCTCGCTGTCGTTCCGCCATTTCTTCGCGCGCAAAGTGGCGTTTGTCAAATACGCCGACGCTTACGTGGTGCTGCCTGGCGGCTTCGGCACGCTCGACGAACTGACCGAAGCGCTGACCCTGATGCAGACCGGCAAGTCGCGCCTGATGCCGGTGATCCTGGTCGGCAGCAAATTCTGGGCGGGCCTGATGGAATGGATCCGCACGCGCCTGGTCGACGACGGCATGATTTCCGCCAAGGATCTCGACCTGCTGCAGGTCATCGACGATCCGGCTGAAGTCGTGGTGGCGGTGCAGAAGTTCTACGCAGCGCGCCAAAAACCGGCTGATCCGGAAGACACCGAACGCCAGACCGGCATGTATTTGTAGCCTGATCGCGATCTGCAGCTTGACCGCATGAAACGCCGGCCTGCAACAAGTTTGCCGGTCGGCGTTTGTACGAATGCAGCCCTGTAATTTTTCTACAATATCGCCGTAATCGTTGCATAATCAATGCGACGCCGAACAAATCTCCCTTGGGCCCGTCGAAGCCTGTTCCGCGCAACTTCCTGTTGCCTGTTGCTCTTTCTTCTCGACGGACCACACATGATTACCAGATACCTGCTGTGCTGCCTGTTTGCATTGCTTGCAATGCAGGCGACTCCGTTTACCCGGGCGCAATCGAATGGCGCCGGCATTGGCGGCGCACTGTCGCCCGCCGTGGCGAAAGTCGCCGACGCCGCCTCCGCCGGCGATGCCGAATCGCAATATGCGCTGGCGCAGATGTACGGCAGCGGCAGCGGTGTGCCGCGGGATCCGGCGGCCGCCGCGCTGTGGCTGCAAAAGGCCGCGCAGCAGGGCCATTCGAATGCGCAATTCAGCCTCGGCACCAGCTACCTGCTGGGCGATGGCGTGCCGAAAAGCACCGCGTCGGCTATCGAGTGGCTGAATAAATCGGCGCAACAGGGCAACACGCTGGCGCAGGCCAATCTCGGGGCGATCTACCTGAATGGCGACGGCGTCGCGCAGAATTTCCGCGTGGCGTTGTCCTGGTTCGAAAAGGCCGCAGCCCACGGCCTGCCGCTGGCGCAATACAGCCTCGGCAAGATGCATCAGAATGGCTACGGCGTGCGCACCGACGAAGCGATGGCGGCGCAATGGTATGGCCGCGCTGCGGCGCAGGACTATGCGCCGGCCCGACAGGCGCTGGCAGACCTCAAACGTCCGGCTGTCCCGGCCTCGCGCACGGCGAATGTCATCGCGGCTGCACCTCCCGCCGCCGCAACGGCTACGGCGGTCACTGCTGCCGCCGCGACCTCAGCCGCTCCGGAGCAGGCCGCCGTACTCGCTGCCGTCCGCGGCTGGGCGGCGGCATGGAGTCGCAAGGATGTCGATGCCTATCTGAGTTATTACGCCGACGACTTCCGCACCCCGAACGGCGAAAGCCGCAACGACTGGGCAGCGCAACGGCGATCGCGCATCGACAGCCGCAAACGCATCGCCGTCGAGATCGTCGCGCCGCGCCTCGCCATGAACGGCGACGGCAGCGAGGCGACGGTAGCCTTCACCCAAAATTATCTCTCCGACCAGCTTGTCGAAACCGGCGCAAAGACGCTGGTGCTGGTGCGTCGCGGCGACGCCTGGAAAATCCTGCAGGAAACTGCCCGGAAGACGGGAGCAAGCCGCAGATAATAGCCGCAGATAATGAAACGTCTTGTCAGGATTCAGTTGAGTCCCCGCAACACGCCCCCATCTATATGGCGGAGCGCATTCGCGAGGATGCAGGCTCCGGCTGATTCGTTTGTTACAATGAACCCCTACTGTCAACCTGTCCAGATTGCGAGTTCCCATGATTACCAGAAGCCGGTCCGTTGTGTCCGCCATGTCGCTTTGCTTCTCCCTGCTGATGCTGTCCTTGTCCTCGTCGGCCCACGCCCAGGCAATTTCGGACAAGCCGGCCCCGCCGCCGCCTGAGCTGCAAACCCTGGAAGAAGGCGAACCGCCCGCCGTGACCATCAAGAAACCGGGCGAAGAGCAAGGCAGCGGCAACAGCATCACCGAGCGCCGCGACCACGGCCAGACCAAGGAAGTCAAAGTCAAATCGGGCCCAAGCACCTATTACGTGAAGCCGACCCAGCAACTCGGCAGCTCGACGCCGGGCGATGTCCAAAGCGGTCCGCCGAGCGGCGCGCAATGGCAGATCAAGGAATTCGACTGGGGCGGCAAGAAAAAAGCCAAAGAAGGCGAAGCCGGCGACGCCAGCAAGTAACACATCGTATTCATCCTTTCCGGACGGCATCCCGTCCGGATTTTCCATCGTTCTTCATCATTTCCGCACATGGCAGTTTTTACTCCGGTCAGCCTGGACGACCTTTCAGGCTGGATCACCCAGTTTTCTCTCGGCAAAGCGCTGGCCGTCAAAGGCATTTCTTCCGGTATCGAGAACAGCAATTTCTTCATCACGACCGAAAGCGGCGAGTACGTCCTGACGCTGTTTGAAAAACTGAGTTTCGAGCAGCTGCCGTTTTATCTGGAACTGATGCGCCATCTGGCCCAGCGCGACGTGCTGGTGCCGGCGCCTATCCCCAACAAGAGCGGCAGCATCATCAATGCCCTCAACGGTAAGCCCGCCTCGATCGTGACCAAGCTGGAAGGCGCGTATCAGCCGAAGCCGGAGCCGGTGCATTGCGCTGAAGTCGGCGCAATGCTGGCAAAAATGCATTTGGCGGCGCAGGATTTCGGCATCCGCCAGCCGAATCTGCGCGGCCTGCCGTGGTGGCGCGAAACCGCGCCGGTGGTGCTGCCCTACCTCAACGCCGAGACGCAACAGGTGCTGCGTGCCGAAATGCAATTCCAGGAAGACTTCGCCGCCTCCGACATTTACGCGCAATTGCCCAACGGCCCGGTGCACGCCGACCTGTTCCGCGACAACGCGATGTTCGTCGGCACGCACCTGACCGGCTTCTTTGATTTCTATTTCGCCGGTTGCGACACGTGGCTGTTCGACCTGGCCGTCACCGTCAACGACTGGTGCATCGACCTGGCCAGCGGCGTGCTCGACGTCGCGCGCGTGCAGGCCATGCTGGATGCCTACCATGCGGTACGCCCGTTCGGCGCGGCCGAGCAACAAGCCTGGAGCGCGATGCTGCGCGCCGCCGCGCTGCGCTTCTGGCTGTCGCGCCTGTATGATTTCTACCTGCCGCGCGCCGCCGAAATGCTGACGCCGCACGATCCCACGCACTTCGAACGCATTCTGCGACAACGCGTGAACGGTGCCATCCCGCCCCTGCCCGGACCACATGACTGATATGGAAAAATTGCCTGCAAAAACCGGCTGGCTCTGGGTCAAGGAAGGCCTGGCGCTGTTCCGCAAACAACCTGCGGAAGTGTCGACGCTGTTCCTGAGCTACATGTTCCTGATGCTGGCGCTGGGCATCCTGCCCATCATCGGCCAGTTGCTGCCGCTGATCCTGGTGCCGGTGTTCGCCATGTCGTTCATGCAAGCCTGCCGCCAGATCGAGGAAGGCAAACGCGTCTATCCGAGCCTGCTGCTGGTCGGCTTCCGCTCGCCGGCGCTGCGCACGCTGCTGGCGCTGGGCGTGCTGTATCTGCTGGCCGCGTTTGCGGCGGTTGCGGTGTCGACGCTGGTCGACGGCGGCGCCTTCTGGAAAGCCATGACCGGCCCCGGCCTGGATCCCAAGGACATCGAAGGCAGCAACCTGCGCCTGGCCATGATCGTGGCCGCGCTGGTGTACATCCCGGCGGCAATGGCGTTCTGGTTCGCCGCACCTTTGATCGCCTGGCACAAGATGCCGCTGGGCAAGGCGCTGTTCTACAGCTTCTTCGCCGTGCGCCGCGCCGCCAAGGCCTTCACGGTCTACGGCCTGGCCTGGCTGGTGATCGGCGTGCTGCTGCCGGCCACCATCAGCACCATCGTTGCATTACTGTTCAACAACATGACGGTGATCGTATTTATTTTGCTGCCATTGTCGATAATATTGACCGTGGTCATGTATTGCTCTTTCTACCCCACTTACACTGCAGTCTTTGGCAAGCCCCCGCGCGACGAAGCACCCGCTCCAGAGAGCAACGACAGCGCAAGGTAACAACTTGCCGAAAAGGCAAGTACAACTACCACCACAATGCAGCTGTCACGGGGAAAAAAGATGCGCATGAACCTGCCGGTCACCAATGCCGAGTATGAATTACAAGACGGCAAATCGATCGTCTCCAAAACCGATCTGAAGGGCAATATCACCTACGTCAATCCCTACTTCATCGAAGTCAGCGGATTCCACGAAGAAGAATTGATGGGTGCGCCGCAGAACATCGTGCGCCATCCCGACATGCCGGCCGAAGCTTTCGCCGACATGTGGAAAACCGTCAAAAAAGGTATTCCCTGGACCGGCCTGGTCAAGAATCGCCGCAAGTGCGGCGACCACTACTGGGTACTCGCCAACATCACGCCGGTACGCGAAAAAGGCCAGGTCATCGGCTACATGTCGGTGCGCACCAAGCCCTCGCCACAGGACGTCGCGGGCGCCGAAAAGCTCTATGCCGACCTGCGCAAAGGCAAAGCCAAGGGCATCGCCATCGAGCAGGGCAACGTCGTCAGGACCGGCCTCAAGGGCTGGGTCGCCAAGCTCGGCAAGATCCAGCTGAACACCCGCATCAACTTGTCGATGATCACGCTGCTGGGCCTGCAACTGGTGGCCGCGAGCGTGAGCTTCCTGACCGATCACAGCATGCTCAACACGGGCATCTGCATCGCCACCATGCTGATCACGCTCTACATCTGGTACGCGCTGCACAGCGCGCTGGTGCGCCCGATCCAGGCAGCGCTGCTGGCGACTTACGCGATCACCGGCGGCGACTTGTCGAACCGCGCCGAATCCGGCCGCCACGATGAAATCGGCCGCCTGCTGCGTGCCCTGCGCCAGATGAACATCAATCTCACCGCGATCATCGGCGACGTGCGCTCCAACGTCGAGTCGATCAACGGCGCCACGCGCGAGATCGCCACCGGCAACATGGACTTGTCGCATCGCACCGAATCGCAGGCTTCCAATCTCGAGGAAACCGCATCAAGCATGGAACAGCTGGCGACCACCGTGCGCCAGAACGCCGACAGCGCGCTGCAAGCCAATCAACTGGCGGCATCGGCCTCGGCGATTGCGGTCAAGGGCGGCGACGTGGTCGCCAAGACCGGCAGCACGATGAGCGAGATCAGCGCATCGTCGAAGAAAATCGTCGACATCATCAGCCTGATCGACAGCATCGCCTTCCAGACCAATATCCTGGCGCTGAACGCCGCGGTCGAAGCGGCGCGTGCCGGCGAACAGGGCCGGGGTTTTGCGGTTGTGGCCTCCGAGGTGCGCAGCCTGGCGCAGCGCTCGGCCGGCGCCGCCAAGGAAATCAAGACGCTGATCGAAGACTCGGTGGAAAAGGTCGACATCGGCAACCGGCTGGTCGACGACGCGCGCAACACCATGACCGAGATCGTCGAATCGGTAAAACGCGTGACCGGCATCATGAATGAAATCACCGTGGCCACCCAGCAGCAAAGCGTCGGCATCACGCAGGTGCATCAGGCCGTCACCGACATGGATGAAAGCACTCAGCAGAACGCCGCGCTGGTGGAACAGGCCGCAGCAGCAGCGGGCAGCCTGGAAGAACAGACCGGCCGCCTGTTGCAGGCAATCTCGGTGTTCAAGTTCCAGCATCAATAAACCTTGCGGCAGCGTGAAGCTGCGAGAAAAAGAAAAGGCAGTCGGAATTTTCTCCGCCTGCCTTTTTTCATGCTCGCCGCAGTCGTTTCAATACTTGATGTAGCGGCCCTGCTGCATCAGGCGCATCGTGATGGTCTGCGAAGTCTTCAACGCGGCTTCCACGCTGCTGCGGCCCGCCAGCGCACGCGCGATGGCCTGGCCGGTGAAGGTGCCGATGCTCGGAAACTCCGGGATCGTCACCAGCTGGATACCCACATAAGGAACCGGTTTGAGCGTGGGACTGTCGGGGTCGGCACTCCGAATCGCGTCCAGAACGAAATCCGCATATGGCGAGGCCCTCAGGTAACCGGCCGAGGCGTAGGTCGACTCGCGTGTGCCGGGCGGCGCCAGGCCCCAGCCATCCTTCTCCGCGACCAGCCGGATGTATTCTTTGGAGGTTGCCCATACGGCGAATTTCTTGGCCGCCTCTTTTGAATTTGAGGAATGAGGAACCGCCAGCGCCCACACCCATAGCCACTGCGCTCCCTTCGCCGTGGTCGCGGTCGGGGCCGCCACGAAAGCGGTCTTGTCGAACACCTTGGAATTCTTGCCGTGATAGAGCGTTCCGGCCGCGACGGTGGCGTCGATCCACATGGCGCACTTGCCCGCGGCGAACAGCGCCAGGTTCTCGTTGAAGCCGTTCTGCACCGCATCGGCCGGACCGTATTTGCGCAGCAGGTCGACATACAGGCCGACCGCCTGCGCCCACTCCGGCGTATCGAGCTGCGGTTGCCATTTCTCGTCGAACCAGCGGCCGCCATACGCATTGACCATGGTGCCGATCAGGGCCATGTTCTCGCCCCAGCCGGGGCGTCCGCGCAGGCAAATGCCGGCGACGCCGCCGGCAGGATCATGCAACTGCGCGGCGAAGGTCGCGATCTCTTCCCAGGTCGGCCTGGTCGGCATGACCAGCTTCTTTTGCGCGAACAGATCCTTCCGGTAATACGTCATCGAACTTTCCGCATAGAACGGCAGGGCGTACAACTTGCCTTTACTGCTCAGGCCGGCCCGCACCGGCTTGAGCAAGTCGTCCACGTCATAGCCGGATGGCAAGTCATCCATCGGCAGCAGCCATCCCTGTTCCGCCCACAGCGGCGTCGACATCAGGCCGATGGTCATCAGGTCGAACTGCCCGCCGCTGGTCGTGATGTCGGTCGTCACGCGCTCGCGCAACACGCCTTCGTCCATGACGTGCCAGTTGAGCCGGATATCGGGATGGGATTTTTCAAACACCGACGACAGCCGTTGCAGCACCAGCATGTCGGGGTTGTTGGTAGTGGCGATGTTGACGACGCTGACCGCATCGGCGCCGGCAAAGCCCGGGCAAAGCAGGCTAAAAAGAATGGCAAGCAGGGGCAGCCGCCGCGCGAACGCGCCGCAGTGGGCGTGAGCGTAAAGTTTCATGCAGTTTCCCCCTGGGCGTTGGAATGGTTTCCGGCCTGTTCAGGGGATCATCAGACAAGGCCTGCGGCAAGTCAAGCGAGTGTCTTTTTAATGAAAAACGGCTTGATTGCCGCAGCGCAAGGAGCGCATGCAGCCTCAGGCAGAGCCGGACGGCAACGGCTCCCACGGCTGGTAAATATGCCGGTAGCGCTGCAAACGCGGTTGCAGTTGCGCGTGGCGCGCGCGTCGCGGTTCGTAGCAATCCTGCTGCGGCGGTTTGCGGCACACCATCTCTTCGCTGCCGCCGTCAGCCAGCCACGCCAGCCGGGCCGCACCCAACGCGCCACCGGCTTCGCTGCCAACGTGGGTGACGATGCGCACGTCGAGCGCGTCGCTGAGCAACTGCGCCCAGTAAGCGCTGCGTGCGCCGCCGCCGACCAGCGACAGTTGCTGCACATCGGTGCCGGCGGCACGCAAGGCATCGAGGCCGTCGACCATGCCGAAACTCACGCCTTCCAATACCGCATAGGCCAGCGCGGCGCGCTGATGTTCGTGCGAGAGGCCGTGGAATACGCCGAGCGCATAGGGATCATTGTGCGGCGTGCGTTCGCCGGACAGATAGGGTAAAAACAGCGGCGCATTTGCCAAGGCTTCGTCATCGAGCGCCGCGACTTCCTGCAGCAGCGTTTTCTCGTCGACGCTGCACAGGCGGCAGAACCAGCGCAGGCAACTCGCCGCCGACAGCATCACGCTCATCTGGTGCCAGCGCTGCGGCAACGTATGGCAAAAAGCGTGAATCGCACGCGCCGGATTGGGCCGGAATTTGTCATTGACCACGAACAGCACGCCCGAGGTGCCGAGCGACAGGAAGCCATCGCCCGGCCGCACCGCACCGATGCCGACCGCGCTCGCCGCGCCGTCGCCGGCGCCGCCCGCCACCACCACGTCATCCGCCAATCCCCAGTCCCGCGCCACTTCCGGCAGCAGGAAACCGGCGGCGGCGCTGCCATCGGCCAGGTCCGGCATCTGTCCGCGGCGCATGCCGCCCGCGGCCAGCAAAGCATCCGACCAGTCGCGTTGCGCCACGTCGAGCCAAAGCGTGCCGGCGGCGTCGGAAGGATCCGATATCTTGCGTCCCGTCATCTGCAACCGCAACCAATCCTTGGGCAGCAACACACAGGCGACCTCGGCGAAAAGTTGCGGCTCGTGACGCGCCACCCACAGCAGCTTGGGTGCGGTGAATCCGGGCATCGCCAGATTGCCGGCGCGCTGATGCAAGTCGCCGGACTCATTCCAACGCCGGGTCAGTTCTGCGCATTCATCGGTGCTGCGCGAGTCGCTCCACAGGATCGCCGGACGCAGCACGCGGTCTTGCGCATCCAGCAGGACGGCGCCGTGCATCTGCCCGGACAGGCCGATGGCGCGGATGCCGGCGAAACGTTCGGCGCCCAATTGTTCGCGCAGGCTGGCGACAGTGTCGCCAGCGGCGCGCCACCAATGCTGCGGATCCTGCTCCGACCAACGCGGATGCGGACGCGACACCGTCAGCGGCGAACCCGCCAGCGCCAGCAGTTTTCCTTCGGCGTCGATGACGACCGCTTTGACTTCCGACGTACCAAGGTCTATCCCCAGATACATGGTGCTCCCTGTCTTGTGATTGTTGTCCATCCCCGGCTGCGCCGACGCCCTTTCCTGAGGCGCGGCGAGGTCTTTTCAGCAGTGCTAAACGGGCATTTTAGTCGAGGCGGCGAGCCAGGCGTTCACAACGACTATTCCTTCGCGCAACAGCCGCTCGAGCTGGATGCTGCCGGCCAGTTCACCCCACAGCAACGGATCGTGGCAATAGGCGCGCACCGGATCGGGACTTTCCAGCATCGCCCGGACCGCCGTCGGATCGAACACGCCGTCCTGGTATTCATACGCCAGCTCGCCGCGCCGCCAGCGCTGCAGAAAGGCAAAGAACAGCGCCGCCACTTGCGCGGTGGCGTGCGGCTGGTGGCCACGCCCCAGGCTATCCGCAATGGTAGGAAGAATGAAGCCGGGGATCTTCGAGAAGCCATCCGCCGCCACACGCTGGTTGGTGTCCTGGATCGCGGGGTTGGCGAAACGCGCCAAGGTCATGTCGCGATACGCCTCGAGATCCAGCGGGCTCGGCGTCAGGCATGGAATCACGTCTTGCGTGATGTAGTCGTAAGCCATGCGGCGGATGTCTTCGTGCACCGTGCCTTCGTGGATATAGTCGAGGCCGATCATGGTGCCCGCCCAGGCGATACAGCTGTGACTGGCGTTGAGGATGCGGATCTTGGCTTCTTCGTAGGGCAGTACGGACGCCACCATTTCGACGCCGACTTTTTCCAGCGCCGGCCGGCCGGCCTTGAAATCATCCTCGATCACCCATTGGATGAACGACTCGGCCATCAGCGCACACGGATCGTCGACGCCGGTGGCTTCCTTCACGCGCTGCCGCACGGCATCGGTCGGACGCGGCGTGATGCGATCGACCATGGAGTTGGGGCTGGCGACGTTGGCGCGCGTCCATTCCAGCAACTGGTGATGGCCGCGCAAGGCCAGGAATTGCTGCAGACCGTAGAAGAAGCGCTCGCCGTTGTGGCGCAGGTTGTCGCAATTGAGCAGCGTCACGCCGCCGGCATTGTCGTCCTGGCGTGCTTGCAGGATCGCCGTCACGGCGCCGTAGATGGTGCGACGGTCGCCGCAGATATCGGCCGCCAAATCCGGATTGTGCACATCCAGCAGATGCTCGTGGTCGAGATAGTAGCCGCCCTCGGTCACGGTAAACGAGATCACGCGCGTGCGCGGCTCGGCGCCGGTCCTGACCAGGCTTTTCAGCTGCGCGTCCCAGGGTACGATGTCGCGGATGGCGCGGATCGTCTCATAGGCGCGCTGCCCCTGCGGCGTCACCGTTTCCAGCGTGTAGCGGCCTTCGCTTTGCTCCAGCTCTTTCAGCAGCGGCGTCATGTCGGCGCGGATGTTGCCGAGCGCCAGCTGCCAGCGGCGATCGTCGTCATTGCCGCGCTCGCGCAGGCGATGCAGGTAGACCGCCTGATGGGCGCGATGGAACGATCCGGCGCCGATGTGCAGCCAGACCAGGTCATTTTTTGAATCATGGTTCGTCATGTTGTCCTCTGTCTTCCTGCTTCTCAATGCACCGCCATGGCCGGATCGCGCAGCAGGCGCGTCACGGCGCTGCCGTCCTCACGAAACAGATGGCAGCGATGCGCCTCGGCGCCCACGCCGATGACGCTGCGGGAAGCCAGCTGCAAGGTGTCCGGCACGCGCAGGATCAGCGGTTCGTCGGACGCATCCGCGGCGGCGTACAGATAAGAAAAATCGCCCAGCAGTTCCAGCGCCGTGTAATGCGCCTGCAGCATCGGCTGTTCAGTGACGATGGCGAGATGCTCGGGACGGATACCCAGCGTCACCTTGTCGCCGACCTTGAGCGTGCCGGCCTCGACCGCAGCCAGTTGACGTCCGCCGCCCGGCAGGTGCACCAGCACACCGTCCGGACCGATGCCGGCAATGATGCCGTCGATGAAATTCATCTTGGGCGAACCGATGAAGCCCGCCACAAAGCGATTGGCCGGGTGGTGATACAGCTGCTGCGGCGTACCGACCTGCTCGATCCGTCCCTCCGACAGCACGACGATCTTGTCGGCCAGCGTCATGGCTTCGATCTGGTCATGCGTGACGTAGATCATGGTGGTCTTGAGATCCTCATGCAGTTTGGAAAACTCCAAACGCATCTTCACGCGCAAGGCGGCATCCAGATTCGATAGCGGCTCATCGAACAGGAACACGCTGGGCTGGCGCGTGATCGCGCGGCCGATGGCGACGCGCTGGCGTTGTCCGCCGGACAAGGCGCGCGGCTTGCGGTCGAGCAGATGATCGATGTGCAGGATCTTGGCCGCGTGCTGCACGGCGCTGTCGATCTCGGTCTTTGACTTGCCGGCGATCTTGAGGCCGAAAGCCATGTTGTCGTACAGCGTCATGTGCGGATACAGCGCATACGACTGGAACACCATGGCGATGCCGCGCTTGGCGGCCGGCACATCGTTCATGCGCCGCTCGCCGATGTTGAGTTCCCCGGCGCTGATGTCTTCGAGGCCGGCGATCATGCGCAGCAAGGTCGACTTGCCGCAACCGGACGGACCGACGAAGACGACGAATTCACCGTCGTCGATGTCGAGGTTGATGTCGCGCATCACTTCATTGTCGTCGTAGCGCTTGGCGAGGTTTCTGATGGTGACGGCTGCCATGGTGATCTCCTTGTTTCGTGGTTTTTTGCTTGCTTATGCAGCCTGTTCGGTCAATAAGGCCTCGATCAGCGCCGGCAATTCCTGCATATCTTCAAATACCAGTTCGGCGCCGGCGTCGAGCAGCTTCTGGCGCATGCCGTGACGGTCGTGCGCCACGCCGGTAAAACCAAGCACGCGCATGCCGGCGCTGCTGGCGGCACGCACGCCGGTGACGCTGTCGTCAACCGCGACGCAGTGCTGCGGCGCGACGCCGTAGCCCGCCGCTGCCGCAAGATAAACATGCGGCGCCGGTTTGGGCCGGCCGACGTCGTGCGCGCTGTGAATGTGGCCGTCGAACAGCGCCAGCAAATCGCAGCGCTGCAAGCCTTTGACGATGCGATCGGTGCTGCTGTTGCTGGCGACCGCCTTGGGCAGATCGATTTTCTGCAAGGCCTCGGCGATGCCCGGCACCAGCTGCACTTCATCGCCGCAGGCAATGCCGACGGCGGTGTTGATGTCGGCATATTGCGCAGCGTTCAGGCCGAAGCCGAACTCGACGTCGAGTTCGTCGAGCAATAATTCCGTGAACATGCCGAGGCGGGAAGCAATCGCGCGATGCAGCTTGTCGCCATTGGCGGGATTCTCCAGCAGCGGCAGCAGATGTTCATGCAGCACGCGCAGGGCGATGCTCTCGCTGTCAAGCAGCACACCGTCGCAATCGCAGACGAGATGGGTGATGGCCGGCTTCATGTTTCCTTTCATTTACTTCACGGCGCCGAAGGTCAGGCCGCGCACCAGTTGCTTCTGCGCCAGCCAGCCGAGCGCCATGATAGGCGCGATCGCCAGCAAGGACGCGGCCGACAGCTTGGCCCAGAACAGGCCTTCCGGATTCGAGTAAGAGGCGATGAACACCGTCAGCGGGGCGGCGTCGACGCTGGTCAGGTTGAGGCTCCAGAAGGCTTCGTTCCAGGACAGGATGATCAGCAGCAACGCGGTCGATGCCAGTCCCGGCATGGCGGTCGGCAGCAGCAGGTACAGCATTTCCTGCCAGGCGTTAGCGCCGTCGATGCGCGCCGCCTCGAGGATTTCTTTCGGCACGTCGTTGAAATAGGTGAACGCCATCCACACCGCAATCGGCAGATTGATCAGCGTATAGATCAGTGTCAGGCCGGTCACCGAATCGAGCATGCCGCTGTTCTTGGCCAGCAGGTAGATCGGCACCAGCACGCCGACCGCCGGCATCATCTTGGTGGATAGCATCCACAGCAACAACTTCTGCGTGCGGCCGGTCGGGAAGAAGGCCATCGAATACGCCGCCGGCACCGCGATCAGCAACGACAGCAAGGTCGAACCTAGCGAGACGATCATCGAGTTCTTCACGAAGGCCAGGTAGTTGCTGCGCTCGAAGACTTCACGGAAGGTATCCAGCGTCGGCATGAAGATCAGGCTCGGCATATAAGCCTGGTGCTCGGTCTTGAACGCCGTCACGGCGACCCAGAAAATCGGGAAGAACAGGATGATGGCGCAGGTCCAGGCCAGCAAGCCGACCCAGAGCGGACTTTTCTTTTGATCGTTCATTTTTCGTTCGCTCCTTTCAGGTTCTTCGCCAGCATGCGCACCAGGAAGAACGAGACGATATTCGCCAGCACCACGGCGAAGATGCCGCCCGCCGACGCGATGCCGATGTCGAATTGCTGCAGGCCGATCGAGTACACCAGGTAAGTCAGATTTGTGGTTTCCGTGCCGGGACCTCCAGCCGTGGTGGTGAAGATTTCTGCGAATACCGACAGCAGGAAAATGGTTTCGATCATGATCACCACGGTGATCGCGCGCTTCAGGTGCGGCAGCACGATGTAGAAGAAAATGCGGACCGGTCCGGCGCCGTCAAGCTGGGCGGCCTCCTTCTGGTCGCCATCAAGGGATTGCAGCGCGGTCAGCAAGATCAGGAAAGCGAACGGTATCCATTGCCACGACACGATGATGATTACCGACAGCATCGGATATTCGGCGAGCCAGTCGATCGGCGCCATTCCCAGATGACGCATGACGAAGGCCAGCATGCCGTAGACCGGATGCATGATCATGTTCTTCCAGATCAGCGCGGCCACGGTCGGCATCACGAAGAACGGTCCGATCACCAGCAGGCGCGCAATGCCGCGACCGCGGAACGGTTGATCAAAGAGCACCGCCAGCAAGGTGCCGCCGATCACGCTGATGCACAACACCGAGCCGATCAGCAAGGCGGTGTTGGCGATCGACGGCCAGAAGGCGGGATCCTCCAGCAGGAACTGGTAATTCTCCAACCCGACGAAACCGGTCTGGTCCGGCGACATCAGGTTGTAGCGATTGAAGGAGAAATACACCGTCATCGCCAGCGGCACGATCATCCACAGGAACAGCAGCGCCACCGCCGGCGTCTGCAACAGGCGAATCGGCAGGAAGCGTTTTTCGCCCGTGTGTTTTCCGCCCGCGCGTTTGCCGCGCCGGGATTTTTTCGTGGATGGCGTTGAAGCGCCGGCTTCGGAAGGCATGGGAGAAGTATTCGATATCGACGACATGGCGGCCTCGATGCAATCAGGTTCGGGCCGGCGTCATGCTGCAGACGATCCGGCGGAATTCGGCAAGGCAGGTTTCATGCGCCGCCCGGCGTCAAGCCGGGCGAACGCACAACGATACGGGCAATTACTTGATGTAACGTCCCTGCTTCATCATGCGCACAGTCTGCGCCTGCGCGGTCTTCAACGCTGCGTCGGCGGTGCCCTTCCCTGCCAGCGCGCCGGCAATCGCCTGGCCGGTGATGGTGCCGATCGACTGGAACTCAGGAATCGTCGCGAACTGGATGCCGGTGTAAGGCACCGGCTTGACGGTCGGGTTGTTGGCGTCGGCCTTCTGGATCGCATCGAGGACGAAGTCGGAGAACGGCGAGGCCTTCTTGTACTCGGCGGAAGCGTAAGTCGAAGTGCGCGTGCCTGGCGGCACCAATGCCCAGCCGCTATCCTTGGCGACCAGCTTGATGTAGTCCTTGGAAGTGGCCCAGGCGGCGAACTTCCTGGCGGCGTCCTGCGACTTGGACGACTTCGGCACGGCCAGCGACCAGATCCACAACCAATGCGATCCCTTGTCGGTGGTCGCCATCGGCGCCGGCGCGAACGCGACCTTGTCGGACACCTTGGAATCCTTGCCGTGGTACAGCATGCCGGCGGCAACGGTGGCGTCTACCCACATGCCGCATTTGCCGCCCGAGAACAGCACCAGGTTTTCATTGAAACCGTTGGAGCTGGCGCCCGGCGGACCGGACTTGCGCATCAGGTCGACGTAGAAATTGACGGCCTGTTTCCACTCCGGCGTGTCGAGCTGCGGCTGCCATTTCTCATCGAACCAGCGGCCGCCGTAAGCATTGACCATGGTGCCGACCAGCGCCATGTTTTCACCCCAGCCGGCGCGTCCGCGCAGGCAGATGCCGTAGACGCCCTTGGCCGGGTCATGCAGTTGCGCAGCCAGTTTGCCGATCTCTTCCCAGGTCGGTTTCTCCGGCATCTTCAGGTTCTTTTGCGCGAACAGATCCTTGCGGTAATAGGTCATCGAGCTTTCCGCATAAAACGGCAGCGCGTACAGCTTGCCGTCGCTGGTCAGGCCTTCGCGCACGGTCTTGATCAGGTCGGCTTCGTCGTAGTCGGCGGGCAGGCCCGTCATCGGCGCCAGCCAGCCTTTCTTGGCCCAGATCGGCGCCTCGTACGCACCGATGGTCATCAGGTCGAACTGGCCGCTGTTGGTGGCAATGTCGGTGGTCAGGCGTTGACGCAGCACGCTTTCTTCCATCGTGACCCAGCGCAGCTTGATGTCGGGATTGGCTTTTTCAAACTGCGGCGACAGCTTTTGCAGTTCGATCATGTCGGGGTTGTTGATGGACGCGATGTTCAGTGTGACGGGTTCTGCGAAGGCCAAACCGGCCGTGCCGAGGATTGCTATCGCGGCAGCAAGGCGTGCCGACGGAAGTGCGGGGGCGCGAAGTTTCATGCTTGTCTCCATTGTGTGCGGGCTGAGGATTAGCGTTGCCGCCCTCCTCGCCTCGATGTAGTTTTATGAGCAAAAAATCTGTTTGCGAGCAAATAATCAAACATTGAGAAAAAATTGTCAAGCATTTGCTTTTTTGTTGAGCAAATGTTCAATTTTGATAATAATGGCGTCTGACCTGCCGTCAAAACAGGCGCTCAAAGTCCGTACAATGCCGGATCGACCGCCGCAGGACGCAAGGCAATATTCAAAGGGAATACCCAAGGGGACGCGGCAGGTTCACAACAAGGAAAATCGATGTCATCCAGCTCATCCAAACTCGACCTGGCGGCACGCGCCGCGTGGATGTATTACGTCGCCGGCAATACCCAGAATGAAATCGCCGAACGCCTTGGCATCTCGCGCCAGATGGCGCAGCGCATGGTGGCTTATGCCGGCGCCTCGAACCTGGTCAAGGTGCAGATCACCCATCCCATTTCGTCCTGCCTGGAGCTGGCGCAAGGTCTGCAGCAGCGTTACGGCCTGGAGGTCTGCCGCGTGGTGCCGAGTAATGCCGGCGCCAGCGGTGACGATGACGCCCAAGGCGTGCAGCAGATGCTGGCCGTCGCCGGCGCCGAACTGATGGAGCAATTCCTGCGACAGGAAGCGCCGTTGATCGTCAACGTCGGCTCGGGCCGCACCCTCAAGGCGGCGATCGAAAAAATCACCGACATGGAGCGGCCGCAACATCAGATCGTCTCGATGATCGGCGCCTTCGCTTCCGACGGATCGGCCAATCGCTACGACGTTGCCCTGCTCGCCGCCGAAAAAATGCAGAGCCGCTTTTATCTTCTGCCGGCGCCGCGCGTGGCGGAGAACGAAGCCGATCGCAAGCAATGGTGCAACCATCGCGCCTACCAGATCGTCACCGGCCTGGCGCAACGCGCCGACGTCACCTTCCTCGGCATCGGCACGATTGCGCTGCAGGGTGCGATGCATGAAGACGGCTTTATCGACGACGAGGAAGTGGCGCAATTGCAAAAGCAGGGCGCGGTCGGAGAACTGATCTGCCACGCCTTCGACGTCGCCGGAAAAATGCTGCGCTCGCCGCTGGCCGCACGCATCACCACGCCGCCGCTCAGTTCACCGCCGGCCAAGCCCGTCATCGCACTGGCCGGCGGGCGCAAGAAAGCCGAAGCGGTGCGCGGCGCCTTGCGCGGCGGCTGGCTGACGGGCCTCGTCACCGACGAGTACTGCGCCCAGTTTGCATTGCAGGACTGAATCTCAGGCAGCACCAGAACAACAATTTCAGCGTCAGCATTACGGAGACATCCATGCCACACCCTATCGAATTCGTCGTCTTCGGCGAAGCCCTGACCGACTTCATCCGCCAGCCCGGCGGCGAGTGGCGCGCCCTGCCCGGCGGCGCCTGCTGGAACGTCGCGCGCGTCGGCGCCCGCCTGGGCGTTGCGACCGGCTATGCCGGCAGCGTCAGCAGCGACGTCTTCGGCGAAGAGTTGCGCGTGCTCACGCAAGAGGCAGGACTCGACATGCGCTATCTGCAGCAGGTCGACAAATCGCCGCTGCTGGCGATGGTGACCTCGACCACGCCGCCCAATTATTTCTTCGTCGGCAACGACAGCGCCGACCTGCATTTCGATCCGAGAAAATTGCCTGCCGGTTGGATGGATGAAGCGCGCGTATTGCACTTCGGCTGCATCAGCCTGACCCGTGAACCGCTGGCTTCGCGCCTGCTGGCGATTGCCACGGAAGGTGCGCAACGCGGCAAGCGCATCGCCTTCGATCCGAACTGGCGCAAGCTGATGGATCAGCCCGGCTATCACGTGCTGATGCGCAAGCTGCTGGCTTTGTCGCATTACGTGAAGGTGTCGGATGAAGACCTGGAGAAATTATTCCCCGGCGATGCGCAGCCAATGGCGACCTTGAAGTCGCTGGCGCCGCAGGCGGAAATCCTGTTCACGCGCGGGGCGGACGGACTGTCCTGGATCAAGGGAGAGAGTGTTATCGACCAACCGGCTTACCGGGTTGAGGTGATCGATACCGTTGGTTGCGGCGATGCGTCGATGGGCGGCTGGATTGCCAGCATTTTGCGTCAGGCGGATGCGCCGGTGATCCAGCATTTGCAGTGTGCTGCTGCTGCTGCTGCGTTGTCGGCGGCGCGGGCGGGGGCTTATGCGGCGACTTGGGATGAGGTGCAGGAGCTGGTTAAGCGCTGAGCGCGATGGCTGGTTTTTGTTTTGTTCCGACTTGCTTGCAGTGCGTTGATGAATGCTGTTCTTTCTTCGGACAACCCTGCCGGGGGTAGCCCGGCGGCTACTCACTTTCTTTGCTTCGCCAAAGAAAGTAAGCAAAGAAAGGCGACCGCAGTTCGTAGCCCCCTTCGGGGGTTCCCGGCGTCGGCAGGCACAAATCGGGAGGGGAAACAAACTCGCTGCGCTCAGACAAGTTTCCCCTCTTTATCCGATTTGCACCTGCCGCCACCGGCTACTCTCAAGCGGGAATTCGAGACTGGCTCGCTGCGCATCGCCAGGGTACGGTGATGAAGCTACGGTCGCAGTTCTCCGCTACCAATAAAACCAAGAATGAGAATCACGATGCCGCAGGCGAGCCGAAGAAGAATTCCGCTTATGAGTCGCCGTTGGTGACGTGCTCAAATCGGATAAAGAAGGGAAACTTGTCTGAGCGTAGCGAGTTTGTTTCCCTTCCCGATTTGAGTGCGGCACCAACGGGTACCCCGAAGGGGCGGCGAATCGCGGTCGCCTTTCTTTGCTTACTTTCTTTGGCGAAGCAAAGAAAGTGAGCGGCTGCCGGGCCGCACCCGGCAAAGGTTGATCGAAGAGAAAACAGAATCAGCTACAGGCAAAGGCAAGTCGGAACAACCGACAAAAACTCACCCCACCTTATCCAACTTAGCCACACTCAAATCCAGCAACTTCATCCCAAACTTCCCGAAGTTGATATGCGCCCGGGTACTCCCGCCGCCGCCTTCGATATTGACGATCACGCCTTCGCCAAACTTGGCATGCGCCACATTCTGGCCAATCCGCCATCCCGAATCCGGTCGTGAAAAATTCTGTGCAATCTTGTTGTTGCCCGATTCCGGCGCTGCGTCCCAGGCCGACTTGGGCTGCGCGAACCAGCTGTGCTGTTGCGGCTGGATCTTCGGCGACAACCACTTGATCGACTCGTCCGGCAACTCATCAAAGAACCGTGAGCGCATGTTGTAACGCGTCTGGCCATGCAGCATGCGGGTCTGCGAAAAACTCATGTACAAACGCTTGCGCGCGCGCGTGATGGCGACGTACATGAGGCGGCGCTCTTCCTCCACCCCGCCCTCTTCCTTGGCGCTGTTCTCGTGCGGGAACAAACCTTCTTCCAGGCCAGTGATGAACACCGCATCGAACTCCAGCCCCTTGGCCGAGTGCACCGTCATCAGTTGCAAGGCATCCTGACCGGCCTGCGCCTGGTTGTCGCCGGCTTCCAGCGATGCGTGCGAGAGGAAAGCCGACAGCGGCGACATGATTGTCGTCAGCGCGGCATCGGCGTCGATGATCTCGATACCGTCCGCAGTCGTGATCGACGTGCCCGCGACGGCTTGCGCCTGCGGTCCGAGGAAGGCCGGCGCATCGAGGCCATAGCCTTCTTCCGAGACGAACAGGGTCGCGGCGCTGACCAGTTGCTCCAGATTCTCGATGCGGTCGGCGCCTTCTTTTTCATTGCGGTAATGCGTGAGCAGACCGCTGCTGTCGAGCACCACCTGCACCATTTCCTGCAAGGGCAAATTCTGCGTTTCAAAACGCGCGGCTTCGATCAGCTTGATGAAACCGTTCAGCGTCGAACCGGCCTTGCCCGCCACATAAGGCACCGCCGCATACAGCGAGCAGTTGTACTGGCGCGCAGCGTCCTGCAATTGCTCCAGCGCCTTGGCGCCGATGCCGCGCGTCGGGAAGTTCACCACGCGCAGGAACGCCGAGTCGTTGTGCAGGTTGTCCATCAACTGCAGATAGGCGATCGCATGCTTGACCTCGGCGCGCTCGAAGAAGCGCTGGCCGCCATACACGCGATACGGAATCGCCGACGAGAACAAGGCATGCTCGAGCACGCGCGACTGCGCATTGGAGCGATACAGCAAGGCGATCTCGCTGCGCGCCCAGCCTTCGGCGATCAGGTTCTTGACCTGCTCGATGATCCACTGCGCTTCCTGCAGATCGCTGCTGGCTTCGAACACGCGCACCTGCTCGCCGTGGCCGGCGTCGGTGCGCAGGTTCTTGCCGAGGCGCTTGCTGTTGTTGGCAATGAGGATATTGGCGGCGTCGAGGATGTGACCGTGCGAACGGTAGTTCTGCTCCAGCTTGATCAGGTTCTGCACGCGGAACTCACGCTCGAACGACGTCATGTTGCCGACGTTGGCGCCGCGGAATGCGTAGATGCTCTGGTCGTCGTCGCCGACGGCGAAGACCGCGCTGGCGTCGACCTGCCCCTGGCCGGACATGATCTTCAGCCATTTGTATTGCAAGTCGTTGGTGTCCTGGAACTCGTCCACCAGCACATGGCGGAAGCGGCGCTGGTAATGCTCGCGCAAGGGCTGGTTGCGCGACAGCAGTTCATACGTGCGCAGCAGCAGCTCGGCAAAATCGACCACGCCTTCGCGCTGGCATTGCTGGTCATACAAGTCGTAGAGCTCGACGAACTTGCGGTTGTAGTCGTCATGCGCCTCGACGTCCTTGGCGCGCAGGCCCTGGTCCTTGGCGCCGTTGATGAAGTACATCAGGTTGCGCGGCGGATACTTCTCGTCGTCGACGTTCATCTGCTTGAGCAGGCGCTTGATGGCCGACAGCTGATCCTGCGAATCGAGGATCTGGAAAGTCTGCGGCAAGGCCGCATCGCGGTGATGCGCGCGCAGCAGGCGATTGCACAAGCCATGGAACGTGCCGATCCACATGCCGCGCGTATTGATCGGCATCATCGCCGACAGGCGTGCAGTCATTTCCTTGGCCGCCTTGTTGGTGAACGTCACCGCCAGGATGCCCGACGGCGACACTTGCCCGGTCTGGATCAGCCACGCGATGCGCGTCGTCAGCACCCGCGTCTTGCCCGAGCCGGCGCCGGCCAGGATCAGTGCGGATTGTGCGGGAAGGGTGACGGCGGCGAGCTGCTCGGCGTTGAGATTGTGAAGAAGGTTTTGCATCGCGCCATTATAAGACGGAAGCGGTGCATGCCCGTTGATGGCGCCGACAACCGCCGCCCTGACCGATCACCGGTAGATCAATTCCAGCGTGGCCGAACCGTCCAGCGGGATCTCTCCCGTGGCAGGCAGATTGGACAATTTGTCGATCGTTGCCTGAATGGCCAACGTCGCTGAAAACGTTTCATAGCCCTCGTCTCTCATCGTCCCGTTCGCCCAGTTGTCCACGACATAGAGGGACGCCTCCGGCCTGAAATACAAACCCACAGGCATGCTCGACCAGCCGCCAATCGGCCCGTTGCCAGCCGCCCCCTCTACGGCGATAACGTATTGCCGCTTCCCGTCGCCCGTCGCGTCGCGCAGTTGCGCGGTAAAAGCGCCTACATTGCTGCCCCTGACGGTGCCGAGACCGTAGATGTACCTATCGTGACCCGACCCCGGTGTTCCCTGCCAGTATTCGGTCGTGGCTATACCTTTCACCGCCGAGGCCGGACGATTATCGGCCAGTCTCAGCGCAACTTTCGCTTTGTCGTCGCAAGCGACCGTCACGCTTGCTGTTTTCTTTTCCAGGGCCGTTGCCTTGGTCTGCGATAACCGCGAGACGGGAATCACTCCATAGTCGAAAATACCGCCGCCCGAAATGGACAATGTGCAGGCCGCCGGCCGGACGGTGCCTGCGACTTTCAATTCGGCAGTGTCTGCGGCCCGGGCTGCAACCGACGTCAACAGGAGGACTGTCAAAAAGATATGTTTTTTCATTTTCAATTACCCCAAAGAAATTCTGATCGGATAGACCTCTTGCTGAGCCGGCTGCGAGGCCGGCTTGAACGATGGAGTCATTATGGTCTGTCGAACATGAAATACATATGAGAATAGTCTCAAAAGAGACGTATATAAAAAACAACTTTTTTACTGCATTTACATGGTATTTCAGCGATGGCTACAAGCCGACAGTCCGAAGATGAGAGCCCGGCAAGAACCTGATAGCAGCCCTGAATCGCGGTTCTTGATGCCGGCCTTGGTGGCGGACGCGCAGGAGATTCAATGTGATGCGACGCAGAATCTCCAGATTCTGTGTCGCCCTGGGGGAGTTCGCCAATGGATTCGCGTTTGAGATTTTTCCTATATGCCCACGGTTTCGTCTTGCTGTACTATCCAAAGCGC
>NZ_QXFG01000003.1:0-69835 GCF_026127345.1 Herbaspirillum lusitanum | reverse complement strand
CGCTAAACACCTTTACCGCTACCCGCTTGGCCAACAGAGTGATGATCGTGCCGCAAACCTGCCAAGTCGACACCCCCAACGTGGTAGTGCCGATGGGCGCGGTGGCGTCAAGCAGCTTTACCGGCACTGGGTCTGTCTCTCCCGCCCGCAACTTCACCATCAGCGTCAATTGTTCAGGCGTGGCGTCGCAGGTGTTCATGACGCTGACCGACCAGCAAACGCAGGCCAACCGGACCAGCACGCTGGGACTGACGGCGGCGTCCAGCGCCAGGGGCGTGGGCATCCAGATCTTGCGCCGGCAAGGCAATACGGATACGCCGATCTCCTTCGGCGCCGACTCCTCGACCGCGGGCAACACCAACCAGTTCCTGGCTTTTTCCTCGACAGGCGAGCAGATCGGCGCGACCACCATCCCGTTTTCTGCGCGCTATATCAAGACGGCGGCAACCATCATCCCCGGCACCGCCAATGGCGTCGCCACCTTCACGATGTCGTATCAATAAAGGGAACGCTCGCAGACGGGAGGATGAAGGAGGAGTAGATTCCTGTCCGGATAATCTGTATTGCATGGTTGCCTGATCCGGGTCGGCTCTTCGGAATCCTGCACGAAGCCCTCCTTTCGCAGGGCCGTCGGCAAGCCCGCGCCAAACCGCGTAAAATTCTGCAATGCAACATGGCATCCGCGCCGGGTTGCCATTATTTCTCCTCATCATGTCTCAAGAAGCACTACATACCCTCCCTGGTTCTGGTTCTGGTTCTGTCCCGCCCACCGCCACCGCCGCCGCCGAAGCTGCGCCCGCGATCCCGCATTCCCAAACCGCCGTCATGATCCAGATCCTGTCGACGGTGCTGTTCACCTTCCTTGCCTACATGACCATCGGCATCCCGCTCGCGGTGCTGCCCGGCTATGTCCACCTGGATCTCGGTTACAGCTCGTTCATCGCCGGCCTGTCGATCAGCGTGCAATATCTCTCGACCTTCATCACGCGCGCCCAGGCCGGCCGCATGGTGGACACCATCGGCCCGAAGAAAACCGTCATGCGCGGCATGCTGGCCTGCGTCGCCAGCGGCGCCTTCCTGGTGCTGGCGGCGTGGTCGGCTGAATTGCCGTGGCTGAGCCTGTCCATGATCCTGGTCAGCCGCTTCTGCCTCGGCATCGGCGAAAGCCTGGCCGGCACCGGCTCCATCATCTGGGGCATCGGCCGCATCGGCGCCACCCATACCGCACGCATGATTTCGTGGAACGGCATCGCCACCTATGGCGCGCTGGCCATCGGCGCACCGCTGGGCGTGGCGCTGCTGCACGTGGGCGGCTTTGCAGCCATCGGCTTCCTGGCGCTGGCGTTGCCGCTGATCGGTTACGTGATCGCACGCCGCCGCCCTGCCGTACCCGTCGTGCGCGGCGAACGCCTGGCTTTTCGCCTGGTGCTCAACCGCGTGCTGCCTTACGGCATCGGCCTGGCGCTGGGCACGGTCGGCTTCGGCGCCATCGCCACCTTCATCACGCTGTATTACGCCAGCCATCAGTGGTCCAACGCAGCATTCTCGCTGACGCTGTTCGGCGGCTGCTTCATCGGCTCGCGCCTGTTGTTTGCCAATTCCATCAACCGTTTCGGCGGTTTCAAGGTGGCGATCGCGTCGTTCATCGTCGAGGCATTCGGCCTGAGCATTTTGTGGCTGGCCGGGTCGGCGGAAGTCGCCATGCTGGGGGCAGCGCTGGCCGGCTTCGGCTTTGCGCTGGTGTTCCCCTCGCTGGGCGTCGAAGCGGTCGGCCTGGTGCCGGCGCCCAATCGCGGCGCGGCGCTGGGCGCGTACTCGGTGTTCCTCGATCTGGCGCTGGGCATCACCGGTCCGCTGGCCGGATTGATCGTGGGGCAGTTCGGTTACGAAGAAGTGTTCTTGTTCGCCGCTATCGGCGCACTGTGCGCGGTGGCTCTCACACTGTCCTTGTACCGGCGCTCGCAGCATTACAAAACAGACAACGCCAACTAACGTCTTGTGATGAGCGCTATCATCCCCAAGTGTTATTCATGGGGCTGCGGTTTTGACATAAAATCGCAGCGTTGCATTCCATCACCCCAAGGAGCAAAACAATGGCAAAGAAAAACGTGGCAGCAATCAACATCGGCATCAACGACAAGGATCGCAAGAAAATTGCGGACGGTCTCAGCAAGCTGCTGGCCGATACCTACACGCTCTACCTGAAGACCCACAATTTCCACTGGAACGTCACCGGCCCGATGTTCAACACGCTGCACCTGATGTTCGAAGGTCAGTACACCGAACTGGCGCTGGCAGTCGACCTGATCGCCGAACGCATCCGCGCACTGGGCTATCCGGCGCCGGGTTCGTACAAGGAATTCGCCAAGCTGTCGTCGATCCCTGAAGCCGAAGGCGTGCCTGCCGCCGAAGAAATGATCCGCCAGTTGGTGGCCGGCCAGGAAGCCGTCACCCGCACCGCGCGTTCGATGTTCCCTGCGGTCGATGCGGCCGCCGACGAACCGACCGCCGATTTGCTGACGCAACGCATGCAACTGCATGAAAAGAATGCATGGATGTTGCGCAGCCTGCTGGAAGGCTGATCGTTCGTCCGCACTGTCCACAAGCGAAAAAAGCCGCCCCCATCGGAAGATGGCGGCGGCTTTTTAACGCGGTCCGGCCGCAGCAGCAAGCGCCGCCGTCCTAGCGCATCAGTTGGCTGAAGGCGCGCGCCGACGCTTCGGGATCGTCAGTCATGTAGACGCTGCTGATCGCCGCCACCATGTCGGCGCCCTGGGCAATCAGCGGCAGGCAATTCGCTTGCGTCATGCCGCCGATGACGACGACCGGCAGCGGGATTTCCTTCTTCGACCCGGCGACGATTTCCGGCGCGGTCTTGAAATCATATTTCTTCACCCGCGATGGATAGAAGCCGCCGAAGGCCACATAGGTCGCACCGGCTGCATGGGCGTCCCGCGCCAGTTGCAAGCTGCCGTAGCACGAGGCGCCGACGATCTTGTCCTTGCCGACTTGCGCGCGCACTTCCGCCACCGAGGCATCGGTGCCGCCGACGTGAATGCCTTCCGCATCGAGTTCGATACACAGATCAACGTAGTCGTTGATGATGAACGGCGTATTGTGGCGACGACAAACTTGCAGCAGCGCGCCGGCCTGCTCCTTGCGTTGTGCCGCATCGGCAGTTTTGTGGCGGTATTGCACCAGCGTCGCGCCGCCTTTGATGGCCTGCTCGGTGGCGCTGACCAGCTTGTCGGTATCGTCCCAGTCCGGGGTCACGATATACAGGCCGCGCAGGGACCACTGTTTGGCTTCGCTCATTTCTTTTCTCCGGCAAATTGGGGGACACGATTGGGAATGCGCTGCCCGGCCGCGATCGCATAGGAAGTTGCCAGCGCGTGCTGGCAGTACTGCTGCGCCGCTTCGATGGCGTCGCGCATGCCCAGGCCTTGCGCCAGTTGCGCCGACAAGGCCGCTGCCAAGGTGCAGCCGCTACCGTGAAATTCGTCCGGCAGCCGCGGCCAGCTCCACGATGCAAAAGCACCTTCAGGGCCGAACCAGCGATTGACCACGTCCTGATGCTGCGGACCGTGGCCGCCCTTGAGCAACACGTTCTCACAACCGCGCTGCATCAGGATCGCGGCCTGCTGCTCCGGCGCATGCTGGTGGCCGCATAGCCGGTTGGCTTCGTTGAGATTGGGCGTGATGACGGTGGCGACCGCATACAGCGATGCTATCGCCAGCGCCGCGTCGTCGGTCGACAACTGATCACCTTTGCCATTGGCCAGCACCGGATCGAACACCACCGGCAAGTCCCGCCGGCGCGCGCGCAACTGCAAAATCAACTCCGCAATCGTCTCGGCATTGCGGCGGTTGCCGGCAATGCCGAGCTTGACGGCCCGGATGTCGAAGCGATCGATCAGCACTTGCGCCTGATGGCGAATCAATTCCGCATCAATCGGATGCACGGCGAACACACTGACGTTGTCTTGCACCGTCAGCGCCGTCGGCACCGACAGCGGATGGCAACCGAGCGCACCGATGGCCGGAATATCCGCCTGCATGCCGGCGCCGCCGCTGGGATCGGAACCGGAAAACACCAGCACGCACGGCGGCGGCGAACGATACGAAGACATGGCCTGGCTCAGACGACCCGACCCGCCATCGGCGACGATGGCGAGGCGGCAAAGCGTTTCGGCACGCGACCGGCGAGGAAGGCTTCACGACCGGCTTCCACCGCCAGCTTCATCGCCCGCGCCATGCGAACCGGATCGCGCGCGCCGGCAATCGCGGTATTCATCAGCACGCCGTCACAGCCGAGTTCCATCGCAATCGCCGCATCGGAAGCCGTACCGACGCCGGCATCGACCAGCACCGGAATCCTGGACTGCTCGATGATCAGCGACAGGTTCCACGGATTCAGGATGCCCATGCCGGAGCCGATCAGCGACGCCAGCGGCATCACCGCCACCACGCCGATGTCTTCCAGCATGCGCGCCTGGATGGGATCGTCGCTGCAATACACCATCACGTCGAAGCCGTCCTTGACCAGCGTGTCTGCGGCCTTGAGCGTTTCCGGCATGTTCGGGAACAGCGTCTTCTCGTCGCCCAGCACTTCCAGCTTGACCAGCTTGTGGCCGTTCAGCAGTTCACGCGCCAGTTGCAGCGTGTAGACCGCATCCTCGGCGTTGTAGCAACCGGCCGTATTCGGCAGGATGGTGTAGCGCGAAGGCGGCACCACGTCGAGCAGGCTCGGCGCGTTCGGATCCTGCCCGATGTTCACGCGGCGAATCGCCACGGTGATGATGTCGGCGCCGCTGGCCTCGGTGGCCAGGCGGGTTTCATCGAGATCCTTGTACTTGCCGCTGCCGACCAGCAGGCGCGAGTTGTAGGTTTTTCCTGCAATCGTCAGACCCGCGTCTGCAGTCAGCGCGGGAGCGTCGTTCATGTTCATGTCCATTCCTTTCAGGTTCTAGCCGCCGCCGATGGCGCGGACCACGTCGACGCGGTCCGCATCGGCCAGCACGCGTCCGGCCCACAGCTGCGACGGCACCACTTGCCGGTTCACGGCGACCGCCACGGCCTTGCCGCTCAGCTCCAGCGCAGCAATCAGCTGCGCCAGGTCGGCGCCGTCGGCGAGGGCGTGCGGCTTCCCATTCAATTCAATCTGCATCGCATCCACCGCAACAGTCAACAATTCACAATCAGGTTTTGGAATAAATCTCGGCGCCCATCTTCACGAACTCCACCGATTTGACTTCCATGCCCTGCTTCAGCGCCGCGATTTCCGAAATGCCTTCCTTGGCAGCGTAGTCGCGCACTTCCTGCGTGATCTTCATCGAGCAGAAATGCGGTCCGCACATCGAGCAGAAGTGCGCCACCTTGGCCGAATCCTTGGGCAAGGTTTCGTCATGGAATTCGCGCGCCTTGTCGGGATCGAGACCGATGTTGAACTGGTCTTCCCAGCGGAACTCGAAGCGCGCCTTCGACAGCGCGTTGTCGCGGATCTGCGCGCCCGGATGGCCCTTGGCCAGATCGGCCGCATGCGCGGCGATCTTGTAGGTGATGATGCCGTCCTTGACGTCGACCTTGTTCGGCAAACCGAGATGTTCCTTCGGCGTGACATAGCACAGCATCGCGGTGCCGTACCAGCCGATCTGCGCGGCGCCGATGCCGGAAGTGATGTGGTCGTAGCCCGGTGCGATGTCCGTCGTCAACGGTCCCAGCGTGTAGAACGGCGCTTCGTGGCACTGCTCCAGCTGCAGGTCCATGTTTTCCTTGATCAGGTGCATCGGCACGTGGCCGGGGCCTTCGATCATGACCTGCACGTCGTGCTTCCACGCGATCTTGGTCAGCTCGCCCAGCGTCTTCAGTTCGCCCAGTTGCGCTTCGTCATTGGCGTCGTAAATCGAGCCCGGACGCAAGCCGTCGCCGAGGCTGAAGCTGACGTCGTAGGCCTTCATGATGTCGCAGATGTCTTCAAAATGGTCATACAAGAAGGATTCCTTGTGATGCGCCAGGCACCACTTGGCCATGATGGAGCCGCCGCGCGAGACGATGCCCGTCATGCGTTTGGCGGTCAGCGGCACGTATTGCAGGCGCACGCCGGCGTGGATGGTGAAGTAGTCGACGCCCTGCTCGGCCTGCTCGATCAGCGTGTCGCGGAAGATTTCCCAGGTCAGGTCTTCGGCCTTGCCGTTGACCTTTTCCAGCGCCTGGTAGATCGGCACGGTGCCGATCGGCACCGGCGAATTGCGGATAATCCATTCGCGCGTTTCGTGGATGTTCTTGCCGGTCGACAGGTCCATGACGTTGTCGCCGCCCCAGCGGATGGCCCAGGTCATCTTCTCGACTTCTTCGCCGATGGACGAAGTCACGGCGGAGTTGCCGATGTTGGCGTTGATCTTCACCAGGAAGTTGCGGCCGATGATCATCGGTTCGACTTCCGGGTGATTGATGTTGGCGGGGATGATGGCGCGGCCGCGGGCGACTTCGTCGCGCACGAATTCCGGCGTGATCATGGCGGGGATCGAAGCGCCGAAGGATTGGCCAGGATGCTGGCGGCCCATCAGGTCGGCCAGCTTGTTGCCCATCGGGCCGGAGGCTTTCAGCTGCTCCAGGTATTCCTGGCGGCGCAGGTTTTCGCGGATGGCGATGTATTCCATCTCCGGCGTGATGATGCCTTTGCGCGCGTAGTGCATCTGCGTAACATTGCCACTGAGATTGCCGCCGGCTTTGGCGCGGCGCGGCTTGCGATGCAGGTTGAAACGCAGCTCGGCCAGCGCCGGATCGTTGAGGCGCTGCCGGCCGTATTCGGAAGTCGGACCGTCGAGTTCCTCAGTGTCGTTGCGCTCCAGGATCCACGGCAGGCGCGGCGTCTCCAGGCCATTGCGGATGTCGATCGTGGCGTCCGGATCGGTGTACGGACCGGAGGTATCGTAGACATAAATGGGCGGATTCTTTTCCGAGCCGAACATGGCCGGCGTGTCGGACTGGCTGATCTCGCGCATCGGCACGCGGATATCAGGGCGCGAACCGGTGACGTAGATCTTGCGGGAATTCGGTAAAGGCTGGACGGCTGCTTCGTCTACCGTGGCGGTAGCGGAGAGGAATTTCGGATTGGCGTTCATTTTGGCTCCTTTGCTTGAAATTACTTGGCTTGGAGCCAGCAAAGGAGGATACGGAGAGAGGGCGATGGAGGTGATGAATATGATCCACACGCCGGTCCGGCAGCTTCCCTTCGCTGGCATTACCCAGATCAGGTTCAAGGGTATTTCTCACCCGTTTGCCGAACTTGCGTTCGTTGGCATTCAGGACCCCTAGCATTTTGTTTCTCTTACTTCGTTCAGTTTCAAACGTCGTGGGCCGGATTCTACTCCAATAATTTTTGAGCGGCATCACTAATTTCCACTACTTGTCATGCACGTAAGGACATGTGCCCGCTGCGGCGAGATATTTCCGGACAACAATTTCCCCTTGTTTTCAAAACCACAATTTCCGGCTGGAAGCCTGTTTGGGCGGCGACTCCTTTATAATGGACGGTTTCGCAAAAACACACGTCAAATCATGGAATTAGCCAAGTCGTTCGAGCCTGCCGATATCGAAAAATTCTGGCGCGAGGAGTGGGAAAAGCGCGGCTATTTCGCCGCCACCACCGCGCCTGAAAAGCCGTCGTTCAGCATCCAGCTGCCGCCGCCGAATGTGACCGGCACGCTGCACATGGGCCACGCCTTCAACCAGACCATCATGGACGGCCTGACCCGCTACCATCGCATGCGCGGCTTCAACACCGCCTGGATCCCGGGCACCGATCACGCCGGCATCGCCACGCAGATCGTGGTGGAGCGCCAGCTCGACGCGCAAAAGATTTCGCGCCATGACCTCGGCCGTGAGAAGTTCGTCGAGAAGGTGTGGGAGTGGAAAGAGAAATCCGGCTCCACCATCACCGGCCAGATGCGCCGCATGGGCGCATCGACCGACTGGGACCGCGAATACTTCACGATGGATCCGAAGATGTCGAACGCCGTCACGGAAGTCTTCGTGCGCCTGTTCGAGCAAGGCCTGATCTATCGCGGCAAGCGCCTGGTGAACTGGGACCCGGTGCTGGGCACGGCCGTGTCCGACCTCGAAGTGGTGTCGGAAGAAGAAGACGGCTCGATGTGGCACATCAAGTACCCGTTGGTGGACGGCAGCGGTCACATCACGGTGGCGACGACACGTCCGGAAACCATGTTGGGCGACGTCGCCGTGGCGGTCGATCCGACCGACGAGCGCTATGCGCACCTGGTCGGCAAGATGCTCAAGCTGCCGCTGACCGATCGCGAAATCCCGATCATCAAGGATGAATACGTCGACAAGGAATTCGGCACCGGTTGCGTGAAGATCACGCCTGCGCACGACTTCAACGATTATCAGGTCGGCGCGCGTCACAACCTGGACAAGATCAGCATCCTGACGCTGGACGCCAGGATCAATGAAAACGGTCCGGCCAAATACCAGGGACTGGATCGCTTCGAAGCGCGCAAGCAGATGGTTGCCGACCTCGACGCGCTTGGCCTGCTGGAACTGGTCAAGCCGCACAAGCTGATGGTGCCGCGCGGTGACCGCACCGGCGTCGTGATCGAACCGATGCTGACCGACCAATGGTTCGTCGCGATGAGCAAGCCGGCGCCGGAAGGCACTTACTTCCCCGGCAAGTCGATTGCCGAAGTGGCGCTGGAAAAAGTCGCCAACGGCGAGATCAAGCTGATTCCGGAAAACTGGAACAACACCTACAACCAGTGGCTCAACAACATCCAGGACTGGTGTATCTCGCGCCAACTGTGGTGGGGCCATCAGATCCCGGCATGGTACGACGAAGACGGCAAAATCTACGTTGCCCGTACCGAAGCGGAAGCCCGGGCGCAAGCCGGCGGCAAGACCGTGACGCGCGACAACGACGTGCTGGACACCTGGTTCTCGTCGGCGCTGGTGCCGTTCTCGACGCTGGGCTGGCCGGAAGAAACGCCGGACTACAAGCTGTTCCTGCCGTCGTCGGTGCTGGTCACCGGCTTCGACATCATCTTCTTCTGGGTGGCGCGCATGGTCATGATGACCACGCACTTCACCGGCCAGGTGCCGTTCAATACGGTCTATGTACACGGCCTGGTGCGCGACGCCAGCGGCCAGAAGATGTCCAAGTCCAAGGGCAACACGCTCGACCCGATAGACCTGATCGACGGCATCGGCGTGGATGAACTGGTGGCCAAGCGCACCGTCGGCCTGATGAATCCGAAGCAGGCCGCCAGCATCGAGAAAGCCACGCGCAAGGAATTCGCCGACGGCATCCCGGCCTTCGGCACCGATGCGCTGCGCTTCACCTTTGCTTCGCTGGCGACGCTGGGCCGCAACATCAACTTCGACCTTGGCCGCTGCGAAGGCTATCGCAACTTCTGCAACAAACTGTGGAACGCCACCCGCTTCGTGCTGATGAACACCGAAGACCAGGACTGCGGTTTCGACGGACACGTCAAGGGAGAATGCAACAAGGAACAACTGCAGTTCTCGCAAGCCGACCGCTGGATCGTGTCGCTGATGCAGCGCACCGAGGCGGAAGTCGAAAAGGGTTTCGCCGACTATCGTTTCGACAACATCGCTTCCGCCATCTACAAGTTCGTGTGGGACGAGTACTGCGACTGGTACCTGGAAATGGCCAAGTCGCAAATCCAGAACGGCAACGAAGCGCAGCAACGCGCGACACGCCGCACCCTGCTGCGCGTGCTGGAAGGCGTGCTGCGCCTGGCGCATCCGGTGCTGCCCTTCATCACCGAAGCGCTGTGGCAAAGCGTGGCGCCGCTGACCGACAAGAAGCTCGACCCGGCCGGCGACTCCATCATGCGCCAACCGTATCCGCAAGCCGATCTGGAAAAGATCGACCTCGATGCCGAAGCCTGGATGACGCAACTGAAGACGCTGACCGATGCATGCCGCAACCTGCGCGGCGAGATGCAGTTGTCGCCGGCGCTGCGCGTGCCGCTGATCGTCGAAGCAGCAAACGCGGAAGCCGTGAACTCCTTCCTGCCTTACCTGCAATCGCTGGTGAAGCTAAGCGAAACGCAAGTCGTCACGCAGCTGCCTGAATCGCCTGCGCCGGTCGCCATCGTCGGCGACCTGAAGCTGATGCTGAAGGTGGAAATCGACATCGCCGCCGAACGCGAACGCATGGCCAAGGAGATCACCCGCATCAGCGGCGAGATCGTCAAGGCCAACGCCAAGCTGTCCAACGAAAGCTTCGTCGCACGCGCGCCGGAAGCCGTCGTGGCGCAAGAGAAAGAGCGCCTCGCCAACTTCAGCACCACGCTGGCAAAACTGGAAGAGCAATTGGCGAAGTTGAAATAAGTTGAAATAAGCCGCTCCTGCCAGCTTCCGACCAGCCGCCGTCCTGCAAAGGGCGGCGGCTTTTTTATTGCCCTGCCGCCATCTTTTTAATCCTTGCCGGACGCTGCCGGCTTGTCTACACTAGCCGGATAAAATTAGAACAATCGTGCTTTTATCGACACCACCAGTTTCACCAATGGACGGAGACATCATGAAAACTCGCATCATCCTGAGCACCACCCTGCTGGCCCTGAGCGCATTGGCCAGCGCAACGGCCTGGGCCGACGGCTCGCCCGTGGGCTTGTGGAAAAACATCGACGACGCCACCGGCAAACCCAAGGCATTGATCCGCATCACCGAGAGCGACGGCGAACTCAAGGGCAAGATCGAGAAGCTGTTCCGCCCCGCTGACGAAGAGCAGAATCCCAAGTGCGAAAAGTGCGAAGGCGCGCTCAAGGACCAACCCATCATCGGCATGACCATCCTGTCCGGCCTGAAGAAAGACGGCGACGAATACAACGGCGGCCAGATCCTCGACCCAGCCAACGGCAAGCTGTACAAGAGCAAGCTGACCGTCGTGGAGGACGGCAAGAAGCTCAACGTGCGCGGCTACATCGGCATGCCGATGCTGGGCCGCACGCAAACCTGGGTACGCGAAGAGTAAACATGCTTACCGCGCTGCATCGCAGGCGAACAGCATGCGATGCCGTTACCCGGCGCGCTTCGGCGCCGCTGCCCTGCCTTACCTCCTTCCCCCCTCCTCCTGTCTCTGCTGCGCGTTTCTCCGGCGGATATCCCCCCGGCCTCATTTTTTCTTTGGAAATAGACAACTTACGCAACATGCGCATTCTTTCGTGTTGCCCATTGAGCGTGGAATTGTTAGCCTGACGATAACAAAACAGGCGCGCCGGCACCGTTCGCGATTTCTGATCTCTCCGGGGGATGTATGTCGAATTCCTGCCGTTTCGTAATTGCCCTTTTGCTGCTCTCGTCCGTGTCTCCATGCGGGCGCGCCGCCGATACGCCACCGATGGTCGTCACGATCGGGTTCGCGGCGCCGCTGGCGGAATTCTCCGCACGCCAGGGGCGCAATGCCGCACAGCTCGCCATCGAAGAAATCAACAAGGGCAACCCCAGCATCAACGGCCGTGCCGTGGTGTTCGAGCTGCTGGAGCAGGACGACAAGGCCGATCCGCGCATCAGCGAGTTCGTCGCGCGTACGTTGGCCAACAGCAAGGCCATCGGCGTGGTCGGCCATTGGACCAGCGCAACCACGGGAGCCGCCGCCCCCATTTACCACGGGGCCGGACTGGCGCAGATTTCACCGTTTGCGTGGAGCCGCAGTTTGACGCAGAAATCCTACCGGACGATCTTCCAGATCATCGGCAGCGATGACCTCGGACTGGCGCTCGCGGCCGATTATCTGGTCGGCGAACAGAAACTGAAACGCGTGCTGGTGCTCGACGACGGGGGTTTCCTCGGCATCAGCATGGCGGATTATTTTTCCGATCACGTGAAGGCCGCCGACGGCGAAATCATCCAGCGCATGTCGATCAGCGGCAACACATCGGATTTCAACCAGCCGTTGCTAAAGGCCAGGGAGAGCCAGGCGGAGTTGATTTTCTTCAGCGGCCGCATGATACAAAGCGATGTGCTGGCGCGCAACCTGCAGCGCTTCCACCTGCAGGCCAAGCTGCTGCTGACGGGGCTCGTGGTCTCCCCGGCTTTTCTGAAAAATGCCGGCGACGTGGACAGCGCGGTTCTTGCCATCGTGCCCAGCATGCCACTGGACAAACGTCCCGGCATGTCCGCCCTGCAAAAGAAATACGCCGAGCGCTACGGCAGCGAGATGCTCCCCTTCGCGGTGTACTTCTACGACAGCGTGCAGTTGCTGGCCGCCGCGGCGAAGAAGGCCAATTCGCTGGAGCGCGCCAAAATCGTCAATGCACTGCACGAGATCCGATATAGCGGCATCAGCGCCAATATCGCCTTCGACGCCAATGGCGCATTGCTCAAGCCCGGCTACACGCTCTACAGCTATGAACGCAAGGGATGGACGCCGGTGCGGGTATTTACCGGCAAGTGAGTGGGCCGGCGCGCCACGGCTACGGCGACGGCTTGTGCTGCGCGACGAAGCGATCGAGCTGACGCGCGAACGCGCGCCCGTCGGCCTGGCTGAACGCTGCCGGCCCGCCGGTTTCAACGCCGCTGCCGCGCAGCTCTTCCATGAAATTGCGCATCGTCAGATGCTGCTGGATATTGTCCACGGTGTACATCTCGCCGCGCGGATTGAGCACGGCGACGCCGTTGGCGACGACTTCGGCGGCGAGCGGGATGTCGGCCGTGATCACCAAGTCGCCGGCTTGTGCGAGCTTGACGATTTCCTTGTCGGCGACGTCGAAACCGGCCGGGACCACGATGGATTTGATGAAGCGTGAGGGAGGCGTGCGCAGGTGCCGGTTGGCTACCAGCGTCACCATGATCTGCGTACGATCGGCGACGCGGAACAGCATGTCCTTGATGACGCCCGGACAGGCGTCGGCGTCAACCCAGATGTGCATGGTTCACCTGCGAACGAATATGAACCTGCGGAAGTCGTTTGCAGCCCAAAAGGAAATCAGACAAACGACACCGTCAGTCCCGGCAAGGCGACGCCGGAAAATGCCGTGATCCAGGTCTGCCCGGCTTCCACCGGATAGGCATCGGTCCAGGTCCCGGTGGTGATGATTTCGCCGGCCTGCAAGGGGGTGAATTTCGGCTGGGTCTTGAGCAATTGATGCAAATGCCACAGCGCATGCAAGGGGCTGTCGGCTTCGTCGTTGAAGAAGCCGGCGGCGCGCAACCGTCCGGTGCTGTCGGTGCTGCTCGACAGCGAGACGCTGGCGCTGGCCAGGATTTGCGGCAGGTTGTGGCGAGTGGCCGACGACAGCACATGCGGCTCGCCAATGATCAGCGTGCCGTGCAGGCCGAAAGCGGCGATCGAATCCGCCACCGTGAATTCCCAGTTGGCGAACGGACAGGTAACGATCTCGAAACCGTGCGCCATCCATTCTATGCATTCCGCCAGTTCATCGATGGTCGCGTCCGGCGACGGCGCCTGGCCGAGCTTGAAGACGATTTCCGGTTCGATGCGCGGTTGCAACGCCCCTCGCAGGCATTGCTTGCCGTGGTTGTCATGGGCGTAGCGCACCGTTGAATCGTAAATATGCGCCCAGATTGGAATGCGTGCGTCGTCGGTGACGCCGTATTTGTCCCAGGTCTTGTGCACGGTGAAGCCGATCTTGCGACCGATCGGGTGCTCGCCTTGCGCTACACGAATATCGATGATGCGGCGCGCGATCTCGTAGGCATCGTCAACGGAGAGAGGTTCAGAAGAGGACAGGAGCGGCAGCAGGCGTGCATTTGCACGGGCATCGAGGAGTTGATGCGCGTACCTGCTGGCTTGGCTCGACATAAGCATGAGAGGCTCGCCCACAAAGATAGTGATTAGCTATCCATTGTCGATGACGATTAATTTTTGCACAAGTGAAAATAAAGAAATCACGAGAAGTTCGCATGAATTTCTTGGCAAATTTCTAATGAATTGACGAGGTGAAGAGCCACTTTTTTCGGCGAGACAAACACGCCGGTCAAATGGTCAGGCCAATGTCAGTTTGGGCAACAATTGATGCAATTCAACAACTGTTGCGAATGAGATGCGCGGGATACGTGAGACACAGTAAGCCGCCAAGGGAGTGTACCGGTGACGCCGCCGGTACAATTTTTCGCACGATATCAACCAGCCCAGAGATCGCCGTTGGGACCGGTACGCGGCGCAGTAACGCCGAAGTGGGTATACGCCAGCGGCGTTGCCACCCGACCGCGCGGGGTGCGCTGCAGATAGCCTTGCTGGATCAGATAAGGCTCGAGCACGTCTTCAATGGTGTCGCGTTCTTCGCCGATCGCTGCGGCGAGGTTGTCGAGCCCGACCGGTCCGCCGTTGAATTTGAACAGCACCGCTTCGAGCAGCTTGCGGTCCATCACGTCGAAGCCGACCGGATCGACGTCGAGCATGACCAGCGCAGCATCGGCCATCGCTTGCGTGATCCTGCCGTTGCCCTTCACCTCCGCATAGTCGCGCACGCGGCGTAGCAGGCGATTGGCGATGCGGGGGGTGCCGCGGCTGCGCTTGGCGATTTCCAGCGCGCCTTCTTCGACGATGGGCGCGTTGAGCAAGCCGGCGCTGCGCGTAACGATGCGCGCCAGTTCCGGCGGGGTATAAAACTCCAGGCGCGCGACGATGCCGAAACGGTCGCGCAGCGGATTGGTCAGCATGCCGGCGCGCGTCGTGGCGCCGACCAGCGTGAACGGCTGCAGGTCGAGGCGCACCGAACGCGCCGCCGGGCCTTCGCCGATCATGATGTCGATCTGGTAATCCTCGAGCGCGGGGTAGAGGATTTCTTCCACCACCGGCGACAGCCGATGGATCTCGTCGATGAACAGCACGTCGTTGGCTTCGAGATTGGTCAGCAGCGCCGCGAGGTCGCCCGCGCGCTCCAGCACCGGGCCCGAAGTCTGGCGCAGGTTGACGCCCATTTCACGCGCGATGATGTGCGCCATGGTGGTCTTGCCGAGACCCGGCGGGCCGAACAGCAGCGTGTGATCGAGCGCTTCGCCGCGCTGGCGCGCCGCCGAGATGAAGATCTCGAGCTGGCCGCGCACTTTTTCCTGGCCGACATATTCGTCGAGCTGCTTGGGCCGCAGCGCGCGTTCGATCGCTTCCTCGTTGGCCGAGGCCGGCGTGGCGGCGATGATGCGTTGTTCGGAAAAGTCGTCGGTCTGGATGCTCATGATTTACCGTTCAGGCTTTGGACAGGGCTTTCAGTGCATGCTTGATGCCGTCGGAGACGCTGGCGTCGGCCGGCACCTGCTTCAGCGCGAGGGTCGCTTCCTTGTCGGAATAGCCGAGCGCCAGCAAGGCGTTGAGGATATCCGAAGTCGCATCGTGACGTACCGCGCCGCCGACCGCACCGAGGTCGGCGCCGAGCTTGCCCTTGAGTTCAAGCAAGAGGCGTTCGGCGGTCTTCTTGCCGATGCCGGGGACCTTGGTGAGACGGCCGGCTTCCTGCAGCGTCACGGCCTGCGCCAGATCGCTGACCGACATGCCGGACAGGATCGACAATGCGGTGCGCGCGCCGACGCCGGATATCTTGATCAGCTCCTTGAAGGTGTTGCGCTCTTCGGCGCTGCCGAAACCGAACAGCACGTGCGCATCTTCACGGATCGCCAGGTGCGTCAGCAGCACCACTTTTTCGCCGAGGCCCGGCAAATTGTAGAAGGTGCTCATCGGCACGCCGACTTCGTAGCCGACGCCGTTGCAGTCGACCAGCAATTGCGGGGGATTTTTTTCGAGCAGGATTCCGGAGAGGCGACCGATCATGATGGCAGGTATCGAAAGTGAGTCGAAAAATGGATTATCGAATGATACAGTACTGTTCGGATAAACAGTATCTCTATCCGTCCGGAATCATCCCGAGCGGTCCGCCCTGCTTGCCTTGAAGCGCCCTGCCGGGATATCGTCTGGCCTCACGCACCAATCACCACGCAAGGATCCCATGGCAGGCAGCAGCTTTTTCGCATTGATCGACGACATCGCCGGCATCCTCGACGACGTTTCCGCCATGACCAAGGTGGCTGCCAAGAAAACCGCCGGCGTGCTCGGCGACGATCTGGCGCTCAATGCGCAGCAGGTGTCCGGCGTCAACGCCGACCGTGAGTTGCCAGTGGTATGGGCGGTGGCGGTCGGCTCGCTGAAGAACAAGGCGATCCTGGTGCCGGCGGCACTCGCGATCAGCGCCTTCGCGCCGTGGGCGGTGACGCCGCTGCTGATGCTGGGCGGCGCCTTCCTGTGCTTTGAAGGCTTCGAGAAGCTGGCGCACAAATACCTGCCGCATGAAGACGAGCACCATGGCGAAGCTGCAGCGCCTGAGGCCATGGAAAGCGAACAGGACAAGATCAAGGGCGCCATCCGCACCGATTTCATCCTGTCGGCGGAAATCATCGCCATTACCTTGGGCACGGTCGCCGACGCGCCGCTGCAGCAGCAGATTACCGTGCTGATCGGCATCGCGCTGATCATGACGGTCGGCGTCTACGGCGTGGTCGCCGGCATCGTCAAGCTAGACGACGGCGGCCTCTACCTGCTGCGCACCGGCGGCGCCATCGGCCGGCGCATCGGCCGCGCCATCCTGGTGGCGGCGCCTTACATGATGAAGAGCCTGACCGTGATCGGCACGGTGGCGATGTTCATGGTCGGCGGCGGGATTCTGACGCACGGCTTTGCGCCGGTGCATCACTGGATCGCCGACGTCAGCGCACCGCTGGCGGCGGTGCCGGCCATCGGCGGCTTGTTATCGGTATTGGCGCCGTCGGCGCTGGATGCAGTGTTCGGCGTGGTCGCCGGCGGTGCGGTGTTGCTGCTGGTGACACTGATGCAGCGCGTGCTGAAAGTCTTTAAAAAGGACTAGCCGACCAGACGACCGCCGCGCATGCGCAAGCCTTTCTTCGCCAGCCCCGGCGCCAGTCCGCCCAGCGCGCTGAGGATGTCGCCGCTGTGTGCATGGCAGATCGCCACTCCGAGCGCGTCGGCCGCATCGGTGCCGGGCAAACCCGGCAGCGCCAGCAAGCGCTGCACCATATCCTGGACCTGCTGCTTCTGCGCCTTGCCGTGACCGGCGACGGCTTGCTTGACCTGCAGTGCGGTGTATTCCGCGACCTGCAGATCGGCCTGCACCAGCGCACAGATCGCCGCGCCGCGGGCTTGGCCGAGCAGCAAGGTGGATTGCGGATTGACGTTGACGAAGACTTTTTCGATCGCCGCACAATCGGGCGCATACGTCTGGATGACTTCGCCGACGCTGGCCAGGATGACCTTGAGCCGCTGCGGCAAGTCGCCGTCCGGCGTCTTGATGGTGCCGGAAGCGATGTAGGTGAGCTTGCTGCCCTGCTTGTGGATCACGCCAAAGCCGGTGGTGCGCAAGCCGGGGTCAATGCCGATAATTTTCATGCAAAAAATAAGAGTTAATCGCTTCAGACGGAGGCCAGGGTGACTTGACAATCAATGTCCCTTGACCACCTTCACTATTTTCCAGTCGCCGCCCTGGGCTTCATATACGGTGAACACCGGATCATTCAGATTGCCGTCCCGGTCGAAGGAAATGACGCCGCTCAGCCCCTTGAATTTTTCCGCATGCAGCGTGTCGATCAGTTTGCGGGGATCGACGGAATTGCTCAACCGGATCGCTTCGCCCGCCATCTGCACCGCATCATAGGCGCGCAAACTGCTGACGTCGATATACGATGAAGAAAATCGCGCGACGTAGTTCTTTTCAAAATTCTTCCATCCCGGCAGTTTATCGCGTTGCTGGTCGGATTCGAGCGTAAAGATATTGCCGGCGCCGTTCACCTGAGCGAGGAAGTTCTGGTTGTTCATTCCGTTCATCGCATTCAGGAAGCGCGTCTTCACGCCCAGCCGCCTGGCGCTCACGATCATCTTCGCGGCCTGCAAATGCGTGCCGCCCCAGAATATCGCGTCTGCCCTGCTCTCCCTGATATCGGCCAGCGCCTGGTTGAAATCTGAAGTCTTGTCGCTCACCGAATAGCGCCCCAGCAACAGACCGCCGGCCTTCGTGAAGCCCTCGCTGAACTGGTCCGCCATGGTCATGCCCGACGGCGTCTTGTCGTCGATCACCGCCATGCGATCGACCTTGAGGTCGCCATATACATACTGCCCGAAAAGAATGCCGCCCTGTTCGCTGTGGCCGAACATGCGAAACGTGTTGTCGTAGCCGAGCTGGGTGAATTTGTGGTTGGTCGCGCCGACCGAGATGTACGGAATGCCCGCGGCCTGGACCTGTTCGGCGGTGGCGATGCACACCGTCGAACTGTGGCAGACCAGCGCCGCGAGATTTCTCTTCAGCAGATAGTCCGTCGCCAGCTTGCCGGCGTTGGCGTCGAAACGATCGTCCTGCGGAACCAGTTCGAAGACAAGCTTGAGGTTGTTGACCCTCATGGCTTTCTTGTTCAGTTCATCGATCGCCAGTTGCGCGCCGTTGGTCATGCTGACGCCGCGCGCCTGATTGGATCCGCTGAGGGGCGCCAGAAAACCGATGAAGACCTTGCTCTCCTGCGCCAAAGCCTGGGCAGGAAAGACGCTGAGCCCGAACCCGAACAGCAGCAGAAACACCCCGAGGCGCCATTCGGAACTGCGTGGATGCGTGCTGTGAAACGACAGAAACAGACGGTTCATCGACAACCTCCAACGAGAGAAAGTGTTGGCTCATTATCTATCGAAGAATTGTCTTGATGACAATTTGAGGCCGCGCCTACGCAAAAAACAACAAGCCCGGCACGTATGCCGGGCTTGGATGCAATGTTGCAGCGTCAGGGAAGAAGCCGCCAGGGATCAGCTAAGGATCAGTGACGGAAGTGACGCGTACCGGTCAGCAGCATCACGACGTCGCGCTCATTCGCGGCATCGATCACTTCCTGGTCGCGCATCGAGCCGCCCGGATGGATCACGCTGGTCGCGCCGGCGTCGACCACCACGTCCAGGCCGTCGCGGAATGGGAAGAAGGCATCCGACGCCACTGCCGAACCGGCCAGCGTCAGGCCGGCGTTCTGCGCCTTGATCGAGGCGATGCGGGCGGAATCGATACGGCTCATCTGGCCGGCGCCGACACCCAGCGTCATGCCATTGCCACAGAACACGATCGCGTTGGACTTGACGAACTTGGCGACGCGCCAGGCGAACATCAGGTCTTGCAGTTGTTGCGGTGTCGGTTGCTTCTTGCTGACGACCTTGACGTCGGCCAGCAGCACGTTCCTGGCGTCCGGCGATTGCACCAGCAGGCCGCCGCCGACGCGCTTGAAGTCATGCGTATTCAAACCATTGCCGAGCGGGATTTCCAGCAGACGGACGTTTTGCTTGGCGGCGAAAATCTTCTTCGCCTCGGCGCTGAAAGATGGCGCGATCAGCACTTCGACGAACTGCTTGGCGACCGCTTCGGCGGCGGCGCCGTCGAGTTCGCGGTTGAAGGCGATGATGCCGCCGAAGGCCGAAGTCGGATCGGTCTGCAGAGCCTTGCTATAAGCCTCCAGCGGATTGCCCCCGACCGCCACGCCGCAAGGATTGGCATGCTTGATGATGACGCAGGCGGTAGTGTCGGCAGCGTCGAAGGTCTTGACGCATTCCCACGCCGCATCGGCGTCGGCGATGTTGTTGAACGACAGTTCCTTGCCTTGCAACTGGGTGTAGCTGGCCAGCGCGCCGTCAATCTTCCTGACGTCGCGGTAGAAGGCGGCCGACTGATGCGGGTTTTCACCGTAGCGCATGTCTTGCACTTTTTCGAAGTGCAGGTTCAGCGTTTCAGGATACGCGCTGCGCGTGGCATGCTGCTTGTCTTCGCCCAGCGAGGTGAAATAGTTGGTGATGGCGCCGTCGTATTGCGCGGTGTGGGCGAATACTTTCTTGGCCAGCGCGAAGCGCTTTTCGTACGGCAGGTCGCCGCCGGCTTGCAGGTCGGCCAGTACGCCGGCGTAGTCGGTCGGATCGCAGATCACGACCACGTCCTTGTGGTTCTTGGCCGACGAACGCAGCATCGCCGGGCCGCCGATGTCGATGTTTTCGATCGCGTCTTCCAGCGAGCACTCTTCCTTGGCGACGGTCTGCTGGAACGGATACAGGTTCACCACCACCATATCGATGGTCGGGATGCCGTGCTTGTCCAGTGCGGCCACGTGCTCAGGGAAATCGCGGCGCGCCAGGATGCCGCCATGCACTTTCGGATGCAGCGTCTTGACGCGGCCATCCAGCATTTCCGGGAAACCGGTGTAGTCGGCGACTTCCGTCACCTTGACGCCATTGTCGGCCAGCAGCTTGGCGGTGCCGCCGGTGGACAGGATGTTGACGCCCAGGGCGGACAGCGCGCGCGCAAAGTCGAGCACGCCGGCTTTGTCGGAAACGGAAATGAGTGCTTGTTTGATCATGATGGCATGAAGATGGAGAAAACTGCGTGGATGAAGGAATTCGACGTGATACGGATAAAGGTGCGGGTGCAGGTACAAGACCGGCGGCGCGCTTGCGGGCGCACCGCCGCATGCAAGTGTTGCAACAATTACAGCAAGCCGTGCTGCTGCAATTTCTTGCGCAGGGTATTGCGATTGATGCCGAGAATTTCTGCGGCTTGCGACTGATTGCCGTCGGCGCGCGCCATCACTGCTTCGAAGATCGGTTTCTCGACCGTCAAAACAACCATGTCATAGACATTTGATGGCAGCTGCTCGCCCAGGTCCTTGAAATACTTGTCAAGGCTCTTCCTGACGACATCCTCGATACTTTCTTTACTCATTACGAAATGCTTCTGTTCTTTTTAGTGTGTTAGTCAATGAAGCCGATACACGCTGCAGCTAAGCTGCCAGCGCCTCTCCGGCAATCCCGTATTGTAACCGCTCGCCATATGCCGCCTGCGATTCAAAGAAATCGCGCACTGCGTTCCACTGCAGCTGAGTATCCTCGAGGCGGTTCATGCGCTGCCGGAATTGTTCCCCCTCCGGCAGGTCGCGGACATACCATCCGATGTGCTTGCGTGCCGTGCGTACGCCGAGATACTCGCCGTAAAACGCGTAGTGCGCCTGCAGATGTTCCAGCATCAGTTCCTGCACTTCGGCCACCATCGGCGCCGGCAGATGCGTGCCGGTGCGCAGGAAGTGGTCGATTTCACGGAAGATCCACGGCCGTCCCTGCGCCGCCCGGCCGATCATGACAGCGTCGGCGCCGGTCACCGTCAACACGTGTTTTGCGCGCTCGGGCGTGGTGATGTCGCCGTTGGCGACCACCGGGATCTTCACCGCCGCCTTGACGGCCGCAATCGTTTCATACTCGGCTTCGCCGCTATAGCCGTCGGCGCGCGTGCGGCCGTGCAGCGTCAGCATGGCGATGCCGCTTTGTTCGGCCATGGCGGCGATGGCCAGGGCATTCTTGTTTTCCCGATTCCAGCCGGTGCGGAATTTCAGCGTCACCGGCACGTCGACGGCGTTCACCACTGCGTCGAGAATCCGGCCGACCAGCTTTTCGTTCTGCAACAGGGCCGAACCGCACCAGCTGTTGCATACCTTCTTGACCGGGCAACCCATGTTGATGTCGATGATCTGCGCGCCGCGGTCGACGTTATGTTTCGCGCAATCGGCCAGCATGGCGGGATCGGCGCCGGCAATCTGCACCGCTTTCGGCTCCATCTCGCCGTCGTGGTTGGTGCGGCGGGACGTCTTCTCGCTTTGCCACAGGCGCGGATCCGAGGCCGCCATTTCCGACACGGCATAACCCGCCCCCAGTTGCTTGCACAACTGGCGAAAAGGCCGATCCGTCACACCAGCCATCGGGGCGACGAAAACGTTATTGCGCAGGGAATGCGGGCCGATATTCACAGGTCGTTGGACGGTGCGGTCGTGTGGTTGCCGGGGAAGGGCGCTATTTTAGCGCGATTGGTCCTGCGCCCCAACAAGAATCGGTCTTGCAGCGCAGCGGCGGCAACATATTGCCGAAGCGACAAGAACTGCCGTGCAGCGTCGCGTTTCAGCCGATACGGGCGGGGTCAGCGATCCACTTCGTCCAGCACATCGGCCGACAAATGGGCCACGTCGGCCCATTGCACGATGTGCAGGCGCTCGCCGTCCCATTGCATGCGATTGATGCCGGCGTTGAAAATGTCGAAATCGCGCGCGTGCGCAAAGCCGGTCCGGCGCGACCAGCGATAAATGCATTCGAGCACGCCGCCGTGCGTGACGATGGCGATCTTGCGGTGCTGTCGGCTGTTGCTGTGCTGGATCAGGCGCGTGACCGCGCCGACGGCGCGCTCTGAAAACTCGCGCATGGTTTCGGCGATACGTTCACCAGCTGGATAGCGGGCATCGAGTTCGCGTGCTTTCCAGGCGGCATAGTCTTGCGGATAGCGCTGTGCAATGTCGTGATGCTGCAGGCCTTCGAAGCCGCCGTAGCAACGCTCGCGCAAGGCTTCATCAATGTGCACGTCCTTGCCCTGCAGCGTCGCCACCGCCTGCGCGGTGTCGCGCGCGCGTTGCAGGTCGCTGGCGTAGATGGCGTCGAGCGGCTCGTTACCGAGCGCCCGGCCCAGCGCCGCCGCCTGCCGCTGCCCTTCGGCGTTGAGCGGGATGTCGATGTGGCCTTGCAGGCGCTTGTCGACGTTCCAGTCGGTTTCACCGTGGCGGATCAGCAGGATGTCCGTGGTTGCAGCGGTTGCAGCGGTTGCAGCGGTTGCAGCGGTTGCAGCGGTTGCAGTCGTGGCGGTCATGGCGCGTTACGGTATTTATTTGATCAGGTCGGGGTTAAGCGTGTACGTGCCGGTGATCGCTGCCTGCCCCAGCACATGGCCTTGCAGCGCGTTGCGCACGTCGGTGCCGGTGAACTTACCGGTGACGGTAAGTTGCTCCTGGTCGATGGCGTACAGCGTGAAGATGTAACGGTGCGCGATGGCGTCGTTCCATGGCGGACATGGGCCGTCGTAGCCGAAGTAATCGCCGCTCATGTCGCCGTCGCCGGCGAACCAGCTGGTGTAATCGTTGAGGCCGTGACGCGCGCCCGACAGCGGATCGCCGGGAATCGCCGGACCGGCCTTGCCGCGCGTGGTGACGGCGCTGCTGAATTGCCCCCCGGCCAGTTCGCTTACGCCAGGTGGTATATCGACCAGCGTCCAGTGGAAGAAGTCGACCCGCGGCAGATCGGCCGGCACGGTCTTTCCTTCCTGGTTGACGTCGTCGCCGCGCGACGGCACGTCCGGATCATGCATGACCAGCACCAGGGATTTCGTGCCGGGCGGCAAATCGCTCCAGGCCAGGTGGGGATTCCTGTTCGACGACAGGGCCACGTGACTTTTGGGATCGGGAACGGCGAAGGCGAATTCGCCCGGAATGACTGCGCCGTCCTGAAAAGAATCGCTCCAGAGTTTCATGTGTGCTCTCCTTTGAAAATCAGCCTGCTGTTGAATGCTATCGGAATGCGGCGCCGGCCATCAAGCCGCCGGCTTCAGCTGCAGCCAGAACGTGACGGGGCCGTCATTGGTTAGCGACACTTGCATGTCGGCGCCGAAACGACCGGTCTCCACCACGCCGTGCCTGGCTTTCGCCTGGGCGACAAAATGGTCGAACAGTTGGCGGCCTTCCGCCGGCGCGGCTGCCGGCGTGAAGGACGGCCGCGTGCCGGAGCGGGTATCGGCCGCCAGCGTGAATTGCGGCACCAGCAGCAAGCCGCCCTGCACGTCGGTCACGCTGCGGTTCATCTTGCCCGCATCGTCGGCAAACACGCGATAGGCCAACAACTTGGTCAGCAGCGCATCGGCTTCCCTGACGGTGTCGCCGCGTTCGGCGCAGACCAGCACCATCAGGCCGGAGCCGATGGCGCCGATTTGCTCGCCTTCCACTACGACATCGGCTTTGCGGACTCGTTGCAACAATCCGATCATGGCGCCGCTACCGGTGCTGTCGCGGTCGTTCTCATTGTGACAAGGTCACGCGGGCGAACTTGCGCTTGCCGACCTGCACCACGAACACACCCGCTTCGACCTTCAGCCCCTTGTCGCTGATCACCGTGCCGTCGATGCGCACGCCGCCCTGCTCCACCATGCGCAGGGCTTCCGAAGTGGAAGCGCACAGGTTGGTTTGCTTGAGCAACTGGCCGATGCCCAGCGGCGCCCCGGTCAGGCTGACTTCCGGCACGTCGTCCGGAATGCCGCCCTTGGAGCGGTTGACGAAATCGGCCAGCGCGTCTTCGGCGGCCTGTTGCGAGTGGAAGCGCGTGACGATTTCCTGCGCCAGCGCGACCTTGATGTCGCGCGGGTTCTTGCCGGCGGCGACATCGGCCTTGAAGCCGGCGATGTCGGCAATCGAACGGAACGACAACAGCTCGTAATAACGCCACATCATCACGTCGGAGATGCTCATTACCTTGGCGAACATGGTGTTGGCCGGCTCGGTGATGCCGATGTAATTGTTCTTGGACTTGGACATCTTGTCGACGCCGTCCAGGCCTTCCAGCAACGGCATGGTCAGGATGCATTGCGGCTCCTGGCCGAAATCCTTTTGCAGCTCGCGACCGACCAGCAGGTTGAACTTCTGGTCGGTGCCGCCAAGCTCGAGATCGGACTTCAGCGCGACCGAGTCGTAGCCCTGCATCAGCGGATACAGGAATTCATGCACGGAAATCGGCGTGCCTTCCTTGAAGCGCTTGGTGAAATCATCGCGCTCCATCATGCGCGCCACGGTATAGCGCGAGGCCAGCTGGATCATGCCGCGGCTGCCGAGCGGGTCGCACCATTCCGAGTTGTAGCGGATCTCGGTTTTGGCCGCGTCCAGCACCAGGCTGGCCTGGGCGAAATAGGTCTTGGCGTTGACTTCGATCTGCTCACGCGTCAGTGGCGGGCGGGTGGCGTTGCGGCCGGACGGGTCGCCGATCATCGAGGTGAAATCGCCAATCAGGAAAATCACGTTGTGACCGAGGTCCTGCAACTGGCGCATCTTGTTCAAGACCACGGTATGGCCCAGATGCAGATCGGGTGCAGTCGGGTCCAGGCCCAGCTTGATACGCAGCGGCTGGCCGCTCTTTTCGGCACGCGCAAGTTTTTGCGCAAATTCGCTTTCGATGAGCAACTCGTCGACGCCGCGCTTGGTGATGGCCAGCGCTTCCTGGACTTTATCGGACAGGGGCAGAGGGGCTTGAGGTGTAAGTTGTTCGGCGGTCATTGATATAACTAAAAAATAGGCTTTTGTAGGACAGTACCGGATTGACGCTTTGCTATAATCACGCTTTTCGTCTTTCTGCCGCACGCCATCTTAGAAGCGCAATCAGCAGAGAATTTAGCATTCATCGCCTGTCGAGAATCTGTAAAAAGCGTGCGTCATCGGGGAGTCATTGACGACGCTTGCGGTTGAATGGCAACCTGATTGGCCGGTATATGTTTCACCTACCGGCGACGCGGAACGATCCGCCCATCTCATTGCCATCCTGCAACAGAATTCGGAACAAGCGTAAACGGTAGATTTTAACGTATTGCATGTTCCCTAAAGATAAATTCGCGCGCGCCGCCTCCCTGTACCGCACTACCCATCTCTTCTGCCAGGAGAAATTCCACGGCTCTTCCCGCAAGACCAAGATCCTGTCCGCCGGCGCCCTGTTCCTCGGCGCCTTCACGATCGGCGCCGCCGGCTTCGCCCCGGCCGAGCCGGACACCTCCGATGCGCCGGTCCACGCCATCGTCAAGGACCTGGCCTTGCCTGATTTGCAACAGCAGATCGCACAACTGGCCGACCGTGAAGAGTTTTACGTCAACGAAGAAAAAGTCCGCTCCGGCGACACGCTGGCGACCTTGCTGACACGCCTGGGCGTGGACGACGAGGCGGCCGCCAACTTCATCAAGTCCGATACCCTGGCGCGCGCGGTCATGCAGTTGCGCGCCGGCAAGCGCGTGATGGCGCGCACCTCCGAAGACGGCGAGCTGCAACAGCTGACGGCGACGCTGAGCGACGGCCGCGACGGCCAAGCGGTCAACAATCTCGTGATCGAGCGCAGCGGCGACAGCTTCAAGGCCAGCACCGCGCCGGCCGTGCTGGAACGTCGCGTCGAAATGCGCTCCGGCCAGATCCGCTCGTCGCTGTTCGCGGCGACCGACAATGCGCAGATCCCGGACAGCGTGGCGACCCAACTGGTCGACATGTTCTCCACCAACATCAACTTCGCGTCCGACCTGCGCCGCGGCGACCGCTTCAACGTGGTCTATGAAACCTTCTACAACAATGGCGAACCGGTGCGCACCGGCCGCGTGCTGGCAGGCGAATTCAGCAACGCCGGCAATACCTATCAGGCGGTCTGGTTCGACGAACCGGGCAGCAAGATCGGCGGCGGGTATTACTCGTTCGACGGCAAGTCGCTGAAGAAAGCCTTCCTCAAGTCGCCGTTGGCCTTCACACGTATTTCATCGGGCTTCTCGATGCGCGTGCACCCCATCCTCGGCATCTGGAAGCAGCACACCGGCGTCGATTTTGCGGCGCCGACCGGCACGCCTATCCATGCGTCCGGCGACGGCGTGGTTGACTTCGTCGGCAAGCAAAACGGCTACGGCAACATCGTCGTGATCAAGCACTGGAACAATTACTCAACCGCTTACGGCCACATGAGCCGCTTCGCCACCGGCCTGCGCAAGGGCGACAAGATCAGCCAGGGTGAAGTGATCGGCTTTGTCGGCATGACCGGCTGGGCTACCGGCCCGCACCTGCACTACGAATTCCGCGTCAGCAACGTGCCGCGCAATCCGCTGTCGGTTGACGTGCCGAATGCGCAACCGCTGAGCGGCGGCCAACTGGCCCGTTTCCGCGCCGTCTCGACCGACATGAACCGCCGCCTGTCGCTGTTGCGTCCGCCCGGCGAGAACGGCAGCGTGACCCTGGCGTCGCGCTGAACCCAACCTACGGGACGTCAAAACCGGTGAGGGAATCGCTGTAAAATTGCAGCGACTCCATCACCGGTTTTTTTTATGTCCGCCGAACTCTCCTCACCGCAGCGCTCCGCGTCTTCCTCCCTTTATATCGGGCTGATGTCCGGCACCAGCCTGGACGGCGTCGACGGCGTGCTGGCCTCGCTACCCGACGACGGCCAGCCGATGGCGACGCTGGCGACGGCCTACGTGCCGTTCCCGCAAGATTTGCGGGCGGCGCTGATGGCCTTGCAGGCCAACGGCGAAAATGAATTGCAGCGAGAAGCATTGGCGGCGAATCAGTTGGCCAATCACTACGCGCAATGCGTGGCGCAACTGCTTGAAAAAAGCGCGATCCCTGCGGCCTACATCCGCGCGGTCGGCGTGCACGGGCAGACCATCCGCCATCGCCCCGAGCTCGGCTACACGCGCCAGACCAATAACCCCAGCCTGCTGGCCGAACTGTGCGGCATCGACGTCATCGCCGACTTCCGCAGCCGCGACGTTGCCGCCGGCGGCCAAGGCGCACCGCTGGTGCCGGCCTTCCATCAGGCGGTATTTGGCAGCGACAACGACATGCGCGTGGCGGTCAACATCGGCGGCATCAGCAACATCAGCATCCTGCCGGCCGGCAAGCAAGCCGCCACCTCAGGCTTCGACACCGGTCCCGGCAATGTATTGATGGATGCGTGGATCGCGCGACATCAGGGCCAAAGCTATGACGCCGATGGCGCCTGGGGCGCTTCGGGAAAGGTTAATGCAACCTTGCTGGCGGCTTTGCGCAGCGACGTCTATTTCGCGCTGCCACCGCCCAAGAGCACCGGCCGCGACCTGTTCCATATTGAATGGCTGGAAGCGCGTCTGGCGGGTTTCCCGCCACTGTCGCCGGTCGACGTGCAGGCAACGCTGACCGCCTTCACCGCCACCACCATCGCTGACGCAATCGTCGCCCATGCACCTGCTGCCGCAGCGCTGTATGTCTGCGGCGGCGGTGCTTACAGCGGGTATTTGCTGGAATTGCTGGCGCAGGCCTTGCAAACCGGCGCGGGCCGCACGATTCCGGTCATGTCGACCGAAGTGCTGGGCGTGGCGCCGAATCACGTGGAGGCACTGGCCTTCGCCTGGCTGGCGCAACGTTTTTGCCTGCGCTTGCCGGGAAACCTGCCGGCCGTCACCGGCGCTCGCGGCCTGCGCGTATTGGGCGGACTCTATCCCGCGCAGTAGGCGCAGCAGTTACCGCAGTAGTGACAACCCTCAATATCGATACACGCGGCCGCCGTCCACGCGAACACGGTCGCCCGCGCGCAGATTATCGGTGCTGTCTTGCGCGAAACTCTGGATGGAGCCGTCGTTCATGCGCACCCGGATATTGTAGACCTCGCGTCCGCTGTGATTCTTTTGCACCTGGTTGCCCACCACGCCGCCGCCCACGGCGCCGGCCACTGTGGCTGCGGTCCGGCCCGAGCCGCTACCGATCTGGTTGCCCAGCAGCCCGCCTACCACACCGCCAACAACGGCGCCGCCCACACCATTGCTTTGCTGATGGCTGACCTCGATATCTTCGATGACTCCGGTATTGGCGTTGGAATAGGCCGGTGGCGGATTGCCTCCCACCGGGGCCGAACGATAATCCGGTCCGCCGGCACAACCGTTCAGCAACGCGAGCATGCTCAAGCCGACCACGAGCAGGGAAATGTAATGGTGTCTCATGCCGATATCCTTTATGCATCCGTGCCCTTTGCAAGGCGATGGATCCATTGTTCCCCGGTCACCCCGGAGGCGGCATCGGCAAACGACGCAAGTTGCTGTCAGACATCGCCTCATGCTGCGGCGCGAGGACGCAACAACGCTGAGGTTCGCGGAAGAAGAGAGAGGATACCGGCGCGCTGGCGCCGGGCGCGCTCAACGGACGATCAGTTGAGCCAGCCGCGCCGGCGGAAATACCAGAACGGCGCGATGGCCGAAGCAATCATCATGGCAATCGCCAAGGGATAGCCCCCGGCCCAATGCAGCTCCGGCATCCAGTCGAAGTTCATGCCGTAGATGCTGGCGATCAGCGTCGGCGGCAGGAAGGCCACCGAGGCCACCGAGAATATCTTGATGATCTTGTTCTGATTGATGTTGATGAAGCCGACGGTGGCGTCCATCAGGAAGTTGATCTTGTCGAACAGGAAGGCAGTGTGGCCGTCCAGCGATTCGATGTCGCGCAGGATCTGGCGCGCATCCTCGAACTGGTCCGAATTGAGCAGGCGGCCGCGCATCAGGAAACTGACCGCGCGGCGCGTATCCATCATGTTGCGGCGGATGCGGCCGTTCAAATCTTCTTCGTGGGCGATGGCGTTGAGCACTTCGGCGGCGGCCTGGTCGGACAGGCTTTTCTTGAGCACGCTGTGGCTGACCGTTTCGAGCTTCTGGTAAATGCCTTCGAGCGCGTCGGCCGAATACTCGGCGTCGGTTTCGTACAAATCCAGCAGCACGTCGCGGTAGTCGCCGATCGAACCGGGGCGCGAACGGGCGCGCATGCGCACCAGGCGGAACACCGGCAAGTCTTCGGCATGCATGGAAAACAGGATGTTGCGCGCCAGGATGAAGGCCACGGTCATGGTGGCCGAGGTGTCGTCATCGCCTTCAAACAGGAAATCGGTGCGCAGGTGCAGGTCGCCGTTCTCGGCTTCGAAATAGCGCGCCGAGGCTTCGATGTCGCTGAACTCGTCTTCGTCGGGCAGCGTTACGCCGTAGATGCTCTTGACCCAGGCGCGCTCGTCGTCGGTGGGCTCGGTCAGGTCGACCCAGACTGGCGCAGCCGTTTCCAGATCGCTGCGGCTGTCGATGTTGACCTGGTTCAGTCGACCGTTCTGCAAAACAAAAACATTAATCATGTGATCTCACTGTCAGGACAAGACGACTGAAGATGCTGGCGGGCCGGTTAACAAAACTTGCAGAAACTTGCAGAATCGACATGCACTGCAATGGGGCCGCCCGCGAAACGAACGCAAGTGTACGTTTTAGCTCCACGGCAGGCAAGCACGTTCCTGCAGCGGCGACGTCCGGGCGATCTATTTCTTCGCTGCAGACTTGGCGACCGGCTTGGTGGCGGGCTTTTCCACCGGTTTGGCCGGCGGCAGTTCGGCTGCGTTCATGCGGCGCAGGATCAGGCCGGTGCGATTGGCGAGGTAGGCCGAGCCGGGATTCTTGTCGTAAAAGCGCGGCCGCGGCAGCATCACCGCCAGGCGCGCCGCCTGGCTGGGACCGAGATTGGCGGCGGGCGCGCCATAGTAATGCAGCGAGGCGGCTTCGGCGCCGAACACGCCGTTGCCCCACTCCACCACGTTGAGATAGATCTCGAAGATGCGTTGCTTGTCCATCAGGAACTCAAGCATGTAGGTGATGATGAATTCCTGCGCCTTGCGCAGGTAGCTGCGTTCGCCCGACAGGAACAGGTTCTTGGCCAGCTGCTGGGTGATGGTCGAGCCCCCGGCCACCACCTTGCCCTTCCTGGTGTTCTTTTCGTACGCCTTTTGCAACGCATCCCAGTCGACGCCTTCATGCTCGGAGAAGTTGGAATCCTCCGACGCGATGATGGCGCGCTTGAGGTTGTTGGAAATGCGGTTGTACGGCACCCACTTGAATTGCAGCTGCGCATTGGGATTCTTTTCCTGCAGCAGCGACAACTGGTGGCGCATGAAGCTGGTGGAGCCGGGATTGTGGTCGACCCACCACCAGATCTGCACGAAGAAATACAGTTGCAGCAGAAACAGCAAGGTGATCGGCAGGACGATCAGCCACAGGAACAGCTTGCGCAGGAGCTTCATTTTCTGGTGTTGTTATCTGAGTTTGGCGTTATGCGGAGAAGCGTAGTCGGTGCAGCGCAAAGTCGCAAGCGGGGGGCTGCGACTTCGCTATTGGCTGAGTTGCCGGCGCAACGCGGTAAATACCCCGGCGGTCTCCGGACGCACGCCGCGCCACAGCAGGAACGCTTCGGCAGCCTGCTCAACCAGCATCCCCAGGCCGTCGCGCGTGACCGCGCCGTGGCGATGGGCGAACTCCATGAACACCGTGGGCTGCTTGCCGTACATCATGTCGTAGGCCAGCGTGGCGCCGGAAAACACGCTCGCCGGCAGCGGCGGCACGTCGGCATCGAGACTGGCGGAGGTCGCGTTGACGATGACGTCGAAGCTGCCTTGCAAGGTAGTGAATCCGGCGGCGTCGAGCGCGCCGAAGCCGGCGAATTGCGTGACCAGTTCCTGTGCCTTGACATGCGTGCGATTGGCGATGGTCAGCGTGGCCGGTTGCTGCTCCAGCAAGGGCAGCAGCGCGCCGCGTGCGGCGCCGCCGGCGCCCAGCAGCAACACGCGCTTGCCGGCCAGCGGGACGCCGGCGTTGTGCACGATGTCTGCCACCAGGCCGGCGCCGTCGGTGTTGTCGCCGAGGATCACGCCGCCTTCGAATTTGAGTGTATTGACCGCGCCGGCCAGGCGCGCGCGTTCGGTCAGGCGATCGGCCAGTGCATGGGCGTCGAGCTTGAACGGCACGGTGACGTTGGCGCCCTTGCCGCCGTTGGCGATGAACACCTTGACCGCTGCCTTGAAGCCTTGCAGCGGCGCCAACAAGCGCTCGTAACTCAACTGCTGAGCGGTCTGCGCGGCGAACTGCGCGTGGATTTCAGGCGATTTGCTATGGGCAATCGGATTGCCGATGACGACGTATGCATCCATGGTGCCGGCCTTCTTGTGTTCTTAGTTGGAACTGCTCAAATCGGTTTGCAGCGTCTCATCGCGCGTAAAGCGGAAGCGCGTGATGACTTCCCAGATGTCATCCTTGCCGCCGGTGGTGCGCATGTTGTCGGGGAAGCGGCCGAACGGCGCCGAGCGCCGCACGATGGTCAGCGCCGCCGCGTCCAGCGCCAGGTTGCCGGAACTGCGTTCGACCCGCACGCCGCCTTCCTTGTCGTAAATGCTGCCGTCCTGGTACACCGGAATATAAATGACGAGCTCGCCGTACAGCTTCCTGCCGTCCCGCTGCGGGAAATTCAGCGTGCCGATTTTTTCGATCTTTTCCTGCAGCGCCTTGTAGTACATCGCGTAGCCGGCTTCACGCGTGCGCGCGGTAATCTGGGTCTTCTTCGGCCGCTTGTTGTATTCCTCGATGTTCTTGGCGACTTCGGCTTCCATGCGCGCGACCGCCTTGGCGGTGTCGAGCAGGTCCTTGGCATTCAACTGCGGCTGCACTTCCTTGTGCGGCTCGCGCTCGGGCGTGGCGACCACGGGCGCGTTCTTGTTCATCTGCGCGAGGATCTTCTGCTGCTGCGCTTCGAGCTCGGCCACCTTGCGCTGCGCCGCCTTGACGCTGTCGCCGGTTTCGACCTTGCGCATGTCCGGCAAGGGCGACTTGGCGCGGCCCTGGTTGGCGTTGCCGCCGCCGTCGAGATTGGCTTGCGCGATCGCATCGGCCTTGACCGGCGCCTTGTCGTGCTTGGCGTTGACCAGGATCACTTCCAGCCCGGGATCGGCCGGCTTGAGGCGGAACGCGTCCGGCGCGGCAAACCGCACCGCCAGCAAGGCCGCGTGCACCAGCACGGACCCGGCGATGGCGATGGTCAAAAAGCGGTTTTCAGCGAAAAATTTCACAGGCGCATGGACAAAGAATAAAACGCGATTTTACGACAAAGACCGGCTCATTCCGCAGCGGAAGGTGCGCCTGCGGTTTGGTCGCCGGCGGCAGGTTCGGCCTCGCCGGCCTCATCCGCAACAGGCTCGTCGGCAGCATTCTTCATGCCGTCGAGCAAGGCTTCCTCTTCTTCGTCCATCGGCTCTGCGCCCTCAGCCGGCTGCGCGGCCGGGATGTCCAGCAGGCGCGCCTCCACCGTCAGGTCGACTTCATCCCAGCGCAGCAGATCGAGCTTGACCTGCAGGCCGCGTGCGACCTGCGGCATGCCCGGCAAACGAATCACCAGCGGGATGTCGACCAGACGCAGGATTTCGTCCTTGAGCACGACGGCGTCGACCTGGCGCGCTTGCTCTTGCGCCAGCCAGCGCAGGCACCAGTAGCGTTCCATGCCGGACTGGAAGTCGGCATAGCCGGAGTACGCCGAGTCGAAACCGGAGACGATCGCGAACAGGTCGGCGTCGCGGGGCTTGAACGGCGCCGCCAGCGGTGCGGTCACGCCGTGCTCGAGACAGGCCAGTATCTGCCATTGATTGACCAGGTCGGTATAACGACGCAGCGGCGACGTGCTCCACGCGTATTGGTCGACGCCCAGCCCCTGATGCGGCGCGGCGTGCGTGACCATGCGCACCTGCATCTTGGCGGCCCAGCCTCCGGCCCCTCCGCCCTGTGCGCGATAGATGCCCGGCACGCCGTGGTCAGCCATGAACTTGCCCCAGGTGCTGTTGGCGAAGATCATCAGCTCGGCGACGATCTTGTCGAGCGGCGCGCCACGCTTGCGGCGCGTGATGGTGACGACGTCGTCATCAACGTAGAAGTTGAAATCGACGCGATTGTTCTGTTCCGGCCGCAGGCCGAAACTTTCGCGCTTGGCCATGCGGCCCTGTTCCAGCACCTGCACCCATTGCCACAGCAGCGTGATGTCGTCCTTGTGCGGATACTCGCCGCTGTTGTTCGCCAGTGCCTCTTCCGTGACCAGCGCGTCCAGATCGTTGTGGCGCAGGTTGGCGGAAATCGGCACGATCTCGGCGCGCGTCTCGGTCGAGATCACCGACCAGTCAGCCGGATTGAGCGTGGCGTAGAGCGACAGCGCCGGGCAGTTCTTGCCTTCGTCGAGCGTGAAGGCTTCGACCAGCACGTCGGGCAGCATGGTGATCTTTTCGCCAGGCATGTAGACGGTCGACATGCGCTGGCGCGCGATCGCGTCGAGCGCATCGTCGCGCTTGATGCCGAGGCCGGGTGCAGCGATATGGATGCCGACGCGCACATTGCCGTCGGCCAGCCTGACCACCGACAGCGCATCGTCGATTTCGGTCGTGGTGACGTCGTCGATGGAGAACGCCTGCACGTCGGCCAGCGGCAGATCCTTCGGCACGGCCGGGATCGTCACTTCAGGGAAGCCGCTGCCTTTGGGGAAAAACTCGAACAGGAACTTGGCGTAATGCAAATCCTTGGGCGAAGCGAGACCGCCGGTTTGCAGCATCAGGCGCTGCGGCGTGGTCTGCAATTCCTTGCAGGCAGCGTCGAGGGCCTTGAATTCGATGCTGTTCTTGTCGGGACGGAACAGCAAGGTCAGCGCCAGCGGTTTGAAGGACTCGGGCAACTTGCCGGCTTTCAACTCGTCGACGTATTGCGCCTGCACCAGCGCCTGCTGCTTCTTCTTTTCCAGACCGGCCTGAGCCGCCTGCAGCGAAGCCAGCGGCGCCGCCTTGTAGCGGCCCTTGCCCTTCTTGTAAAAATAAATCGGCGCCGAATGCAGGCGCAACAGCAGGCCGGCCGCTTCGTGCGGCAGCGGCGCGTGGCCGAAATACTCGGTGCCCAGTTCGGCGAAACCGAACTCGTCTTCGCCTGCGACTTCCCACAGGAAATCGAGGTCGATGTCCTGCAGGACGGCTTGCGCCTCCTCCAGCAACTGGGCCGGGGCCGGCGATGCGAATTGCAGCATCACGTCCTTGGACTTGACCTTGGTGCGCTTGCCGGAAGCCATTTCGACCTGATAGGCCTCGCCTTGCTGCGACAGCACGGCGCCAGCCTTGAAATCGCCGGATTCTTCAAAAAATAAATTCATCGGGTGCTTGCTTGCGTATTCAATGCCATCAGTTTGCTGAGGGCGGGTAAAAAAACATCGGTCACCAGCATGACGCTGCCGTGGCGACGGAACAGGGAGCGGCGCGCATACAGCGGTAGCTGAGGCGGCAACTTGGAACGGAGATCAATCACGGTGCCGATGCGGCGCACCAGCGGATGATTGGCATGCAGACGCGCGTACTGCAGCGGCGCGCGCGTGACCAAAGGATCGGAAAACAAGCTGGCGCCCAGCGGCCGCACGCCGAGATGGCGGAAGAACGGCCATGCCGAGGCCGATGCCAGCGGCGTCACCGTATGTCCGAAGATCACCGGTTCGCCGTCGCAATACAGAATCACGTCGCGCTCTTCGACCGGCTGGCGCGGCGTTGCCAAACCGAGAAATCCTGCCTCGTCGGCTTGCGCATTGCCGGGACGCTGACGCAGGCGCAGCACGCGCAATTCATTGCAGCGGGCGCGCAGCTTGAACGTCATCGAACCGGGATCGGTCAGCCATGCGCGCAACTGCGGCGCCGGTTGCAGCGCATTGGCATGATCGAACCAATGCGCGTGGGTCTTCTTCATCATCAGCTTAGCGCCTCGCCGCCGTCTTGCAAGGCGTTCAGCGGATCCGGCGAGATGCCGCAAAACGCCAGCACGCTGTCGGCATGATCGGCGAATTCGGCGATGCCGTGGTCGCTGCCCTGGATCACGGTCTGCCGTGCACCGGGGTAATGCGCCACCATCTCGCGCCAGTCCAGTACTTCGTCGCCGGTGGCGGCGATCAGGAAATAACGTTCGGGCCGGGTAATCTTGTCCACCGCCAACGCGCGCAATTCGTCGATATAGGCGTGCTTGAATTCGAACGGCTCGTCGGAATGGTAATGCGTGGTCACGCCGACGTAGGATTCCAGATCGCGCGGCGGCTTGACCGCGGGATTGAGCAGCACGGCGCGGCAGCCCAGGTGTTCGGCCAGCCAGGTGGCGTAAAAGCCGCCCAGCGAGGAGCCGATCACGGTCAGTTGTTGCGGCGGAAATTGTTCAGCGTAGTCCAACGCCAGCCGGATCGCCTCGGCGGGCGAAGCCGGCAGTTGCGGGCAGTAGTACTCGTCAGCCCGTCCCAATGCCTGCAAGCGCTCGGCCATGTGGCGCGCCTTGAAGGAATGCGGCGACGAGCGGAAGCCGTGCAGGTACAAAATCATGCCAGCGCGTCCAGCAGCTTCTGATGGACGCCGCCGAAACCGCCGTTGCTCATGACCAGCACATGGTCGCCCGGACGCGCCGCCTGCTTGATGGCCTGCACCAGCGCGCCGAGATCATCGAAGGCGCCGGCCTTTTCGCCCAGCGGCGACAGCGCCTGCGCCAGGTCCCAGCCCAAGGCCTCCTTGCCCGAGCCCTTGGCGCCGTAGCCGAACACCAGATCGGCATCGGTCAGGCTGGCCGGCAAGGCGTTTTTCATGGTGCCCAGCTTCATGGTGTTGGAGCGCGGCTCGAGCACGGCGAGGATGCGCCCGCCACCGTCCTTGCCGATCTTCTTGCGCAAGCCGGCCACCGTGGTGGCGATGGCGGTCGGATGATGGGCGAAGTCGTCATAGACGGCGATGCCGTTGACGGTGCCGCGCAGCTCCATGCGGCGTTTGACGTTTTCGAATTTTCCCAGGGCGGCGATCGCCTGCGCAGCCGGCACGCCGACGTGACGCGCGGCGGCGATTGCCGCCAGCGCGTTCATGCGGTTATGCTCGCCGGTCAGCGACCAGTTGACCGTACCCTGCGGCACGCCGTTGAAGCCGATGTCGAAGCTGCCGTCGTCACGCGTCTCCAGCGACCAGCCGCTTTGGCCAGGATTGACGCCGAAGTTCTCATGCTCGCTCCAGCAGCCGCGCGCAATCACGCGCTCCAGCGCCGGCTCGCGGCCGTTGACGACCAGCCGGCCGATGCCGGGTACGGTGCGCACCAGATGGTGGAACTGGGTTTCGATCGCGGTCAGATCGGGGAAGATGTCGGCGTGATCGTATTCCAGGTTATTCAGAATCGCAGTCCTGGCGTGGTAGTGCACGAACTTGCTGCGCTTGTCGAAGAAGGCGGTGTCGTACTCGTCGGCTTCGATGACGAAGAAGATGGAGTCTTGCTTCTTGCCGTCTTTCATGCCGGACAAGCGCGCCGAAATGCCGAAGTTCATCGGCACGCCGCCGATCAGGAAGCCCGGCGCGTAACCGGCGTCTTCGAGGATCCAGGCCAGCATCGCCGAGGTGGTGGTCTTGCCGTGCGTGCCGGCCACCGCCAGCACCCATTTGTCGCGCAGGATGTGGTTGCCCATCCATTCCGGGCCGGATACGTAAGGCAGTCCGCGGTTGAGGATTTCTTCCATGAGCGGGTTGCCGCGCGAGACCACGTTGCCGATGACGAACAGATCGGGTTGCAGCTTGACTTGCCCGGGATCAAACCCCTGGATCAACTCGATGCCCTGCGCCTCCAGCTGGGTGCTCATCGGCGGGTAGACATTGGCGTCGCAGCCGGTGACCTTGTGGCCGGCTTCTTTCGCCAGAACCGCCAGACCGCCCATGAAAGTGCCGCAAATGCCGAGGATGTGAATGTGCATAGTGAATCTTGATAAGGAATCCCGGGATTTTACCTGAGCCGGCGGCCTCGCCGGGCGATAACTGCACGCCCGGAGTATTATTGCGGCCATGCACCAAACTGATATCGAACTCCTGCGTGCGGAAATCGCCGCGGCAGCCGCCCGCATGATCGCCGAGGACGGCGCCGATTACGCCAGCGCCAAGCGCAAGGCGGCGCGCCAGATCCTGGGCGACGCCAAAACGCGTGGCGAGATCCTGCCTGATAACACGCAGATCGAAGACGAAGTACGCGCGTATAACGAATTGTTCTTCGGCGACACCCAGCCGGCGCGGTTGTTGCACTTGCGGCAACTGGCGGTGCAGGTGATGGAGGAACTTGCGCGCTTCAATCCCTACCTGACCGGCGCCGTGCTCAACGGCACCGCCGGCGAGCATTCGGACATTCATTTGCAATTATTTACGTCCAGCGCCAAGGACGTGGAGATTTTCCTGCTGAACAAGAACGTCAACTTCGAGGTCAGCGAGAGCAATCATTTCAAGGGCGGCCAGGCGATGGTGGAGACGCTGAGCTTCCTGCTGCCGCAAAAAGGCCGGGCGCCGGAAGGCGTGCACCTGGCCGTGTATGATGTCGACGACCTGCGCGGCGGCGTGCGGACCGCGTCAGGGAAACGCACTGCGCGCACCGAACGCGCCGATATCGACGCAGTTCGACGTCTCATCGTGGAAGAAGACTCATGAAAAAGCGAAATTACCTGCTGTTTGTGCTGATTGCGATCATCGCCGCCGGTGTCGGCGTGTATACCAGCCACAAGCAAAACCAACCCGCCCCGCAAACCCCGGAAGCGCGCGCCGTCGCCAACCTGTTTGCGCAGACCATGCCCGACGCCGCCGGCAAGCCGCAAGCCTTGTCGCAATGGAAAGGCAAGCCGCTGATCATCAACTTCTGGGCCACCTGGTGCGCACCTTGCGTCGAGGAAATGCCGGAACTGGCGGCGCTGCAAGCGGAAGTCGCACCGGTGCAAATCATCGGCATCGGCGTTGATTCCCAGGAGAACATCGCGCAGTTTGCGGAAAAATTCCATATCTATTATCCTCTCTATGTTGCCGGAACCGGCGCCACCGATCTGCTGCGGCAGTTCGGCAATCAGGCCGGAGGTCTTCCCTTCACGGTCCTGGTGGGACTGGACGGCAACCTGAAAAAGGTCTATCTTGGGCGCCTGAATTTTGATGAGCTGCGCCGCGACCTCGCCTCCCTCAAAAACATGTAAATTAAAGTTTTTCTTGCCAAATGAAGTCATTTGACGGCAAAATGCGCGCATCGTCGTCAAACGGAGCTTTATCTCCATGGCAATAAACCTTCTCCTCCTCAATGGGCCCAACCTGAATCTGCTGGGCTCGCGGGAGCCTGAAGTCTACGGATCGACCACCCTGGCTGACATCGAGCAGCGTGCATCTGAGCAAGCAAGCAAAGCCGGTGCGCGCCTGAGCGCTTTCCAGAGCAACCACGAAGGTGCACTCATCGACCGCATTCATGCCGCCCGCAAGGAAGGCGTGGACGCCATCGTGATCAATCCGGGCGGACTCACCCATACCAGCGTGGCATTGCGCGATGCGCTGGCGGGCGTGGCCATTCCTTTCGTCGAAGTGCATATCTCGAATATCCACCAGCGCGAGGAATTCCGTCACTTTTCCTATCTTTCCGGCATCGCCAAGGCCGTGTTGTGCGGCTTCGGCGTCGATGGTTACCGGCTGGCGATTGATCACCTGCTGCTGCAGCCATAAGGATCCCGTCCCATTCTTTTCTATCCGCATCGCCATGTTGCATGGAGCAGGAGGCGATGATGGCCCAATCAACTAGTTATATCCCTATTTAATACTGAGGAATTCACATGGATTTACGGAAACTCAAAACCCTGATCGATCTGGTCGCGGAATCTGACATCGAAGAGCTGGAAGTCACCGAAGGCGAGAGCAAGGTCCGCATCGTCAAGTCGTCGGCCACACCGCAAAATCAGGTCGTGATGATGCAGCCTCAGGCAGCGTATCCGCAAACCCTGCAAGCCGGCGCCGCGCCGGTTGCCCCGGCTGCCGCAGCAGCGCCGGTCGCGCCTGCCGCACCGGAAGGCCACATCGTCAAGTCGCCGATGGTCGGCACCTTCTATCGCTCCTCCGCTCCGGGCGCTCCGGCGTTCGTCGAAGTCGGCAAGGAAGTCAAGGAAGGCGAAACCATCTGCATCATCGAAGCAATGAAGCTGCTCAATGAAATCGACGCCGACAAGGCCGGCGTGATCAAGCAGATCCTGGTTGAAAACGGCCAACCGGTCGAATTCGGTCAACCTCTGTTTGTGATCGGCTAATCCTGCCAGAATACGGATGCATGTCCGGCGCGCCTGCCTGCGCAAGCTCATGGCAGGCGGATGCGCCGGCCATCCCTGGCGGATCTGGTTACCTGTTTGTAAACGCTTGACTATTGGCGACGCACATCCCTCATATGTTTGAAAAAATCCTTATCGCCAACCGTGGCGAAATCGCTCTCCGTATCCAGCGCGCATGCCGTGAAATGGGCATCAAGACCGTGGTCGTGCACTCCGAAGCGGACCGCGAAGCGAAGTACGTGAAGCTGGCGGATGAATCGGTCTGCATCGGCCCGGCTCCTTCCGCGCTCAGCTACCTGAACATGCCGGCGATCATCAGCGCCGCTGAAGTGACCGACGCCCAGGCGATCCATCCGGGCTATGGCTTCCTGTCGGAAAACGCCGACTTCGCCGAGCGCGTCGAGAAATCCGGCTTCGTCTTCATCGGCCCGCGTCCTGAAAACATCCGCATGATGGGCGACAAGGTGTCGGCCAAACAAGCGATGATCCGCGCCGGCGTGCCGTGCGTGCCCGGTTCGGAAGGCGCCTTGCCCGACAATCCGAAAGAGATCGTGCAGGCTGCACGCAAGATCGGCTACCCGGTCATCATCAAGGCGGCAGGCGGCGGCGGCGGTCGCGGCATGCGCGTGGTGCATACCGAAGCAGCGCTGATCAACGCCGTCACCATGACCAAGACGGAAGCCGGCGCAGCGTTCGGCAATCCGGAAGTCTATATGGAGAAGTACCTGGAGAATCCGCGCCACGTGGAAATCCAGATCCTCGCCGACGAACACAAACAGGCCATCTGGCTGGGCGAGCGCGATTGCTCGATGCAGCGCCGCCACCAGAAGGTCATCGAAGAAGCGCCGGCGCCGGGCATCCCGCGCAAGATCATCGAGAAGATCGGTGAGCGCTGCGCCGAAGCCTGCCGCAAGATGAACTACCGCGGCGCCGGCACCTTCGAATTCCTGTATGAAAACGAAGAGTTCTACTTCATCGAAATGAACACCCGCGTGCAGGTCGAACATCCGGTCACCGAAATGATTACCGGCGTCGACATCGTGCAGGAGCAGATCCGCATCGCTTTCGGCGAAAAGCTGCGTTACCGCCAGCGCGACATCGAGCTCAAGGGCCACGCCATCGAGTGCCGCATCAACGCCGAAGACCCGTTCAAGTTCACGCCGTCGCCGGGTCGCCTGACTGCATGGCACGTGCCGGGCGGTCCTGGCATCCGCGTCGATTCGCACGCCTACGCCGGTTACTTCGTGCCGCCGAACTACGACTCGATGGTCGGCAAGGTGATCTCCTACGGTTCGACCCGCGAACAGGCGATCCGCCGCATGCAGATCGCGCTGTCGGAAATGGTGGTCGAAGGCATTTCGACCAACATCCCGCTGCACCGCGAGTTGATGGTGGATGCCCGCTTCATCGAAGGCGGCACCAATATCCACTATCTCGAGCACAAGCTGTCGGAGCGCCCGACCGCGCCGGCGGCTGACAAGCCGGTGAAGAAATAAGTTGAAGCAGTAAGTTGAAGAAGTAAGTTGAAGAAGTAAAGGCAAAGAAACCGATGGGCTGGACCGAAATTGTCATTCAAGTCACGCGCGACCAGGCTGAGGCGCTCTCCGACGCCTTGATGGAGTCCGGCGCGCTGTCGGTTTCGGTGGAAGACGCCGACGAAGGCACCGTCGCCGAGCAGCCGCTGTTCGGCGAGCCCGGCATGGAGCCGACCGAAGCGGCGTGGGAACGCAGCCGCGTGGTCGCTTTGGCCGACGTCGATGCCGACCACGCGACCATCGTCAACGACGCCGCCAAGGCGATTGGCCTGGACTACGCCCTGCCGTTCGCCTTGCGTTCGGTGGAAGAGCAGGACTGGGTGCGCCTGACGCAATCGCAATTCGAGCCGATCCACATCGGCAAACGCATCTGGGTGGTGCCGAGCTGGCACGATGCGCCGGAACCTGATGCGCTGGTGCTGGAGCTTGACCCCGGCCTGGCCTTCGGCACCGGCAGCCATCCGACCACCCGTCTATGCATGGAATGGCTGGAGCAGCATGCCGTCGATGCTGCGACAGTGCTCGACTACGGCTGCGGCTCCGGCATCCTGGCGCTGGTCGCCAGGAAACTCGGCGCGCAGCACGTCATCGGCGTCGACATCGATCCGCAAGCGCTGGAATCGGCGCGCTTCAACAGCGAGCGCAACGCCTGCGACATCGAGTATCACCTGCCGGAAGCCTTCGTCCGCAGCTATCCCGAGAACCAGACCTTTGCCATCGTGGTCGCCAACATCCTGGCCGGCCCGTTGCAACTGATGGCGCCGATGCTGGCCGGTCGCGTGGCGCCGGGCGGTTCGCTGGTGCTGTCGGGCGTGCTGGATCGCCAGGCGCAGGACGTCATCGCCGCCTACGCACCTTACCTCGAACTGAGCGTATGGGCCGAGCATGAAGGCTGGGTCGCCCTGGCCGGCCGCGCGCCGACGGTGTAAGCATGCAGCACGGCTTCGTCCATCGCCGATACAACCGTGCCGGATCAATTCCGGCGCCGGCCCGCATCACTCCCGACGAGGTCCGCTGATGGCGCTGGCGACCCAATGTCCCTTCTGCCAGACGACATTCCGCGTCGCCCAAGATCAGCTCAAACTGCGCGGCGGCCTGGTCCGCTGCGGCGCTTGCAAGGAAGTCTTCAACGGCAACGACCACCTGGTCGCCCCCGAAATCGCCCAGCAACTGGTAGTCGCGCCGTCGTCGCCTGCCGCTCCTCCCCGTTCCACTGAATCCGCAGAGCCGCATGCGCCGCTCGGCTGGCCGCCTTTGCCGGGCTCGCCGCCGGTGCCGCCAGTGCAAGTTGCGACTGCCCCGACGTCTCCTGCAGCAGAACCATCCGCGCCGGCAGCACCACCGCCATGGATGGCCACGGCCAATCTGTCCGCCGCCTTCGCCAGCATTGCAGCGGAAACCAACGACGCCCCTTGGGGTGCGCCGCCGGTGCCGAAGAACGAGGCGCCGGATGCTGCGCCGGCGAGCGCGCAAGAGACCACGCCTGAACCAGCGCCGATGGTGTCGTTTCCGCTGCCGGGCTCGCCCACGACCGCCCCGGCTTCTGCCGACAATGCGGCGTCGCCGCTTGCCGCACCGGACGCCAGCATCAACACGCTGACACAGGCCTTGTCGTATCCGATTCCACAGACCTCTTCCGTCGCGCTGACAGACGTCGGCGCTTCTGAAACGCAGGCTGAAGCGGCAGCAGTTCTCACACCGAAACAGCAAGCTCACGAAGAGCCCGACGCAGAAGAAGAACTTGCAGAGGAGGAGGAAGAAGCCGAAGAGACTGAAGACGACGAAGACGCCCCCGCCTTCGTCCAGAAAGCCGAACGTCGCGAGCGCCTGGGCCGGATCGTCCGCGTCGTCATGATCGTCGGCGCCGTCATCCTCGGCATCGCGCTGTTGCTGCAGGCGACTTATGTCTGGCGCAACACCATTGCCGCGTGGCTGCCATCGACGCGACCGTTGCTGGCGGCCGCCTGCGCGCCCTTGCATTGCTCCGTGGGCCTGCCGACCAGCATCGACCAACTGGTGCTGGAGTCGAGCGAACTGCAATTGGTGCCGCCCAATCAGAACATCTACGCCTTGTCGGCGCTGCTGCGCAACCGCGGCTATGGCGCGCAGGCGTGGCCTTATCTGGAACTCACGCTCAACGATGGCGATGAAAAGGCCATCATGCGCCGCGTCTTCACGCCGCGCGAATACCTGGGCTCGACGAAACTGGTCGACAGCGGCCTGGCCGGCGAAGGCGAACAGCAGATCAAGCTGACCTTCGAACTGACCCAACCCGCTGCATCGGGCTACCGCATCTATCTGTTCTATCCCTGATTCCGAGGATCCCGCAGGCCACGCGCGGCAACAAAAGGCGCAAAGACGGCAGGATTCTTCTACAATGCTGCATTCCCAACTTTTCCAGACTACGCCATGAGTTCACTGATTTGCGGCTCGCTCGCCTACGACAACATCATGCAATATGACGGCCGCTTCTCCGAAGCGCTGCTGGCCGATCAGCTGCACAAGATCAACGTGTCCTTCCTGGTGCCGACCATGCGCCGCGAATTCGGCGGCTGCGCCGGCAACATCGCCTACAACCTGAAGCTGCTCGGCGGCGAACCGGTCATCATGGCCACCGTCGGCCAGGACAGCGCACCGTACCTGCAACGCTTCAAGGATCTCGGCATCTCTACCGACAGCATCCGTGTGATCGACAACTCGTTCACCGCGCAATGCTTCATCACCACCGACGCGGGCAGCAACCAGATCACCGCTTTTCACCCCGGCGCCATGACCTTCTCGCATGAGAACAAAGTCGCCGACGCCGGTGCGGTCAAGTTTTCCATCGTGGCGCCGGACGGTCGCGACGGCATGTTGCAGCACGCCGAGCACAGCGCCCAGCAAAATATTCCGCTGATTTTTGATCCGGGCCAGGGCCTGCCGATGTTCAGCGGCGACGACCTGAAACATTTCATCGAGCTCGCCACCTATGTCGCAGTCAACGATTACGAAGCCGAGTTACTGACCACACGCACCGGCCTGAACCTGGAGCAGATCGCCCGGCAAGTCTCGGCGCTGATCGTCACGCGCGGCGAACTGGGTGCAGAGATCTACGCCGATGGTCAGAAGATCGACATCCCTTGCGTGCCGGCCGAGACCATCGCCGATCCGACCGGTTGCGGCGACGCCTTCCGCGCAGGCATGCTGTTCGGCCTGGAAAAGGGCATGGACTGGGCCACCATCGGCCGCCTGTCCAGCCTGATGGGTTCGATCAAGATCGCTTCGCAAGGACCGCAGAATCACGCCCCCACGCTGGCCGAAATCGACGACCGGTTCCACAAGGCCTTCGGTTACCGCTTCGCCTGATCGCACCTGGCGCAGCCGCAGGGCGCCGCTCATTGAAAGGATTGATCATGAAACGCCTCGTTTCCACGCTCCTCATCTCATGTGCGGCATCCCTGCTGGCGACACCCGGCGCCATGGCCGCGCTGAAAGCGGGTGACAAGGCGCCGGACTTCACGGCGCAGTCCTCGCTCGGCGGCCAGGTATCGACGTTCTCGCTGGCCGATGCGCTCACGAAAGGGCCGGTGGTGCTGTACTTCTATCCCGCCGCCTTCACCACCGGCTGCACCATCGAAGCCCACTTGTTCGCCGACGCCATCGACCGCTACAAGGCGCTCGGCGCCACCGTGATCGGCGTGTCTAACGACAAGATCGAAACGCTCAATAAATTTTCCGTGAGCGCATGCCGCAGCAAGTTTGCGGTGGCTGCCGACACCGACCAGAAGATCATGAAGGCCTATGATGCCGTGATGATGATCAAGTCGGATTACGCCAGCCGTACGTCCTACGTTATTACTCCGGACCATGCCATCCTGTACGAATACAGCAGCATGAACCCGGACAAGCACGTCGAAAATACGCTGCAGGCGCTACAGCAATGGGCAGCCAAAAAGAGGTAAAACAGACAAAGCAAGAAGGCAGAAACAACAAAGCCGGCGATGGTTTCCCATGCCGGCTTTGTTGCGTCTGATGCGTCTGATGCGTCTGATGCGTCTGAGGCATCGGGGCCCAGGCCACTCTTTGTTTTATCCGATCGACAGGATCAAAGTGCTGACCAGGCGCACCGCAATTTGCAGCAGGATCAACGCTGCCAGCGGCGACAGGTCGACGTTGCCGATCAGCGGAAGGACCTTGCGCAGCGGACGCAGCAAAGGCTCATTCAGCGCGCGCACGAACGGCGCGAGCGGTGCATACGGATTGACCCAGCTGAAGATCGCTTCGATGATCAGCGTGGCCATGAAACCGTAGAAAATCCATTGGAAGAACCGCACCAGCGAGAACAGAATGATGGGCTGGAAATCAAACCCCGAGGCGAATCCCAGCGCCGCAATGATCGACAGCAATACCACCAGGAACGCGCCGACCAGGCTGGCCCAGTCATAACCGCCCACTCCGGGAAAAATCCTGCGCAGAGGCTTCACCAGCCAGTCCGACAGCTGGAACACGAACTGCCCCACCGAAGCCGGCGGGCGCACCTGCACCACCTGCATCCAGAAACGCAGCAACAGCACCCCGGCGAGCACGCTGGCGATGGCGTCAACGATCAACATGAAAATGCTATGCAACACGGTCACTCTCCATAAGAAGCTGTTTGCTTATCGATCTCCGCCCCGCGGAGGCCCTCTGGTGCACATACTAAACCATGCAGCCGTTTTCCCTATGTGGGGACGGCGAATAATTAAAAAAGACCAAGATGCCCGGTCGGCCCTCACCGTGCAGGCAAAAAAAACCGCTGCATGAACGAGTCACACAGCGGTATTTTTGCACCTGATTACTCAGGCGCCAGGCCAGGTCCGATTAAGGACGTGTTGTGCCTGTTGGGAACGGCCAAGCTGCTGCCGGGTTCAGCACAGTCTTCACAGCAGGAGCTGCTGCAGCGGCTGGCTTAGCTGCCGGCTTTTTAGCCGCAGGCTTGGCGGCTGCCTTCTTGGCGACTGGCTTCTTCGCTGCTGGCTTGGCTGCTGCCTTGACGGCCGGCTTTGCAGCAGGCTTGGCGGCTGGCTTCTTGGCCGCTGGCTTGGCGACTGCCTTCTTCGCGACTGGCTTCTTCGCTGCAACTGCCTTCTTAGGAGCTGCTGCCTTCTTCGCCACTGGCTTCTTCGCTGCTACCGGCTTCTTCGCTGCGACTGCTTTCTTGGCGACTGGCTTTTTAGCGGCGACTGCCTTCTTCGCTACTGGCTTCTTGGCTGCAACTGCTTTTTTAGGAGCTGCTGCTTTCTTCGCCACCGGCTTCTTCGCTGCTACCGGCTTCTTCGCTGCGACTGCTTTCTTGGCGACTGGCTTTTTAGCGGCGACTGCCTTCTTCGCTACTGGCTTCTTGGCTGCAACTGCTTTTTTAGGAGCTGCTGCTTTCTTCGCCACTGGCTTTGCTGCTGCCTTGGCTACTGGCTTCTTGGCGGCGACTGCCTTCTTAGGAGCTGCTGCCTTCTTGGCTGCAACCGGCTTCTTAGCGGCGACCGCTGGTTTCTTTGCAGCCGGTTTCTTGGCTGCTGGTTTCTTTGCTGCTGTTGCCATTTTGTTTCTCCTTCTTCACGTGATGGAAAAAATCAAGCTTGATTTAAGAAACCCGTCTGTACCATCGCGATGATGCAGGCGGATTATTCATCGGCACAAGCAAGCTTCTGCTTGCGCTAATGAATTCGGCACCAGCTGAACTGCTGCATCCCCTCATGTATGCAGCACTTCAGCTATCTTGGCTGGACCTCTGCCCCGCTTGTCCAGGGGCTCAGAGCCTCGTTTCGCGCCTTCGCGAACGTCACAACCAAAAAAAACGCCAGCGGATTACACGCTAGCGTCAGGAATACGATTCCCGAAAAACCTTCAGGTTTTTCAAAGGAAAAGCCGCCTGACCCGACTTGATCGAGTTAAGCGGCGATAACAGAGAAGATCGTTTCGGTCTTTTACTGTTCATTAAATTTGGTGAAAGCCTTCCGTTTTTGGCAGTCGGATATCTTGCAAGCTATCCGACCGCTGTGTGCCTCACAGATCTCGCTGAAGAGCATTGACGAGATGGGCACATCATTCCCAGTTAAGCGCGCCTCCGGTTTGATACTCGATGACTCGGGTTTCGAAGAAGTTGCGCTCCTTCTTCAAATCGATCATCTCGCTCATCCACGGAAACGGATTTTCTTCTTGCGCGAACAGCGGATCGAGTCCGATTTGCTGTGCGCGACGATTAGCGATGAACCGTAAGTAGCCTTTGAACATCGGCGCATTCAAACCTAGCACGCCTCGCGGCATTGTATCCTCTGCGTAACGATATTCCAACTCTACGGCGCTTAAAAACAACGATTTAATTTCGTTTCTGAATTCCGGCGTCCACAAATGCGGGTTCTCCATCTTCACCGTGTTGATCAGATCGATCCCGAAATTGCAGTGCATCGATTCATCGCGCAGGATGTATTGATACTGTTCGGCGGCGCCCATCATCTTGTTCTGGCGACCCAGCGCAAGGATCTGCGTGAAGCCGACGTAGAAGAACAGGCCTTCCATGATGCAGGCGAAAACGATCAGCGACTTCAGCAGCTTCTGGTCGTTCTCGGTGGTGCCGGTGGTGAACTGCGGATCGGTCAGCGTGTTGATGAACGGGATCAGGAACTCGTCCTTGTCGCGGATCGACTTCACCTCGTGATAGGCGTTGAAGATCTCGGCTTCGTCCAGGCCCAGCGACTCGACGATGTACTGATAGGCGTGGGTGTGGATCGCTTCTTCAAACGCCTGGCGCAGCAGGTACTGGCGGCATTCCGGCGCAGTGATGTGGCGGTAGGTGCCGAGCACGATGTTGTTGGCGGCGAGCGAGTCGGCGGTGACGAAGAAACCGAGGTTGCGCTTGACCAGACGGCGTTCGTCTTCGGTCAGGCCGTTCGGATCTTTCCACAGTTCGATGTCGCGCTGCATGTTGATTTCCTGCGGCATCCAGTGGTTGGCGCAGCCGGCCAGGTACTTGTCCCAGGCCCATTTGTATTTGAACGGCACCAGCTGGTTGACGTCGGTGTGGCCGTTGATGATGCGCTTGTCGGCGGCGTTGACGCGGCGGGTCACATCAACCGGCGCTTCGTCTTTGGTAACCAGAGCAGGATTCAGGGCCACGTCGGAAAACTGCGGACGTGCATTTACGGCGGCCGATTGCAATTGAGGCTGAGGCGTTTGCGAGGCGTGCGGCGCGGATGGTGCCGGCGTCGCCTTCACTTCATCATCCCAAGAGAGCATTTTTTGATCCTTTACTTTATTTACTTTTGACGTCCCGGCGCGGCCGGGATGTGATTTGTGACATTGATTCAGGCGCCCCGTTCATCTTCCGGAGAAGACTGCCGCCGGACTTGCCGGCGGCGGTGGCCTGAATTTACTGCGTTTTGGTTACTGGCAAGCTTCGCACTCTTCAAAACCATCATCGCCGGGACGCAGGTAGCACGCGGCGCCGTCGGCTTCGACTTCTGCCGCCGCCACGGTTGCCATGCTGGCTGCAGACGCCGTCATCGATGCCGGCGCAGAAGCTGCCGCTGCACTGTGGCTGACGCCGCCATCCACCGCCACCGCGTTCAGCGCGCCGGTCTTGGAAGTCGACTTCTCGGTATGCGTCGCGCCGATGGTGCGGAGGTAGTAGGTGGTCTTCAGACCGCGCAACCATGCCAGCTTGTATGTTTCATCCAGACGCTTGCCCGATGCGCCGGCCATGTAGATGTTCAGCGATTGGGCCTGATCGATCCACTTCTGACGGCGCGATGCAGCTTCCACCAGCCAGGACGGTTCGACTTCGAAGGCGGTGGCGTAGATATCGCGCAGGTCTTGCGGGATGCGGTCGATCTTGGCCAGGCTGCCGTCAAAGTATTTCAGGTCGGAAATCATGACTTCATCCCACAGGCCGCGCGCCTTCAGGTCACGCACCAGGTACTCGTTGATTTCGGTGAATTCGCCGGACAGGTTCGACTTCACATACAGGTTCTGGTAAGTCGGTTCGATGCAAGCCGAGACGCCGATGATGTTGGAAATCGTTGCCGTCGGCGCGATCGCCACGCAGTTCGAGTTGCGCATGCCGAACTCGGAAATGCGCGAACGCAGTGCCGACCAGTCCAGCGTTTCGGACATGTCCGCTTCCAGATAGCCGCCGCGTTCCTGCGCCAGCAGCTTCAGGGAGTCTTGCGGCAGGATGCCGCGATCCCACAGCGAACCGCGGTAGGAGCTGTAACGGCCGCGCTCTTCCGCCAGTTCGGTCGATGCCCAGTAAGCGTAGTAGCAGACGGCTTCCATCGAACGATCGGCGAATTCCACTGCGTCCATCGAAGCATAAGGCACGCGCTTCATGTGCAGGCAGTCCTGGAAGCCCATGATGCCCAGGCCGACCGGACGGTGGCGCAGGTTGGAATCACGTGCCTTCTTGACGGCGTAGTAGTTGATGTCGATCACGTTGTCGAGCATGCGCATTGCCGTGCGGATGGTCTTTTGCAGCTTGGCGTGGTCGATCTCGCCATTGACCAGATGGGCCGGCATGTTGACCGAACCCAGGTTGCAGACGGCGATTTCGGATTCGTTGGTATTCAGGGTGATCTCGGTGCACAGGTTCGAGCTGTGGACCACGCCGACGTGTTGCTGCGGCGAACGGATGTTGCATGGGTCCTTGAAGGTGATCCATGGGTGGCCGGTCTCGAACAGCATCGACAGCATCTTGCGCCACAGGTCCAGCGCAGCAATCTTCTTGAACAGCTTCAGTTCGCCGCGTGCGGCCTTGGCTTCGTAGCCGGTGTAGGCTTCTTCGAAGGCCTTGCCGAACTTGTCGTGCAGGTCGGGCGCATCGGATGGCGAGAACAGGGTCCACTCGCCCTTTTCCATGACGCGCTTCATGAACAGGTCGGGAATCCAGTTGGCGGTGTTCATGTCATGCGTACGGCGGCGGTCGTCGCCGGTGTTTTTACGCAGGTCGAGGAATTCCTCGATATCCATGTGCCAGGTTTCCAGGTAGGCGCAGACCGCGCCCTTGCGCTTGCCGCCCTGGTTGACCGCCACGGCGGTGTCGTTGACCACTTTCAGGAACGGCACCACGCCTTGCGACTTGCCGTTGGTGCCCTTGATGTGCGCGCCCAGCGAACGGACCGGGGTCCAGTCGTTGCCCAGGCCGCCGGCGTACTTGGCCAGCAGCGCGTTTTCCTTGATGGCTTCGTAGATGCCGTCCAGATCGTCGGCAACGGTGGTCAGGTAGCACGACGACAGTTGCGAACGCAGGGTGCCCGAGTTGAACAGGGTCGGGGTCGAGCTCATGAAGTCGAACGACGACAGCAGGTTGTAGAACTCGATGGTGCGCTCTTCGCGGTTGATTTCGTTGAGCGACAGGCCCATCGCGACACGCATGTAGAACGCTTGCGGCATTTCGATGCGGGTGCCCTGGATGTGCAGGAAGTAACGGTCGTACAAAGTCTGCAGGCCGAGGTAGCCGAATTGCAGGTCGCGCTCGGGCTTGATGGCCTCGGCCAGCTTGACCAGATCGAACTGGGCCAGCTTGGAGTCGAGCAGGTCGGCGGCGATGCCCTTCTTGATGTACTTGGCGAAGTAATCGAGGTACTCGGCCGGCGCGTCGGCTTGCGCCACTTCCTTGCCGAATACTTCCTTGCGGATCGTGTGCATCAGCAGGCGCGCGGTGACCTGGCTGTAGGCCGGGTCTTTTTCCATCAGCGCGCGGGCAGCCAGGATGGCCGACTTGTGCAGCTCTTCGACCGGCACGCCGTCGTACAGGTTCTTGACCGTTTCAGCCAGGATGGCGTCGGCGTCAACGTGCTTTTCCAGGCCGACGCAGGCGGCGGTGATCAGGGTGCGGACTTCGTCGAGGTCCAGCAGGCGGCTCTGGCCGTCTTCCACCACATGCAGTTGCGGGGCGGCGAAATCGGTCTTGGCGGCGCTGCCTTGTTGCTGGGCGCGCTCTTCCATGCGCTTGGCGCGGTACAGCACGTAAGCGCGGGCGACATCGTGTTCGCCGGAACGCATCAGCGCCAGTTCGACCTGGTCCTGGATGTCTTCAATATGGAAAGTGCCGCCGGTCGGCTGGCGACGCACCAGCGCCGACACGACGCTGGTTGTCAGTTGCTCGACCATTTCGCGCACGCGCGCCGATGCCGCGCCCTGACCGCCGTTGACGGCGAGGAACGCCTTGGTCACCGCGATCGAAATCTTCGATGGTTCAAAACCGACCACCGCGCCGTTGCGGCGGATGATTCTGTATTCGCCCAGACCGGAAGCCGGCTTGATCAGCTGCGACGACGTGGTTTCGTCATGATTGCCTGCGGCGGGAATGACGCCAAAATCTGTGGGGGATTTAGCGGAAATTTCTTGAGTAGAGCGCACTGAGCCTCCTAAAACTGTGATTGATGGGCAGCAAAAACTGCCCGCGTTGCCAATAGAACCTTCTCTCTATATAGATACTGAAACGAAGAGAGGTTCACGAAATACCGGGAACAGGACGACATCAATGCCGCTGTCTATGCGCAGCCGCCTGGTTGCCACCTGTTCCGAACTGTTAAATAAAAGCTGAAAAACCTGAAAAATCTGAGATGAGAGGACTGCCGAGACATCGTTTGAATTGTTGCTTGCCTCAAGACCCGTCACCTTCAATGGAGCCCAACCGTGAAGCCCAACTCTGCCGAACCTGCCGGGCCCCTCTTGAGAGCCTGATCCGGCGCTTTATACGTACCGCAGCGAACCGTGAACAGCTACTTCCAACCCGACGACCGACTAAAGATTTACTTACCAAAAACACTACATCTAGTCCCAAAGGAATGATTGAGACTAATTCTAGTGTCTGCAATCGTCAGATGCAACCGCTATTTCTGGATATTTTTATATGTTTTACGCTTGACTTCCGCTACCCCCAGCAGGGAAGCGCAATTGCGCTTGTTCTACAAGGCAATAGAAATTTTTCCGGAATCTCGCCCAGTCGAAAAATGGACCGGGGTCGGTCTTGCGACCGGGAGCGATGTGCTCGTGACCGGCCACATCGGCCAGCGGATAGCGCCGGTACAGGGCATCGGTGAGCGCCGCCAGCACTTCGTACTGAGGCTCGGTGAAGGGCTCGAAGTCGGTTCCCTCGAGCTCGATGCCGATGGAAAAGTCGTTGCAGCGCTCTCGCCCATTGAAGCTGGACACTCCGGCATGCCAGGCACGGTCATTGGCCGAGACGAACTGGATCAGGCTGCCGTCGCGCTGGATGACGAAATGGGCCGACACCCGCAAGGGACGCAACTGGTCGAAATACGGATGGGCATCGCAGTCCAGCCGGTTGCAGAACAGATCGCCGATGAACGGTCCGCCGAACTGGCCCGGCGGCAAGCTGATGTTGTGGATCACCAGCAGCTCGGCCGCCACGCCTTCGGCGCGCGCGTCGAAGTTGGGCGACGGCTGGCGGTGCGCCTGGCCGCACCAGCCGTCGGCCGCGATGTCCAGGAGCGGCGCCGGCATGTTCATCTCAGGATGCGGCCAGGCGCAGGTGCTCTTCGCTGCAAAATACGGTGCCGGCAGCGTTGCTGATGGACTCCGAGGCCGGGAAATGGATGCCGCAATGCGCACATTGCACCATGGCCTCGATCTGCTGCCGAGGCTCGTCGCGCTTGCGCGCGAACGGATTACGCCGCGCACCTTCGCGGTCCGGGGAAGATGCTGCGCCGGCCGTCATGGACTTCTTGGTGCGCTGGAACCAGACCACGACCGCCAGGGCGATCACCAGCCAAATGAGATATTTCATACGAGTATCCGATGCAACACGACTTCAAGCACGAAGCGGCTGCCGACATAGGCGAGCAGCAAAATGGCAAACCCGGCGAGGGTGAAACTGAGCGCGGTGCGACCGCGCCAGCCTTGCCATTTGCGTCCCGCCAGCAATAAACCGAACAGGCACCAGGACAGCAAGGTGAAGATCGTCTTGTGATCCCACCGGAACGCCTTCTGGAACAACTGCTCGGAAAAAACAACGCCCGACAGCACCGTCAGGGTCAACAAAATGAAACCGAATGCGATCAGGCGAAACAGGATTTTTTCCATCGTCAGCAGCGCCGGCAGGCGGTCCAGCGCGATCGAGAACCAGCCCGGCTGCGCCGCGCCCATCTTGGGGCGCGTATGCAGGCGCGACTCCTGCAGCACCATCAGCACCGCGTGGAAGGCCGCAATGGTCAGCGTGCTGTAGGCCAGGATGGAAACCGCGATGTGCCAGAGGAACCAGTCCGACTTGCCGGCCAGCTCGACCATGTTGCCCGGGAACACGCTCGGCAGGATCACCGCCACGGCGGCCACCGGCAGCACCAGAACGCGCAGGCTGTCGAGCGAGAAGTTGCGGTTTTCCAGCCAGTAAGCGGCCACCGAGACCCACATCGTGGCCGATAGCATCACCGCAAAACCGACGCGCACGGCGTCGGGCGCAAACATGTCGTAGACCAGCGCGCCGCCGTGCAGCAGCCATCCGATCACCGTGCCGAGTGAAATCGGCAGGCGCCGCTCGGAAGGCAGGAAGGCGCAGCCCAGATAGAGCAGCGCAGCCAGAATGAAAAAATAAGTTTGCATCGGCTAAGTTTACACCATGTCGTCACTTCGCCGACTGTCGCCGGTCGCCGGAAACGTGTTCCGGCAGCGCTGAATGGTCTTGCCGGGGAGTAAATACGAAATCACCATATCGCTTCGGACCAAAGCAATATGGTGGGGACAAAACGGTAAAAATCAATGAGACAAAGAGGCCTCAGTCGACCGCGGCGGCGCGCATCTCATCGTGATGATGGCGCTGCTGTTCTTCCATGACCAGTTGGCCGAGTTCGCGTTTCAAGGCGTTGAACTCGGGGTCGGCCGGATCACGCAGACGCGGCAGCGTGACCGTGATGTCGCGCTTGATGGTGCCGGGACGATAAGTCATGACGACGATGCGATCGGCCAGGTAGATCGCTTCTTCGATGCTGTGGGTGACGAAGACGATGGTCTTCTTGAACTCGTCCCAGATGCGCAGCAACTCGTCCTGCAAATTGCGCCGCGTCAAGGCGTCGAGCGCGCCGAACGGCTCATCCATCAGCATGATCGGCGAATCCAGCGCCAGCACGCGGGCAATCGCCACGCGTTGGCGCATGCCGCCGGACAGGTCTTTCGGGAAACGGCTGCGAAAATCGATCAGGCCCAGCTTGTCCAGCAACTGCGTCACGCGCGCCTGGATCTCGGCCTTGCCGACGCCCTTGATTTCAAGGCCGAAGGCAACGTTCTGCTCGACCGTCATCCAGGGGAACAGCGCGTACTCCTGGAACACCATGCCGCGATCCGGTCCCGGTTCGGTGACCAGCTTGCCGTCGGTGGTGATGTTGCCGCTGCTGGGCAGCGCGAAGCCGGCGATGGCGTTGAGCAGGGTCGACTTGCCGCAACCCGACGGACCCAGCAGGCAGACGAACTGGCCGTCCGGGATATCGAGGTTGATGTCCTTGAGCGCCACCACTTCGCGCTCGTCGCTCTTGAAGACCTTGTTGACGCCGGTGACGACGATTTGGGAGGCGCTCATGTCAGTTCTCCAGTCCGCGATGCCAGCGCAGCATGTAATTGTTCAGGCGGCTCATGCCGAGGTCGATCGCCAGGCCGAGCAGGCCGATGGTGATCATGCCGGCGATGATCTTGTCGGACCAGAAGTACTCGCGCGCTTCCATGATGCGGAAACCGAGGCCGTTGCTGACCGCGATCATCTCGGCCACGATCACCACGATGAAGGCGGTGCCGATGCCGATGCGCACGCCCGACAGGATGTACGGCACGGCGGCCGGCAGCATCACGCGCACGAACAGGGTGCGCTGGCTGGCGCCGAGGTTGCGCGCCGCGCGCAGGTAGATGCTGTCGACCTGGCGCACGCCGGCGATGGTATTCATCAGCACCGGGAAGAAGGCGCCCAGCGAAATCAGGAACAGCGCCGGCGGATTGCCCAGCCCGAACCACAGGATCGCCAGCGGGATGTAGGCGATCGGCGGAATCGGGCGGATCACCTGCACCGTCAGGTTCATCAGTCCGTAGACGCGCTGGCTGGAACCCATCAGCAAACCGAGCGGCAAGGCCAGCCCGGCGCCGATCAGGAAGCCGACCACCACGCGGTACAGGCTGCCGATGGCGTCCATCAGCAACTCGCCGGAGAACAACCAGGCCAGCCAGTTGCCCTCGGCGGGGTCGTACGGCTTCAGCGGTGCGGCGTACTCGAACCACTTGTGCACCACCGCCCACGGCGACGGCAAAACCAGCGGATTAATCCAGCCCAGCGAAGATGCCGCCTGCCAGATGGCGATCACCGCCACCGGCACCAGCAATCCCTCCAGGGCTCCCCCAATTTTCTGTTTTGCCATCGCGGCTTCCTCTTTAATTGCTTTACTTCAGGTTCATGCTCTTCTTGGCTTGCTCCAGCAGATCGGTTTTCACCCAATCCTTGGCGATCGGCGGCTTGGCCATCTTGCCGGTGCCGTATTTGGCCATGGTGTCGGTGGTGACCTGGATATGCTCGGCGGTGATGTCATAGGCGTAAGGCGAATTGCCGATGGCGTCGTAGAAATCTTCCTTGGTGATCTGGTTCTTGAAGATGACTTCGCGCACGTATTTCTCGGCGGTTTCCTTGTTGTCGATGAAGGTCTTGGTCGCCTCCAGGAAACAGCGCATGAACTTCTCGGCCAGCGGACGCTTCTCCTTGTAGAACTTCTCGGTCATCACCATGGTGCGCACCGGCTCGCCGATCGGGGTGTCGTACGGCTTCATGACTTCCACGCCGAACCCCTTGTTGATCGCCTGCGAGGACTGCGGCTCGCTCTGCATCATGGCGTCGATGTTCTTGCCCAGCAGCGCCTGGTTGAGGTCGGCGAAGGCGAGGTAGACGATGGTCACGTCCTTGGCCGTCAGCCCGTTCTGGCCGAGTTCGGCGTCGAGCAGTACTTCATGGATGCCGCCGCGGGTGACGCCGACTTTCTTGCCCTTCAGGTCCTTGACCGACTTGATGCCGGAATCCTTGGCCGCCACCAGCCGCGCGCCGCCCTTGGCGAAACCGGCCACGACATAGATCGGCGCGCCGTTGGCGCGGCCGGAAATGGCGGCTTCCGAAGCGGTCGTGCCGACGTCGAGTTCACCGGCAAGGATGCCCTGCATCACGTCGGGCCCTTTGGCGAAGACTTTTTCGTCGACCTTGATGCCGCATTTCGGGGCGATTTCCTTGATGTACGAGACCGCGCCGTAGTGGGCGAACTTGAGGTTGCCGAGGCGGATGACTTCCTGTGCGCCTGCGCTGGATGAAGCGCCTGCCGCCATGATGGCGACTGCCGCCGCCGCGATGAGTTTCTTGTGCATCTCTCTCTCCTGTCGTTATGTTTGCGCCGCGGGCAAAGTACGCCGCGGGTTGATATGCGCCTTCCTCGTGGGAAGAACCGTCCATTCATTCTGTGCAACGCCACTGTATACACAAATCCTGCAGCGAGAACAATACCGTAATTTCCCCTACTCTTGCTCAAGCCCGGGCAGGGACACCCGCTGAGGCGCGGTGCGATCAGGTAAAATGGTCGTTTACCCTGCGGTTTCGCCCGGACGATTCTGCCCGAATTTTCCAGCGCGGCCCGTCTCCATTTCTTCAAGATAACGGTTCATCATGCTCGACAATCTCACCCAACGCCTTGCCAAAGTCGTCAAAACCATGCGCGGCGAGGCGCGCCTGACCGAATCCAATACCGCAGAAATGCTGCGCGAAGTGCGCCTGGCGCTGCTGGAGGCCGACGTCGCCCTGCCGGCCGTGCGCGAGTTCATCGCCAAGGTCAAGGAAAGATCGGTCGGCGAAGAAGTCATCGGTTCACTGACTCCTGGCCAGGCGCTGGTCGGCGTGGTCCAACGCGAACTGGCCAGCCTGATGGGCGCCGACCTCGGCCCCGAAGCCTCCCAGCTCAACTTCGCCACCCAGCCGCCGGCGATCATCCTGATGGCCGGCCTGCAAGGCGCCGGTAAAACCACCACCGTCGGCAAGCTCGCCAAGTACCTGCGCGAGAACACCAGGAAAAAAGTCCTGACGGTCTCCGCCGACGTGTATCGTCCGGCCGCGATCGGCCAGCTGGAAACCGTGACCGCCCAGGCCGGCGCCGACTTCTTCCCGACCAAGACCACCGACAAGCCGGTCGACATCGCCCTGGCCGCACTCGACTACGCCAAGCGCCATTTTCATGACGTGCTGATCATCGACACCGCCGGCCGTCTCGGTATCGACGAAGCGATGATGCAGGAAATCAGCGCCGTGCACGCCGCCGTCAAGCCGATCGAAACCCTGTTCGTGGTCGACGCCATGCTCGGCCAGGACGCCATCAACACCGCCAAGGCCTTCAGCGATGCGCTGCCGCTGACCGGTATCGTACTGACCAAGCTGGACGGCGACTCGCGCGGCGGCGCCGCCTTGTCGGTGCGCCACATCACCGGCAAGCCGATCAAGTTCGCCGGCGTGGCCGAAAAGCTGGACGGCCTGGAAGCCTTCGATCCGAGCCGCATGGCCAACCGCATCCTCGGCATGGGCGACATCCTGGCGCTGGTCGAAGAAGCACGCAAAGGCGTCGACGTCGCCGCTGCGAACGACCTCGCACAAAAGATCAAGGGCGGCGGCAAGTTCGATCTCAACGACTTCAAGGCCCAGCTCGGCCAGATGAAAAAAATGGGCGGCATGGCCGGCCTGCTCGACAAGCTGCCGGCGCAGATGCAGCAAGCCGCCGGAAAAACCAACATGGATCAGGCTGAAAAACAGGTGCGCCGCATGGAAGGCATGATCAATTCGATGACCCTGCAGGAGCGCGCCAAACCTGAGCTGATCAAGGCCACGCGCAAGCGCCGCATCGCCGCCGGCGCCGGTGTCCAGGTGCAGGAAGTCAACCGCATGCTGGCCCAGTTCGAGCAAATGCAATCGATGATGAAAAAGCTCAAAGGCGGCGGCATGATGAAAATGATGCGCAGCATGAAGGGCATGATGCCGGGCATGCGCTGAGGCGCTTCAGAGGGATGCCCCGTAGCGGTGCAAAGCCGCGCCGGGCGGCTTTTTGAGAGGAGCGATGCGGGTTTTCACAATCGTCGTTGCTTATAGCGTGTTTTCGCCCCGAAAAGCGCTAAAAAACACTTGCATCGCCGGGAAAACCGCACCACTATTGCTGGTGCGTGATTTGCGCATTCAACTCTTTCCTTGCTTGATCCCTTATTAAGGAGGCTTACAGATGGCCACAGCCAAAAAACCCGCAGCCGCAGCGAAGAAGCCCGTAGCAAAAGCAGCACCGAAAGCAGCTCCAAAGAAAGCAGTCGCAGCACCGAAAAAAGCAGCACCGAAAGCAGCAGCAAAGCCTGCAGCAAAAGCAGCAGCACCCAAGAAAGCCGCAGCGCCAAAAGCAGCAGCAAAGAAACCAGCCGTCAAACGTACTCCCAACGCCGCCTTCATGAAGCCGCTGACACCATCCGCAGCGCTGGCTGAAGTCGTGGGTGCGAAGCCTCTGCCACGTACCGAAGTGACCAAGAAGGTCTGGGAATACATCAAGAAACACAATCTGCAAAACCCTGAGAACAAGCGCAATATCGACGCGGACGATAAGTTGAAAGTCGTGTTCGGCGGCAAGAAACAGGTATCGATGTTTGAAATGACCAAGCTGATTTCCGGCCATTTGAAATAGGCAATACAGGTTTTTGCAGACTTGCTTGCAAAACAAAAACGCCCGCAACGCGCGGGCGTTTTTGTTTTTGGAGGCATCGGGTTGCCATGCGCCGACAGTGTATTCCTACAGGGCGCCGATATCTCTGTCGCCGGCTGAACTTTGGGTTTTCGGCCGGAGTCTAGATGTCACGGACGTAACCTGAAAGGATTTCAGCATGACATTCCCTCAACAGAAACCGGCCCGCACGGGCTTGCGCAACACCGCCGCCGCACTCAGCATCGCCGCAGCAGGTTTGCTCGCGACGACCTGCGCTTTCGCGGCTGGCAAGAGCAATGCCGAACTCGACGCGCAATATCAACGTGAAAAAGCCGTCTGCACCAGCGGCCAGTCCAATCAGGACAAGGCCACCTGCCTGCGCGAAGCCGGCGCCGCTTACCAGCAGGCCAGGCAAGGCCGATTGAATGACGGCCAGCAAGCCCAATACTCTTCCAACGCGCTGGAGCGCTGCAAGGCCCTGCCTGCCGGCGATCAGGCGGATTGCCAGCGGCGTATCGAAAACCCAAGTGATGTGGAAGGTAGCGTGCCTTCCGGCGGCATCCTGCGCAAGGATGTGACGATTGTGCCGGCGACGACGCAGTAAGAAATTTTCAGTAAAGATTTACCCGGCAGACTGGACTAGCGACGCCGGCAGAGGGGATCAGCGCACGACGGTTGCGGCGCTGCTTCCCTCTCCTTTTTGGCCGGCGGAATTGCCGTACTCCCAATGCTTCCACGCACTCAGGACTGCGTTTGGATACTCGGCCTGACCGCGACTGCCGTTGTACCGTCCCAGCGCCATGAAATAATCGCCGCCCTCCTGGTCCAGATAGAGCCGCAAAATCACGCAGCCGTAGCGCAAGTTGCTGCGCATATGGAACAGCTTGCGGCGATCGCCGTCGCCGATAACGCGCGTCCAGAATGGCATCACCTGCATGTACCCGGTAGCACCGGCTGACGAGATCGCATATTTGCGGAACGCCGATTCGACCTGGATCAATCCCAGCACCAACGCCGGATCGAGTCCAGCGCGGCGCGCTTCATACCAGGCGCTCTCCAGCAACTCCAGACGGCCGCGCCGGTCAGGGACGATTTCGCGCAAACGATCGGACATCTCGCCCAGCCAGTTGAGGTAGGCGATACGTTCTTCGATGGTGGAAAATTGCGGCTTCGGCGGACGGGCGTCCGCCACCGCTTGCGTGAGCAACGAGCGGAGCGAATCCGCCAGCTGCTCTTCTTGTTGATTGCCGGCGTGGGCGGCAACGGCAACAAACCATTGCAGACCGCACGCCAGCATCAGGGTCAGGGTCAGCCGGAAAAACCGCATGTTGCGGCAAGCTCCGATCAGGCCAGCTTGCCCTTGATGAACGCCAGCGCGTCGACCAGCGGCACCGGTGTGGCGGCGGTATCGCGGCGGCCCTGGTATTCAATCTGACCGTCCTTGAGACCGCGGTCGCCGATGACGACGCGGTGCGGCACGCCGATCAGTTCCCAGTCCGCAAACATCGCGCCCGGACGTTCGCCGCGATCATCCAGGATGACGTCGACGCCGGCCGCGACCAGCGCGTCGTACAGTTTATCGATCTCGGCCTTGACCGCTTCGCTGCGGTCATAGCCCATCGGGCACAACACCACTTCGAACGGCGCCAGCGTGGCCGGCCAGATGATGCCCTTGTCGTCGAAATTCTGCTCGATGGCGGCGCCCAGAATGCGCGTGACGCCGATGCCGTAGCAACCCATCTGCAGCGGTTGCGGTTTGCCGGCTTCGTCGAGGTAAGTCGCCTTCATCGATTCCGAGTAGGCGGTGCCGAGCTGGAATACGTGACCGACTTCGATGCCGCGCTGGATCGCCAGCACGCCCTTGCCGTCCGGCGAAGCGTCGCCTTCGACGACGTTGCGGATATCGGCGACCACCGGTTCAGGCAGGTCGCGGCCCCAGTTGGCGCCGGTGAAGTGGAAATCGACTTCATTGGCGCCGCAGACGAAATCGCTCATGTTGGCGACGGTGCGGTCGGCCACGACCTTGACCGGCTTCCTGGTGCCGATCGGGCCGAGGTAGCCCGGCGGCGTGCCGAACCATTCGACGATTTCGGCCTCATTGGCGAAACGATAGCCTGCCAGGCCGGGGATCTTGCCGGCCTTGACTTCATTGAGCTCATGATCGCCGCGCAGCAGGAGCAGCCAGACTTCCTTGTCGGCCGGCTGGTCTTTTTCCACGGTCAGGACGATGGACTTGATGGTGCGTTCCAGCGGCAGCTTGAGCAGCTCGGCCACCGCCTCGCACTTGGCCTTGCCCGGCGTCGCAGTCTTGGTCAGCGCTTCGCTGGCCGCGCCGCGCGTGGCGTTGACGGCGACCGCTTCGGCCGCTTCCATGTTGGCGGCGTAGTCGGAAGTCGGGCAATACACCAGCGCATCTTCGCCGGTGGCGGCGATGACGTGGAACTCATGCGAACCGGAACCGCCGATGGCGCCATTGTCCGCGGCGACCGCACGGAACTGCAGGCCGAAGCGCGTGAAAATGCGCACGTAGGCGTCGTACATGACCTGGTAGGACTTCTTCAGTCCGTCGATGTCGCGGTCGAAGGAGTAGGCGTCCTTCATGGTGAATTCGCGGCCGCGCATGAGGCCGAAACGCGGACGGCGCTCGTCGCGGAATTTGGTCTGGATGTGATAGAAGTTGACCGGCAACTGCTTGTAGCTGCGCAGCTCGGTGCGGGCAACATCGGTAACCACTTCTTCGGAGGTCGGCTGGATCGCGAAGTCGCGGCCATGACGATCCTTCACGCGCATGAGTTCGGCGCCCATCTTGTCCCAGCGGCCGGTTTCCTGCCACAGCTCGGCCGGCTGCACTACCGGCATCAACAATTCGATGGCGCCGGAGCGGTTCATTTCTTCACGCACGATCGCTTCCACCTTGCGGATTACCTTCAGGCCCATCGGCATGTACGTGTAGATCCCGGAGCCGAGCCGCTTGATCATCCCGGCCCGCATCATCAGCTTGTGGCTGACGATTTCGGCGTCGGAAGGAGCTTCTTTCAAGGTGGAAATAAAAAATCGGGAGGCGCGCATGACGATGAGTTCTTTTTAAAAGAGGAAGGTTTATAATCAACCTAATTTTAAAGGATTAGCTGGCTGATGCGCCCACTCTTTGCATATTTGATCCCTGTTTCATGCACATCGCTCGTCGATGTGCCGGTCTTTGCCGCGCCTGATAAAGGCGCGTGCTGACAATTATCGAGCAATTGCCAGCGGAGGCCGGATAGGGCAAGAGAGGACGCCCTGCCGCAGAAAGTTTTGAGGTACACCATGCTGGATCGAGAAGGCTTCCGCCCGAACGTCGGCATCATCCTGCTCAATGCCCAGAATGAAGTCTGGTGGGGCAAGCGGGTTAGAGAACATTCGTGGCAATTTCCACAAGGCGGAATCAAACATGGCGAAACTCCCGAACAGGCGATGTTTCGCGAACTCGAAGAAGAAATCGGCCTGAAGGCGGAACACGTCAAGATCATCGGTCGCACGCGCGACTGGCTGCGCTATGAGGTGCCCGATCATTTCATCAAGCGTGAAATCCGCGGCCATTATCGCGGGCAAAAACAGATCTGGTTCCTGTTGCGCATGGTCGGCCGCGATTGCGATGTCAACCTGCGCCTGACCTCGCATCCCGAGTTCGACGCCTGGCGCTGGCACGACTATTGGGTGCCGCTGGACGTGGTCATCGAGTTCAAGCGCGACGTTTACCAGCAGGCGCTCAAGGAGCTGTCGCGCTTCCTGGCGCGGCCGCATGCAGCACATCGCCGTCCCGATGCTACGGGCAAAACGGAGCACGCAGCATCCGATCATCCCGGCAACGCCCAACAGGCAGATCCCTGCGGATCCGCCACTCCGCCCACCATTAAGTGAATCTTCATGTCCCAACGCTTCTGGAATACCTTTGCTCCACACCGACTTGTCCGCGCCTTGGCGGCAGGTCTGCTGCTGTGTTCGGCCACGCTCAGTTTCGCTCAGCAGTTGGGCAACTTCGACGAAGAATTCGACGATGAAGAAAAACCGTGGCAAGAAATCGCCGTGCAATTGCCACCCGCACCGCTGCCGGAAAATCTTGCCGAGTTCTACGTCGGGCCGACCACGACCTCCAAATCCTACGTCGACCTCAAGTCGCTGAGCATCGGCAGCGACAACGTCGTACGTTACATCATGGTCACCAAGAGCAGCGGCGGCGCCACCAATGTCATCTACTCCGGCATTCGCTGCGAAACCTACGAGATCAAGCAATACGCCTTCGGCCGCAGCGACGGCAGCTGGTCGCGTTCGCGCCACGACAAATGGGTGCGCATCAAGGATACCGGCGCCAATCGCCAGGATGCGGCGCTCTACAAGAGCTATTTCTGCCAGGTCGGCATACTGGACGGCGACCTGAGAAAAATCAGCAACCGCCTGCGTGAAAATCGTCCGATCGATCCGGCCAGGGACTGAATCCCGGCGACGCAGAATGCAAAAAGGGGCGCAGTTGACTACTGCGCCCCTTTTGTTTTTCCGGCGTATTTTTACCGGCTTACAGCAGCACCAGATTGTCGCGATGGATCAATTCGGATTCTTCGACGAAACCGAGGATGGACAGGATTTCCGACGAGGGATGACGCACGATGCGACGCGCATCCGAGCTGGCGTAATTGCTGATGCCGCGCGCGACAGGCTTGCCGCTGGCGTCAACGCAGGTAATGACATCGCCGCGACCGAATTCACCGGCCACTTCGGTGACGCCGATAGGCAGCAGCGACTTGCCTTCGGCCGTGAGTTTCTGCACGGCGCCGTCATCCAGCATCACGCGACCGGCGGTCTGCAGATGATCGGCCATCCATTGCTTGCGTGCGGTCAGTTGCGCGGTCTGCGCGGTCAATTGCGTGCCGATGGCTTCGCCGGCAGCGAGGCGGCTCAACACGCTCTCTTCACGTCCCCAGGCAATCACTGTGTGCGCACCTGAGGTGGCGGCACGCTTGGCCGCGAGGATTTTGGTGAGCATGCCGCCGCGACCGATGCCGCTGCCGGCGCCGCCCGCCATGGCTTCCAGAGCAAGATCGCCGGCCTTGGCTTCGTGCACGAATTGTGCATCCGGATCGCGCCGCGGGTCGGCCGTATACAGGCCGCGCTGATCGGTCAGGATGATCAGCGCATCGGCTTCGATCAGGTTCGCGACCAGTGCGCCGAGCGTGTCGTTGTCGCCGAACTTGATTTCATCGGTAACGACGGTGTCGTTCTCGTTGATGATCGGCACCACGCCGAAACGCAGCAGCGTGAACAAGGTGGAGCGCGCGTTGAGGTAACGTTCTCGGTCGGCCAGGTCGGCGTGCGTGAGCAGCACTTGCGCAGTGCCGAGTTGATGCGCGCGGAAACTGGTTTCGTAGATCTGCGCCAGGCCCATCTGGCCGACGGCGGCGCAAGCCTGCAATTCGTGCACGCCGGTCGGACGACGATCGAAGCCGAGGCGTTGCATGCCTTCGGCGATCGCGCCGGAACTGACCAGCACCACTTCCTTGCCGAGCGTGCGCAAGTGCGCGATCTGCTCGGCCCACATGGCGATGGCAGCGCTGTCGAGCCCCTTGCCATCGTTGGTCACGAGCGATGAACCGACTTTGATGATCAGCCGCTTGGCTTGTTGTATGACGGAATGCATGTTGTTGGAGGAAGATCGGCCGGGCCGTAAAATTCAAATGTCCGCCGCACCATGGGTGTCGACGGACATGCATCGAGAACAAGATAGTAAACGATTTACCTGCAAATTTACCGCAGATGCTCAGTCGAGCACTTTGAAACGAGGATCGTCCGGATCGATCGAGGAAATACCGCGCGCTTCTTCGGTCATCTGGGTTTCTTCGGCGCGATGTTCCTGATGACGCTTGGTTTCCAGATAGCCGTAGATTTCAGTGATCAGGTCTTCGCAACCGTCGCGCGTCAGCGCGGAGATTTCAAACACCGGACCCTTCCAGCCGAAGCGCTTGACGAAGTCCTTGACGCGCTTCTTGCGGTCCGCTTCCGGCACCACGTCGAGCTTGTTGAGCACCAGCCAGCGCGGCTTGTCGAACAGGGAATCGTCATACTTCTGCAACTCCTTGACGATGGCCTTGGCTTCCTTGACCGGATCAACCGTGTCTTCAAACGGCGCCAGATCGACGATGTGCAACAGCAAGCCGGTGCGCTGCAAGTGGCGCAGGAACTGCACGCCCAGGCCGGCACCATCGGCGGCGCCTTCGATCAGGCCCGGGATGTCGGCGATCACGAAGCTCTTTTCATGGCTCACGCGGACCACGCCCAGGTTCGGATGCAGGGTAGTAAATGGATAGTCGGCAATCTTCGGACGCGCGTTCGAGACGGCCGAGATAAAGGTCGACTTGCCCGCGTTGGGCATGCCCAGCAGGCCGACGTCGGCCAGCACCTTCAGCTCCAGGCGCAATTCGCGGCGCTGGCCTTCCTTGCCTTCGGTCTTTTGACGCGGGGCGCGGTTGGTGGACGTCTTGAAATGGATATTGCCCCAGCCGCCTTCGCCGCCTTGCGCCAGCAGCACGACCTGCTCGTGCTCGGTCAGATCGGCGATGTGTTCGCCGGTGTTGTGGTCGACGATCAGCGTGCCCACCGGCATGCGCAGGAAAATATCGTCGGCGCCCTTGCCGTAGCAATCCGAGCCGCGACCGTTTTCGCCGTTGCGCGCCTTGTGCAGCTTGGAATAGCGATAGTCGATCAGGGTGTTGACGTTACGGTCGGCGACTGCCCAGATGCTGCCGCCCTTGCCGCCGTCACCGCCGTCGGGACCACCGAATGGACGGAATTTTTCACGGCAAAAACTGGCAACGCCGTTGCCGCCATCGCCCGCGATCAGTTCGATCTTTGCTTCGTCGATAAACTTCATGATTGTTACCGCTAACTTAAAAGTAAGAAGCTCTGCTTAAAATAAACTTAGCCGGGCAAGCGGTAGGCATGAATGAAGACCGTTCGCCGGAGACAGTGTCCGAACGACAGCGGCGCCACGGAGAAAAACAGCATGGGCCATGAGATCGGAACACGGGTAGCTTAGGCAGAGATTCCTAGAGCTACAAGTACAGTCGCGTTGCCGGGCCGATGGTCACCTTGGTGACGCCGGACGCCAGACCTGCGCGCTGCAGGATGAAAACAAAACCAGACAGCTAAAAACTAAAAAAGGCTCCACCAGAGGCAGAGCCTTAAAACAACTTTTGCTAAGGCTTGCGCCTCATGTAGTCACTAATGTGCAGGACTCAAGTAAAACTTAAGCAGCCGCCGCAACAACAGTAACGTACTGGCGCTTCGCAACGCCCTTGATCACGAACTGGACTTTACCTTCTGTCAATGCGAACAGAGTGTGGTCCTTGCCCATGCCAACGTTTTCACCAGGATGAACCTTGGTGCCGCGTTGACGAATGATGATGCCGCCAGCGTTGATCGCTTGGCCGCCATAGACCTTGACGCCGAGTCGTTTCGACTCTGAATCACGGCCGTTGCGCGTAGTGCCGCCGCCTTTTTTATGTGCCATTTAAGGACTCCTTGTATCTAGTTTGACCTGCGCTATTAAGCGTTGATCGAGACGATTTGCAGTTCGGTGTAGTTCTGGCGATGGCCTTGACGCTTCTGATAATGCTTACGACGACGCATTTTGAAGATCTTGACCTTGTCGTGGCGACCCTGCGCTATGACAGTAACCAGCACCGTTGCACCCTCGACCAATGGCGCACCGAATTTCACGGTATCGCCTGCGCCCACTGCGAGCACTTGATCCAAAGTGATTTGGGAGCCAATGTCTGCCGGTATCTGTTCTACTTTAAGTTTTTCACCAGCGGCAACTTTATATTGTTTGCCGCCGGTTTTTATGACCGCGTACATGTGAAACCTCATCGAAAATGAATGAATAAATTTTCTTTTCCTCCTCTGCGAGGCCCATGAAAAGCGGCTTTCGAATCGGGAAAACCTCCAATTATACATAGACTTAGCCAGCTCGTCAAAAGCTCTTGACTTTCGTGTGCAACCCCTGATGAAATGGCAATACGGCAATTTCCACCAGGAAAAGCACAATCCGAAACAGTCGCGACGGTACGTGGCGGCGGCTTTGTCATCGTATAATCACGGCAATCTTGATTTTTCACAGGTTCAGCCTTGTCCGCCGCTCTCCAAACCGCTACGCCCAATTCCTTCATTGACCCGATAGCTGCCGACATGGGCGAGGTCAATACCGTTATCCGCCGGCAACTTTATTCCGAAGTCCCGCTGGTGAATCAGGTTTCCGAGTACATCATCAGCGCCGGCGGCAAGCGCATCCGCCCCGTGCTGGTGCTGCTGATCGCCAATGCATACGCCTATAAAGGCACGGCCCACCATTCGCTGGCGGCGGTGATCGAATTCATCCACACCGCGACCCTGCTGCACGACGACGTTGTTGACGAATCGTCATTGCGCCGCGGCAAGGAAACCGCCAACGCGCTGTTCGGCAATGCCGCTTCGGTGCTGGTGGGCGATTTCCTGTATTCGCGCGCCTTCCAGATGATGGTGACCGTGGGCAACGCCCGCGTCATGCAAATCGTCGCCGACGCCACCAACGTGATCGCCGAAGGCGAAGTGCTGCAGTTGCTCAACATGCACAACCCGGACGTCAACGAAGAAGATTACCTGCGCGTGATCCGCTCCAAGACCGCCAAGCTGTTTGAAGCCGCCGCCCAGCTCGGCGCGCTGATCTCCGGCGCCGACGAAGCCGGCATCGAAGCCGCCGGCGAATACGGCCGTTCGCTTGGCACCGCGTTCCAACTGATCGACGACGTGCTGGACTATTCCGGCAACGCCGCCGAAATCGGCAAGAACGTCGGCGACGACCTGCGCGAAGGCAAGCCGACGCTGCCACTGATCTATCTGATGGAAAACGGCAGCCCGGAGCAACGCGAACTGGTGCGCAGCTGCATCGAAAACGGCGACGAGCAGCATTTCGACCAGATCCTGGCCGCTATTACCAGCTCGGGCGCGCTCGACTACACCCGCCGCGAAGCACAGAAAGCGGCACAACGCGCGGCCAACGCCGTGCAGTCGCTGCCGGATAGCAAGTACAAAAATTCTTTGCTAGAATTATCGACGTTCGCTGTTGACCGCAACCACTGATCAACGACAAAACACCACACCGTCGGGGTGTAGCTTAGCCCGGTAGAGCGCTACGTTCGGGACGTAGAGGCCGGAGGTTCGAATCCTCTCACCCCGACCAGGTTTCCTTCCCCGTGTTTCAAAGCCTGACTCGTCCTTCAGGCGCCCGATCTGCGGCGACCTGACATCCAACTCCTTTTATTTCCGGCGCCCCAGGCCAGGACCTCAGGCTTGCTCGGTCACATCCCGATACTGCTCGGCAACCTTGAGCAGCCACGCCAAAAACAACTGCACTCCCTGCGACGCCTGCTTCTGCTCCGGCACGACGAAGTAATAGTCCTTCGCGCCCGGCACCACCATCTCCCACGGCACGGTCAGTTGCCCCGACTCGATGTCGTCCATGACGTAAGTGCGCGGCACCAGCGCGATGCCGGCGCCGCGACGGGCGGCTTCGATCGACATCGCGTACATGTTGTAGCGCGGACCTTTCAGCGCGCGCGCATCGGGACAGCCGGCCAGTTCGAACCAGCGCGACCATGCTTCCGGGCGGCCGGTCTTGTGCATCAGCACGTAGTCCAGCAAGTCGGCCGGCTTGCGGCAATGCTTGCCGCCGATCAACTGCGGGCTGCAGATCGGGATCAGTTCCTCGGTAAATAAATAGGTGCTGGTGGCGTTGGCCCAGACCGGATGATCGAAATGGATGGCGGCGTCGAACGGCGCTTCCGAAAACAGGAAAGGCTCTTCACGCGCGGCAACATGGATCGTGACTTCGGGATGCAGTGCGTTGAACTCGTGCAGGCGCGGCATCAGCCACTTCAACGCAAACGTCGGCAACACCGCCAGCTCAAGTGAAATGCGCCCGGCGTCGTGCGCCATGGTCAACGTGGTGTCCATCTCGAGCTTGTCCAGGCTCTCCTGCACCCGCTGGCTGTAGCTCTTGCCGGCGTCGGTCAGCTGCAGTCTTTTCTTGACGCGGGTGAACAGCTGGACGCCGAGATACTCCTCCAGCAAAGCGATCTTGCGGCTGATTGCGCTCTCGGTGAACGACAGCTCGTCGGCCGCGCGGGTGAAGCTCAAATGGCGCGCGGCAGACTCGAAAGCCTCCAACATGCTGGTGCTGGGAATTTTTCTGCGCATCGACTTTGTTCCGGAATGGCACTACGTAACAACGATATATATCAATTGTGAGGTGCTGCTACTTATTTTAGCATTGGCCGTCGCTAGTCAATTCAACACAAGGACCGGTCGCAAGCACATCGCCACGCGCATTTCGCTTGTTGCGTCCACCAACGCGAACAAATGCAGAAGACATGCATGCCGAGGTCGCCGGCAAGGCCGCATTCAGCCTGCAAGCTCTGGAAGTAAATACGCCGGCGTAAAACAAAACGGGGTTGCCGGCAAAGGCAACCCCGTCTTTCATGGCGTCGGAGAAATCACACCGCCCTGCGCCGTTCGCTCCAGTCCAGCACCTCGCCGACAATGCCGCGGCGGAACGCCAGCACGCAGACGATGAAGATGAAGCCCGTCACGATGGTGACCGAGTCGCCCAGCGTGTTGAACCACTCGATATGCGTCACGCTAGCCAGCCAGTTGCCGATGTCGCCCAGCTTGTTTTCCAGCATGATGATGATCACCGCGCCGACGATAGGACCGACGATCGTGCCCAGGCCGCCAACCAGCGTCATCAGCACCACCAGGCCGGACATGCTCCAGTGCACGTCGGTCAGGGTTTCGAAGCCCAGTATCAGCGCCTTGGTCGAACCGGCAAGACCGGTCAGCGCTGCCGACAGCACGAAGGCCAGCAGCTTGTAGCGGTCGACGTCGTAGCCCAGCGAGATGGCGCGCGGTTCGTTTTCCTTGATCGCCTTGAGCACCTGGCCGAACGGCGAGTGGATGGTGCGCACGATCAGCGCGAAGCCG
>NZ_QXFG01000002.1:0-213917 GCF_026127345.1 Herbaspirillum lusitanum | reverse complement strand
CGCGTCAAATCCGACGGTAGCGGTGTGGACATCGCCAACGTCAAGATGTCGATGAACCCCTTCGACGAGATTGCAGTGGAAGAAGCCACGCGTCTGAAGGAGGCCGGCAAGGTCACCGAAGTCATCGCCGTCTCCTGCGGCGTGACGCAATGCCAGGAAACCCTGCGCACTGCGATGGCCATCGGCGCCGACCGCGGCATCCTGGTGGAAACACCGGCCGACCTCGACCTGCAACCGCTGGCCGTGGCCAAGCTGCTCAAGGCGCTGGCAGACAAGGAGCAACCGCAACTGATCATCCTCGGCAAGCAAGCCATCGACGACGATTCCAACCAGACCGGCCAGATGCTGGCGGCGCTGCTGGGCTGGCCGCAGGCGACCTTTGCTTCCAAGGTTGTGGTCGAAGACGGCAAAGTTTCCGTGACGCGCGAAGTCGACGGCGGCCTCGAAACCCTGTCGCTGACCTTGCCCGCCATCGTCACCACCGACCTGCGCCTGAACGAACCGCGCTACGTCACGTTGCCCAATATCATGAAGGCCAAGAAGAAGACCCTGGACATCGTCAAGCCGGAAGACCTGGGCGTGGACGTCGCCCCGCGCGTCAAGACGCTCAAGGTCGCCGAGCCGGCCAAGCGCAGCGCAGGCGTGAAGGTGCCTGACGTCGCCACCTTGGTGGCCAAGCTCAGAAACGAAGCCAAAGTCATTTAAGGAAGAGACAACATGACCGCACTTGTCATTGCAGAACACGATAATGCCAGCCTGAAAGGCAGCACACTGAACACCATCACCGCCGCCGTACAAACGCAAAAAGCGGCCGGCGGCGACGTCCACGTCCTCGTGGCAGGTCATAACGCGAAAGCAGCTGCTGATGCCGCAGCCCAGATTACTGGCGTAACAAAGGTCCTGCTGGCCGACGCGCCGCAATTCGCCGACGGCCTCGCCGAGAACGTTGCCGAGCAAGCGCTGGCCATCGCCAGGGACTACACTCACATCCTGGCCCCGGCCACCGCCTACGGTAAGAACATCCTGCCGCGCGTGGCCGCCAAGCTGGACGTGGCGCAGATTTCCGAAATCACCAGGGTCGACAGCCCTGATACGTTCGAGCGTCCGATCTACGCCGGCAATGCGATCGCCACCGTGCAATCGACCGACGCCATCAAGGTCATCACGGTACGCACGACCGGCTTCGATGCAGCAGCAACAGGTGGCAGCGCCGCAGTCGAATCGCTGACGGCCGTCGCCGACTTCGGCAAGTCCAGCTTCGTCTCGCGCGAAGTGGCGAAGTCGGATCGCCCTGAACTGACCGCCGCCAAGATCATCGTCTCCGGCGGTCGCGGCATGGGTTCGTCGGAAAGCTTCAAGATCCTGGAACCGCTGGCCGACAAGCTCAATGCCGCCATGGGCGCATCGCGCGCCGCGGTCGACGCGGGCTATGTGCCGAACGACTGGCAAGTGGGTCAGACCGGCAAGATCGTGGCGCCGCAGCTGTATATCGCGGTCGGCATCTCCGGCGCGATCCAGCATCTGGCGGGCATGAAGGATTCCAAGGTGATCGTGGCGATCAACAAGGATGAAGAAGCGCCGATCTTCTCGGTGGCCGATTACGGCATCGTCGGCGACTTGTTCGAGGTCGTGCCTGAGCTGGTCCGGCAACTCGGTTGAATCCCCCCGTCTACTTCTCTTCCTTAGCCATGAATCACTCCACCACCCTGTCGCTGTTGTCGTCGGTCGCGATGGCGCCGCGCGATCCCATCCTCGGCGTCACCGAGGCCTATAACCAGAGCACGCATCCGGACAAGATCAATCTCGGCGTCGGCGTGTACTACGACGACCGCGGCAAGGTGCCGCTGCTGGATTGCGTGCGTGCGGCCGAAGCGGCTTTGCAGCTGGATCCAAAGCCGCACACCTACCTGCCCATCGACGGCCTGGCGGCGTACAACAAGGCGGTCGGGGCGTTGCTGTTCGACGGCTGCACTGCGCTGGCGGAACAACGCGTGGTCACGCTGCAGACCGCCGGCGGTACCGGCGCGCTGAAAGTCGGCGCGGATTTTTTCAGGCGATTCTTCCCTGAGGCCCAGGTCTGGATCAGCAATCCCAGCTGGGAAAACCACGCCGCGCTGTTCGAATCCGCCGGCTTTGTCGTCAATCACTATCCCTACTACGATGCGGCCGGCAACGGCATCGACTTTGCCGCCATGCTGGAGGCGCTGGAACATGTTCCGACCGGTAATATCGTGTTGCTGCACGCCTGCTGCCACAACCCGACCGGGCTCGACCTCGACGAAGGCCGATGGGAACAGGTGCTGGGCGTCATCGCCCGGCGCGGATTGATTCCCTTCCTCGACATGGCATACCAGGGCTTCGGCGCCGGTCTCGCCGCAGACGGCAAGGTAGTGCGCCGCTTTGCCGACGGCGGACTGACGGTTTTCGTGTCGAGTACCTTTTCCAAATCATTTTCGCTGTATGGCGAACGCATCGGCGCGCTGAGCGTGGTCGCGGCCGACGCCGACGCAGCGGCGCGGCTGCAGTCGCAACTGAAACGCACCATCCGCACCAACTACTCCAGCCCGCCGGAACACGGCGCCCGCCTGGTTGCGACGGTGCTTGGCTCGGCGCCGCTACGCGCCATGTGGGAGCAAGAGCTGGCGGCCATGCGGGAGCGCATCCGCACCACCCGGCGCGACTTGCGATTGCGACTGGAGGCGCTGGCGCCGGGTCGGGATTTCTCGTTCCTGACGCGCCAGTCTGGGCTGTTTTCCTATACCGGCCTGGACAAGGAGCAGGTGCGCAGGCTGCGCGAGGAGTACGCCATCTACACCCTCGACACCGGTCGCATCTGCGTGGCGGCGGTCAATTCGGGCAATATCGAACGGGTCGCCCAGGCTATCGCGACCGTCTCTGCATAAGAACAACCCGGGTCCCGGACGATCTTCGCCTCGGGTTCCGCCCTGCCCAATTGATGTTAGAATCCAGCTTCGTTTGCGTCACGGAACCGGGCTCGTACCCGTTGCCGGAGCAGGCGACTACATCAACTTCCCTTACGGTGACCCTTTGGATACCGTGCCCATATGGGTGCAAATTCTTGCACTGGCACTTCTGATTCTTTGCTCGGCATTCTTTTCCATGACCGAGACCGCCCTGATGGCTGCCAACCGGCATCGCCTCAGGCATCTAGCCAAGCATGGCAACAAGCGCGCCATCACGCTGCTGTGGCTGCTTGAACGCACCGACCGGCTGCTGTCGCTGATCCTGATCGCCAATACGCTGATCAATGCGCTGGCGACGGCGCTGGTCACGGCGCTGGCGATCACCGCATTCGGCAACCACGAAAAAGTCATCACCATCGCCACCGCCTGCGTGGCCGGCCTGCTGATCGTCTTTGCCGAAATCGTGCCGAAGATCATCGGCGCCACCTATCCGGAACGCATCTCGCTGTTTACCGGCTTCTTCCTCAAGCCGCTGATGGCGCTGGCCAAGCCGCTGCTGTGGGTGGTCAACATCATCGTGTCGACGATCCTGCGCATCATCCACATCAAGGCCAGCGGCCGCTCCCATGAGCAGCGCCTGTCGCCTGAAGAGCTGCGCTCGATCGTGCTCGAAGGCGGCAACTTCATTCCGCAGAAGCACAAGAGCATCCTGCTCAACCTGTTCGACCTCGAGAAGATTTCGGTGGAAGACGTCATGACGCCGCGCGCCCAGGTCGAGGCGCTCAACCTGTCGGTCTCCATCGATGAAATCCGCAACCAGCTGGCGACCTGCTATCACAACAAGCTGCCGGTCTACGAAGGCGAGATCAACCAGATCGTCGGCATCCTGCACGTGCGCAAGGCGATCATGCTGTTCAGCCAGGATGAGGAAATCACCAGTGAAGAAATTCGCGCGCTGCTGAGCGCGCCGTATTTCATCCCGCAGGACACCGACGTCTTCACGCAGCTGCAGTACTTCCAGGAAAACCACGAACGCCTCGGCATCATCGTCGACGAGTACGGCGAAGTGCAGGGCCTGGTGACGCTGGAAGACATCATCGAGGAAATGATCGGCGAGTTCACCACCTCGGTGCCGGGCGCCGCCCGTGCCGACAGTTTCGCCTGGAACAAGGACGGCGAATGCCTGCTGGAAGGCGCCACCACCTTGCGCGACATCAACAAGCGCCTGGGGCTGAGCCTGCCGCTGGACGGGCCCAAGACGCTCAACGGCCTGCTGCTGGAATGGTTGCGCGACATCCCCGAAGCCAACGTGTCGGTGCGCATCGCCGGCTGCATCATCGAAATCGTCCAGGTCCAGAACCAGGCCATCAAAGTGGTCAAGCTGTTCGCGCCGACCACTGCAAAAACGCCGAAAGCCGAATAGCTACGATTTACAAGGCGGTACGCAAGCCGCATCATCGGTCGCTTCAGGTTCACCCCCGATGCACTCCCGATACGATACGATACGACGATGCCAGCAAGACGCCGGTGCAACGCCGGTCGCTCTCTCGATTTTTTCGACTCTTGCCGGCACCGTCACCATGCTCCAGCGCGCTTCTGCTGCTTCTTCCGGACTTGCTTCCGCCTCCCCGTCCTTACCTGATTTCGACGACGCCTCCGCCGTCAATTACCTGCAGAAGATCCTGCTCGACGCCGTCAACCTCGGCGCTTCGGACCTGCATTTCGAACCGTTCGAAAAGCATTGCCGCATCCGCTTCCGCGTCGACGGCCAGTTGCGCGACATCGTCGAACCGCCGCTATCGATGAAGGACAAGCTGGCCTCGCACATCAAGATCATCTCCGGTCTCGACATCGCCGAAAAACGCATGCCGCAGGACGGCCGCATGAAACTGTCGTTGTCGTCGACGCGCGCCATCGATTTCCGCGTGTCGACGCTGCCGACACTGTTCGGTGAAAAGATCGTCATGCGCATCCTGGATGCCAGCCACTCGCAGCTGGGCATCGATGCGCTCGGCTACAACGACGCGCAAAAGGAATTGCTGCTGCAGGCGATCCGCCGCCCTTACGGGATGGTGCTGATGACGGGGCCGACCGGCTCGGGCAAGACGGTGTCGCTGTACAGTTGCCTCAGCCTCCTGAACCAGCCCGGCACCAATATTTCCACGGTCGAGGATCCGGCTGAAATCAGCCTGCCCGGCATCAACCAGGTCAACGTCAACCAGCGCGCCGGACTGACCTTCCCGATCGCGCTGCGCGCCTTCCTGCGCCAGGATCCGGACGTGATCATGGTGGGCGAGATCCGCGATCCCGAGACCGCCGACATCGCCGTCAAGGCGGCGCAGACCGGGCATCTGGTGTTTTCCACGCTGCACACCAACGATGCGCCGTCGACCCTGACGCGCCTGATGAACATGGGCGTGCCGGCGTTCAACGTGGCGTCATCGGTGATCATGATCACCGCGCAACGGCTGGCGCGCCGGCTGTGCGGCTGCAAACAGCCGACGGACATCCCCCTGGCGGCGCTGCGCGAAGCCGGCTTCTGCGCAGCAGACCTGAACGGCGGCTGGACTCCGTATCGCGCCGCAGGTTGCCGGCGCTGCGGCGACACGGGCTACAAGGGACGCGTCGGGATTTACCAGGTCATGCCGATCAGCGAAGCCATCGAAGGCCTGATCCTGGCCCATGCCACTGCGCCCGACATCGAAGCGCAGGCGGTGCGCGAAGGGGTGCTCACGCTGCGCCAGGCGGGCCTGCAAAAAGTGCGCGAGGGATTGACCAGCCTGGAGGAAATCCTCGCATGCACCAATCTGTGACAGTGTTGACGGACGCACCGGCATGACCGCCGTGCGCGACGATCTGTATGCGTGGGAAGGCCGCGACCGCCAGGGCAAGTCCGCACGCGGCGAAATGCGCGCCGGCGGCCCGGCGCTGGTCGGCGCGATGTTGCGGCGCCAGGGCATCCAGCCGACGTCGATCCGCAAGAAAAACGTTCAGCGCGACAAGCGCATCGGTGAAAAGGACATCGCGCTGTTCACACGCCAGCTCGCCACCATGCTCAAGGCCGGCGTGCCGCTGCTGCAGTCGTTCGATATCGTCGCACGCAGCCAGGCCAATCCGGCGCTGGCGCGGCTGGTCGCCGGACTGCGCGCCGACGTCGAAGGCGGCAGCAGCCTGCACCAGGCTTTCGGCCGCCACCCGCGCCAGTTCGACGCGCTGTATTGCAGCCTGGTCACGGCCGGCGAACAAGCCGGCCTGCTCGACGAGCTGCTGGCGCGACTGGCCCATTACAAGGAAAAGACGCTGGCCACGCGCAGCAAAGTGCGCGCCGCACTGGTCTATCCGGTCGCCATCGTGGCGTTCGCCGTGCTGGTGACGTCCATCATCATGATCTGGGTGGTGCCGTCGTTCAAGGAAGTATTCGGCAGCTTCGGCGCCGCGTTGCCGCTACCGACGCTGATCGTCATCGCGATTTCGGATTTCCTGACGAAGTACTGGTGGATGATGGCCGCTACGGTTGGCGGCGCCGGCGCCTGGCTGCTGCAGGCATGGCGCAGGTCGCCGGCCTTGCAAGCCCGGACCGACCGCTGGCTGCTGCGACTGCCGGTGTTGGGCAACGTCGTGCGCAAGGCGGCGCTGGCACGCTGGAGCCGCACGCTGGCGACCTTGTTTGCCGCCGGCGTGCCGCTGGTCGACGCCCTGCTGTCGGTACGCGGCGCTGCCGCCAACGCGGTCTATGCCGAAGCCACCGCCGCCATCGGCCGCGAGGTCGGAGACGGCGCCAGCCTGGCGGCGGCGATCGAAGGCACCCGGCTGTTTCCGGAGCTGGTCGGCCAGATGGTCGCCATCGGCGAGGAATCCGGCGCGCTCGACCAGATGCTGGCCAAAGTGGCCGATTTCTATGAAATCGAGGTCGACGAAGCGGTCGCTACCATCTCCACACTGATGGAACCCTTTATCATGCTGGTATTGGGCGTCGTCATCGGCGGCCTGGTGATTGCGATGTACCTGCCTATTTTCAAACTGGGATCCGTTATCTGATGTTCGAACTGCTGACCCTTGCCGACACGCACGGCGGCGGCAATGCCGTTGCCGCGGCGCTGGCCGCCTGCGCAGGACTGCTGATCGGCAGCTTCCTCAACGTCGTCATCCACCGGCTGCCGCAGATGATGCAACGCGAAGCCGAGAACTACCTGGCCCACGAAGCTGGGCACAGCCTGCCGCACGGCGAGCGCTACAATTTGTGGACGCCGCGTTCGGCCTGCCCGCATTGCGCAGCGCCGGTCGCTCCCCGGCACAATATTCCGCTGCTCGGTTATCTGCTGCTGCGTGGCCGCTGCGCCGCGTGCGGCACGGCCATTTCGCGTCGCTATCCGGCGGTGGAAATCCTCACGGCGCTGCTGTCGGCATTGACGGCGTGGCATTTCGGCCTCGGCCTGGAAGGCGTCGCCGCGCTGGCCTTCCTCTATTTCCTGATCGCGCTGGGCTTCATCGACGCCCATACCCAGTTGCTGCCCGACAGCCTGACGCTGCCGCTGCTGTGGCTGGGGCTACTGGTCAACCTGGGCGGCGTCTTCGTACCGCTGGCCGACGCCGTCATCGGCGCGGCCGCCGGTTATCTTGTACTCTGGAGCATTTACTGGATCTTCAGGCTAGCCACCGGCAAGGAAGGCATGGGCTACGGCGACTTCAAGCTGCTGGCGGCGCTCGGCGCCTGGCTGGGTTGGCAAGCGCTGCCGCTGATCCTGGTGTTGGCATCCTGCACCGGCGCCGTGGTGGGCATCGGCATGGTCATTCTGCGCAAGCACAGCAAAGACCAGAGCATTCCGTTCGGTCCCTATCTGGCGCTGGGCGGCGTACTGATGCTGCTGTACGGCAAATCCCTGCTTTCATTCGGATCGTATTGATGAACGACATTTCCTCCAGCGCCGGCGCAACGCCCTTTTCCATCGGCCTGACCGGCGGCATCGGCAGCGGCAAGACCACCGTCGCCGACCTGTTCGGCGAGCGCGGCGCCGCGCTGATCGATACCGACGCCATCGCCCATCAGCTGACCGCGCCGGGAGGGGCAGCGATTGACGCCATCCGCACAACATTCGGCGACCACTTCATCGGCGCCGACGGCGCCATGGACCGCACCCGCATGCGCGCCCATGTATTCGCCGACGCCGGCGCGCGCAAACGGCTGGAGGCCGTGCTGCATCCGCTGATCCGCAGCGAGACCGCGCGCGCGGCGCAAGAGGCGCGCGGCGATTACCTGATCTTCGTGGTGCCGCTGCTGGTCGAGTCCGGGCAATGGCGCACGCGCACCTCGCGCATCCTGGTTGTCGATTGCAGCGAAGACATCCAGATCGCCCGCGTCATGCAACGCAACGGCATGACGCGAGCGCAGGTCGAAGCCATCATGGCGGCCCAGGCGACGCGCGCCGAACGACTCGCCGCCGCCGACGACGTCATCGAAAACAATGGCGATACCGCTGCGTTGCTGCCGCAAATCGAGCGCCTGCACGCGCGCTATCTGGCCATGGCGAAAACAAATCGCGATGGACATTTGTAATTTTCCTCTGCATGGGTCAGAATCACGTAAATTGAACGCGCGCTTTATCAATATCCGCAATCTCTTCAATATTTTGCAATCATTGAGGACATATTCATAAAGCGCGTTGTCGAATCCGATTCAACTTTAAAGGGACGCAGCTTTGATCGTTTACGAATACCCTTTCAACGAGCGTATTCGCACGCTGTTGCGGTTGGAGGATTTGCACGAAAAGTTCGTGTTCTTCCTGCATCAGGAAAGCCCGCTGCAACATCATGTCGCCCTCTCCACCATTTTCGAGATGCTCGAAGTGGCTGGACGCGCCGACCTCAAATCCGATCTGCTGCAAGAACTGGAACGCCAGAAGCAAATCCTGCTGGCCTACCAATCCAATCCGAACGTCGAAGCCGAGATGCTCAACGCCATCCTGAGCGAAGTCGATCGCGCCAGCGCCGCCTTGGCGGCCTCGCAAGGCCGGACTGGCCAGAACATCCGCGAAAACGAATGGTTGATGAGCATCCGCGGCCGCACCATCATCCCCGGCGGCGCCTGCGAATTCGACTTGCCGTCTTACTACGCCTGGCAAAAGCGCACGGCGGAGCAGCGTTTCATCGACATTTCCAACTGGTTTGCACCGCTGGTGCCATTGTTCGACGCTGTCGGCATCGTCATGCGACTGCTGCGCGAATCGGGACAACCGGTCAAAATCAATGCAGAAGGCGGAAGTTACCAGCAGATGCTGCAAGGAAAGATCTACCAGATGCTGCGCCTGGTGATCGATGAAGAGATGGGCGCGATCCCCGAGATTTCGGCCAACAAGTACATGCTGTGGGTGAGATTCACCTCGCAGGACGGCGACATGAAACCCAAGCCTTTCGAAGGCGAAGTACCGTTCGAACTGGCGTTGTGCGGGTTTTAAGTAACAGATTCAGATAGAACTCAGGTAGACGTCATGGCAACAATCGTAGACTGCCCCACTTGCGGCGCCAAGGTGGAATGGACCGAAAAGAATAAATACCGGCCGTTTTGCTCGGAACGCTGCAAACAAATCGATCTCGGCGCATGGGCCGAAGAAAAATACGCGATCCCCGCCGTCAACCTGCCGCAGGAGCCGGACGAGGACAATTCCTCCGTCCAGTAGTCAGACTCTGATATCCAGACTCCGGTATTCAGGCCCCAGCCAAACCCGCGCCCGTCAGACCGGCAGCCGCAGTTTATCGATCCATTCGATCAAGGGAATCGTGGCCGGCAGCAAAGGTGCGACGTCCACGCTGCCCTGCCACGCGAACGCCTGCCCCTCAAGGCTTTGCGGCTCGCCGCGCCAGTCCCGGCTGATGTAAAAATGCAAACGCACGTGGGCGTGGGGATAGATGTGCTGCACGCCGCACCAGGCTTCGGCCGAGACTACTTCAATTCCGAGTTCTTCCAGAAACTCGCGTTTGAGCGCATCCAGCACCGACTCGCCGGCTTCCACCTTCCCGCCGGGAAACTCCCAGTAACCGGCGTACGGCTTGCCCTCGGGACGCTGCCCCAGCAGGACATCGCCGTTCGGCTTCATCAGGATGCCGACGGCAACGTCGATCGGCGGGGTCGCCTCCGTAGCAAGCGTCATCAGGCTTTCAGCTTTCCGGCGTAATCTCTGGAGAACTGCCACGCCACGCGACCCGAGCGCGAGCTGCGCTGCAAGGCCCAGCGCAAGGCGTCGCCGCGCGCGGACTCGATCTGGGCGGCGTCGCAGCCGAAATGACGCAGCCAGTGCGCCACGATCTCGAGATAATCGTCTTGCTTGAACGGATAGAAGGTCACCCACAGGCCGAAACGCTCGGACAGGGAGATCTTCTCTTCCACCGTTTCGCCCGGATGCAGGTCGCCGTCGTCGGTGTGGGTGTAGGTCGAGTTGTCCGACATGCGCTCGGGCATCAGGTGACGGCGATTGGAGGTCGCGTAGATCAGCACGTTGTCCGATTGCGCGGCGATGCTGCCGTCGAGCGCCACCTTGAGCGCCTTGTAGCCGCTCTCGCCTTCTTCGAAGGACAAATCGTCGCAGAAGATGATGAAGCGTTCCGGACGCGCCGACACCAGGTCGACGATGTCGGGCAAATCGTGCAGGTCGTCCTTGTCCACCTCGATCAGGCGCAGGCCGCGATCGGCATACTGGTTCAGGCAAGCCTTGATCAGCGATGACTTGCCGGTGCCGCGCGCGCCGGTCAGCAGCACGTTGTTGGCCGGACGCCCATCGACGAACTGTTTGGTGTTCTGGTCGATCTGTTCCTTCTGCGGCCCGATGTTATGCAGATCGGACAAGGCGATGTGGGAAATATGGCCCACCGGCTGCAGATAGCCGCCGCTGTTGGCGCCATTGCGACGGCGCCAGCGAAACGCCACGCCCTTGTCCCACTCCACCGACGTCGCCGACTGCGGCAGGATGGATTCGATACGGGCCAGCAAGGCCTCGGCGCGCTGAAGAAACTGATCTAATTGAGTCATGACAAGTGGGCAAGGTGGACCAATGAATTTCACATTGTGACGGAAACCCGGTCCGCCGCGCGTGAATAAAATTCGTGAAAACCGAAAGCCGTTCAACTAAAGCCTGGCCGCGCAGTAGCTTATGAACGAATTCAGGAGCGGTAGTCGGCGTTGATGGTGACGTACTCATGGGACAGGTCGCAGGTCCAGATCGACGCCCTGGCCGTGCCGCGCGCCAGTTTCACGCGCACCACGATCTCGCTCTTCTTCATGACGCGCTGACCGTCCTCTTCCTTGTAATCCGGATTGCGGCCGCCGTTCTTGGCGACCCAGACGTCGTCCAGATACAGATTCAGCTTCGACACGTCCAGATCGTCAACGCCGGCATAGCCGATCGCCGCCAGAATACGGCCCAGATTCGGATCGGAAGCGAAGAACGCCGTCTTGACCAGCGGCGAATGGCCGATCGAGTAGGCGATCTTGCGGCACTCTTCGACGCTGCTGCCGTCTTCCACGGTGACTTCGATGAACTTGGTGGCGCCTTCGCCGTCGCGCACGATCTGGTGCGCGAGGTTCTGCGACAACGCGCTGACGGCGGCGGCCAGTTCCTTGTATTCGGCGCTGTCGGCACTGGTGATTTCCAGTTCGCCGGCACCGGTGGCGATGAGCATGAAGGAGTCGTTGGTCGAGGTGTCGCCATCAATGGTGATGCAATTGAACGACTGATCAGCAGCATCCTTGACCAGTTGGTTAAGCAGCGTCTGCGGCACTTTCGCATCGAACGCCAAGTAGCCGAGCATGGTCGCCATATTCGGCTTGATCATGCCGGCGCCCTTGCTGATGCCGGTCATGACGACTTTCTTGCCGGCGATGGTCAGCGTACGCGAAGCCGCTTTCGGCTGGGTGTCGGTGGTCATGATGGATTCGGCGGCGGCGAACCAGTTGTCGGTCTTCAGGTTGGCGATTGCTGCTGGCAGACCGGCCTTGATGCGATCGACCGGCAAGGGTTCGAGGATGACGCCGGTGGAGAATGGCAGCACTTGTTCCGGCTTCACGCCGAGCAGGTTGGCCAGTTCGGCACAGGTGGCGTTGGCGCGCGCCAGGCCTTCTTCGCCGGTGCCGGCGTTGGCGTTGCCGGTGTTGATTACCAGCGCGCGGATGGGCGCTGCGTCGCTGGCTTGCGCCAGGTGCGTCTTGCACACTTGCACTGGCGCGGCGCAGAAGCGGTTGAGCGTGAATACACCGGCGATGGTGGCGCCGGGCGCCAGTTTCATGACCAGCACATCCTTGCGGTTGGCCTTGCGTACGCCGGCTTCGGCGTAGCCCAGCTCGATGCCGGCAACGGGTTTCAGATCGGCGGAAACGGGAAGAGGAGAATTGACGGCCATGGTTGTCTAGTCAGCGTTAAAGGTGAAAGGGAATGCGGGAGAGCGTTATTGTAATCGGATAGTGTTATGGCATCAGATTCTTGGCGACCACAAACCAGGGCCGGCGCGCCAGCGGCAGCAGCCGTGCATTGGCGTCGATGGGGATCAGCGACTCCGACACCGAATTGAAAACGTTGCCGCCGATCACGCCGGCCCAGCCGCGCCCGGGATGGATTTCGTAGACAAGATCGCAATGTCCCGGCAAGCCGGGCCGGATGTCGTCCAGCGTGGCAGCCTGGTTGCTGTCGCGCGGTGCGCAGATCAGGTCGCCGGGTGCAATCGGCTCGGTGGCCGCCGGGCGCAGCACGAACAGCGGCGCCGGCAGACTCTGGCGCGCCTTCAGATAAGTCAGGTAATTGAAGTGCACGTCGCTGGCCAGGAAGTCATCGGAAGAAATGCCCGCCGCCTGCATCAGGTAGGAAATGAAGGCGGCCGACCAAGCCTGTTGGGTATCGGCGCCGGTGAAGGACTTGCCCACCGATTGCCAGTACATGCCGATGCGCTGCACCGCTTCGCCTTCGTCTTCCAGCAAACCCAGGCGTGGCGCGCTGAGGACTTCGCCGCGCATGTCGATCTGCTGGCGATCAAAAAACGTCCACTCGGTTTCAGCCGCCGCCAGCAAGGCTGCGCGTGGCGGTGCATCCTGACGCAACGCCAACGCGGAAGCTGCCGGTGTCGACACCGGTGCGCTGCCGCACGCGGCCAGCGCCAGCAGCACGGCCGTGGCGGCGAGCAAGCGGAGCGAAGTCGTCGGAAAGCGCATTGCTGCTTTCTTTGTCATGTTGTCATTCCGGTGAGACCACTTTCAGACCGATGATGCCGACGATGATCAGCGCCAGACAGGCCAGCCGCGCCGGCGACGCCGATTCGTGGAACAGCACGATACCCAGGATGACCGCGCCGACCGCGCCGATGCCGGTCCAGATTGCATAAGCGGTGCTGAGCGGCAAAGTCTTCACCGCCAGCGCCAGCAGACCGACGCTGACGGCCATCGCAGCCAGCGTCGCCACGCTCGGCAACAAACGCGTGAAACCGTCGGTGTACTTCAGCCCGACCGCCCACGCCACTTCAAACAAACCCGCCAATACCAGAATGATCCAGGCCATCGCCAATCCTTTACGCTGCGGGGCCGTCCCCATCGATTGAATTCGCAGCGAGGTCGTCCACGCGCGGGACCGGCCGTTGTTGTGCTAACGGCGCGGCGAACAAAAGAAAAGCCGCTCCGAAATCGGGAGCGGCTCGGCGGCGGCTACAGCGAAATTATCCTGCTTAAGCCAGCTTGCCGTGGCACTGCTTGTACTTCTTGCCGCTGCCGCATGGGCATGGATCGTTGCGACCGACCTTCGGCAAACCGTTGACCAGGGGTTGCTGGCTCTGGTCGTCGGAGGCGGCATTTGCGGTCGGCGCCAACAGCTCTTCCGGCGCCGCATTGGCGTCGAAATCGGCGTGCTGGTAGTGCACGTTTTCGACGTGCGATTGCGCCAGATTTTCTTCCGCTTCTTCGATGGCCTCACGGCTTTCGATGCGCACCGTCATGACGATCTTGATCACTTCGTTCTTGATCAGGTCGAGCATCTGGGCGAACAGTTCGAACGCCTCGCGCTTGTATTCCTGTTTCGGATTCTTTTGCGCATAGCCGCGCAGATGGATACCCTGGCGCAGATGATCCAGCGCCGCCAGATGCTCGCGCCAGTGGCTGTCGATGCTCTGCAGCATGACGCTGCGTTCGAAACCGCTGAACGCTTCGGCGCCGACCACGTCGACCTTGGCCTTGTACGTCGTTGCCGCGGCGGACAGGACGCGCTCGAGCAACTCTTCGTCGGTCAGGTTCGGCTCGGCTTCCAGGATGGCCGTGAGCGGCACGGCCAGTTGCCATTCGTTGCTCAGGGCAGCTTCCAGCGCCGGGATGTCCCATTGCTCTTCGACCGACTCTTCCGGCACGTGGGTGCGGAACGCTTCGGTGAACACGCCTTCGCGCAGCGAAGTGATCATTTCTTCCATTTCGGCGGCTTCCAGCAACTCGTTACGCTGTTGGTAGATCACCTTGCGCTGGTCGTTGGCGACGTCATCGTATTCCAGCAATTGCTTGCGGATGTCGAAGTTGCGCGCTTCCACCTTGCGTTGCGCCGATTCGATCGAGCGCGAAACGATACCGGCTTCGATCGGTTCGCCTTCCGGCATCTTGAGGCGGTCCATGATCGCGCGCACGCGATCGCCGGCGAAGATGCGCAGCAGCGCGTCGTCCAGCGACAGATAGAAACGCGAAGAACCCGGATCGCCCTGACGACCGGAACGGCCGCGCAACTGATTGTCGACGCGACGCGATTCGTGACGTTCGGTGCCGATGATGTGCAAACCGCCCGCACTGACCACGTGGTCGTGCAGCGACTGCCATTCGTCGCGCAGTTTTTGCGCTTGCGCCGCCTTGTCGGCATCCGACAGGGATGCATCGGCGTCAATGATCTTGATCTGATTTTCGACGTTGCCGCCCAGCACGATGTCGGTACCGCGACCGGCCATGTTGGTAGCGATGGTGATCATCTTGGGACGTCCGGCCTGCGCAATGATTTCCGCTTCGCGCGCGTGTTGCTTGGCGTTGAGGACGTTATGCGGCAGCTTGGACTGGTTCAGGATGCCCGACAGCAGCTCGGAGTTTTCGATCGAGGTGGTGCCGACCAATACCGGCTGGCCGCGCTCGTAGCAATCCTGGATATCCTTGACCATCGCCATGTACTTCTCTTGCGATGTCTTGTAGACCTGATCCTGGCGATCCTTGCGGGCACTTGGACGGTTGGGCGGAATCACCACGGTTTCCAGATTGTAGATTTCCTGGAATTCGTAGGCTTCGGTGTCGGCGGTGCCGGTCATGCCGGACAGCTTGCCGTACATGCGGAAATAGTTCTGGAAGGTGATCGAGGCCAGCGTCTGGTTCTCGTTCTGGATCTTGACGCCTTCCTTGGCTTCAACAGCCTGATGCAAGCCGTCGGACCAGCGGCGCCCCGTCATCAGGCGGCCGGTGAATTCATCGACGATCACGACTTCGCCGTTCTGCACCACGTATTGCTGATCCTTGTGATACAGCGTGTGGGCGCGCAAGGCGGCGTACAGGTGATGCACCAGCGAGATGTTGGAGGCGTCGTACAGCGAAGCGCCTTCCGGCAGCAGGCCCATGCTGGTCAGGATTTGTTCGGCGCGCTCGTGGCCGGCTTCGGTCAGCAGGACCTGATGGCCCTTTTCGTCCTTGGTGTAATCGCCCGGGACTTCAACCTTGCCCTTGCCGTCCGGAGTTTCTTCGCCGATCTGCAGCGTCAGCAGCGGCGGCACGCCATTGATCTTGTGGTACAGATCGGTATGGTTTTCAGCCTGGCCGGAAATGATCAGCGGAGTGCGCGCTTCGTCGATCAGGATCGAGTCGACTTCATCGACGATGGCGAAATTCAGGCCACGCTGTACACGATCGGTCGCATCGAACACCATGTTGTCGCGCAGGTAGTCGAAACCGAATTCGTTATTGGTGCCGTAGGTGATGTCGGAAGCGTACGCGCCCTGCTTGAGGTCGTGTTCCATCTGCGACAAATTGACGCCGGTCGACAAACCGAGCCAGCCGTACAGCTTGCCCATCCATTCGGCATCGCGTTGCGCCAGGTAATCGTTGACGGTCACCACGTGCACGCCCTTGCCCGACAAGGCGTTCAGGTACGCCGGCAGCGTCGCCATCAGGGTCTTGCCTTCACCAGTGCGCATTTCGGCGATCTTGCCGAAGTGCAGCACCATGCCGCCGACCAGTTGAACGTCGAAGTGACGCATCTTGAGCACGCGCTTGCTGGCCTCGCGGCAGACCGCGAAAGCTTCCGGCAGGATATCGTCGAGCTTGGTTCCATCGGCCACACGCTGCTTGAACTCCGGCGTCTTGGCTTGCAGCTCGGCATCCGACAGTTTCTCGATGTCCGCTTCGAGCGCATTGATTTGACGGACAATTTTTTGATATTGTTTGAGCAACCGCTGATTGCGGCTACCGAAAATCTGGGTCAGTAATGACATGCTTGGATTCTAAAAAAGCGCCGAAAAATGACTCTGCGCGGCAGTTTTGCCCGCACGGAACCGGAATGAGGCCAATAAACCTTGGATTTTAGCATGCAAGCGCCCAGGGACAGTGTTCCCGCCGGGTACAGACACGCCTGTGAAGCTTCGCCGCCAATGGCGATCAACTAATTTCCCATGTTGCAATATTTGTAGCGCACCGGACGCATGCGCGCTTGAATACTGTCAATAGATTGGGCTGGGGCGCAAAGATTCAATATGCCTGACGGAGCAAGGCCCGGTCAGCGCCCGGCCACGAACACCGGCGCCGCTTTGGGTCCGCCGCCGGGACTGCCGAGGGCGAGGAACTTGCGCGGATCCTGCGCCACGCCGCGGATGCGCACTTCAAAATGCAGGTGCGGTCCGGTGGAGCGGCCGGTGGTGCCGATGTCGGCCACGTGCTGGCCGCGCTTGACGATGTCGCCCACCTTCGCGAACAGCTGCGAGGCGTGCGCGTAACGCGTGATGATGTCGTTGCCGTGGTCGATTTCCAGCATGTTGCCGAACTGGTAATGGTATTCCGCCGCGATCACCACGCCGGCCGCGGCGGCGACGATGGGCGTGCCGGTCGAGGCCGGGAAATCCAGACCTTCGTGAAACGCGTTATGCCCGGTAAATGGATCAAGGCGCCAGCCGAAGCTGGACGAATTGTAGGCGACGTTGACCGGCGGATTGGTCGGCAGCAGGCGCGACTTGATCTTGTCGCCCATCAGCGTGGACTCCACCGCATTCATGTAATCGCCACGATGGCCGACATCGACCGACAAGGCGTCCAGCATTTTTTGCAGCTCGCTCATGCTGAGCTCGCGTCCGGGGCCGCCGATGGACGACGTCTCGACGCCGCCGCGACCCGGCTTGTCCTTGAAGTTGAATTCTTCCGGACGCACGCCGGCCAGGCCTTGCACGCGCTCGCCGAGCGCGTCGAGACGCATCAGCTGGGCTTGCATTTCACCGAGCTTGACCGCCATCACGGCGAGATTTTCCTTGAGGTATTTGTCCTTGCGGTCTTCTTCCTGCTGCGTCATCGAGACCATCAGCTTGTGCAGCATCGGCGAACTGTCGCCGTCGGAGGCGTGGCGCAGCACCAGATACGACAGGCCCGCAGCCGAGGCCGCAATGCTCACCATCAGGAACAACAGCACCGCCACCACATGCCTGGAAGTCAGCGTGACCGACCGGGCACGCGTGAGGCGCGGGTGCAGCAGAATAATTTGCATCTTTACTCCCTTGTCCCTCCTCCGCGCGCGGGGAGATGTGATAAGGTTTAAAGATGAAGTATCCCTCCACATTTACCCCTTATCGCCGTGGTCCGTCGGCTGCGCAATTGCGGCGCAGACCGCGGGACGCGACAGATTTCTTGCGGGCCGATAATGCAATGGCGACCCTGATGCCAGCCATTACCCGCATGGCGTCGCTGCAAAAAAGTTGTGCAGCGATTCTGCCGGCTATTTTCAAATCGTGCGACGTCATGAATTTCGAAGGCGGCCAGTTGGTGCTGAGCATGCCCAATGCCGCGCTTGCGACCAAGCTCAAGCAACAGTTGCCGAAGTTGCAAGAACGCCTGGTCCAGGATGGATGGCAGGTTAATGCAATCCGCATCAAAGTACAAGTTGGCAAGAATTACGTGGTGCCGCCGACGCCGCGCCGGCAGTTGATTCTGCCGAGCCTGGCGGTGTCGTCATTCGCCGAGCTCAATGACGCGCTCGAAGACTCGCCGCAGAATCAGACATTGAAGGCGGCACTGGCGAACATGGTACGCCGCAACACCGGCGTCAAATAGGAAGAAAACCGAAAGAAACCCGGCCTTGTTCTTGCTCTGGCGAAAGAACGGCGGCGGGGTGGTGGGATACCGGGATGGCCCAGGGCTGAACGCTTACTTAGTTACTTAGTTAAGCGCCCACTCCTGCTTGGCCTGCATGACATAGGTCTGCGGCGCAGATTCCAGCGTGTCGAACGTCACGATGTCATACGCATCCGGCTGATCCAGCAAGGCGCGCAACAACTGGTTGTTCATGCCGTGGCCGGACTTGTGGGCGTTGTAGCTGGCCAGCAGCGGATGACCGATCAGGTACAGGTCGCCGATGGCGTCGAGTATCTTGTGACGCACGAATTCATTCTCGTAACGCAAGCCGTCGGCATTGAGGATGCGGTATTCGTCCATCACGATCGCGTTCTCGAACGAGCCGCCGCGCGCCAGTCCCATGCCGCGCAAGGTCTCCACATCCTGCATGAAACCGAAAGTGCGTGCACGGGCGATTTCCTTGACGTAGGACTCGATGGCGAAATCGACTTCGGCAGTCTGACCGGTGCCGTCCACTGCGGGATGGTTGAACTCGATGAAGAACTTGAGCTTGAAGCCGTTATACGGCTCCAGGCGCGCCCACTTCTCCTTGGCGCCTTCGCCCTCGCGCACTTCCACGGGCTTCTTCACGCGGATGAATTTCTTGGCGGCGTTCTGCTCCTGCAAGCCCGCTTGCTGCAGCAGAAAAACGAACGACGACGCCGAACCGTCCATGATCGGGATTTCTTCGGCGGTCAGGTCGATGTACAGATTGTCGATGCCGAGGCCGGCGCAGGCCGACAACAGATGTTCAACCGTCGAAACGCGCGCACCGTCCTTCGACAGCACCGACGCCATGCGCGTATCGCCCACGCCAGTGGCCGACGCGGGAAACTCCACGACAGGATCGAGATCGACCCGACGGAAGATGATGCCGGTGTCGACCGCCGCCGGTCGCAGGGTCAGTTCGACCTTGGTGCCGGAATGCAAACCGACGCCGACGGTCTGGACGAGATTCTTGATGGTGCGCTGTTTTAACATCCCGACATTATAGCCAAGATGCCATCCGGCCTGCTGCCGGCTTGCGCACTGTTGCAAAAAAGTTCCGCAGTGCAAAAAAACGTAAAAAAGGCGCGGAAACAGCCTTTTACAGACCGCCTTCCGCGCCTTTTCCACTCAAATTGCTGCGAGCTGCAGGTCAGCCCAGCTGGCCCAGCAGCGTCTCGGCATTCGACACTTCGAACTTGCCTGGCGCTTCCAGGTTCAATTGCTTGACCACGCCGTCTTCCACCAGCATCGAGTAGCGCTGCGAGCGTACGCCCATGCCCTTTTCGGTCAGGTCGAATTCCAGACCCAGCGCCTTGGTCAGGGTGGCGCTGCCGTCAGCCAGCATGCGCACGGCGCCGGCGGCTTTCTGTTCACGCCCCCAGGCGCCCATCACGAACGCATCGTTGACCGAAATGCACCAGATTTCATCAACGCCCTTGGCCTTGAACTCTGCCGCGTGCTGGATGTAGCCCGGCACATGCTTGGCCGAACAGGTCGGCGTGAAGGCGCCGGGCAGCGCGAACAGCGCGATTTTCTTGCCCTTGACCAGGTCGGACACCTTGAACGTGTTCGGGCCGAGCGAGCAGCCTTCGGTTTCGGTCTCGATGAATTCAGCCAGGGCGCCTTCCGGCAGGCGATCGCCAACTTTGATGGTCATGATGATTTCCTTCTTGTGAGTAATTCGGGAATAGGGGAATGCCATGGAACACAGGCAAAAAAACGCCGCGCTCGAAGGCGCGGCGCGCAGGCGATAGTATGCCTGTTTACAACGTCGGTTGCTGCCCGCCGAAACGTGCCGCAACCGACGCCGGATGCTGCTTAGTCCGCTTGCTTGCGCAGGAAAGCCGGAATGTCATAGGTTTCCATGCCATTCTTTTCCAATGCGCGCACAGTGTCGGAAGCCGACTCGCGACGCCATACCGCCGGCGCCTTCATGCCGCCGAAAGCTGCGCCGGTTTGCGCGCCGCCGTTGGCATTGTTCATCGTGCCGGTGCCGGCCATCATCGGTTCATTGTGCGTACCGGTGCGCAGCATCGGCGTCTGCACCAGTTGCACCGACTTGCGGTTGCGGCCCAGACCGGTTGCCACGACAGTCACGCGGATGTCGTCGCCCATGCCGTCGTCGTACGCGATACCTTGCGCGATCGATGCATCGGGAGCGGCGAAGGCACGCACGGTCGCCATGACTTCCTTGATTTCCTTGCCCTTCAGGTTGCGGCTGGCGGTCACGTTGACCAGCACGCCGCGCGCGCCGGACAGGTCGATACCGTCGAGCAGCGGCGATGCCACTGCCTGCTCCGCCGCCACGCGGGCGCGGTCGACGCCGGAAGCGGTGGCCGTACCCATCATGGCCTTGCCCTGCTCACCCATGATGGTCTTGACATCGTTGAAGTCGACGTTGATGTGACCAGGCACGTTGATGATTTCGGCAATACCGGCGACGGCGTTGTTCAGCACGTCGTCAGCATGGCCCAGCCATTCGATCATGCTGTCGTCTTCGTAGATCTCTTCGAGCTTTTCGTTGAGGATGATGATCAGTGAATCGACATGCTGCCCCAGCTCTTCCAGACCCTGGTCGGCGATGTCCATGCACTTCTGTCCTTCGTACGAGAACGGCTTGGAGACCACGGCAACCGTCAGCGCACCCAGCGACTTGGCGACTTCGGCCACCACCGGCGCAGCGCCGGTGCCGGTACCGCCGCCCATGCCTGCGGCGATGAATACCATGTGCGCGCCGCGCAGCGCATCTTCGATGCGCGAACGGGTTTCTTCCGCCAGGCGGCGGCCGACTTGCGGCTGCATGCCTGCGCCCAGGCCGGTTTCACCGATCTGGATGACATTGTCGGCCTTCGACATTTTCAATGCTTGCGCATCTGTGTTTGCCGCAATGAACTCAACGCCGGACACGCCCTTGTTGATCATGTGCTGCACCGCGTTGCCACCTGCACCACCCACGCCCACGACCTTGATGATCGTGCCGAGAGTAGCGTTGTCGAGCATATCTATTTCCATGATGACTCCTTAAATATATGTATGTGCAGCTTGCAGTTGATAGGCATCACGCGGTGTGACGACTAGCAACTGAGAACTGCGTGTTGCTGATCCGAAGACTGAATAACTAAAAACCAAATTGAAAATTGAATCGTGCGACTGCTTAAAAATTGCCTAAAAACCATTCCTTCATACGCTGCCAGATTGCCTTTACCGAACCTTCCTGGCGGGTCACGATGTACCCGCGCAGATACTGCTTTTTCGCTTCCAACAACAACCCCAATACGGTGGAATATCGTGGACTGCGCACCACGTCGGCCAACTGGCCGCTGTATTCCGGCGTCCCCAGGCGGGCCGGCTTGAGGAAGATATCCTCCGCCAGCTCAATCATTCCCGGCATCATCGCGGAGCCGCCAGTGAGGACGATGCCCGACGACAGCACCTCTTCGTAACCCGACTCGCGCACCACCTGATGCACCAATGCAAACAACTCTTCCACACGCGGCTCGATCACCGCCGCCAGCGCCTGGCGCGACAAGGTGCGCGGATTGCGATCGCCCAGTCCCGGCACTTCCAGCGTTTCGCTCGGATCCGCCAGGATCTGCTTGGCCACGCCGTAGCGCAGCTTGATTTCTTCCGCTTCCAGCGTCGGCGTGCGCAAGGCCATCGCGATGTCGTTGGTGATCTGGTCGCCGGCGATCGGAATCACTGCGGTGTGGCGGATCGCACCTTCGGTAAACACCGCCACGTCGGTGGTGCCGCCGCCGATGTCGACCAGCACCACGCCCAGTTCGCGTTCATCCGGCGTCAGCACGGAATCGGCAGAAGCCATCGGCTGCAAAATCAGATCCGATACTTCCAGGCCGCAACGGCGCACGCACTTGACAATGTTCTGCACCGCCGACACCGCACCGGTCACGATGTGCACTTTCACTTCGAGTCGGATGCCGCTCATGCCGATTGGTTCACGCACATCCTCTTGATTGTCGACGATGAATTCCTGCGGTACGGTATGCAACAACTGCTGGTCGGTCGGGATGTTGACGGCCTTGGCGGTTTCGATCACGCGCGACACGTCCGCGGCGCTGACTTCCTTGTCCTTGATCGCCACCATGCCGCTCGAATTGAAGCTGCGGATGTGGCTGCCCGCGATGCCGGTGTAGACATTGCGGATCTTGCAGTCGGCCATCAGCTCGGCTTCTTCCAGTGCGCGCTGGATCGATTCGACCGTGGCTTCGATGTTGACCACCACGCCCTTCTTCAATCCCTTGGATTCGGACTGGCCCAGGCCGATCACTTCGTGGCGTCCGTCCTGCAATACTTCCGCCACCACGGCCACCACCTTGGAGGTGCCGATGTCGAGACCGACGATCAGGTTTTTTGCGTCTTTTGTCATATCGTTCCGCTTATTTTTTCTTTCCGTTCAATGCAGCCAGTACCAGTCCATCCGCCTTCAGCGCCAGACCGTTCGGGTAACGCATGTCGACATTTTCAATCTTCTTCCCCTGCAGGCGATCCACCAGTTGCGGATAGACCGAGACCAGCCTGGCAATTCTTTCCTTCAGCGTTGCGTCGCTTTCGGCGCGCCCCAGTTCCACCGTGAGACCGTTGTCCAGCTTGACGGTCCACGCATAGCGGTTGGACAGGGCCACCGATTCCGGCTCCAGCTTGATCGGCGCGAACCAGCCGCGGAACTGATCGAAGCGCGCCACCACTTCCTTCTCGCTGCCGACCGGTCCGTCAAACTCCAGCAAATCGCCGTCGTCTTCCGCCTCCGCCAGATTGGCGGTAAATACATCGCCCTTGACCGACAGCAAACGGCCGTCGTCGCCCCAGGTGCCGAGCGCGCGATGCTCTTCCAGCGTCACGATCAGCTTGTTCGGCCATTCGCGCCGCACCATCGCCTTGCGCACCCACGGCACCGACTCGAACGCGGCACGCACCGCATCGAGGTCGGCGGTAAAAAAATTACCCTTGATGCGCGGCACCGCGCTGGCGCGTATCGTCAGCGGGTTCACGCGACGCAACTGCTCTTCGGCCACGCCTTCGACGCGTATCGTCCTGAGCGTAAACATCGGCCGCTGCGCCAGCCACCACAGTCCGGACGCCAGCAATGCCAACGCCACCAGCGCCAGCAAGGCATTGGTGGTTGCGTTGAGCATCTTGACGTCTTGCCACATGGTTACGCCTTATCCCTTATCAGAAACGTCAGCGTCTTTTGACGCGTGTGATTTCCACGCGTCGGACGGCTTCAGGTCCAACGCCGCGAATTTCAGAATCTCGTAGCACAAATCTTCATATGTCATCCCAGCCTGGCGGGCCGACATCGGCACCAGCGAGTGCCCGGTCATTCCCGGCGACGTGTTGATCTCCAGCAGGAACGGTTCGTTGTCCGAAGCGCGCAGCATGAAGTCGACGCGCGACCAGCCGCGGCAACCGAGCGCGTTGTAGGCCTTCACCGCGAGCTCCTGCACGCGCTGCGTCAGCGCTTCGTCGATCGGCGCCGGACACAGGTACTTGGTGTCGTCGGTGAAATACTTGTGCTGATAATCGTAGTTGCCTTCGGGCGCACGGATCTCGATCACCGGGAAGGCCTTGGCCTTGTTGTCCCCACTCGTGCCCTTGCCCATCACCGGCACGGTCAGTTCACGGCCGGCGACGAATTCTTCTGCCAGCACCACTGCGTCGTATTGCGCGCACAGGTTGAAACCGTCCTGCATGTCCGAATAGCCGGCCACCTTGGCGATGCCGATGGTCGAACCTTCATGCGGCGCCTTCAGCATCAGCGGCAAGCCGAGCACGTCCGGGACCTGGCGCAATTCTTCGCGCGGCGTGGAGGCGCTGTCGAGCACGATGAAGCGCGGCGTCGGCAAGTCGTGGCCGATCCAGATGCGCTTGGTCATGACCTTGTCCATCGCAATCGAGGACGCCATCACGCCGGGACCGGTGTAAGGAATCCCGAGTTGCTCCAGCGCGCCTTGCAGCGTGCCGTCTTCGCCGTAACGGCCGTGCAGCGCGATGAACACACGGTCGAATTTCTCCGCCGCCAATTCCGCCAGGCTGCGCTCGGCCGGATCGAAAGGATGCGCGTCGACGCCCTTGCTGCGCAGCGCCTTGAGTACGCCGGCGCCGGACATCAGCGACACTTCGCGCTCGGCGGAACGACCGCCGAACAGCACGCCCACCTTGCCGAATCCGGCAGCTTGATCGATCTGCATCGTCTGTGTCATCACGCCTCCTGTCCTTGCGCGGCCAGCCTGGCCGGCACGCCGCTGATGGAACCCGCACCCATGGTCATGACGACATCGCCGTCGCGCACCACGTTGAGGATCGTCGCCGGCATGTCGGCGATGTCTTCGACGAAGATCGGCTCGACCTTGCCCGCCACGCGCAATGCATGCGCCAGCGAACGACCGTCGGCGGCGACAATCGGCTGCTCGCCGGCCGCATACACTTCCGCCAGCACCAGCACGTCGGTCGACGACAGCACCTTGACGAAATCTTCAAACAGGTCGCGCGTACGGGTGTAGCGATGCGGCTGGAACGCCAGCACCAGGCGACGGCCCGGATAAGCGCCGCGCGCTGCGGAAATGGTGGCCGCGGTCTCGACCGGATGGTGGCCGTAATCGTCCACCAGCGTGAAGGAGCCGGCCGGCTTGCCGGCGGCGTCCAGCAGCTGGACGTCGCCGTAGCGCGTGAAGCGGCGGCCGACGCCGTTGAATTCGGTCAGCGCCTTTTGCGTATCGGCGTCGGCGACGTCGAGTTCGCGCGCAATCGCCACGGCGGCGCAGGCGTTCTGCACGTTGTGCATGCCGGGCTGATTCAGGCTCACTTGCATTGGCGCATAGCCGTCCTGGATCACGGTGAATTCCATCTTGCCGTCGACAGCCTTGGCGTCGATGGCACGGATGTCGGCATCTTCATGGAAGCCGTAGGTCAGGATGGGCTTGGAAATCATCGGCATGATTTCACGCACATGCGGATCGTCCAGGCACAGCACCGCGACGCCGTAGAACGGCAGGCGCTGGGTGAACTCGACGAAGGCCTGCTTGAGCTTGGCGAAATCATGGTTATAGGTTTCCATGTGATCGGCATCGATGTTCGTGATGACTTCGATCACCGGCGTCAGGTTCAGGAACGAGGCATCCGACTCGTCGGCCTCGGCCACGATGAAGTCGCCCGAGCCGAGTTTGGCGTTGGCGCCGGCGCTGGTCAGGCGACCGCCGATCACGAAGGTCGGATCGAGCCCGCCTTGCGCCAGCACGCTCGCCACCAGGCTGGTGGTGGTGGTCTTGCCGTGCGTGCCGGCAATCGCGATGCCCGCCTTCAGGCGCATCAGTTCACCCAGCATCACCGCACGCGGGACGATGGGAATATGTTTCTTGCGCGCCGCCACCACTTCCGGATTGTCGCCCTTGACCGCAGTCGAGGTGACGATGGCGTCGGCGTTTTCAATGTTCTCGGCCGCATGGCCGTAGAGGATGCGCGCGCCCAGCTGCGCCAGGCGCTGCGTGGCGGCGTTGCTGCCCAGGTCCGAGCCGGACACGCCGTAGCCCAGATTCAGCAAGACCTCGGCAATGCCGCTCATGCCGGATCCGCCAATGCCTACGAAATGGATATTTTTGACTCTATGTTTCATGTTCTTTACTCACCGGCGGACCGGCTGTGCCCCAGGTTAAGAAACGCCGCGCGACCGCGCGGCTCGGCGCCAATGCCGACGAAGTGAATATTTTTAACCCGATGTTTCATTGCTTTACCAGTCTTTCCAGCACCTGCGCAATCGCCTCGTTGGCGTTGCGCCTGCCTTGTTCATATGCCGCCAGCGCCATTTGCAGGCAGGCCGGCCGATTCATTTCTTGCAGCAATGCCGCCAGGCTGTCCGGCGTCATCTCTGTCTGCGGCAAATGCACTGCCGCCTTGTTCTGCGCCATCCATGTGGCGTTGTCGCGCTGATGCGAAGTGGTCGACGCCACCAGGGGCACCAGCACGCTGGCCACACCGGCCGCGGTCAGCTCCGACACCGTGATCGCACCGGCGCGGCAGATCACCAGGTCGGCGTCGGCATAGCGGCGCGGCATGTCGTCGATGAAATCCACCACTTCCGCCTCCACGCCCGCTTGCGCATAGGCCGCACGCAAGGCTTCGATATGCTGCTTGCCGGACTGATGCGTCACCAGCGGACGCTGATCCGGCGGCAGTTTCGCCAGCGCGGCCGGCACGCATTCATTCAATACTTTCGCGCCCAGGCTGCCGCCCACCACCAGGATGCGCAGCGGACCGTCGTGACCGGCATAACGCGTCGCCGGCAGCGGCAGCGCCAGGATTTCCTTGCGCACCGGATTGCCGGTGACTTCCGCCTTGGCGGCCGCCTTGCCGAAATCGGCAGGGAAGCCGAACAACACCTTGTCGGCCAGCGGCGTCAGCATCTTGTTCGACAGCAGCAAGGCCGCGTCGGCGTTGACCAACGCCAGCGGCACGCCGCGCAGACGCGCCATCGCGCCGCCCGGCACCGTCACGTAACCGCCCATGCCCAGCACCACGTCGGGCCGGCGCTTGCCGATGATCCCGTAGCAGGCGCCGAAGCTTGCAATCATTCGCCACACGCCCTTGACGGTATGCGCGAGACCTTTGCCGCGCAGACCCGCGAAGACGATGGAATCCATCTCGACGCCATGTTTCGGCACCAGATCGCGCTCCATGCCATGCGTCGTACCCAGCCAGGAAACCTGCCAGCCGCGCGCGCGCATGGTGTCCGCGATCGCCAGGCCCGGGAAGATATGCCCGCCGGTGCCGGCTGCCATGATCAGCAGGCGCTTGCTTGTGGAGGTCATAAGCGTCCTCCCCGCATCAACATGCGGTTTTCATAATCGATGCGCAGCAGGATCGCCAGGCCGACGCAATTGATCAGCACGCCCGAGCCGCCGTAACTCATCAGCGGCAAGGTCAGTCCCTTGGTCGGCAGCAAGCCGAGGTTCACGCCCATGTTGATGAAGGTCTGCACGCCGATCCAGATGCCGATGCCCTTGGCGACCAGGCCGGCGAACGTCAGGTCCAGCGCGATCGCCTGGCGGCCGATTTCGAAGGCATGCTTGATCAGCCAGTAGAACAGCAACACCACCACCAGCACGCCGGCAAACCCGAGTTCTTCGCCAATCACGGCCAGCAGGAAGTCGGTATGCGCTTCCGGCAGATAGTGCAATTTTTCCACGCTGCCGCCGAGGCCGACGCCGAACAGCTCGCCGCGACCAAAGGCGATCAGCGAGTGCGACAACTGATAGGCCTTGCCGAGCGCGTTCTCTTCCACCCATGGATTCATGTACGCAAAAATCCGCTCGCGCCGCCATGGCGACAACACAATCACCAGCGAAAAAATCCCGACCAGCGTGGCGCCGATGCCGCCAAACCAGACGCCGTTGATGCCGCCCAAAAACAGGATGCCCATGGCGATGCAGACGATCACGCCGAATGCGCCAAGGTCTGGCTCCAGCAGCAACAGCAAACCGACCACGCCCACCGCCAAGGTCATTGGCATGAAGCCCTTGGTCAGCTTGTGCATCACTTCCTGCTTGCGCACCGTGTAGTCGGCGGCATACAGCACGATGAACAGCTTCATCAATTCCGACGGCTGCAAATTGAATACCTTGAACGACAGCCAGCGCTTGGCGCCGTTGACGCCCTTGCCGATGCCGGGGATCAACACCATCGCCAGCAGGATCAGCGTGCCGACAAACAGATACGGCGCCAGCTTTTGCCAGGTCTCGATCTTGATGCGGAACACCAGCAGGCCGGCCAGCAGCGAGACGCCGATGAACATGGCCTGACGGATCAGGAAATGCGCCGTCTTGTAGTTCGCGTACTTGGGCGAGTCAGGCAAGGCGATCGACGCCGAATACACCATGACCATACCGAACAGCATGAGCAGCAACACCACCCATACCAGGGGCTGGTCGTACTCCATCATGCGTGAACGCTGCTCGATGCCGCTGATGCCTTTCAGGCTGCCGCTGTTGCTGCCCGAGCGCGCATTGCCGCGCACGCCCGGTTCATCCTTGGCGCCGAACCAGCCTGTGATCGAGGGCAGCGTCAGTTTCATCACATCACCTCGCCGCGCGACAGGGCCAACTCACGCACGGCGTCGACGAAGACTTCGGCGCGATGCGCATAATTGCGGAACATGTCCAGGCTGGCGCAGGCCGGCGACAGCAACACGGCGTCGCCGCCCTGCGCCATGGCGCCGGCTTTTTCGACGGCTTCTTCCAGCGTCGCGCAGTCGATCAGTTCGACTCCGCTGTCGGTGACGGCGCTGCGGATGGCGCCCGCATCGCGACCGATCAGGAACACCGCGCGAGCGTACTTCGACAGCGGTTCGGCCAAGGGCGTGAAATCCTGCCCCTTGCCATCGCCGCCGGCGATCAGCAACAGGCGATTCGGTTTGCCGCCGTGGCCGAGGCCATTGAGCGCGGCCACGGTGGCGCCGACATTGGTGCCCTTGCTGTCGTCGTAATATTCCACGTCCTGAATGGTCGTGACCAGCTCGACGCGGTGCGGCTCGCCGGTGTATTCGCGCAGGCCGTGCAGCAGCGGCGCCAGCGGCAGGTCGACGGCGCGGCACAGCGCGAGCGCGGCCAGGCCGTTGAGCGCATTGTGCAGGCCGCGAATGCGCAAGGCATCGGCCGGCATCAGGCGCTTGAGCAGAAACGGTTGCTCGACCACTTCCTTGGGATCCTTCTTGCGGCGGCGGCCTTCGGGTTTTTCCTCGTCTTCGATGGCCATGGCGTTGGCCAGCCACAGCATGCCGTTTTCATCGACCAGGCCGAAGTCGCCGGCCCTGGTCGGTTCGCCCATGCCGAAACTGGAAACGGTCGCGCCCGGCTTGGTCATCTGCATGACCAGCGGATCGTCGCGGTTGAGCACGCGAACGGTGTTGTCGCCGAAAATTTTCGCCTTGTCGGCGGCATAGGCGTCCATGCTGCCGTGCCAGTCGAGATGGTCCTGGGTCAAGTTGAGCACAGTGGCAGCGCTGGGCTGCAGGCTGTGCGTCGAATGCAACTGGAAGCTCGACAACTCCAGCACCCAGGCTTGCGGCAGGATGCCTGTGTAGACTTTTTCGGGTTCGGGCGGCGGCAATTCCAATTGCAGCGGAGCGGTGTCTTCGTCGTCGACAGGTCCGACTTCCGGCATGGCCGATTCTTGCTCGAATTCGTCCTGCGCCGCTTGAACCTCTGCATCGGCGATGGCCTCTTGCTGTGCGTCGCCTTCGACCATGGCCGATGCCGCGTCAGGATCGGCAGATGCCTCGACGCTCAGCACGGCGTCGCCCCCGATCAGCGCTGCCTGTGTCGCCGACGCGTCCGCTTCTTTCAATTCATTTGCGGCTTCGTCGATCGCAGCTTGCAATTCGGCGGCTTCTTCCTGTTCGCGCAATTCCAGCTGCGCCGAAGCGGCGGCGAGTTCGGCTTCTTCCGCTGCCTTTCGTGCAGCTTCGGCGGCGGCTTGTTGCGCCGCTTCTGCGGCCAGCTTCTCAGCCTCCACCGCATCGGCTTCGGCCTGCAAGGCGGCAGCTTCTTGCTCGATCCTCAATTGTTCGGCAACCACCTTGGCGTGCGCTTCATCGTCGATCAGCGCCTGGCGCAGGACGTCCAGCACGGCCGGGCTGATGTTGCCGGCGACCTTGGTCGTCAACCCTGCGCGACGGCACAGCATGCCGGTCAGACTGGTGACGGTGGTCTTGCCGTTGGTGCCGGTGATGGCCAATACTTTCGGCGCGTAGGCGCGCTCTTCGCGCAATGCCGCCAGGGCTTGCGCGAACAATTCCATTTCACCCCACAACGGGATGTTGCGTTCGCTCGCGGCGGCGGACACGGCCGCCAGTTCGCGTTCGGGCGCCAGGCCGGGGCTGACGGCGACGAAGTCGACACCCTCCAGCAAGGAGGCCGACAGCGCCTGGCCGCCGACGAATTCGACATCGCCGGACGCCGCGCGCAATGCCGCCAGGCGCTCGGCCACGGCTTGCTCGTCGCGGGTATCGGCCACACGCACGCGCGCGCCGCAATGGACCAGCCATTGCGCCATCGCCAGACCGGATTCACCGAGTCCGAGCACCAGAGCGTGTTTATCGACGTAATTCATTCTTTAATACCCGAGTCTTTCCAATGAGATCTGTTCAACGCAACTTCAGCGTCGACAGACCGAACAGCACCAGCATCATCGTGATGATCCAGAAGCGCACCACGACTTGTGTTTCTTTCCAGCCTTTTTGTTCATAGTGATGATGCAGCGGCGCCATCAGCAGTACGCGCTTGCCGACGCCGTAGCGTTTCTTGGTGAACTTGAAGTAAGCCACCTGAATCATCACCGACAGGGTTTCCACCACGAAGATGCCGCCCATGATGAACAACACGATTTCCTGGCGCACGATCACGGCGATGGTGCCGAGCGCGCCCCCCAGCGCGAGTGCGCCGACGTCGCCCATGAACACTTGCGCGGGGTACGCGTTGTACCAGAGGAAAGCCAGTCCGGCGCCGGCCATCGCGCCGCAGAAAATCAGCAATTCACCGGCGCCCGGAATGTGCGGGATGAACAAGTATTTGGCGTAGCTGGCGCTGCCGGTCAGGTAAGCAAAGATGCCCAATGCGCCGCCGACCAGCACGGTCGGCATGATCGCCAGGCCATCGAGGCCGTCGGTCAGGTTGACCGCGTTGCTGGTGCCGACGATGACGAAATAGGTCAGCGCGATGAAGCCCCACACGCCCAGCGGATAGCTGACGGTCTTGAAGAACGGCACGATCAGGTCGGCCTTGGGCGGCAGGTCGAGGTTGAAGCCCGATTGCACCCAGGCGAAGAACAGATCCAGCACCTTCATGTTGCTGACTTCGGACACCGAAAACGCCAGGTAAAACGCCGCCACCAGGCCGATCAGCGATTGCCAGAAATACTTTTCACGCGAACGCATGCCGTTCGGATCCTTGTAGACCACCTTGCGGTAATCGTCCACCCAGCCGACGGTGCCGAAGCCCAGCGTCACGATCAGCACGATCCAGACGAAACGGTTGCTGAGATCCGCCCACAGCAGAGTCGAAATGCCGATGCCGATCAGGATCAGCACGCCGCCCATGGTGGGCGTGCCGGATTTGATCAGGTGCGTTTGCGGACCGTCGGTGCGCACTGCCTGGCCGACCTTGAGCAAGGTCAGCATGCGGATGACCGCCGGACCGGCGACGAGGCCGATCAACAGCGCCGTCAGCGTCGCGAACACGGCGCGGAAGGTGATGAAGTTGAAGACGCGCAGGAAACTGAAATCCTGCTGAAAATTCTGAGCCAGCCAAAGCAGCATGTTAATGAGTCTCCTGGTGAAGTGGCGCCCCGGTCTGCAGCTGCGCCCCGACCAAATGCTGCACAACGCGTTCCATCTTCATGAAACGCGAACCTTTTACCAACACCGTCGCGGCGGCGACGGCAACCTCCCGGGTTGCGGCGCCGATGGCGTCGACGGTGTCGAAATGGCGTGCCGGAAATGCTGCTCCCGGCGCGCTGTTGTATGCCTCGATGGCGTCGCGCATGGCGTCGCCGAAACCGAAGAAATGCTCGATGCCGCGTTCGCGCGCATAGGCGCCGATTTCGCGGTGGAATTTGGGACCTTCGTTGCCGACCTCGCCCATGTCGCCCAGCGCCAGGACACGCGGTGCGACGGTTTGCGCCAGCACGTCGATGGCCGCGCGCACCGAATCCGGATTGGCGTTGTAGGTGTCGTCGATCACCAGCGCGCCGCTAGCGGCGGCCTTGCGTTGCAGGCGACCGTTGACCGGCGCGAATGCTTCCAGCCCGCGCACGATGGCGGCGACGGCGATGCCCGCGCCCAGGGCACATGCGGTTGCGGCCAGCGCATTGCGCACGTTGTGCTCGCCGACGGCGGCGAGCTTGATGCCGAATTGTTGCGAGCGACCGTCAATGTCGGCGTTGACGGCGATGGCGCTGCCGAACTCGCGGACCTGATACGTTGCGCTGACGTTGGCATCCGGATTCAGGCCGAAGCTGATGACCGGACGTGCGCCGGCGATCTCGCGCCAGACCCAGGCGTAGTCGTCTTCCGCCGGGAACACGGCGATGCCGTCGGCCGGCAAGGCGGCAAACACGGCGCCATTCTCGCGCGCGACAGCCTCGACGGTCGCCATGAATTCCTGATGCTCGCGCTGCGCGTTGTTGACCAGCGCCAGCGTCGGCCGCGCAATTTCAGCCAACACGGCGATCTCGCCGGGATGGTTCATGCCGAGCTCGACCACGGCTGCCTGGTGTTGCGGCTGCAGACGGAACAGCGTCAGCGGTACGCCGATTTCATTGTTGAAGTTGCCGCGCGTGGCCATGCTGCGGTCCTCGCCGAAATCAGCCGCGAGAATCGAGGCGATCATTTCCTTGACCGTGGTCTTGCCGTTGCTGCCGGTCACGGCGATCAGCGGCAACTTGAATTGCTGGCGCCAGTGACGTGCAATCCGGCCCAGCGCGACGCGGGTGTCGGACACGACGATGGCGGGTATTTTCAAGCCGGCCGGAACACGCTCGACCACCACCGCGGCAGCGCCTTGGGCAGCCACCGCGTCGAGGAAATCATGGGCGTCGAAACGTTCGCCGCGCAAGGCGATGAACAGGTTGCCGGGCACAACTGCGCGGCTGTCGGTGGTGGCGCCGTTGATGGACACGTCAGCCAATGCACCAGCGTCGTTGTGCACGGTCGCGCCGTCCAGCCACTGCTTCAATTGTTCAAGCGTCGTCTGCATCACGCGCCTCCCATCATCGTGGCGCGCGCAGCCAATGCCAGCGCGACGTGGTCGGCGTCGAGGAAGGGATATTTCTTGCCGGCGATTTCCTGGAAGGTCTCATGCCCCTTGCCGGCCAGCAGCACGACATCCTGCTTCACCGCGTGACGTGCGGCCCACAGGATCGCGCCGGCGCGGTCCGACAGCACGTGCGGCGTCAGTCGCGTCATGCCGCTCTTGATATGCGAAATGATGACGGCAGGATCTTCACTGCGCGGATTGTCGCTGGTCAGGATGACGTGGTCGGCGAGCTCGGAAACCGCGCCCATTTGTGGACGTTTTCCCGGATCGCGATCGCCGCCGCAACCGAACACGCACCACAGTTCTCCGCCGCGCTGATTGGCAACCTGGCGCAAAGCCAGCAAGGTCTTTTCGAGCGCATCCGGCGTGTGGGCGTAGTCGATCACGATCAGCGGCACTTCCTGGCCGCCGAACTGCTGCATGCGTCCAGGCACCGCCGTCAACGTACCGATCACTGCCAGCGCAGCATCCCAGGCGGTGCCCTTGGCCAGCATCACGCCGAGGATGCCGAGCACGTTGCTGACATTGAATTGTCCCACCAGTTGCGTCTTGACCTGACCGGCGCCGAATGGCGACTCGATGTGGAAACTGGTGCCGACGCTGGTGCTGCGGATCGCCGAAGCGCGCAGCACGGGCACGCTTTCCAGCGAGGCATCCACGCTGGCGTCGCCCAGCGAATAACCGATGATCGGGATGTTCTTGGCTTGCACGTAAGGGATCAGCCGCTGCCCCATCTGGTCATCCAGATTGATGACGGCATGCTGCAGGCCGGGCGAATCGAACAGCTGAATCTTGGCTGCTTCGTAGGCGATCATGTCGCCGTGGTAATCGAGATGGTCGCGCGTGAAATTGGTGAACAGCGCAACGTCCACATGCAGGCCGTTCATGCGGCCCTGGTCGAGGCCGATCGAGGATGCTTCGATCGCCAGCACCGACGCCCGCGCCGTGCGCAGATCGGACAATTTGCGTTGCAACAGCACCGCATCCGGCGTGGTGTAGCCGGTCACGTCAAAGGCATGCGGCTTGCCGTCCTGGAACATGCCCACGCCGAGCGTGCCGACCACGGCAGCCGGCGCAGCAGATGCAGAGGCGCCTTGCAGGCGCGACAGCGCCATGCCGAGCCAGTACGAGCACGAGGTCTTGCCGTTGGTGCCGGTGACGGCGACGGTAAACATTTCCCGGTCCGGCTGCTTGTAATAGGCATTGGCGGCGAAGCCGGCCAGATGCTTGAGTCCGCGCACGCCCAGATGCGGCACGTCGTCCGGCTTGTCGTCCCAATCGTGTCCGGCCTCTTCATATACCACCCCAGCGGCGCCGCGCTCAACGGCATTGGCAATGTAGCGGCGACCGTCGGCGCTGTCGCCGGGATAAGCGAAGAAGATGTCGCCGGCCTGCACGCGACGTGAATCCGCGGTCAGGTTGGCGCCGGCAACGGCGACGCCCTCCAGCCAGGTCACGATTTTTTGCGCGGAAAGCATGGTCGCAGGCATTACATGCTCTCCTCTAAGGCGTCTTTTGGAATGATGATGTTGGTCACGCTGGAATCCGGTGCGACATTGAGCGCACGCAAGGCATTGGCCGTCACGTTGGCGAAGACGGGACCGGCGACGGTGCCGCCAAAGTGACTGCCGGCGCTGGGCTCATCCAGCATCACGGCGATGATCAGGCGCGGATCGGACATCGGCGCGATGCCGACAAACGAAGACACGTATTTCTTCACGTACTTGCCGCCCTCGATCTTGTACGCGGTACCGGTCTTGCCGCCGACGCGATAGCCGGGCACTTGCGCCTGCGGTGCGGTGCCGCCCGGCGCCACCACGGTTTCCAGCATGCGGCGCATTTGCAGCGCGGTGTTTTCAGAGATCACGCGCTGGCCGATCGGCGAATCGTTGACCTTGGTGAACGACAAGGGGATCAGGTCGCCGTTGCGGGCAAAAATCGTATAGGCATGCGCCAGCTGGATCAGCGAGACCGAGATGCCGTGACCGTAGCTCATCGTCGCCTGTTCGATCGGACGCCATGCTTTATAAGGACGCACACGGCCGGCAACCGCACCCGGGAAGCCGAATTTCGGTTGCTGGCCGAGGCCGACGTTGGTGAACATTTCCCACATTTCCTGCGCCGGCATTTCGAGCGCGATCTTGGCGGTGCCGATGTTGGAGGATTTTTCGATGATCTGCGCGACCGTCAGCGGCCCGTGCGCGTGCGAGTCGCCGATGGTGGCGGTGCCGATGGTCATTTTTCCTGGCGACGTCTGGAACACCGTCGATGGAGTGACGCGATGCGTATCCAACGCCAGCGCCACGGTAAACGGCTTGAGCGTCGAACCCGGCTCGAATGTGTCGGTCAGCACGCGATTGCGCAGCTGTGCGCCGGTCAGCACCGAGCGATCATTGGGGTTATAGGTCGGCAGGTTGGCCAGCGCCAGCACTTCGCCGGTGCGCGCGTCGACGACGATGATGCCGCCGGCCTTGGCCTTGTTCTTTTCGACCGCGTCTTTCAGTTGCGTGAAGGCGATGTACTGGATTTTGCTGTCGATGGACAGCGTCAAATCCTTGCCGTCATGCGGCTCGCGCACGGCTTCGATGTCTTCGACGATGCGGCCGAGGCGGTCCTTGATGACGCGCCGGCTGCCGGTCACGCCGGCCAGGGTCTTCTGCGAGCCGAGTTCCATGCCGTCCTGCCCGGCGTCTTCCACATTGGTAAAGCCCACGACGTGGGCCATGACTTCACCTTCGGGATAAAAGCGCTTGTATTCCTTGCGCGTCTCGATGCCGGCGATGCCGAGCTTGACGATCTTGTCGGCGGTGTCCTGCTCGACCTGGCGCTTCAGATAGACGAAGTTGCGATCGGAATCGAGTTTCTTGCGCAGTTCGGCGTCGCTCATGCCGAGCAATTTGGCCAATTCGCGCAGCTTGTCCCTGGGCGCTTCCTGGACGTCGTCGGGAATCGCCCAGATCGCCTTGACCGGCACCGACGAGGCCAGCACCTGGCCGTTGCGGTCCGTGATCTTGCCGCGCGTGGCCGGCAACTCAAGCGTACGCGCGTAGCGCGACGCGCCCTGCTTCTGCAGGAAATCAGTGGACATGCCCTGCAGCCACAAAGCGCGCCCGGCCAGCGTCAGGAAAGCCATGAACAGCACGAACAGCACCACGCGCGAACGCCAGGCCGGCATCTTGACCTGCAAGACCGGACTGGCAGAAAAGGCAACGCCGCGCGAGGCGGCGACGCGCCCTCCGGCGACGTTGGTGCGGGGCGGCATACGGGTCATTTGCCCCTCACCGTCAGATACTGCGTTCGCTCCGGCGTGAGCGCGACCATGTTGAGATCGCGCCGCGCCAGTGCTTCAATGCGGGAATTCTTGCCCAGCGTGGATTGGTCCAGCTGCAGTTGCGCCCAGTCGATATCGAGCTGGCGCGCGGCAGATTGCGCGCGTTCCAGCTCGATGAACAGACGGCGCGCCTGATATTGGGCGTTCACCAGCGACAGCGCGCACAGCACCAGCAACACGGTGACGGCGAAGCTCAGGCGGCCGGTCATGATCCGGCCTCGACGGTGCGTTCGAGGGAGCGCATCACGGCGGAGCGTGCGCGTGGATTGGCGGCGACTTCAGCGTCGCTCGGCTTGATGCGCGGATGGAGTTTTCCGAGCGGCTGCGGCAGGTCGACCGCACGAATCGGCAGGCGGCGGTCAGGCTGCGGCACATGGGCTTTGGATGCCATGAACTGCTTGACGATGCGATCTTCCAACGAGTGAAAGCTGATCACAACCAATCTCCCATACTGCGCCATCTGCCGAAATGCTTTTTCCAGCCCTATCTCGAGTTCTTCAAGCTCTTGATTGACGAAAATCCGTACAGCCTGAAAGGTACGAGTGGCCGGGTCTTTGCCTTTCTCGCGGGTTTTGACCGCTTGTGCCACGAGCGCGGCAAGCTGTCGTGTGGTTGAAATTGGCTCGACTGCCCGGCGAGCAACAATCGTCTTTGCAATCTGAAGAGCAAACCGTTCTTCCCCATATTCTCGTATCACCTTTGCTATCGTCTGTTCGTCCGCCGTTGCCAGCCACTCCGCTGCCGACACGCCGCGCGTGGTATCCATGCGCATGTCCAGCGGGCCATCGAACCTGAAACTGAAACCCCGCGCCGCGTCGTCCACCTGCGGCGAAGAAATACCCAAATCCATCAACACGCCGTCGACCTGCGTCACGCCGTGCTGCGCCAACGCTTCATCGAGCGTGGCAAAACTGTCATGCACGATCGCAAAACGCGGATCGGCAATGGTCTGCGCCGTGGCGATCGCCATCGGATCCTTGTCGAATGCAATCAGGCGTCCGCGCGCGCTCAGGCGCTCAAGGATCTTGCGGCTGTGGCCGCCGCGGCCGAAGGTGCCGTCCAGATAGACGCCGTCGGCGCGCCCGCCTTCGATCGCCAGGGCATCTACCGCTTCATCCAACAGCACCGTGCGGTGCTGCAAATCGGGCACCGATTGCAAAGTCATCGCGTCGCGCCGTCAGAAGGAAAAGTTGCTCAACACGTCCGGCATGCCTGCGGCAACAGCTTCCGATTCGTTCTCGGCCAGCTTGGCGGCATCCCAGATTTCAAAATGACTGCCCATGCCCAGCAGCATGACGTCGCGTTCGAGGCCCACTGCCGCGCGCAATTCCGGCGCGATCAGGATGCGGCCGGCCGAATCGATCTCGACGTCGGAGGCGTTGCCGAGGAAAACCCGCTGCCAGGCGCGTGCCGACATTGGCCAGGCGGCGATCTGTTCACGATGGCTTTCCCAGGTCGGGCGCGGGAAAAACAGCAGGCAGCCGTGCGGATGACGCGTCAGGGTGACCCGCCCTTCGCACTGAACCGCGAGGGCGTCACGGTGCCTGGCCGGAATGGACATCCGTCCTTTGGCATCGAGATTGATTGATGACGCGCCCTGAAACACTGTGTTTGACCCTTTTTGCTGTCGCTGTTGGCATGCTTGAAACCAGCGTTCCGATGCAAGGAATCCGAAAATGCCCCACAAAAAAACACTTTTTCACACTGCCGCCCACTTTAGAGGATGCACTAATACAGGTCAAGCGATATTCAGGGGTGAAAACAGGGATTTGTTTAATAAAGTCAAAGACTTAGCGCACTTACTTAAAATGCATCCGAAAGCGCTTTTTCGTCCAGAATTAAGGACTTAGGAAATTAATTGAATGTACCACTTGAGATATACACATGTGTTTATCTCGAATTCCGCACGGGTTCTGGAGGGGAGGCCGGTCTGTAAACAACTAAGCGGCCAGGGAAGGGATTTTGCAGGCAATCAAAAAACATCAACGCAGGCGAACACGAAAAAAAACGGACCGGAACATCGCCGGAATTTTTCGGCTGCCGCAGTATGCCTCAAAAAAACAGCGCCTGGAAAAGTTCGCGGCGACGAAAAACGGAAATGCAAACGCGAAAAAACATCCAGTGCGCATCGCGTTTCTTTCAATCCGATGAAATTCGCATGAAATAGATCGCGACAATTCAATTAAACATCAGATGGGGCTTGCGGAGTAGGCGCATTCCAATGCTAAAATCTCGGCACCTTAACAGTGAAAGGAATTTTAAAGTGAACAAATCCGAATTGGTCGATGCAATCGCTGCTGATACTGAAATCTCGAAGGCTGCTGCACAACGTGCCCTGGACTCCGTCGTTGAAAACATCATCAAGGCAGTTACCAAGGGCGACACAGTGCAACTGGTCGGTTTCGGTTCTTTCTCCACAGGCAAGCGCGCTGCTCGTACCGGCCGTAACCCACAAACTGGCGAAGAGATCAAGATCGCTGCTGCAACTACAGTGAAGTTCTCCGCTGGTAAGTCGTTCAAAGAAGCAGTGAACAAGAAGAAGAAATAATTGTTCGATTTGAATGCTGTGAACCTGGAGTTCACGGCATTCAAATACATTGTTTTTCGCCGCGATCCTGAACGCCGGATCGCCGGTCTTTCTCCTCTCCCCGCCCTACCCTCACTCACTTACTCACACGCTACGCAATCACGTTCAGCAGCCGAACCGCCGCTGCCTGCGCTCACGCCTGCGCGAAGGAAATGTCGACCTTGCCGATGTTTTGCAGCAGGGCGTTGACGCTGCTGCCCTTGTCGGCGAACAGCAGGCCCGTGCACGACCCCGTGGTCACGAACTGGCCCGCCCTGATCCCGCCGCAACGCTCGCACAGATGATTGACCAGCCAGGTCACCAGCGGCCAGATGTCGACCACCGGATTGCCGCCGACGGTCCTGGCGACCTCCAGGCCGTTGAAATACAGCTCGGCGTGCTGGATGCTCTGGTCGATCTGGCCGAGGTCGCTGCGGCCCGGACCGTAGATGAACGCGCAATTGCTGAGCGCGTCGGCCAGTCCCGCCAATGGGTTGGCGGCCGGATATTCGGTATAGCGCGACGACACCAGCTCGATCGCCGGATGCACCGTGGCCACCGCGGCCACCACTTCTTCCTGGCTGTATGCCGTGCCGCGCGGCGGCAGGTCGTGCTTCATGCGCAGCGCGATCTCGACTTCGATGCCCCGCGACCCGGCGGTCAGCAGATCGAAAAAATGATAAGGCGCGGCAAAGATGAACCGTGCCGGCATCGGTGCGCAGCTGGGCTGGGCGCCCGGCGCCTTGGCGCCGACCTTCCAACCGCCGACCGGTCCCAGCGCTTCGGATACCTGGTCCTGCACCGCGTAGGCTTCGGCGGCGTCGACCGGAACGTACTCGTCGGGAAGGCGTCCGAGCGCGACTTCATGGTTGCGGGCAGCCAGCAGCAATGCGGCCGCGGCCTTGATTTTTTGCGTATCTTTTTGCTTGTCCATAGCGTACTTGATGATGAAAGCGCGTCCGCAAGCGAACCTCGCTGGTTGAAAATCCTTGAAAATTTTTCAGGCCTGGGTCCCCGTCAAACCATCAGGAGAAACCGAAACGGCGCGGCAGCCACAAACTCAGATCCGGCCAGACGATGATCACCACCAGCGTGACCAGCAGGATCGCCAGATACTTCAGATAAGGTTTTACCACGTCCTGCAGGCGCACCTGCGCAATCGCGCACGTCGCGTACATGCCCAGCCCGAACGGCGGCGAGAACAGGCCGATGCCCATCGAAATCACCAGGATGATGGCGAAGTGCAGCGGATTGTAGCCAAGCTGCACCGCAATCGGCGTCAGCAGCGGCCCGAAGATGATCAGCGCCGGCGCGCCTTCCAGCACGGCGCCGAACAGGATCAGCGCCAGCACCGAAATCAGGATGAACATCCAGCTGCCGTAGTCGTGCGCCAGGCTCACCATCAGCTCGGCCAGCGCGTGCGGAATCTGCTCCACCGTCAGCGCGTACGCCACGCTGCTGGCGGCGGCCACGATGAACAGCACCATGCCCGACATCGAGGCCGCATCGACGAACAGCTTGACCAGCACCTTGCGGTTGAGCTCGCGGAACGCCAGCCAGCCGACCACGATGGCGTACACCACGGCGAACGACGAGATTTCGGTCGAAGTCGCAACCCCCGAGGCGACGCCCTTGCCGATCATCACGATCATGATCAGCCCGACCAGCGCGCCGCCGATCAGCTTGCCCATCGGGCGCGGCTTGATGAACACCACGCTGACGTCGACCTTGCGGCCGGTGTAGTACGCCATGATGCACAGCGCGATCGCCATCGCCAGCGCCGGCAGTATCCCCGCCAGGAACAGCCCGCCGATCGACAGGTTGGCGACGAAACCGAGGATGATCATGTTGATGCAGGGCGGGATGGTTTCCGCCATGATGGCCGAGGCCGCCAGCAAACCGGCGGCTTCGTTCGGATTCTGTCTGGTCTGGCGCACCGCCGGCATCAGGATGCCGCCCACCGCCGCGACGTCGGCCAGCTTGGATCCCGACACGCCCGAGAAGAACGCCATCGCCGTCACCATGATCAGGTTCAGGCCGCCGCGCAAGCGACCGAACATGCGCAGCAGCAGCTCGATCAGGCGCGACGACATGCCGTTGCACTCCATGACCATGCCGGCCAGGATGAAGAACGGCACCGCCAGCATGACGAAGTGGTCGCTGCCGGCCGCGACCTGCTGGGCGAACACCATCACCGACAAGGTCGGCTCCAGCAGGAAGAACATCAGCGCGCCGAAGGTCAGCGCAAAGGCAATCGGCACCCCCGCCACCAGGCAGAACAGGAAGCCGAACAGCAAGACGTGCATCGGCCGCAACGCATGATCCGGCCAGAACGTCTGCAACGCCAGCACGCCGCCGACCACCACCGCGCCGATCAGGCCCGAGACCAGCGCATGGCGGCCGAACTTCTTCAGCGCATGCGTGATGGCGAACACCGACAACAGCAGGCTGCCGACCAGCACCGGCAAGACGAAGATCGTCTGCGGCAGGCCCGACGGCGTGGTCTGGTCGTTGCTGATCTCAAGCAGCAGCCAGGTGGTGTAGGCCAGCGACAGCGAGACGAAGGCGATCACCCAGTCGCACAGCCGCAGCACGTACGGCAACCACGACTTCGGAAAAATGCCGCGCAGACTGTCGATGCCGACGTGGCGACTGCGGCCCAGCACGCTGGCGGCGCCAAAGAACACCAGCGTGATCATCAGGGCACGCGCCACTTCTTCCGACCATTCCAGCGGATCGTGCAAGGCGTAGCGCCAGATCACCGAGAAGAACACCACCAGCACGTCGACCGCCAGCACCGCCGCCGAGGCCAACTCCAGCACGCGTTGCAGGCGCGGGTAATCCACTGCATCGTTGGGCGACGCGTGCAGCGAATGGATCACATTCTCGGCTTCTGCAGCGTCCACCGGCGCCAGCGGCGCAGTCATCGTTTTCATCATGGATTCCTTTGGCTTCGCTCAGTTGCGCGCGTCATCAGCCGCGCGCAGCAACGATCTCGTCGACCACCGGCTTGACCGCCGGATATTGCGTGGTGAACTCGCTCCACAGCGGCGCGACGTCCTTGCGCAGCGCTTCGCGATCCACCGTCGACACGGTCAGGCCAAGCCCCTTGAGTTTTTCAAAGGCATCGCGCTCCATGTCGGCGGCGCGCTGGCGTTGATAGTTGGTCGCCTCGGCGGCGGCGTCGAGGAAAGCCTTTTGCAGGTCGGCCGGAATCCGGGCGAACGAGCGCTTGCTGATCACCGGTGTCTGCGGATTGTAGATGTGCTGGGTCAGCGCGCAGTACTTGGCGACTTCGAAGAACTTTCCGGCCAGCGCGGTCGGCGCATCGTGCTCGAAACCGTCGACCACGCCGGTCTGCAGCGAGGTGTAGATTTCGCCGAACGGAATCGGCGTCGGCACCGCGCCCATGTAGCGCAAGGTGCCGATGAAATTCTTGACCGGCAGCACGCGCAGCTTGATGCCTTTCAACTCGGCCACGCTGCGCACCGGATTCTTGGTGAACACATTGCGCGCCCCCAGCGAATAGGCCCAGCCCAGCACCTGCACGCCGACACGGTCATACATCATCTTGCTCAGGATGGCGCCGGCCTTGCCGTCCAGCGCACGGCCGGAATGATCCAGGTTGGCGAACAGGTAACCCATGTCGAGCACGCCGATTTCCGGCACGGTAGTGGACCAGATCGACGAGCCGGAGATCATCATGTCGACGCTGCCGATACGCACCTGATTGACGACGTCGGACTCCTTGCCGAGCTGGTCACTGGGAAAATAATTGACGACGATCTTGTTGCCGACCGCGGTCTTCAGGTTCTGCGCGAAGCGGCTGTACCAGACATAGTGTGCCGAGTTGGCGTCGAGCGGCAAGGTCGACGACATGCGCAGCGTGACCAGCGGTTTGTCCTGCGCGAAGGCGAGATTGCCGGACAGTCCGGCCGCTGCGGCGCCGCCGATGGCCAGGCCGGTCTTGAGGAATTGTCGTTTGGATGCGCTGGTCGTGTTCATCATGTCTCCTGTAGTTTTATGTGGGTCTACTTTTGGTGTATCTGATGCGTCTGATGCCGGTCCTTTGCTGCACGCTGCGTAGTCTGGCGGCGCTATCCTTTCGCAAACGGTGCGTCGCGCATGCCGGCGACGCCCGGGTTCAGCGTCCAGATGCGGCCCGCGCCGTCGTCGCCTGTCGGTGCGCCAAGACTGATGCTGGCGACGATCATGGTCTTCATGTCGTCGCCGCCGAAGGCGCACATGGATGGTTTTTTGGCGGGCAATTCGATGGTCCGGTCCAACTTGCCGTCCGGCGTGAAGCGCAGCACACAACCGGCGTCGTTGGCGCAAATCCAGTAACAGCCGTCGACGTCCATGGCCGCCCCGTCCGGACGTCCCCGATGATGATTGAGGTCGGCGAACACGCGCCGGCGTGAAGGCGTGCCGCTGTCGACGTCGTAGTCGAAGGCCCAGACCAAGCGTCTCGACGGATGCGAATCGGACAGGTACATGGTCTTGCCGTCCGGCGACCAGGCCAGGCCGTTTTGCACGATCAGGCCATCTGCCATCGGCGCCGACAAGCCCGCATCGTCGTAGCGATACAGCTTGCCGTCGGCGCGCGCCAGCGACATGTCGAGACACATCACCCCGCTCCAGAAACGCCCCTGGCGATCGCAACGTCCGTCGTTGAAACGCTGGTCGGCTTGCAATCCTGCCGGCTGCGCGAGCTTGCTCAATTGCGCATGGCCGTCATCCTGCAAGCGCACGCTGAAAATGCCGGTGTGCATGCCCGCGATCAAGCCACCGTCGTCATCGGGCGCGATGCACGCGACCATTTCCGGCAGTTGCCATTGTTGGCAGTCGCCATCGGCGGTCTGGCGGCAGATCAGCTTGCGCGGAATGTCGACCCAGTACCAGGCCGATTGGGCTGCGTGCCAGAACGGACTTTCGGCGACGTCGTAACGCTGATCGTTGAGCGGGAGAACTTGCATGGCGTGTGTTTTCTATTCGTATTGCGGACCGGCCAGGATGAACGGCCCGCCCTGGAAATTGCCGGCGTCGTCGGCTGCCGGCCAGGCGCCGCCGAAGGGGAAGCGTTCGGCAAATGCATCGGCGCTGTCCTGCGCCACGAAGCCGAGGTGGCCGGCCTTGCCGTTGTCCCACCAGGCTATGCGATTGTCGGAGACGCCGTAGACGATGGTGTGACCGACGCGCGGCGTGAACAGCGCGCAGCGCACCAGCTCGACGAAGTCGTCGTAGCTCAGGAAGGTCGCCAGCATGCGCGCGTTGCGCGGCTCCGGAAAACACGAACCGATGCGCAGGCACACCGTCTCCACGCCGAAGCGATCAAAGTAATAGCGCGACAGCGATTCCCCGAAACACTTGGTCAGTCCATACAGGCCGTCGGGCCGCAACGGACTGTCAGCGTCGATGCGCCGGGTGGTTGGGTAGTAGCCGACCGCGTGGCTGGAGCTGGCGTAGATCACGCGGCGGATGCCGCGCTTGTGCACGCCTTCGTAGAGGTTGTAGGTGCCCTGGATGTTGGCGTGCATCAGTTGCTCGAACGGCGCTTCCAGCGAACGTCCGCCGAAATGCAGCACGGCGTCGACGCCCTCCAGCATGTCGTACACGGCGGTCTTGTCGGCCAGATCGCAGGCGACGATTTCCTCACCGGACGCGGCCTCGCCGAGGTCGCCGATGTCGGACAGGCGCACCACGTCGGTCCAGGGTTTCAGCCGCTCACGCAGCACCCGGCCGAGATTGCCGGCGGCCCCTGTCAGCAGCAGACGTTTAAAGGGCCGTACCTGATCTTGCAAATCGCTCATGGTCATGCTCATGTCATGAATCGTCGCTGGTTGAACTGCCGACGCTGAGCAGACGGCGCGACACCACCCGGATTGAATCCGTGCAGGCGCGAAACGGCGCCGACTCAGCAAAGAAGGAAACAACAACACTTCGTGCGCCGTCATCGCGGCGCACGCAACTTCAGGTACTGGACAACGTAACAAGCAAGGCAAAAACAGTCATGGCGTGTCTCCGGCAGATCGTTATTTTTAATTGACAGTCATCGTACAACATGAAAATTTTGAACGCAAGGAGATTTATGGCGCTATTTTTTTCACCGCCAAGGCCACCCTACAGAGACAAGAGATCGCCTTGAAAGCCTTGCTGGGACTGTTATCCGGAAAAAGAATGACTTGCCTTAATGTCATCTGATGACTGATAACAATTTTCGCTCCTACGCCTTCCTGCAAAGTAGCCAAAGTACACAGTTCACCGCTGCCGGATGAAGCACAGTTCGACGCAGCGGCGATCAGGTTGATTCGGCTTGCTTCCGTGTCGAGGCCGCACTAGACTTTGTTTACCGATCGGTACAAAACCTTCATCCGCAGTCCAACTTCCATTCAACTACAGGTGTTCACATGACGACATCCCGCCCTCCGCTTCCGCCGTTCACACGCGACACCGCGATCCAGAAAGTCCGCGCCGCCGAAGACGGCTGGAACACCCGCAACGCCGAAAAAGTCTCGCTGGCCTATACCGAGGACAGCCGCTGGCGCAACCGCGCCGACTTCGTCCAGGGTCGCGCCGCCATCGTCGCCTTCCTCGGCAAGAAATGGGTGCGCGAGCAACAGTACCGCCTGATCAAGGAATTGTGGGCGTTCGAAGGCAACCGCATCGCCGTGCGCTTCGCTTACGAATGGCACGACGATTCGGGCAACTGGTTCCGTTCTTACGGCAATGAAAACTGGGAGTTCGACGAGCACGGCCTGATGCGCGCGCGCCATGCCTCGATCAACGACCTCCCGATCAAGGAGAGCGAGCGCAAATTCCACTGGGATCAATCGGCGCCGCGCCCGGCCGATCATCCCAGCCTGAGCGATCTCGGCCTGTAATGACGGCCAGATCGCAACGCGATGAACTGATTCCGGTGCTGGCGGAGATTTTTCGCGCCTACGGTTATGAAGGCGCCAGCCTGGCGCGCATCACCGAAGGCACCGGTCTCGGCAAAGGCAGCCTGTACCACCTGTTCCCGGGCGGCAAAGATGAAATGGCGAACGCGGTACTGAGCCACATCGACGGCTGGTTCCAGCGCGAGGTGTACGTACCGTTGCGCGAGAGCGCCGACGCCATGGCCGGCATCGATCGCATGTTCGACGAAGTGAAGCGGTATTTTCTGTCGGGCAGAAAGGTATGCCTGGTCGGCGTCTTTGCGCTGGTCAATGTGCGCGACCGTTTCGCCGACAAGGTGAAGAGTTACTTTGTGGATTGGGCGGCGGCGCTGCATGCGGCCCTGCAACGCAGCGGCTACGAGCCAGAGGAAGCCGCCGGTCTGACCGAGGAAATTCTGGCCGGCATCCAGGGCGCCTTGGTGCTGGCGCGCGCGGTCGACGATCCGCAGATTTTCGTGCGCACGCTGGAGCGCCTGCAGCAGCGGCTGCAGGCGTCTACGGTGTAATTGGAGTCAGAGAGGGTCGCTCAGACCAGGTCGGCCAGCGGATGCTCGCTCGTCGGCCACGGATCGGCGAAGAAACCATCCACCCATTGCGGCGTGGCGTCGGCCAGGCGCGCCGGATTCCATTTCGGCTGGTGGTCTTTCTCCATGATCAGCGCACGGATGCCTTCGACAAAATCCGGGCGCGCCGCGCAATGCAGCGTCACCACGAATTCCAGGCGGAACACTTCGGCCAGCGACATGTGGCGTACGCGCTGTTGCAAGGCCAGCGCCAGCGCAGCCGAACCGGGGGCGCCGGCGGTCAGCGTGGCGATGGCTTTTTGCAGCCACGGATTGTCGGTCTTGTGGGCCAGGATGGCGTCGACGATGTCGGGCACGGTCTGGCCGCTGCACAGCGCATTGATCAGATCGAAATTCTCGCGCAGCGCGGAAGGTGCAAATGTCACCTCGGCCGCGACGTCGCGCTCGGCTTGTTGCAATACGCGGCCGAGAACGGCAGCATCGTTGCCGTCGCCCCAATTTTGCAGTTGCAAGGCATCGATGACTTTTTGCTTGTCGGCGTGGGCGATGCGGTAATCGGCCAGCCCGGTGAACTTGGCGTCTTCGGCGTTCATCAGCGCGCCGGTCAGCGCCAGGAAGGCGCCCAGCTTGCCCGGCGTGCGGCTCAGGAACCAGCTGCCGCCGACGTCGGGATACAGGCCGATGGTGATTTCCGGCATGGCCAGGCGCGAGCGCTCGGTGACCACGCGGTGGCTGCAGCCGGCCATCAGGCCGATGCCGCCGCCCATGACGATGCCGTGGCCCCAGCACAGGATCGGCTTGGGATAAGTATGGATTTCGTAGTCGAGGCGATATTCGTGTTCGAAGAATTCAGCCGCATACTGATTGCCGCGGATGTCATCCCGCGCCGGCGAGGCGTGGTGCTCGCGCATGCTGGTGTAGATCTTCTGCAGGTCGCCGCCGGCGCAAAAGGCTTTTTCGCCCTGCGCCTGCAGCAGCACCATCGCAATGTCCGGATCCCTGGCCCATTGACGCAACTGCGGCGTCAGCAGATGCACCATGTCGAGCGACAGCGCATTCAAGGTTTTTTCGGAAGCCAGCGTGGCGACGCCGATACGGCGGCCATTCTGCGTGGCCAGTTCTTCAAACAAAACCGGTTGGCTCATGGGGATCCTGAAGTCTCTGATTTTTCACTGACCTCGCCGGCCTCGTGAGCCGGGAGATCGTTTTTGTATGAATTAAATGAAGCAAGCCGATAGGCCGGATTCTGTTACGACGGTTGCCCGTTATGACAGCCATTCCTCTAGGCGCCGGATTGCTCCGGCGCTCAAGCTCTCTACCCGCACGCTCCGCGAGCAACATCAACGCGTGCCTATTTGAGATTGCTCCGGGTGGAGGTTACCGCGTTTCACCGTAACTTAATACGCTCGTCTCTGTGGCCCTGTTCCTCGCCTTATACCGGCTTGCGCCGGCTTTCGGCGGACGGCCGTTAACCGTCACCCTGCTCTATGGAGTCCGGACCTTCCTCCCGCCATCGCATGACACGATGACCAGCGGCTGTCTGGCTTGCTTCGGGCGTCATTGTACCTCAGGCGCCGAGGTGGCCGGGAGCTTGCCTTGCAGCATGAATTTCGCCAAATAGTGGAAAAAATAGCAACACATCGAAAGAAAGTTTGCAGAAATTCAATGCTTGCACTTCAGAGTGGGAGCCTGGTTGTCGATAATCGAATCAAAACCTGCCTCCGGTAGCCGCTTCCAATGCTTGCTCCACGACAAGGCCGATACGATGAAAACAGCACGTCTTCGCCGCTGCTGCATTCTGCTCTGGCTGACCATGCCCGCCTGGCTGCCGGTGGCGGTGGGCGCGGCAGACATCACTGAAGTGCCGATCGGCATCGCCATGCCGCTGACCGGCCCGGCGGCGGCATTCGGCAAGAGCTTGGTGAACGCCGCTGAAATGGCGATCGACGACGCCAACCGGCGCCATCCTAAAGTCGCCGGCCGCGCGGTCCGCTTCAAACTGCTGGTCGTGGATGAACGCGGCAGCACGCGCACCGCTGCACTGGCGGCCAACTATCTCATCAAGCAGGGCGTGGTGGCCTCCATCGGCAACGGCAGCACCTTCACCACGCTCGCCACCGCCAGGATCTTCAGCGATGCCGGCATCGCCCAACTCGCCCCCAGCGCCAGCGCACCGTGGCCCGAAGGCGAGCGCCACACCACCTTCCGCATGATCGGCCATAGCGGCCAGGGTGCGCCGCTGCTGGCCGATTACCTGGTGGACAACCTGCATGCATTGAACGCCGCCGTCATCGACAACGGCACCCGCGCCGGCAACATGTTCGGCGCCGCTTTCAAGGAACGCTTCCAGGCGCGCAAGGGCAAGGTCGTGAGCAGCGACTCAATCCAGTTCCGCTCCTCGGATTTCAACACCATCCTGGAGGCGACCAGATTGAAGCGCCCCGACGTCATCTTCTTCGGCGGCCTGGCTGACCAGGCCGCCGCACTGGTGCGCAACGTGCGCCGGGTGGGCTTGCAGACGACGTTCGTGCACGGCATGAACGGCACCAACGGATTGAATTTCCTGCGCGACGCGGGCGCCGCCGCCGATGGCGTGCTGGCGATCAATCCCGGCATGCCCACCGACAAAATGCCGGGCTGGAAGAACTTTGAAAAGGAGTACCTGCAGCGCTTCGGCGGCAACATCAACGACTACGCGCCGATCACCTACGACGCTGTGCAGGTGCTGGTCGCCGCCGTGCGCGACGCGGATTCCTTCCTGCCCGCCAGGATCCTGGCCGCGCTGTACAAGGTGCGTTACAGCGGATTGACCGGGACCATTTCCTTCGACCGCAATGGCAACCTGCTCAATCCCATCTTCACGATTTACCAGATGAAGGACATGCACTGGCTACCGCTACAGACCTACGACGCCAGCAAATCATAATGATGATCATGATACTGACGACACTTTTGCGGCGTCATCGACCGACAGCAGTGCTGGGACTAGCCATGGTACTGGCGGGCCTGCTGACGGCCCCGCTGCAGGCCGCCAGCGACGTACGGCTGGTGCAGATCGGCTTCGCCGGCCCCTTGTCCGGCAGTTCTGCGCAAATGGGCCGGAGCCAGGTGCAAGCGGTGGAGCTGGCCCTGGCGGAGCTCAATGCACGCGGCATTTCCGTGGGCGGTCGGCCGCTGCTGTTCAAATTGCTGACGCAGGATGACCGCGGAGACATTCATACGGCAACGCTGGTGGCCAATTACCTGGTCAGATCCGAGGTCGTCGCCGTGATCGGCCATTGGAATACCGGCGCCAGCATACCCGCCGCCCGCATCTATCACGCCGCCGGCATCCCCCAGATCGCACCGGGTTCGACCGGCAGGCAATATACGCAAAACGGTTACGCCGACAGCTTTCGCATCGTCGGCCATGACGACGACGGCGGCCGTTACGCCAGCGCCTTTGCCTTGCAACAGCTCAAGGCCAGACGCATCGCAGTGATCCACGACGATACCGGCTTCGGCACCATGCTGGCGAACCAGTTCATGCAAGGCTTGCAGGACAAGGGCTCGGCCGTCGTGACGCAACAGACCATCAGCAGCAAGACTTCCGACTTCAATGCCGCGTTGACTGCAGTGCGCAACACCGACGCCGACCTGATTTTCTTCGGCGGCCTCGGACCGCAAGCCGCTGCGCTCAAGCCGGCGATGCGGCGCGCCGGCGTCAACGCCACGCTGCTGGCGGCGGATGGCATCGTCAGTCCGACCTTCCTGCGGCTGACGGGCGCCGACGGCGAGGGGACATTCGGCATCGCGCCAGGCCAGGCCCAGGAAAAAATGGCTGGCTGGAAAAAATTCCAGGACAAGTTCGCCGCGACCTATGGCGGTCCGATCGAACTGTTCGCACCGTTTGCCTATGACGCCGCATATGCCATCGCCGCAGCCATCCAGCAGGCCGACTCGCTGGAACCGCGGCGCATTGCCGCCTCGCTGCACCAACTGAAATACAAAGGCTTGACCGGAACAATTGCCTTCGACGGCGAAGGCAACCTGCTCAATCCGGCTTATACGGTTTACCGCGTGCGCGGCGGCAAATGGACACCGGTGCAAACCTTCGGCGGCAAATGATCCGATAGCAGGACCTCGCTCACGATGCCGATTCGGCATACGACAGGAAAACGGAAATTGCGTATAGTCGCCGCTATCATTGATCAGTATCGGCGACGACTATCCTGGCCGCGATTTTGCGGGCGCAAGCCGGCATTTAACAACGATAGCCCCGTGCCAGGAATATCTCCGCCCAACAGGAACAAGCAATGCAAATCTGCGTACTCGGCGCCGGCGTCATCGGCGTCACCTCAGCGTATCGTCTGCTCGAAGACGGCCACCAGGTCACCTTGCTCGATGCATGCGCTCAAGCCGGCGCCGGCACCAGCCTCGGCAACGGCGCCCAGCTGAGTTATTCCTACGTCGCGCCGCTGGCCGATCCATCGGTGTGGACGCATTGGCCGCACTACCTGTTCAGCGCCGATTCGCCGCTGACGCTGAAACCGAAGCTGGATCCTGCGCAATGGCGCTGGCTGATCAGATTCCTCGCCGCCAGCAACGCCGCGCGCGTGCAGCGCACGACCATCGAACTGCTGCAACTGGCGTTCTACAGCCGCGACGAGATGACGCACGTCCTGCAGGCTGCGCCAGTCGAATTCAACCATCGCACCGCAGGCAAGCTGGTGATGTACACCGATCCTGCCGGACTGGCGTCGGCGCGCAAGCAGATCGCCTTCCAGGCGCAGCACGGCTGCCAACAGGAAGTGATCGACGCCGCGCGCTGCCTGGAAATCGAACCGGCGCTGGGCAAGGCGCGCCGCAACTGGGCCGGCGGCGTCTATACGCCGAGCGAAGAAGCCGGCGACTGCGCGCAGTTTTGCCAGGCGCTGGTTGAGCGCATGCAGGCCAATCCGAACTTCCGCTTTCTGCCCTCCACCACGGTCACCGGCGTCACGCTGCGCGACGGCGCCATTCAGTCGGTCGGCACGGGTTCGGGGCCAATCGATGCCGACGCATTTGTGCTGGCGCTGGGCGCCGACAGTGCGGACTTCGCGCGCCGGGCCGGTTTCAGCTTGCCGCTGTATCCGCTGAAGGGCTACAGCATCACCGTGCCGCTCGACGACGCGTTGTCGCAAGCCGCCGCGCCGCAGGTATCGATCACCGACATCTCGCGCAAGATCGTCTATGCGCGCCTGGGCAACCGCCTGCGCGTGGCCGGCCGCGTCGAGCTGGTCGGCATGGACACAAGCATTCCGCAACGCGCCGTCGATGAACTGAGCAACGGCGCCGACGAGCTGTTCCCGGGCAGCATCCATGCCGGCAACGCGGCACGGTTGTCGCCGTGGGCCGGCTTCCGTCCTGCCACGCCGAGCGGCGTGCCGGTCATCGGTGCGTCGCCGGTCAGGAATCTCTATCTGAACATCGGCCAGGGCGCGCTCGGCTGGACGCTGGCTTGCGGTAGCGCGGCCCTGCTGGCGGCGCAGATCGGCGGACGCAAGACGGCGATCGACGACGCGCCGTTCCGTTACACGAGATAATTTCAGCGCCGCTCTCCGGCGATTCATCCGTTGCCCTGCATCATCGGCGGAATCCGCATACCATGTCCGGACTACCCAATAACGATATGGAGACCGGAATGCGGCAAAACCCCCTGCGCACCTTGTTCGCGCAAAAGAAACTGGCCCTCAACGGCTGGGCGTCCATCGGCAATTCTTTCCTCGCCGAAGTGGTTGCCGATTGCGGCTATGACGCCGTCACCGTCGACTTGCAGCACGGCCTGTTCTCGATCGAATCGGCGGTGCCGATGCTGCAGGCGATCTCCACCACCAACGCCGCGCCGCTGGTGCGCTGCTCCGAAAACGGCCTGGGTGAAATCAACAAGCTGCTCGACGCCGGCGCCTACGGCGTGATTTGCCCGCTCATCAACAGCAAGGAAGACGCCGAACGTTTCGTGCGCGCCTGCCATTACTCGCCTCGCGGCGGCCGCAGCTACGGACCGGCGCGCGGCGTACTGTACGGCGGTAAGGATTATTTCGAACACGCCAACCGCACCGTGCTCACGCTGGCCATGATCGAAACCCGCCAGGGCCTGGCGGCGGTGGAAGAGATCCTGTCGGTGCCGGATCTCGACGGCATCTTCATCGGCCCCAGCGACCTCGCCATCGAACTCGGCCTGACGCCGGATTCGTGGAGCGACGACAAGGTCGACCAGGCCATCAAACACCTTATTGAAGTCTCCCACGCGCGCGGCAAATACGTCGGCATCTTCTGCGGCTCGGTGGAAATGGCGGAACGCATGAAGGCCTACGGTGTCGACATGCTGACGCCGGGCACCGACGTGCAACTGCTGCGCGCCGAAACCAGCCGCCGCATCAACATCCTGCGCGGCTGACCCGATTTCCCTGCGGCCGCCGTCAACTCACGACGACGGCCGTCGTGGTTCCCGCAAGAACCCAAAAACTACCCCCATCTCCTCCCGATTCGATACGTTCGTCGTAAGACAAAGATCTTGCGATGGAAGTTATTTTGTTTTTCAAGCGAAAAACGGATTTTTGAGAATTGTCCTATTTAAGCGTCCTGCACTAACTCGCATAATCGTGTCCGCTACATCGATGAACGGCGCGCCCATCTCGGGCCGAAGCTGCGTCATCACAAGGGAAACGAAGGGGTAACATCATGACGCTATCCAGGAATAAAATCATTCTCGCCGCGGCGGCCGCGCTGGCGGCGAGCGTATTGCTCAGTACTTGCCGCGACCACGAACGCGACAGTGCGCTCGCACAAGCGGCCGCGACCGCGCCGGAAGAACAGCACAGCGCATGGGAGCGGATCAACGACAGCGACGCGCAACGCCAAGCCGAGCTGGCGTACCGCGCCTGTGCGCGAGAAGCGGCGCTGCGCCGGATGCCCGTCAGGGAGTTTCCCGAAACCAGCGAGCGCGTGACTTATCTCAATGAACACGGCAAGCGCATCAAGCGCTCGGAGCACGTCGGCGTCGCCATCGACAACATGCAGGTCGACAACGGCTGCGCCACGCAGATCGTGCGCAGCGTCAGCATCGACGTGTTGTCGGATCACGAATACGGCGGCCTGACGCCGGATGAAACCGGCCGCACCGTCGTCGACGATTCCAGCCGGCGCGCGTTGCCCGACGGCGAAGCGCGGATGCAACTGGCCATCAGCCGCAAAGCACTACCACCCGCGAGCTGCACCTTCACGCGCGACATCGGCATACAGAGCCATTTCATGATGCTGAATTTGTGCTGGCACGAAGAAAAGCGCGCCGAAGCGACGCGCCAGGAAGAAATCCTGCTGCAGCCGAAAAAAGCCGCACGACCCGCGGCCGCCAGCTGACACAAGCCTGGCAGCGAGCGGGGAAAATCCGAGGGTCGGTCCGACTTACTTGACCGCGACGCGGCCGAAGAACGGATAGCTCGGATCGTTATAACCCGGCGTCGATGAATGGCCCGGCGTCACCAGGCTGTCGATCAGCGCTTCTTCTTCCGCGCTGATTTTCAATTCCACCGCATCGTAATAATCTTCCATCTGCGCCAGGGTGCGCGGGCCGGCAATCACGCTGCTGATCGCTGAATTTGCCAGCACCCACGCCGTCGCAAATTGCCCCAGCTTGACGCCGCGCGCAGCACAATGCTGCTGCAGGCGCTCGGCAATGACCAGCGACTCTTCACGGAATTCAGTTTCGAGAATGCGCTTGTCGCCGCGACCGGCGCGCGTATCTTCCGCAGGCTTCTGGCCCGGCTTGTATTTGCCGGTCAGCACGCCGCGTGCGATCGGGCTGTACGGCACCACGCCGAGGCCGTAGTTGGCGCAGGCCGGCAGGATTTCCACTTCGGGCATGCGATTCAACAGGTTGTAATACGGCTGGCACACCAGAGGCAGCGGCACATTGTTCTTCTCGCACAGACGGGCGATTTCGGCGATGCGCCAGCCACGGAAATTCGACACGCCGAAGCCACGGATCTTGCCGGCGCGGATCAGGTCGCCCAGCGCCTGGATCGCTTCTTCCAGGTTTTCTTCGTGGTAATCGCGGTGCATGTACAGCACGTCGAGGTAATCGGTGTCGAGGCGGCGCAGGATGTTGTCGGTCTCCGTCACGATCCAGTGGCGCGAATAGTGCGACTGGTTCGGCGCGCCGGTCATGGCGTTGCCGAGCTTGCTCGCCAGCACCCAGTCACCGCGCTGGCCTTGCAGCAGCTTGCCGACCATTTCTTCCGACTTGCCCTTTGAATAGACGTCGGCGGTATCGATGAAGTTGACGCCATGCTCGCGCGCCGAGGCGACGATGCTGCGCGCTTCGTCGATTGGCGTCTGGTCGCCGAACATCATGGTGCCCAGGCACAAGGCCGAGACTTTCAGGTTGCTTTTGCCGAGGCGTCGATATTGCATGGAAGTCTCCGTTGGGAAGGTGAGCCTGTAAAGGAAGATGATTCTAGCCTCTTGCCGGGAATCGCGTCGGCGACTCCTACAGCGCCGGCGCCTCTTCTTCCAGCCAGCGCCGTTTGTCGCGCAGCGGCGGCGCGCCGAACATGCGACTGTACTCGCGGCTGAATTGCGACGGACTCTCGTAACCCACGGTCTGCGACGCCGTCGCCACGCTGACGTCGTCGGCCAGCATCAGCCGGCGCGCTTCCTGCAGGCGCAGGTTCTTTTGATATTGCAGCGGACTCATCGCCGTCACCACCTTGAAATGATGATGCAGCGACGACACGCTCATGTGCACGTCACGCGCGATGTCGTCCACGCGCAGCGGCTGCGCGAAGCTTTCCTTCATCATGCGGATGGCCTTGGCGATGCGGTTCATCTGGCTGTCCTGCAACACGGTCTGGCGCAGCAACGCGCCCTGGCCGTTCATCAGCAGGCGATACAGGATTTCACGCTTGACCATCGGCGCCAATATGGGAATATCGCGCGGCGTGTCCAGCAGGCGCAACAGCCGCAGCACCGCATCCAGCAGCGTGATGTCGAGACGGTTGACGAACAGGCCGCGCGACGCGTCCGAGGGAATACCTTGCGGCAGATGCTCATCGCCGATCAGCGAACCGATTTCGCGCGTGTCGAGATCGATGCGCAAACCCAGATACGGCGTCTCCGGACTGCTCATCGTCACCTTGCCCACCATCGGCAAATCCACCGACGACACCAGATAGTGCATGGGATCGTAATCATAGATGTCGTCGCCGACGAACAGGCGCTTGGCGCCCTGCGCGATCACCGCGAATACCGGTTTTTGCACCGCGTGCTTGGGCCCCTGCGGGTTGGTGATGCGATGCAGGAAGAAACCTTCGATGCCGGTTTCCAGCGACCCTTCGGCGCCTTCGGTCAGACGCGCAATCAGCGCGACCAATTCGCGCTGCGCCGCGCGCAGCCGCTCGTCGGCTTCAATGTCCTGGCATGCAGGCGCGGAAGACCCTGGCGCAGGTGCATCGGCGCTGTAGTCGATATCGGTCGGGGCGTCGTTCAGGTCCATGGTGGTTCCGGGCAGGGAAAGTCGAAGCAGCCAGCTTACTCCAGATTGCCGACTTGCCTGAATCTCCATCGCATCCGTCTGGAGAAATAGGCAAATAATCAGGAGAATTGGGTATCCGAGCAGGATCCGGCGATAGGATTTGCGCCAGACAAGAAGCCAGACTGCGGCGTAACGGGGCGCGGCATTGCATTTCCACTCCTCTGCGCATGACCAGCCAGAAAGCCTCATCCTGCCTGATGTAGCGCTATCGCCTTCCGTCCTGCTCATATTTGCATAAACGCCCGCTTTTTATCGATCATTCCGTCCGCAAGACGGCTCAACGCGAGCGAAATCAAATCCGAAAACTGCAAAAAACTGCCTGATTCCCCATCAGACTGGAGAATCAGGCAAATATTCAACATCTTTCAGCAAACAGAAATTGCTGCGCTGCGCGCATAATCTCTTCACGCCAAAACATACGATTCCACACGATTCAAACTGTCCGTCGTTCCGCTTTCCGGTTCGACCATGCACGACAGCGCTTCACCGGACCGTCGATCACCGGCGCGCACATTCGCGCTGCCGCCTCGGCTCTTCATCAACCTTCCAGACACCATCGACCGACGTTTTTCGCTCTTTCCGGCGGAAAGACGCGCTGCTTTCTTCATTCTGCGGCGTACGGCCTCGTCAATGTCCGGCCAACCAGGGATTCAACATGCAAGCGATCACGCACGTGAAAACAGCGACGCGCCTGATACCGACATCAGGCGGGCCGCTGCATGGAAAACCGAATCGACTGAACTGCGTCTTAGAACACGCTTTCGGCGATGTTGTGCTGTTCGATGACGGCGCGGATGGTGTTGCTCTCCGGCTTGCTGGTGAAATGAGATTCCTTTGCGTCGGCCGCAATGCCCATCTGGCAGCCCTTTTGCAGCGGGCAGGTGGCGAACAGTTCGGCGACCCAGTCGACGAAGGCGCGCACCTTGGGCGACAAGTGGCGATTGTGCAGGTAGACCACGGAAATCGCCATCGGCACCGGCTTCCACTGCGACAGGATCTCGACCAGACGGCCGTCTTCAAGGAACGGCTGAATCATGTACAGCGGCGCCTGGACCAGGCCGAACCCCTGCAGCGCGCAGGCGACATAAGCATCGCCGTCGTTGACCGACAACTTGCCGGCCATCTTCACTTCCCTGGCGACGCCATCGACCATGAAGTCCCAGTCGATGGTGCGGCCGGTGCGGCTGGAAAAATAATGCACCGATTTGTGATTCTGCAAATCCTCGATGGTGTGCGGCATGCCGTGGCGCTCGAAGTACGTGGGCGAGCCGCAAGTCACCGCCTGGAAGGTGCCGATGCGTCGCGCCACCATGCTCGAATCCTGCAGGTCGCCGACGCGGATCACGCAGTCGACCGCCTCCTGCACCATGTCGACCGGACGGTCGCTCATGCCCATGACCAGTTCGATGTCCGGGTACTTGGCATAGAAGTCGCACAGGTTCGGCAGCAACAGCAGCCGGCCGATCGAGGCCGGCACGTCAATGCGCAGGCGCCCCTGCGGGCCGCGCGTGACATTGCGGAACGAAGCCTCGGTCTCGTCCACCTCGGCCAGGATGCGCACGCAGCGCTCATAGTAGGCCGCGCCGTCGGGCGTCAGGCTGATGCGGCGCGTGGTGCGGTTCAGCAGGCGCACCTGCAACAAACTCTCCAGGCCCTGGACAATGGTCGTCACCGTCGTGCGCGGCAAATTGAGATTGTCGGCGGCGCGCGTGAAGCTGTTGGCGTCGACCACGGCGCTGAAGACCTGCATTGCTTGAAATCTGTCCATTCGATTCTCCATGGCAACTATTTTGCCGTTGCGTTTGTACAAATCACGTCCCGCGATTGTTTTGCAACAGCGGTAAAAGCGTGTTTTTTACTGCCAATTTGCCATCTTTTGCTGCCATTGGCGGGCTTTCTGAAGCTTATTGTCGACTATCCGAAAACATTGGAAAACCGCATCGGTATTGGTCGTGCATCGATTTACCTCAAACTAATTCGAGTATTTTACGCCTATTGTTCGAGCTCGGCGAACAGTGTTGTTGGATTTGCCTGCTTTATCCGTTCGCATGCTGTGGCGCACAATCCGCTTCAACTTAGCGAATCCGGCGTTAACCGCCGCCCAAATATCATGGAAGTCGAACAAGCTTCAACCGTCACCAACTTCACCGTCCCCGGTCCGATCGGCGCGATTCCCGTGCGCCTGTATCAACCGCAAGGCCGCGTGAAAAGCGGCGACCTGCAGGCGCTGGTGCTGTACTTCCACGGCGGCGGTTTCGTCTCCGGCGGCTTGGACGACGCCGACCTGCAAGCCCGCTACATCGCACAGCACAGCCGTGCCGTAGTGCTGTCAGTGGCCTACGCGCTGGCGCCGGCCAAGCCGTTCCCGGCCGCGCCGGAAGACGCCTACGCCGCCGCCTGCTGGGCCGTCAAGAATGCCGGCATGCTGCACATCGATCCGCACCAGATCGCCGTCGCCGGCGACGACGCCGGCGGCAACCTGGCGGCCAGCCTGACCATGATCACGCGCGATCGCTGCTCGGCGCCGTTCGTCGCGCAGGTGCTGATCAGCCCCATGCTCGATCCCAGCATGACCTTGCTGGGCGACGCCAAGCGCCTGAACTCGGACATGACCGCCGAAGCTTGCGCGCTGCGCTATCGCCAGTACCTGCCGCAGACCATGCAACGCCTGCACCCGTATGCCGCGCCGCTGGAAGCCAGCCGCCTGGCCGGATTGCCGCCGGCGTACATCGCCACGGCCGGCTGCGACGTACTGCACACCGAAGCGGAAAAATACGCCGCCTCGCTGATCCACGCCGGCGTGCATACACAGGTCGCGCGCTTCGCCGGCATCACGCACGATGCGCTGCGCAGCCATATTCCCTTGCTTAAAGAAATCGTCGAATTCCTGCGTCGTCGCTTCAGTGCTATCGCAGGCCCAACAAACCCTGCTTTCCAATTCCAACCGTCTTAATGAGGTCCATCATGTCCAGCAAAATCACATTGCGTCATCGCTACACCGTCACGGCAGCCGTGTTCGCCGTCATCGCCATCGCCGTCGCCGGCACCCTGTCCGCCATCGGCGTCGACTCCACCGCCAACGCGCAGCAAGCGCCGCAAGCGGCCGGCGTCGATGTCGCCGAAGTCGTCAGCAAACAGATCACCGACTGGCAGCAATATTCCGGTCGCCTCGAAGCGGTTGACCGCGTCGAGATCCGTCCGCTGGTATCCGGCACCCTCACCGCCGTGCACTTCAAGGACGGCGCGATGGTCAAGAAGGGCGACGTGCTGTTTACCATCGACCCGCGTCCTTACGCCGCTGAAGTCGCCCGCGCGCAAGCGCAACTGGCCGGCGCCGAAGCCCGTGCCGCCTACACCGCCTCGGATGTAGCGCGCGGTCAACGCCTGCTGGGCGACAACGCCATCGCCAAGCGCGACTATGAAGAAAAGCAAAACGCTTCCCGCGAAGCCGCCGCCAACGTGCAAGCCGCGCAAGCCGCTCTGCGTTCGGCCAGGCTGAACCTGGAATACACGCAAATCGTCGCACCGGTTTCCGGTCGCATGTCGCGCGCCGAAGTCACCGTCGGCAACATCGTCTCGGTCGGTTCCGCGACACCGGCACTGTCGACACTGGTGTCGATGTCGAAGATCTACGCGTCCTTCGACGTCGATGAACAGAGCTTCCTGAAGTACGTCAATCCGGCACGCGCCAAGGGCACCTCGGTCGCGGTATTCATGGGCCTGGCCAATGAAGACGCTTACTCGCGCGAAGGCAAGGTCGGTTCGATCGACAACCGTATCGACACCTCCTCCGGCACCATCCGCGTGCGCGCCGTCTTCGACAACGCCGACGGCCAGTTGCTGCCGGGCCTGTATGCGCGCATTCGCCTCGGCGGCGGCGCACCGCGGGATGCTTTGCTGGTTGATGAAAAAGCGCTCGGCACCGATCAGGACAAGCGCTTCGTGCTGGTGCTCGACAAGGACAACCACGCTACCTACCGTGAAGTCCGCGTCGGCGCCAACCAGGACGGCCTGCGTGTCATCGAAAGCGGCCTGAAGTCGGGCGAACGCGTCGTCGTCAACGGCCTCCAACGCGTCCGTCCGGGCGACACCGTAGCGCCGAACCTGGTGCCGATGGTGAAGGTTGCCGGCGCTGGCGGTACCGCACCGGCGGCCAAGGCCGATAAAAAAGCTTAACAAGATCGATCCAGAAGATCCGCATCAAATTATTAACGGGGAACTCCCATGAACATTTCTAAATTCTTTATCGACCGCCCGATTTTTGCGGGCGTGCTGTCGATACTGCTGCTGCTGGCCGGGGTGTTGGCCATGTTCCAGCTGCCCATTTCCGAATATCCGGAAGTGGTGCCGCCATCGGTCGTGGTGCGCGCGTCGTATCCGGGCGCCAATCCGAAGGTCATCGCCGAAACCGTGGCTTCGCCGCTGGAAGAGCAGATCAACGGCGTGGAAAACATGCTGTACATGCAGTCGCAGGCCAACAGCGACGGCAACCTGACCATCACGGTCAACTTCCGTCTCGGCGTCGACCCGGACAAGGCCCAGCAACTGGTGCAGAACCGTGTTGCGCAAGCCTTGCCGCGTCTGCCTGAAGACGTGCAACGTCTGGGCGTGACAACAATCAAGAGCTCGCCGACGCTGACCATGGTGGTCCACCTGATCTCGCCGGACAACCGTTACGACACCACCTACCTGCGCAACTACGCGGTGCTGAACGTGAAAGACCGTCTGGCGCGCATCCAGGGCGTCGGTGAAGTCGGCCTGTTCGGTTCAGGCAACTACTCCATGCGCGTCTGGCTGGATCCGAACAAGGTCTCGCAGCGCGGCCTGACCGCCAGCGACGTCATCAAGTCGATCCGTGAACAGAACGTGCAGGTTGCCGCCGGTGTGATCGGCGCCTCGCCAAGCTCGCCCGACGTGCCGGTGCAATTGTCCGTCAATGCGCAAGGCCGCCTGAAGAGTGAAGAAGAGTTCCGCGAAATCATCCTCAAGAGCGATGCCGGCGGCGCCATCACCAAGCTGGGCGACGTCGCCCGCGTCGAGCTGGCCGCGTCCGAATACGGTCTGCGCGCGCTGCTGGACAACAAGCCTGCGGTGGCGATCCCGATCTTCCAGGCGCCTGGCGCCAATGCGCTGGACGTGTCGACGCAAGTGCGCGCCGCGATGAAGGACCTGTCGAAAGACTTCCCGTCGTCGGTCGAGTACAAGATCGTGTATGACCCGACCCAGTTCGTGCGTGCCAGTATCGAAGCCGTGGTGCATACCCTGCTCGAAGCGATTGCGCTGGTCGTGATCGTGGTGATCATCTTCCTGCAAACCTGGCGTGCCTCGATCATCCCGCTGCTGGCCGTGCCGGTGTCGATTGTCGGTACTTTCTCGCTGATGCTGGGCTTCGGTTATTCCATCAACGCACTGTCGCTGTTCGGCATGGTGCTCGCCATCGGGATTGTGGTCGACGATGCCATTGTGGTGGTGGAGAACGTCGAACGGAACATCAGCGCCGGGCTGACGCCGCGTGAAGCGACTTACCGCGCCATGCAGGAAGTGTCCGGTCCGATCATTGCGATTGCGCTGACACTGGTGGCGGTGTTCGTCCCGCTGGCCTTCATGACGGGCCTGACCGGTCAGTTCTACAAACAGTTTGCGATGACGATTGCGATTTCGACCGTGATCTCGGCATTCAATTCGCTGACACTGTCGCCAGCGCTGGCTGCCATGCTGCTCAAGGGCCACGGCGCCAAGCCGGACTGGCTGACGCGTCAGATGGACCGCTTCCTCGGTGGTTTCTTCGTCCGCTTCAACCGCTTCTTCAACCGCGCTTCCGAAGGCTACAGCAAGGGCGTGACGGGCGTAATCTCGCGCAAGGCTTCCGCGATGGGCGTGTACGCCCTGCTGCTGGCGGCCACCGTGGGCATCGCCTACATCGTGCCGGGCGGCTTCGTGCCGGGCCAGGACAAGCAATACCTGGTGGCCTTCGCGCAATTGCCTAACGGCGCGTCGATCGATCGCAGTGAAGACGTGATGCGCAAGATGAGCGACATCATGCTGAAGGAACCGGGCGTGGACAGCGCGATCGCCTTCCCTGGCTTGTCGATCAACGGCTTCACCAACAGTTCGTCCGCCGGTATCGTCTTCGTCGGCCTGAAGCCATTCGAAGAACGCAAGAGCAAGGAACTGTCGGGCACCGCCATCGCCATGTCGCTGAACAAGAAATTCGGCGGCATCAAGGAAGCCTTCACGGCCGTGTTCCCACCGCCGCCAGTGATGGGCCTGGGTACGCTGGGCGGCTTCAAGATGCAGATCGAAGATCACGGCGCGGTCGGTTACGCTGAACTCGATGCCGCGGCACAAGCCTTCATGCAGGCGGCCAAGAAAGAACCTGCACTGGGTCCGATGTTCTCGAGCTACCAAATCAACGTGCCGCAACTGGACGTCGACCTCGACCGCGTAAAAGCCAAGCAGCTCGGCATTCCCGTGACCGACGTGTTCAACACCATGCAAATCTATCTGGGTTCGCTGTACGTCAACGACTTCAACCGTTTCGGCCGCGTGTATCAGGTGCGTGCCCAGGCTGATGCGCAGTTCCGCGCCAAGGCCGACGACATCGGCCAGCTCAAGACCCGCAATGCGGCAGGCGACATGGTGCCGTTGTCTTCGGTGGTCAAGGTCAAGCAGACCTTCGGTCCTGAAATGGTGGTGCGTTACAACGGCTTCACCGCTGCCGACATCAACGGCGGCCCGGCTCCCGGCTACTCGTCGGATCAGGCCGAGAAAGCAGCTGAACGCGTTGCCAAAGCGACCCTGCCACGCGGCGTGCGCTTTGAATGGACCGACCTGACATACCAGAAGATCCTGGCAGGCAATGCCGGCGTGTGGGTGTTCCCGATCAGCGTGCTGCTGGTGTTCCTGGTGCTGGCTGCGCTGTATGAAAGCCTGACCCTGCCGCTGGCCGTGATCCTGATCGTGCCGATGAGCATCCTGGCGGCGCTGACCGGTGTCTGGCTGACCAAGGGCGACAACAACATCTTCACCCAGATCGGCCTGATGGTGCTGGTGGGCCTGTCGGCGAAGAACGCGATTCTGATCGTGGAATTCGCCCGCGAACTGGAACTGCAAGGCAGCACCGTGATCCGCGCCGCCATCGACGCCAGCCGTCTGCGTCTGCGTCCGATCCTGATGACCTCGATCGCGTTCATCATGGGCGTGGTGCCGCTGGTGACGTCGTCGGGCGCCGGTTCGGAAATGCGCCATGCGATGGGTATCGCGGTGTTCTTCGGCATGCTGGGCGTGACGCTGTTCGGCCTGTTCCTGACACCGGTGTTCTATGTGCTGCTGCGTAGCATCGGCGGCGGCAAGAAACTGCACTCCGCACACAAGCATGAAGCGCCGCTGACTGCGGGGTCGCATGTGGACCAGCATGCTGCTCCAGCTGACTCGCACGATGGTCGTTAATCGCGGCCGATGAGCAAAGGAAAAATAACATGAACGCACTATCAATCAATAACCTCGGAGGCCTGGGCGGCAAGCTGCTCAAGCCGCTCCGGATCAGTTCCGCTCTGCTGGCGGCAATGCTGGTGCTGGCAGGCTGCTCGCTGGCGCCGACTTACGAACGTCCGGCGGTGAACACTTCGGTCGCCTACAAGGAAGCCGCCGACGAATCTGCCAACGCCAAGGCAGCTTCCGACTGGAAGACCGCGCAACCGGCGGAAGACCTGGCCCGCGGCGAATGGTGGAAGATCTTCAACGACGAAGGCCTCAACGCCCTGGAAGTCCAGGCGCTGGAAGCCAATCAGAACCTGAAGGCTGCCGCCGCCCGCCTGAGCCAGTCGCGCGCATTGCGCCAGGACGCCCGCTCCGGCCTGTTCCCGCAAGTCAACGCCGGCTTCGGCGCGACCCGTCAACGTCCGTCGCCGGCCTCACAAGGTCTGGCGCCGGACGCCAACACCACGCCGAACACCCTCTGGCGTGCACAGTTGGGCGTGTCGTATGAAGCCGACCTGTTCGGTCGCGTCGCCTCCACCGTGGATGCGGCCACCGCCGATGCACAACGCAGCGAAGCGCTGTTCCATTCGGTGCGCCTGGCGCTGCAAGCCGACGTCGCCCAGCAATACTTCCTGCTGCGCGAACTCGATGCCGAGCAAGAGCTGTACAGCGGCACCGTCGATCTGCGCACGCAATCGCTGAAGCTGGTGCAACGCCGTTTCGATGAAGGCGACATCAGCGAAGTCGACGTCGCCCGCGCCAAATCGGAACTGGCTTCCGCGCAATCGGAGTCCTTCGGCATCGCCCGTCAGCGCGCCAATGCAGAACATGCGCTGGCGATCCTGCTGGGCAAGACGCCGGCCGAGTTCGACTTCAAGCCGCAACCGCTGCAACGTTTGTCGATCACGATTCCGGCCGGCCTGCCGTCCGACCTGCTGGAACGCCGTCCCGACATCGCCGCTGCCGAACGCGCCATGGCGGCTGCCAATGCCCGTGTCGGCGTAGCCCGTTCGGCCTGGTTCCCGCGTCTGGATCTGACCGGCGGTCTCGGTTATGAATCGGCCAAGCTGGGCGACCTGTTCAACTGGTCCAGCCGCACCTTCCTGCTGGGTCCGCTGGTGGGCACTGCGCTGACCTTGCCGATCTTCGACGGCGGCCGCCGTGAAGCCGGCGTCAACCGCGCCCGCGCTGCGTATGAAGAAGATGTCGCCAACTATCGCCAGACCGTCCTCACGGCGTTCCAGGAAGTCGAAGACAACCTCGCCAGCCTGCGCATCCTGGGCGACCAGACCCGCGCGCAGGATGACGCGGTGTCGGCATCGAACCGCGCCGCCAGGCTGTCGCATGTGCAATACCGCGAAGGCTCGGTCAGCTACTTCAACGTGATCGATGCCGATCGCACCGTGCTGCAACAACAGCGTGCTGCAGTCCAGCTCGACGGCGAACGCGCCCGCTCGACCGTCAACCTGATCCGCGCACTCGGCGGCGGCTGGCATGGTCCGTCGGCGCCGACCGCAGCACAGGTCAACCCGCAGACAAAGAACGACGCTGCCGGCAACAAGATGTAAGTACGTAAGGGCGGTCCACTGCCATTGACACCGTGGATCGCCATGAGGTGTTTCGTCCCCTTGCCGACCGGAGCGGTTGCCCATGCCGAGCTGGTCGGCTTTTTTATTCCCTGCGGCGCTTTTGTGTTGTCCCTGCGTTGTCGTTACATTGTCTTTATGATGGACAGCATCAAGCAGCCGTTGTTGTTCCCTGTTGCCGTTAAAAAATGGCAGGCGTCGTGAACGTCGCCAATCATTTCATTCATTCCAGGAGTCATCATGTCGCTCACCATGCATCAGATTTCCATTCCCGTCTTCATCCGCGCGCTGAACAATCTGTCGACCTTGCTCAACAAGGCCGCCGCTCACGCCGAAGAGAACAAGCTCGATCCGGACACCCTCCTGACCGCGCGCCTGTTTGAAGACATGTATCCGCTTGCCGGCCAGATCCAGCGCGCCAGCGACGCCGCCAAGTTCGGCGCCTCGCGCCTGTCGGCGATCCAGCCGCCCAGCTTCGCCGACGAAGAAACAACCTTCCCGCAACTGCAGGAACGCATCGCCAGGACCATCGCCTTCCTCGAGACCGTGACGCCGGAACAGCTCGACGGCAGCGCAGAACGCGAAATCGTCATCAAGCTGCGCGGCAACGAGACCAGGTTCACCGGCCAGGCTTACCTGCTGACGTTTGCGCTGCCGAATTTCTTGTTCCACGTCACCACCGCTTACGACATCCTGCGTCACAAGGGCGTGAAGATCGGCAAGATGGATTACCTCGGTTTCTGATCGATACGCAGAACCAGTTTCATCAGTCTGAACAAGGAGCCGGCACATGCCGGCTCTTTTACATTGCGGCAGCGATTGCCACGCCCGGAAAATGGGCCTATGACATGTAGGGATATGGCTTCGCGGTTTTCCTCTAAAATCGACATCCTTCGTGCGCCTGCACCATCGCGGTCCAGGCCTTGCAAATTTTGCAAGCGATAGCGCCACCCATACGGCAGCCTCCCAGTCCATTCCGGCCCTTGCGCCGGCCATGTGATCCACAACCGGAGAGAACCATGCCATACAACCTTCCCGCCCTGCCTTACGCCTACGACGCGCTGGAGCCGCACATCGATGCACAGACCATGGAAATCCACCACGCCAAACATCACCAGACCTACATCAACAACCTCAACGCCGCCGTCGCCGGCACCGAGTGGGAAAAACTCAGCGTCGAAGAACTGGTGACGCGCGTCAAGGAGGTCCCCGACAACCTCAAGGCCGCCGTGATCAACCAGGGCGGCGGCCACGCCAACCACTCGCTGTTCTGGCTGGTCATGTCGCCGGACGGCGGCGGCAAACCCGAAGGCACACTGGCAGCCGCCATCGATGCCGAACTGGGCGGCTTCGACGTCTTCAAGGAAGCCTTCACCAAGGCCGCGATCTCACGCTTCGGCAGCGGCTGGGCCTGGCTCAGCGTCACGCCGCAAAAGAAGCTGATCGTCGAAAGCAGCGGCAACCAGGACAGTCCGCTGATGAACGGCAACACGCCGATTCTCGGCCTCGACGTGTGGGAACACGCCTATTACCTGCGCTACCAGAACCGCCGCCCGGAATATATCGGCGCCTTCTACAACGTCGTCAACTGGCCGGAAGTCGCGCGCCGCCATGCAGCAGCCTTGCAATAAGACAGCCGGGTTCACGAAGGAAAGGAGGACCGCTACATGACCATGCACATTCAGGATGTCGCGCTGCTGGAACAGGAGCAACGCGCCATGGTCTCGCACCTGGCGCGGGTACAGCGTCGCTGCAGCGCCGTGATCCAGGAGCAGGCCGCCGAAATCGCCTCACTCAAGGCGCAGACCATGCGCCTGCGCGCGGCCGTGATCGCGCGCGACTCGGCGGTGGCCTGGGCGTATGAAGACCGTGCTGCGCTGGAGGCGGCGATCCCCGACCTGCCGCAACGCGCGACGCTGGCGCGGCGGGTGAAGGAACTGAGCAAACGCCTGGAGGAGTTGATGCGGGAGAAATTGCTGCCGGTGTATGCCCCCGCGATTTCTTCGACGATGACCGGCGAACGGAAGAAGAGGGAATCAGCGGAGTCGGCGGAATCGGGCGAACTCTCAGGACTGGAAGCCGCCATCGTGGCGGCCGACCTGGTGATCTGCCAGACCGGCTGCCTGAGTCACGGCGCCTACTGGCGCGTGCAGGACCACTGCAAGCGCACCGGCAAGACCTGCATGCTGGTGGAACAACCGGCCAGCGTACGCATCGTGCGCATTCACCAGGACGGTGATGGCGGCAGCAGCAGCGGCAGCGCGCTGGAACAGCACGCCCCTGCGGATCTCATCCCCAAAGATTAACGACGCGCGCCGGCCATTTCCGGCTCGCCGACATCCATGCCCACACGCTGCAGCAATTGATGGCTGCGGCGTGACAACTGCGCCAGACGCAGGTGTTTTCCGGCGCGGGTGTAGCGCTCGGACAGCGCTTCCAACGCAGCGATGGCCGAATGATCGGCCAGATGCAGATGGCGGCAATCGACTACCACCCGTTGCGGATCCTGCGCCGGATCGAACAGCTCCTGGAAATGCGCGGTCGATGCGAAGAACAGCGTGCCATGCGGGACGTAGGTTTTTTCGCCATCACCGGAATCCTGCACCTCGGCGCGAATCTCGCGCGCATGCTGCCAGGCGAAATTGAGCGCCGCAATCACGATGCCGCACAGCACCGCCACCGCCAGATCCGTAAATACCGTAATCACCGTGACCGCGACGATCACCAGCGCATCGTTGCGCGGCACCTTGCCGAGCACGCGCAGCGAACCCCAGGCAAAGGTCTGCTGCGCCACCACGAACATCACGCCCACCAGCGCGGCCAGCGGAATACGCTCGATCAGCGGCGACAGGAACAGGATGAACAACAAAATCATCACGCCGCTGACCACGCCCGACAGCCGTGAACGGCCGCCCGAGCTGAGATTGATCATGGTCTGGCCGATCATGGCGCAACCGCCCATGCCGCCGAACAGGCCCGACACCACATTGGCCGCGCCCAGCGCCAGGCATTCGCGATTGGCCTGGCCGCGCGTCTCGGTGATTTCATCGGTCAGATTGAGCGTCAGCAGCGTTTCCAGCAAACCGACGATGGCCATCAGCACCGCGTACGGCGCAACGATGCGCAAGGTCTCCAGCGTCAGCGGCACCTCGGGAAAATGCCACATCGGCAGGCCGCCCGCAATGTGCGCCATGTCGCCCAGCGTACGCGTGGGCAAACCGGTCGCCTGGCTCAGCACGGCTACGCCGACGATCGCCGCCAGCGCCGGCGGGATCGCGCGCGTCAGGCGCGGCAACAGGTAAACAATCAGCATCGTCACCGCCACCAGCGCCGCCATGATCAGCAGCGGCGCGCCGTGCAGCCAGTGCGTGCCGCTCGCGTCGGTCTGTTTGAAATGTTCGAACTGCGCCATCGCGATCACGATCGCCAGGCCGTTGACGAAACCCAGCATCACCGGATGCGGCACCATGCGGATCAGCTTGCCCAGCCGCAGTGCGCCGAACAGCAGCATCAGCACGCCGCTGAGCACCACCGTCAACAGGAAGTATTGGGCGCCGTGCTGCGCCACCAGCGCCACGATCACCACCGCCATCGAACCGGCCGCGCCGGAAATCATGCCCGGCCGACCGCCGAACAGCGCAGTGATGGTGCAGATGAAGAAGGCGCCGTACAAGCCCATCAGCGGGTTGATCTGGGCCACGAGTGCGAACGCGATGCACTCGGGCACCAGCGCAAACGACGACGTCAGGCCGGCCAGCACATTGGCTTTGCCGTGCGAGAACCATTCGTCGCGAAAGGAAGTTGTATTCATTGGTCGTTATCCATAATCCGATGCCGGCGCGCACTTCGGTGTCCATGCAATATGCACACCAGCAACTGGAGAAACAGCGATGACGACCTGCAGGAAAGACGACGCCGGATAAAACGATGGGCGGCTTCAGGGAAATGGAGATGTCAGATTGTTGCGCAGAAGGCAAGGTGCAAACCGGACCGGCGCCCGCGAAATGCGGCGCCGATCCGCGCATTTTACCGCATCCGCGCCTTGCTCCGGCCTCACGCCAGCCGCGTCAGCGCAGGCGCAAGCGATTGCGAACCCAACGACGCCGCCGGACGCGCCCCATGATCGAGCGAAAACACGCTCACCAGTTGCGCCAGCGAAGCCGCCTGCGTCTGCATGGAAGACGCCGCCGCTGCGGCCTCTTCCACCAGCGCGGCGTTCTGCTGGGTCATTTCATCCATCTGGCTGATGGCGTGGTTGACCTGCTCGATGCCGGACGCTTGTTCGCGGCTGGCCAGGCTGATCTCGCCGACGATCTCCGCCACTTTGCGCACGCTGCCCACCACGCGCTCCATGGTGGCGCCGGCCTGCTCCACCAGCACGCCGCCTTCGCCGACCGTCCTGACCGAGTCGTCGATCAGCAACTTGATCTCTTTTGCGGCGGTGGCGCTGCGTTGCGCCAGGCTGCGCACTTCGCTTGCCACGACGGCAAAGCCGCGGCCCTGCTCACCCGCACGCGCGGCTTCAACGGCGGCGTTGAGGGCCAGGATATTGGTCTGGAAGGCAATCCCGTCGATCACGCTGATGATATCGACGATCTTGCGCGACGAGCCGTTGATGGCGCTCATGGTCGCCACCACGCGACCGACCACTTCACCGCCCTCGACCGCGATGCCGGACGCTGCCGCAGCCAGACGGCTGGCCGTGTCGGCGTTGTCGGCATTCTGGCGCACGGTGGAGATCAGTTCTTCCATCGCCGATGCGGTCTCTTCGAGGGCGCTGGCCTGCTGCTCGGTGCGCGCCGACAGATCGTGGTTGCCGACACTGATCTCGGCGGACGCCACCGCAATCGTATTGGTGCCTTGGCGCACATTGCTGACGATGTTGCGCAAGCTGCCGTTCATGTCGTTGAGGGACGACAGCAATTGCCCGACTTCATCAGCGCTCTTGCCATCGCCACCGCTGACTTGCGTGGTCAGATCGCCGGCAGCGACGCGGCGCGAAATCCCCAGCGCGGCATTGATCGGGCGCGTGATGCCCACGGTCAGATACCAGGCGCAGAAACATCCCAGCAACAGTGACAGCCCTTCCAGGATCAGCAGCAGGCGGCGGCTGCCGGCGGCGATGTCGTCGATCTGCTGCGTGGTCTTGTCGATGTCGCGCTGTTCCAGTTCCAGCAACTTGAGCATGGAGTCCTGATAGCTCCTGGCCAGCGGCACGAACTCCTGATCGAGCAGGCGATTGCCTTCCTCGACATTGCCGGCCGACTTCAGGTCGAGGATGCGATAGTGCGACGCCAGATAGACCTTGCGCCGTTCACCAATATTTTGGAACAGGGATTTTTCTTCATCACTGCTCAACAACTCGCCGACTTCCTTTTGCAGGCGCGTGGAGTTGTTGGTTGAGGCCTTGGCTTCATCGATGAAATATGTTTTCAAGGTGGGATCGGCGCTGCGCGAAATCGCGATCGTGCGCACGATGCCGGCGCGCAGGCTGCCGTACCAGCTCGAGATCAGGCGCTCCTTGCGGGCCGACTGCTCCACCATCGCACGCGTGACGTCCGACACCGCCTGCAGGCGCCAGATGCCGATGGCCGTGATGACGATGGACAACAGCATGATGGCGGCAAAGCCCAGTGTCAGCCGCTTGCCGATCTTCATTCTTCCCATGATGCGCATATTTCCCCCGATGAAGGTGACTGGCACGGCTGACTAGCGCGCGACGATGTGGCCCAGCCGCACCACGGTCACGCCAGGCCCGAGCTGGCGCAGCGACGGCATGACGATGACGCAGTTGTCGTACGGCGTGACGAATTCGCGTGCGCCTTCGCGGGCGATGACGGTGCCGGCCTTGGCGACGATTTCCATGCCGCGATAGTCTTCGGCAAATTCAAAATCGTAGGACGTCGCCACCACCGGCTCGGTCACGCGGATGAAGCGCTGCTGCGCCGGCGCAGTCGCCAGCATGAAGGCGCGCAAGTCGAGCTCGGCCATCACGCCGGTGGCGATCAGGAAGCGGCAGGCCGCATCCATCGCCACGTCCTTGCTGCGTGTGGAGAAGTGCTGGCCGGTCTCGATCAGCAAGGCATTCTTGGCGCTGCCTGGATCGCCGAAGCCGGCATAGTCGCGCATGCGCTTGCCGTTGGGATGACCGACGTCGATGATCACGTGTTCCGGCGCGCCGACCTCGGCGGAAAACTGAATACCTTTCTCGAGTGGACCGCTGACGATCAGCGGCGGCGCTTCTTCGTGCATGGAATGCAGGTCGAGCATGTAGTCGACCGTGTCGATGATGGGACGCAGCTGACGCGCGCGGCGTAGTTCGACACTGTCCTCGGCGCCGTCCAGGCGCGACGACGACCAGACACGGTTCATGTCTTCGTCAATGTAACGCGTCGCATCCGGGTTGCGTGCATCGAAGCGGCGATAGGCTTCGACGTTGGCGAAACCGAGCGTGATGCGTCCCTTCAACGGGCGCAGATCGGCCTGCAGCAGACGACCGACGGTGATGGCGCCGCTGACTTCATTGCCATGCATCAGCGCCATGATCATCACGTGCGGGCCGGCGACACCGCTGTCGATGCTGTGCACGTAGTCGATGCCGGTATTGCCGTGCTGCCATCTGGCGATGTCGGGAAATTCCACCTCGACCGGATAGTGTTTCAGTTGTGCGCGTACTTGTTCCAAGGTTTTCATGCGAGTGCTCCGGTGTCCAGGCTGACGATGTGAACGGATGCGCTGCTGCGCATCCGGCCTGAAGAATTGAAAATGAGTAAAAATAGGGAAATGAAGAAGGGGGTCCGCTTACGGCGTCGGATGGCGTCCCATGCGGCGGCCCAGCACGATCACTGCAACCAGGCTGATCAACGCGGTCGCCATGACGTAGAAGCTCGGCGCCATCTTGTTCTCCGTGGCGGCGATCATCCACGTCACGATCAAGGGCGAAAAGCCGCCGAACAAGGTCACCGAGAAGTTGTAGCTCAGGGCAAGGCCGGTGCCGCGCGTCTCCGTCGGGAAGATGTCCGACAGCATCGCCGGGATCGGCCCGAGACAGGCGGCGATCAGCACGCCCACGATGCCTTGCACCGCGATCAGCGTGGTCACGGTCGGCCAGGCGTTGAGCAGCATGAACAGCGGATACGAGGTCAGGCCGATCGATACCATGGCGATCGTCAGCACGCGGAAGCGGCCGTAGCGATCCGACAAGGTGCCGAACACCGGCGCCGTCAACATCAGCACCAGGCCGGTGATCAGCGCGCCGATGAAGGACGAGGTGGCGGGAATGTGCAATTGCTTGAGCGCATACGTCGGCATGTACAGCTTGTGCACGTAATTGAAGGCGGTAGCGCCGGCCACCACGCCGATGGCGAGCAGCAGCTTGACGCGGTCGCGCACCAGCACGAGCATCAGCGGCGATTTCTCCGCCTTGGCGACAGCTGCTTCGGCCGCGATCTTCTTGAACTCCGGTGTTTCATCGATCTGGCTGCGGATATAGAGACCGACCGGTCCCACCAGCAAGCCGAAGCAGAACGCCACGCGCCAGCCCCAGTCGTTGAGCTGCGCGTCCGTCAGGTTATAGCTGAGCAAGGCGCTGACGCCGGCCGCGAGCACCGTCGCCAGGCCTTGCGTCGACAACTGCCAGCTGGCGAAGAAGCCGCGTCGCCTGGCGTCGGCATGCTCCACCATGAAGGCGGTGGCGGCGCCGAATTCACCGCCCGTGGAAAAGCCTTGCAGCAGACGCGCCACGATGATGATCAGCGGCGAAGCGATGCCGATCTGCGCGTAGGTCGGTGCAAACGCGATCATCGCCGTGCCGACCATCATGATCAGGATCGATACGGTCAACGAGGCCTTGCGTCCGGCGCGGTCGGCATAGGAGCCGAGCACGATGGCGCCGAGCGGACGAATCACGAAGGAGATGCCGAAGGTGCCTACGCTGAGCAGCAGCGAAGTGGTCTCGTCCTGCGTCGGGAAGAACAGCTTGCCGATCACCACGGCGAAGTAACCGTAGATCAGCAGATCGTAAAATTCGAGCGCGTTGCCGATGCTGGCGGCGCAGATTTCCTTCCAGGGATTTTTGCGCTTGGCTGCCGTGGTTGCGGTGGCTGCGGACAGTGACGACGACTCGAATTCGGCTGACATGCGGTGACTCCCATTCTCTCTTGGCGCTACGCAGTGTTGCTGCCGGGGGCAGCCGTGTCTGCGTGCTTATTCTAGGTGGCTCGAATGCTGCGAGAGGTCTGGCGGGATGCTCGAAAATAGTGCGTGTTGTGCTCTATTGCACCCTATTTGTGAGCATCTTTCCAGACGAACCGACATGCGTTGCGAGAACTTTGACGGAGTATAGTGAGCGCGATTTTTTGCTTATTGCCGTTTCGGCACAGGCCTGTGCTTTTTGCTGCGGAGCGTGGCCGCAGCAAGCGGATCAACCCTCAGGAGCGGTCGATGGCATCCGAAGCGACGCCGTCCCAGATGGCATTGACCAGCGCATCGTCATTGCCGCGCACGCGGTACAAGGAAATGTCGAAGTTGACCCGCATCTCCGGTTCGCCGATGACCAGCAGGCGACGTTCGTTGACGTCTTCCTGCACCAGCCGCTGCGGCAACCAGGCGACGCCAACGCCGCGGCGGGCCATCTCGTGGATGGATTCGTAGGAGTCGGCTTCGTACACCATGCGCAGCGACACCTTCTTCGGCAAGCCGGCCAGATGCTTGGCCAGCACGCCGCGCAAGGTCAGCGATTGCGAAAAGCCCAGCCACGGTGTCGGGATCGCCGCATTGGCCGGCGCCAGCTTGAAGCGCGGCCGCCCCTTGGCGTCTGCGGCCACCACCGGCAGCAGGATTTCGCGCGCCAGCGTCAGCGATTCGTATCGCATCGGATCGATCAACAGGCGTGTGGTCGGGCTCGAATAGATCACCAGCAGATCGGCATCGCCGGCGCCCAGCCGCAAGATCACTTCCTGCGCGCCGCCGGTGCTGACCGACACCGGGAACGGACCGAAGCGCTGGTTGATGTTCTCGTACCAATCGGGGAAAAACGTGCGCGCCAGCGTGCGGCCGGTCGCCACGCGCAAGGTCTTCTCGGCCGGCCCGGAGCCGTCCTGCAATTGCGCCCGCGCGGCATACAGCACGTCGGTCGAATGCGTCGCCGCGTCGAGGAACAATTGCCCGGCCGCCGTCAGCGACACCGGATGCGTGCGCACCACCAGCTCGGCCCCCACCCATTGCTCCAGCGCCTTGATGCGGCGACCGAATGCCGGATGCGTGACGAAGCGGTTCTCCGCCGCGCGCGAAAAACTGCGCGTGCGCGCCAGTTCGATGAAGTCTTCCAGCCAGATCAGGTGCACCGTCTCACTCCTTGTTTTTTGCAGATTCTATCCGAGCGCAGCGTCGGCGGACGTCGGACGTCGGACACGCCTCTCCGTTCGAGGCAGGTTTCATGCCACGAACGGGGAAAGCGATTTCAGACGCGAGGAGAATTAAGGAACGAAACCCGGGATCTTGCTGTGATCGACGACGTCGATCTGGCTGGCCGGCATGAACTTGTCGGCGTATTGCTGGTAGACCTTGCTGCGCACGAAGACGTCGAACAGGTCCGGGTCGATGTGGTCGCGCAGGCGGAAGCCGCCGAGGATTTCGAGCGCCTCGCTGAGCGTGTTGCCCTTCTTGTACGGACGGTCGGCGGCAGTCAGCGCCTCGAAGATGTCGGCGATCGCCATCATGCGCGCCTGCGGCGACATCTGGTCGCGCGTGAGTCCCTTCGGATAACCCTTGCCGTCCATGCGCTCGTGGTGGCCGCCGGCGTATTCGGTGACGTTGCGCAATTGCTTCGGCCACGGCAGCGACTCCAGCATCTTGATGGTGACCACGATGTGGTTGTTGATGATCTGGCGTTCGGCGTCGTTCAGGGTGCCGGCGCGGATGCGCAGGTTGCCGGACTCGTCGGCGTTCAGCAGGTCCTGCATCTGGCCGTCCGGTCCACGCCATTGGCGCTTGGCGATTTCCAGCACGCGTTGCTGGTCGTCCGGCTTCATGCCCTCGCCGCCGACATTGCTCTTGCGCAGGAAATTGCGTTCGGCGTCGAGCGCCGCGCATTCACCTTGCAGGGCGGCGTCGAGTTCGGCGCTCTTCTGCGCCGTCAATGCCGCGCCGAGCGCGCATTTTTCTTTAAGCACGCGGATCTCGGCGTCGCGCTTGAGCACTTCATAGCGCGTGTCGACCAGGTGGATGCGATCGTAAATGGTTTGCAGCTTGGTCGACTTCTCGACGATGTGGTCGGGCGTGGTGATCTTGCCGCAGTCATGCAGCAGGCCGGCCACCCACAGCTCGCGGCGATCGCGCTCGGTCATCTGGAAATCCGCCAGCGGACCTTCGGTAGCCTGGTGCGAGGCTTCGGCCAGCATCATCGCCAGCTCCGGCACGTGTTCGCAATGGCGGCCGGTATGCGGCGACTTTTCATCGATGCCCATGTTGATGAGCTTGATGAAATGTTCGAACAGGTTTTCCAGCCGGTAGATCAGTTGCTGGTTGGTGATGGCGATGGCCGCCTGCGACGCCAGCGCTTCGATGAAGTATTGATCGGTCTCGGAAAACGGATGCGGCTTGCCGGTCGCCGGATCGATGGCGTTGACCAGTTGCAGCACGCCGACCAGTTCGCCTTCGTGGTCCTGCATCGGCACGGTCAGGAACGACTGCGAGTGATAACCGAATTTTTCGTCGAACATGCGCATGCCGGAGAAGTTGAAACCTTCGGCCTGATACACGTCGGGGATGTTGACCGACTTGCGCGTGTTGGCGGCGTAGGCGGCCACCGCGCTGAGGTTCTTGCTGCCGTCGGGGCTGGTCAGCTGGATGTTGGGGATGCTGATCTTCTGCGCGCTGCTGCCGCCCTGGTGCATGCCCAGCGTATCGTTGATCGAGATGTAGAACGCCAGGCTGTCTTCGTCTTCCACGGTGCGATAAAGCGTGCCGCCATCGGCCAGCGTGATGCTGCGCGCAGTCTGCAGGATGCGCTCGAGCAGCAGCGGGATATTGCGATTGGTACTCAGTTCGACACTGAGCTCGGTCAGCTTTTCCAGGCGGTGGGAAATATCGAGATGCTGGTTTTTCATGTTGTTCATCGGCTCAAGGAGACAGCTGGCCTGCATCGCATTGATCGATGCAGTAAAAAAACGCACTGGGCGATTCTGGAAAGATACGCTTCAATACTGACAACAAAGTGTCAAGCAGAGCATTTTTTCCCCGCTTGTTACCGTCACGAGACAGTACGCGCCCGCGTTAGCGATGACATGCGGAAACTCTGCGCCTCACGCGCCTGATCTGCGTCGGGTTTCCCTGTTGTTTCGTCGAAGCGATCCGTGCTTTTTATTGATTTAGGGTGACGGATAACTTACCATCGAAACTGTTGCATAGATTGCTACATTTCGATTTCGGAAGGCAATCTCTCAAGACAGAAAACAAGAGTGCAATCGCGGGGGACGCGGAACATTTCCGCAGGAACATATTCGTTCCGGGGTCGCAACCATCATCATTTCAATCTGGTCCATACGATGCGCGTAGAAATTCTCGGCTGCAGTGGCGGCATAGGCGGCAATACCCTTCGCACCACCTCGCTGCTGGCGGATCACGACATCCTCATCGACGCCGGCACCGGCGTCAACGACCTGCCGCTGGATGCGTTGGCCGCCATCGACCACGTCTTCATCACGCATGCGCACCTGGATCACATTGCCTGCTTGCCCTTCATCCTCGACAGCGTCGGCGACCTGCGCAACACGCCGCTGACCATGCACGCCACGCAGGCGACGCAGGACATCATCCGCAAGCACATCTTCAACTGGCAGATCTGGCCCGACTTCAGCGAAATCCCCTCGCCCGAAAATCCCTTCCTGCGCTTCAACACCATCGAGGTCGGCAAGTCGCTGGTCATCGGCGAACGCAGCATCACCGCGCTGCCGGCCAACCACACGGTGCCGGCGGTCGGCTATCAGCTGCAGGATTTGCGCAGCGGCGCAAGCATGGCATTCAGCGGCGACACCACCAGTTGCGATGCATTGTGGGAAATGGTCAACACCATCGACAAGCTGCGCTACCTGATCGTCGAGGCGGCGTTCCCCGACAGCGAGCGCGAACTGGCGGTGTTGTCCAAACATTTCTGCCCCAGCCTGCTGCTGGCCGACCTGGCCAAGCTCAGGAGCGATCCGGAAATTCTCGTCACGCACGCCAAACCCGGTCTGTCCCATCAGATCGAAAAGGAACTGCTGCAGGGCGCCGGCACACGCAGGATCAGCATGCTGCAGGCTGAGTCGGCGTTCGAGTTCTGAGCCGCTGCTGCAACCAGGATGCAGCCTGAGCAGCGCTCTTCTCCCGTATTTTTATTGCACCATGCAGGAAACCGACTTGGATGCGTCCACCGATTTCGAGCCGGGCGCATTCTTGCTGATCGATTGCGGCATGGTCACCGGTATGCCCCGCACCGGCGGAACCGGCATCGGCGGTGTATTAACATTGGCGACGTAGCCGAACTGACCGGCTTGGAACACTTGAGAACCGCTTGGGTTCGACAACACGATCGCGCCTTGCGCCACATCGACGTGCAAGCCGTTGGCCGGCGTTGATCCGTTCGGTGTCGGAACGCCACCGCAATCGTTCTGGCAAAATAGCGCGCCGAAGTGGGTGCCGCGTATACCAATGGTCGCCGTCGGCGTATCGAAGCTGACCGCATCATGGTTGCGCTTGCCGATCAGTCCCGTGACGGCACGCAGGCCCCCTTTGACCAGGCCGATGGCGACGTTGTTGCGCTCGGGCTTTTCGGCGTCGTACAGAAAACTCTTCACCACCATCTCGGACGCCGGGCGCAGCACGATCTCGGAGTTGTCCATGAACTTCACGCGGGCGTAGGTGTTCGACTGCGTGATCAGGGTATCGCCCTGCAGCACTTCCGATTTGGAACTCATGATGCGCGTGCTGCCGTCGGGATGGCGTGCGGTCAGCACGCCCGACAAATTGGTCACGGTGCCGACCATCTGCGCGTACGCCTGGCTACCCCAGCCCAGCAACAACATCAGGGCCAGCAGGCGCCAGAATTTACCCATGGTGCGATGTCCCGTTTGGATGGCGTGTTTCATTGTCGTGGTTCCTTGATACATCATCAGGTGCATACCGGCAGCGGCTTCTTCGCCGTGTTGGCGGTACCACCGGTAGCAGGCGTGCTGGTGCCTGTGTCGTCACCGCCGAAGGTGCCTTGCGTGCCGCCGGTAGTTTGCGTGTTGGCGGGGGTGGAGACCGAAGAAGTGGCTGGCGCGAACACCGGTGTTATCACATTGATGTTCTGCGCCAACGGCTTCTGCACCGTCTTGACGAGTTCCGACTTTATTGGCAAGGAAGGCGCTTCGATCAACTGACTCACCAGAGAAGGCGACGTCGAATTGATGAACTGAATCGCTACGGCAGGCGGCGTCGAATTGATGATCTGGTTCACTATAGCTGCCACCGGCACCACCGTACCGCTGGCGTCGGTGATGCTGACGCCGGGCGCGTAGGTCAGTACGCCGTTGGTCACCGTGAACAGCGCCGTGCCCGGCGCCGCAGTGGTGATGTTGGCGTTGATCGACATGTTGTTGCCGGCCAGCAGCGCGATGTTGCCGCCTGTGGAAGCGATCACGCCGTTGACGACCAGGTTGTCGCTGGCCGATCCGCTGTTGCCAGCCGTCAGGTTGATGTTGCCGGTGGCGCTGACGCCGCCTGCACCGATGGTCAGCGGGCTATGTGTTTCCAGATTCACGCTGCTGCCCGTGCCGGCCACGCTCATGAGGCCGCTGGTGTTGATGCCAAGCGTGGCAAGACGCACCGCGGCGGAGATCGGCGTGCCGCTCTCGGTCGGAATCGATCCCAAAAAGTCGGCGTCGCTGCCGATCGCCGCGGTCGCTGCGCCGCCGGTATTGACGATGTTGATGTTGCCGTTGGCGTTGCTGACGCCGTTGATCTTGACCACCGAGGTGTCGGCCGATTCCAGGTTGTTGACCAGCATGATGTCGCCCGAGACGCGGTTGTTGCCGGCAAAGGCGGCGATGCGATTGTTGCTGGACGTCAGCGTGGTGCCGGTGGCGGACGAGGTCAGCAATTGTTTGGTCACGTGCAGCGCAGTGTCCTGCTGCCCGACGCTTCCGGTCTGCGCTTCCAGCGCCAGGTTGCGCGCCGTGATGGAACCGACGATCAGGTCGCCGTCGGCCTGGCTCAACGCAACGTCGCCGGCGCTGTTGATGCTGCCACCATATTGCTGGAAGCTGTCGGTGACGTTCAGGATCGAAGTGCTGCCGCCGTTTAATGTCCCGCCCAGGGAAAGCGAGTACAGGCGTCCGGTGCCGAGCAGCGTAAGCGCACCGCCGCCGACGCTGAAATTGCCTTCGGAACGGATGGTGTTCACGGTCAGGTCGCCGGTCGTCATGCCGAAAGATCCGCCGGAGCTGACGGTGATTTTCTCCAGCGACTCGGGCCGGACGCCGGCGTACGTCGCAGCACGATCACTCGGAATAATGATGCTGTCGATCGCGGTCGGAATGTAATGCGACGACCAGTTGTTGATGTCGCTCCATTGGCTTTCCTGAAAACCGGTGTACGTGATCTCTTCCGGCGCCGACATGGTCAGTCGCAGCGCGTCGATGCCGCTCTGTCCGCCTTCCAGGTTGTAGCCGGCCTTGATCATGTTCTTGACTCCGCCCGAGGTGACGATGTCGCCCTCGACGTAGCGGAACGAACCGGAGCTGCTGGTCGCTCCCTCGATCGGCGTGAACGTGGTGCCGACGGCGGGTCGGTAGGTGTCGAGCAGCTTGGTGATCAGTGTGCCGCCCAAGCCCAGGGTGGATCCGAGGACGGTGATCTTGTCGTAATTCGTGGCGCTGGAAAAGTCGAGCTTCAGCGTGCCCTTGTTACCCAACATTAAATTGCCCAGGATGGACAAGGAGCCGACAGCATTGTCGCCGCCCGGCGAAAGGATGCCGTTGTTGGTAAATACGCCGCTGCCGCCGCCGACCGTGATCGAGCCGGTGCCGCTCACGGTGCCGCCCTCTTCATTGGAGAAACCGTTCGATGCCAGGTTGGCGCCGCTCAACAGCAAGCTGCCGCTGTTGCTGACCGATCCCCCGACCGTTACCGAGCCTCCCGATCCGAGCGTGACGATGCCGCTATTGCTGAACTGCCCCGCGTTGAGGAACGTACCGGTCCCGGACAGCAGCATGGTGCCGGTCTGGTTGTTCATCAGCGTGCCGCCGAGCGTGACTTCATTGCCCGCACCGAGGATGTTCAGCGTGCCGTCGTTGCCCCACAGACCGCTGCCGCTGATGGTGCTCGCCTCGCCGGCGGCGCCCAGGTTAAGCGTGCCGCCCTGCGCGTTGGTCGCGGACGAATTGGCCATGATCGAACCCTTGAGGTTCATCAGGCCGGAGTTGGTGAAGCCGTTCTCGAACGTGACATAGCCGGCCGAACCGTAGGCATTCAACAGGCCCTGGTTATTGAAACTGCCGCTGCTGATCTTGGACAGGTAATTCATGGTGAGCACGCCGCTCACCATGTTGGTCATGCCATTGACTGTATTGATAGTGCTGTTGGTCGTGATGAACGTGCCGGCGTTGTGGACGATGTCGGATGCGCTCAGGGCGCTGTCGCTCAAGGTGACGGAAGCGCCGACCGCATTGGTCAAGCCGTTCACGTTCAGGGTGGACGCGTTCAACGTGGTTGAGCCCAGGTTATTGAGCGTACCGGCATTCAGCGTCGATCCGTTGGACAGCGTCAGCGTGCCGGTGTTGGTGATATCGCCGGAGGTAATCCCGCCGCCTTGGAACACGCTGGTGAGATTGAGCGTACCGGCATTGGTCAGTCCGCCCAGCGCCCCGCTCACATTGGTCAGTTTCACCAGGCCGCCGACCTGATTGTCCAGAGCCCCGGTCGTAATCGCTGAATTCGAAATGTTCACCTCACCGGCATTTTTCAGACTGGTGAGATGGACGCTGGTGCTGTAATTGCTCTTGATCGTAGCGCCCGCCGATATGTTCAGGCTCGCGGCATTGAGCGTACTGCCGACGTTGAGGTCGATGGTGGCGCCGGCGTTGAGCGCGATCTTGCCGTTGCCGCTGCCGGCAACGCCTTCGTTGACGTTGATGATGCCGGTATTGGGAGTGATGGTTGCACCGGTGACTTGAACAGTGTGATCCCCCGTCGTGGCGCCCTGATAGTTGCTGTTCAGGTTCAGGCTCAGGCCATAGGTACCGGTACTGGTGATGTCGGCATTGATGAGGATGTTGTTGTCGGCGTTGAGCGTCAACGCCGATGCCGAGCCGGCGGTCTTGTTGATCGCCGCGTTGACGGTAATGTTGCCGCCGTTGGCTGCGCCGCCCGCACCGGTCGTGAGGGTAACGCTGTTACCCTGGTTGAGCTGGGTGACGATGGTGCCCGCTTCAATGGTGGCGCTGGAGCCGGTTGACGTGATCACATAGCCGCTGTTGCTGACAGCCGCGGTCCCGGTAGCCACCACGGTAAGGTCATAGGGATCGATCAGCCATTCACCGCCGGTGCCGACATCCGGCGCCTTGATCACATCCAGCGACCTCTTGCCGGAAGTTTCAACAAAACCACCCAACCCCGGTGCTCCGCGCGCCGAAACATCGCCGTCGATAAACGCCGCGCCGTCCGAATAGAGCACCACGCTGCCGCCTTTGGTGACGCCGTCCGCCGTGATCTTCGAACTGGCGGTCGTCGTCAACTTCTGAGAGGCGCGCAGGAAGATGCGGCCGCCTTCGCTGACCACGCTGCTGGCGTTGATGTTGCCGCTGTTGGTGACCAGGCCGGCAGCGATGCCGATGCGGCCTGCTTCGGCGGTGATGGCGCCCAGGTTGGTGACGCTGCCGGCGGCGCCGGTGACGCACACCGTGACGCCCGGCGTGGCGGTGTCGACCAGCTGCACGGTCTGGCCTGCTGCCAGCAGGACTTCGCCGTTGGGACTATGGATGATGCCGTTATTGGCGACGTTCGCACCGATCAGGTAGACACTGCCGCCGGTGGCGCTCTTGATGGTGCCCTGGTTGTCGATGTTGCCGGCATGGCCGTCGTCGGTAAAGTTCAGGCGACCGGCAAGGAAGTCGCTGTCGCGGATGTTGAGCGTGCTGCCGATGAAACGCGCGACGTCAACCACGCCGCCTGGCCCCACCATGAGGCCGTTCTGGTTGACCAGCATGACGGTGCCGTTGGACTTCAGCAAGCCATAAATCTGCGTCGGATCGGAGCCGGTCACGCGCGCCAGGAAGGCGTTGGCTGCGTTGGTCTGGCGGATATCGACAACGGCGTTGGCGCCGATGCTGAAGCTGGTGAAATTGCCAATGGCGGCGCTGGAACTCTGGTTGATGTTCAGCGTATTGCCGTTCTGCGCGATGGTGGCAGTGCCGGCGGTAATGACGCCGCCGGTCGGCAGTGTGTTGACACCGGGCGCAGCGGCCATGGCCGGCATGTTCCAGGCAGCGCAGATCGCCGCCGCCGTCACCGACATGCGCAGCGACTTGCCGAACATGGCGCGCCACGAACGTTGCAGCAGGCCCGTCAGCAAAGGCGGCATCGGCTTGCGCGGACGCCAGCTCATGGTCAGGCGTCGGTTGCCGACGCGCATGGTGACGGAAGCCGGCATCAGTTCGATGCGGTTGAAATCTTGCGCCGGGTTCGCCGGGCGCGCTTGGTTTTTTTCACTCATTTCAGAACCCCAGTGTCGCGCTGACATGCGCGTTCAGATCACCACGCTTTTCCGTACTCGACGTGCCGGGCACGCTCACGCGCGCCACGTCCAGTTTCACGTTGAAATCACGGCTGAAGGTGTAGCGTGCACCGAAGCCGATGCTTGATACCGTGACGCTGTTCACCCCGCTGCCGCCGCCGACATTGTTGTTGTAGCCGCGGCCGATGTCATGGAAGGCCAGCAGGCGCAGACTGCCTTTGGACAGCAGTTCCGGCGTATAGACTTCGGCGTTGACGATCACGCCGCCGTCGGCCGCCACTGCGCGCTCAGTGAAGCCGCGCACGGCGGAGGAACCGGCCAGGCCGAATTGCTCGGCCGAGACCAGCGCGTCCTTGGCGATTTGCACGGTGCCAGCCAAGCGCATCTGCCAGTCATTGCCGAAGGCCTTGAAGAACGACGCCGCGCCGCGCAGGATGACAAAATTGTCGACGGTGTCGCGGCCGGTGATATACGAGTAATGATCGCTGCGGCCATTCGCGGTGTAGGTCGGGCCAATCGCGATATTGCGCGAGATGCCGATGTTGTAGTCCACGTTCTGCGTGGCCGAACGCGTTTGTCCGCTGTAGGTCAGACTCAGCGGCATGGTCTTGTAAGCCACGCACGAACCGATGCTGTCAATCTGGATGCCGGCGAGATCGCAGCGCGAATCGATCTTCTTGTAGTCGAGACCGGCCACCAGCTTGCTGGTGAATTCACCTTCGCGCGCAAAGAAGTGATTCCAGCGCAAGCCGACCACGTCGCCCTTGCCGGTGAAACCGATCGCGCCGGTCGGACCACCAACGCTGCCCGGCGTATTGACGCTGGACTTGCCGTAGATGAATTCGATGCTGTCGCCGAGCGTGTACAGCGGAATACGATAGCCCAGCGAATACAGGTTGACCTTAACGCCGCTCGGGCTGTCAGGCGACGTGGTATACGCCAGCGTGCCGACCTGGTCGCGATCGAACAGATTGGCATGCTGGATCGCGATGCCGGTGCGCCAGTTGCCGGTGGCCGGCGCGCCGGTGTTGTCGAGCGTCATGAACACGCGTATCGGATTGTAGTCAGTCACCTTGACGTCGGCGTCGACCTTGCCTTCTTCGTCGCTGACGCTGAGCGCGACATTGACCTGCTTGGCCGGATTGTCGTTGCTCAGTTGCACGGCCTGCGAGATGGCGGTGAGGTTAGGCGACTTGCCGACTTGCAGTTGCGGCAAGCTGTTGCGGATGTTCTGTTCGCTAAAATACTTGTTGTCGCTGACGGTGATCTGGCCGATGACCGATTCGCTGATATTGATAATTACCACGCCGCTGGTCAGCTCCTGTTCGGGAACGTTGACCTGCACTGCGCTGTAACCGGCCTTGCGATAGGCTGCTTCCAGCGCTTCCAATGCTTGCTGTACGTCGCCGTACACGCGACCCGGACCGGTCAGCGGCGCGACGGCGCGCTGCAGCTCGGCCTCCGACAGCAGCGTATTACCCTCGATCTGGAAACGCGTGATGTTGAAACGTTCGTCGTCCGCCAGCGCGCTCGCCGCGACGACGGTCAACGTCATCCCCAATAGACATTGCATCAAACGATGTTTCATTTTTTTATGCTTGGTTCAGGACCGCGGCAGCCTGCAATCTGCAGACCGCCGTCGCCTCGATTTATCGTGAACTTCCCTGCCCTCTTGCATCGTGCGCATTCTTCATGCGCACCAACGCCCCTGCATTCCTCCGGTCCGGATCGTTCGCCTCGCACACACGCGGCGTACACGCGACGTACATGCGAGATACACGTCTACGCGATGCACACGCCAAACTGCCGGGTGCTTGCGCACGCGGCAGAATGTTCAGCGACAAAAACTATCCAGTGGAAAAAATATGATGCGATGACGATCGTCATCGCCGCAGCCGTAGCGTCAGGCGTTGTTCTTCTTTTTACGCACGCTGCCCGCTCCTGCGACGAAACCGCCAACTAAGCGCCACCCACCCCGACGGCGCTACATACCGGCAAGTATAAGATTGAGCCTATTGCCTGTCGACAAAAATCGCGCATATTCGGTGGGCGTTTTCGCTTAACTTGCAACGTGCTGCGGCTTTAATTTCCATGTGGAAATTTAATCGGAGGTTTTGCCCTGTAACGCGCATCCCGGGCGGCATTCACGCCGCCCACCTGCGTTGTTATTTTGTCTCGAAGGTGGTCACGCCATCCCAATCCGCGGGCAAAGGATGCTCACGGAAATAGGCGATGCGTTGCAAGTAGAGATCGTATAAACCATGCGGACCTTCTTGCTGCAAAGCAAGGATTTCCTGCTCGGCCTGATCCCATTGTTGCTGACGCACCAGCGCCAATGCAGCCGTCCATTTGTCGAGCGAGGCGCGTTGCGCGGGGGTCAGTTCCGCCGCCAGTCCGAGCGGTTCGAAGATCGGCACCGGTTCGTTCTTGCCCTTGACGCGCACGCTGTCCAGTTCGCGATAGGCGAACTCCGGCGCGGCGTCGCGCGTGGCTACGCCGACGAGTACGCCGACGCCGTAGACCTTGGTGATCGACTCCAGGCGCGACGACAGGTTGACCGCATCGCCCATCACCGTGTAGGCCTTGCGGATCTTGGAACCCATGTCGCCCACGCGCATGTTGCCGGTGTTGAGGCCGATGCCGATCTTCAGCGGCGGCCAGTTGCGCTTGGCGAATTCTTCATTGAGGACCAGGCAGCTTTGCTGCATCTTCAGCGCCGTCGTCACCGCGCGCGCGGCGTGGTCGGGCAACTCGATCGGCGCGCCCCAGAACGCCATCACGGCGTCGCCGATGTACTTGTCGAGCGTGCCGCGATTGCCGCGGATGTCTTCCGACATGGCGGTCAGGTAGGCGTTGATGTACTCGCGCAATTCATTGGGCTGCAAACCTTCCGAAATCGTGGTGAAACCGCGCACGTCGGAGAACATCACGGTCAGTTCGCGGCTCTCGCCTTCCATGTTGTAGCTGGCCGGATTGGCGGCCATTTCGGCGACCAGTTCCGGCGCCACGTATTCGCCGAACAGGTTGACGATGGCGCGGCGGTTGCGATATTCGAACAGGTAACCCCAGCCGAGATTGCAGATGAACAGCGCGGCAATCAGCAGCAAGGCGGTGGCCATCGGCAGCACCAGCCCGGCGCTGTCGTACAGCCAGAAGTTGAACGCGCCGACGCCGAATGCCGCGCCCGACGCCAGCAGGATCGACCACAACGGTCCCAGCAATGGCAGCAGCAGACCGAGCACCAGGCCAATCACGAGGATCTGCACGAGGTCGAAACCGACGGCAAATTCCGGCCGCTGCTTGAAGTCGCCGTCGAGGATGGAGGCGATGATGTTGGCGTGGATTTCCACGCCGGGATAATTCGGACTGACCGGCGTGGCCCGCAAGTCGTACAGGCCCGGCACGGTGGTGCCGACCAGCAGGACGCGCCCGGCAAGGTCGTTCTTGGGGATGCGGCCCTTGAGGATGTCGACCGCCGGCACATAGCGGAACGCGCCGCCGTGGACACCGCCACGACCGCGGTAAGTCACCAGCGTGGTCAGGTGGCGTTCGACCGGGATGAAGGTCGGACGCGGTTTGGTCTCGAGCGCAATCGATTCAAGCGCACCGTAGTCGCGCAACTGCTGGTCCGACATCACCGCATCCTGTTGCAGGAAGATCGGTTTCATGCGCGTGGCGCCGAGCGCCGAACGGGCGCTGGCCAACGCCAGCGATTCGTAGAAGTTGTCTCCCACTTGCGCAATCAGCGGCACGCGGCGGATCAGGCCGTCGTTGTCTAGCAAGGGATTGAAGAAACCGCCGGCTTCGGCCGCCTCTTGCAACTGCGGCAGGTTGGCGCCGTAGGCCTTCCAGTTGGTGGCGTCGAGACGGCGACCGCCGAGGCTGGCGAGGGTGAAGACCGGTTTCGGCAACTGGCCTTTGGCGATGGCGTCGGATTCGTTGGACAAGTTGTAGCCCATCACCACCGGACGACCCTGGATGGCGGCGGCCATGCGCGCATCGAAATCGAGTTTGGATTTCAGTGTCAGCAATTGCTGGCCGAATTGCGGCAGGCCCTTGAGCTCGCTGTGGGCCAGGCTTTCCAGCGTGGCGTAGCCGGAGCTGTTGTCGGGTTCGGCGAACAGGACGTCGAAGGCGACGGTCTGCGCTTCGTAGCTGTCGGTCATCTTGCCGATGAGAGCGGCAACGACGTCGCGGCTCCACGGCCAGCGACCGACTTCGGCGATGCTCTTCTCGTCGATGTCGACGATGACGATGCGCGGATCGGTCTCCACTTTGGCGATGCGCATGCGCATGTCGTAGAAGAACAGATCGATGCGTTCAGTCAGAAACGCCGGCAGCATGCCCATCACTTGCCCGCCCGCCAACAGCGTCAGTACCAGCGCCAACGACCAGCGCGCACCATGTTTTGCGAAGAGACGACGCACGGCTTCCCCCTGAGAATATTTTGTTGCGATGATGCCAGCACTACCGGCGAATCACAACGGAATTCCGTATACAGGAAGCGGCGCCAGCGCACCGTCAGTGGTGGAAACCGATCAAGAGAATTTCCGCAGGGCATCTAACGCCAGGCCGGCGCCGATGCTGCCGAACAGATCGCCTTCGACTTGTTTGGCGCTCGGCACCAGCGCGGCGATGCGCTTGCGCAGCAGGTGCACGCCGCTGGAGCCGCCGGTGAAGAACACCGAGTCGATGGCGTCGGCTTTCACGCCGGCGTCGGCCAGCAGCTTGCCAACGGTCTGCTCGACCGACGTCACCAGATGGTCGATGCTGGCGTCGAAGCCGGCACGGCTCAGTTGCAGGGTATCGGGCGGACGCAGGCGATCGAGTTCGAGCGTGAAGGATTCCTCCGCCGACAGGCCGATCTTGGCCGCTTCCACTTGCAGCGCCAGCCAATGGCCGGCGCGCTGTTCGACCAGGTCGAGCAGGCGCGCGAACTTGTCGCGCTCGGCGACTTCGCGATAGACGTCCTGCAATTGCTGCCAGGCCTTGCGCGTGTAGATCAGGTTGATGGTGTGCCAGGTCGCCAGGTTGAAGTAATAGCCCGACGGCACTTCGCTGTTGCTGGTCAGCTTGCTGCCGAGACCGAGCAGCGGCATGACGCTGGACAGGCTGAGGTATTTGTCGAAGTCGGTGCCGCCGATGTGGACGCCGCCGGTGGCGAGGATGTCGTCGAGGCGGTCGCTCTTCTTCGCGCGTTCGGGCGACAGGCGCACCAGCGAGAAGTCCGAGGTGCCGCCGCCGATGTCGGCGATCAGGACCAGCTCTTCGCGGGCAATGGTGGATTCGTAATCGAAGGCGGCGGCGATCGGTTCGTACTGGAAGGCGATGTGCTTGAAGCCGACCGCGCGCGCGATCTCTTCGAGCGTGTCTTGCGCCAACTGGTCGGCCTCGGCGTTGTCGTCGACGAAGTGCACCGGACGGCCCAGCACCACGCTGTCGAAACGACGGCCGGCGGCGCGCTCGCCGCGTTGCTTGAGTTCGCCGATGAACTGCGACAGCAAGGCGCGGAACGGCAGCGCGCGGCCGCCGACTTCGGTCTGGCCGTCGATCATGCCCGAGCCGAGCAGGCTCTTGAGCGAACGCATGAGCCGGCCTTCGTAGCCGGCCAGGTAGGTCGACAACGCAGCGCGGCCGTAGCTGAATTCATTTTCATCGGCGTTGAAGAACACCACCGACGGCAACGTCATCTTGCCGTCTTCAAGTGCGAGCAAGGAAGGTTGTCCCTGCCTGCTCCAGCCCATCGTGGAATTGGAAGTGCCGAAATCCACGCCGCAAGCGTCTGACATGCTTATCCCTGCCGTTTTTGCAAAGGCGCGATGATATAGAAAAGCACGGCGCGTGTCTGTAGTAAAGCGGATACCGGAAGCACGGCTTTTCGCAATGCGAGAAAATTGCCAAAACAACAAGCAAAACAATGTCATTTCCGCACCATTTGGCAGCATGAAATACACATCAAATAAAAATCATTATCATTTATAATTTGCAGCTCCCTCTTCCCGCCTCGTCTACGGTATGCGCCAAGACTTGCAAGACCTGCCTCTGCTGGATGCCCTGATGCGCCATTACGACGAACTCGTCGATCATGTGCGCAGGCGTTTCGGCGACAAGAATTTTGCGCATGAAGTCGTACACGAGGTATACATGCACGTGGTGCGCACCCGTCCGCGCGAACAGGAAGGCACGCCGCTGGCGCTGCTCAAGCACATCTCCACCTGCAAGGCGATCGACCTGCAACGCGCGGCCACCAGCCACAGCCAATGGCAGGAATCGGTCGGCGCCGTGCCCGACACCAACCTGCACCACAGCGACGGCGAAGAAATCCTGCGCGGCAAGCAATTGATCGATGCGCTCGAAATCGTCATCGACGATTTGCCGCCGCGCTGCCGCGAAGTATTCCTGCTGCACAAGCTGCAGGATATGTCGCAAGACGCCGTGGCGACGCAGTTGGGCATTTCGCGCAAGATGGTGGTCAAGCACATGGAGCGCGCGATGTCGGCGATCCGTCCGGTGTGGAGCGACGCCCATGCGGAGATCGGCGACGCCGCCATGCGCGAGTCGCTGGCGGCGCCGCTGCGCCCGCGCTTCCCGGCGCAGGAAACCATCGTGCGCGGCGCGGCAAAACGCCGCGCGGTGCGCAAGATCGCGACGATGGCGGCGATCTTGCTTCTGAGCACCGGCGCCGCATGGCTGATCGACCCGGCGTACGACACACGTCAGATCACTACTGCGGTCGGCGAGACTTCGATGCTGACGATGGCCGACGGCAGTCGCATCCAGCTCAATACCGACAGCGAACTGCGCATCGAATCGCGTCTCTTCTCACGCCGCATGACGCTGTTGCGCGGCGAAGCCGGCTTCGACGTCGCTCATACTTACCGCTCCTTCGTGGTCGAGGCCAATCGCACCACCGTGACCGACATCGGCACCGTGTTCGACGTACGCAACGAGGAAGACGGCGCGCGCGTCAGCGTGCAGCAGGGCGCCGTTGAAGTGCGCAGCGACAGCGGCCAGTCGCAGATACTGGCCGCCAACCAGGCACTGCGTTCGACCGCCGGCAAACTGGAACGCCTGGCCGATCCCGAGCCCGGCCAGAGCGGCGCCTGGCAACGCGGCAAGCTGTATTTCAACGGCACCCCGCTGCGCGAGGCGGCGGCCGACATGCAACGCTACCTGGCGCAACCCATCGTGCCGGCCGATGCACGCACAGGCGACTTGCGCCTGTCCGGCGAATACGACATCAAGGACATCGACGACCTGCTGCGCGTGCTGCCGACCATTTTGCCGGTGACGGTGAAACGCGGCGCCAGCGGCGTTGTCATTTCGGCTATCGCAGGCAATGCGGGGAATGCAGGTAACGTGATGAGTACGGTCAAATAAAAATAATTTTCATTCAGAGGTTCCCACGCAGCGATCTGGTTTCGGTAACTCCTATAAATAACAATCACTTTTACAGGAGTAGTTCATGCGTTGTGCCGTTCCGGAGGCAGGCCGTTCCTCTCGCCAGACATTCACACTCACACTGAAAGCAGGCGTGCTTGCCGTCGGCATGTCGCTGGCTGCAATGTCCTGGGCGCAATCTGCGGCGGTCGATCTCGACATTCCCGCACAGCGTCTCGACAGCGCCTTGCGCACTCTGGCGCGCCAGTCCGGAAAGCCCATCGTGTTTTCCACCGACATCGCCGAAACCCGTCAGGCGCCTGCCGTCAAGGGATCGCTGACGGTAGATGAAGCGCTGCAGCGCCTGCTCGACCACAGCGGACTGGAAGTCCGTCCGACCGCAGCCGGCGGCTACGCCATCACCGGCGGCAAAAGCGCCGCCGCAGAAAAGCTGCCTGAAGTAAGCGTGAGCGGTGCGCGTCCCTCGCTGTACGCCACCGACGGCGTCAACGTCGGCGCGCTGGGTTACAAGAAGCCGGAAGAATTGCCGTTCTCGGTCCAATCGTATTCAAGCGAACTGATCGACGCGCAAGAATCGCGCACGATGATGGACGTGCTCAAGAACGATCCGTCGGTACAGGACGCGACGCAGGCCGGCGCCTATGAAATGGTCCGCATCCGCGGCTACTTTTCCGACTGGACCAACACCGTGCGGCGCGACGGCATGTCGGTCGCGCCCTACTATGAAATCCCGCTGGAAAACGTCGAGCAGATCGATTTGCTGAAAGGCCCGTCGGGCTTCCTGTACGGCATCAATTCTCCGGGCGGCACCATCAATTACGCCATCAAGCGCCCCACCAGGGATCGCTTCACCAGCATCAAGACCTCGTTGCGCAGCGACAGCGGCGGCGGCACCTATGTCGCGCTGGACACCGGCGGCCCGCTCGACGACGGCCGTTTCGGCTACCGCTTCAACGTCGCCCGCGAACGCAACGGCGACTTCCACCACAACGGCGACACCTCGCGCGACTTCGTCAGCGGCGCGTTCGACTGGGCGATCAATCCTGATCTGCTGGTGCGCGCCAACTTTGATTACCAGGAGCGCAAGATTTCCGCGCAGCCCTCGATCGGTCCCTATCTCAACGGGCAGTTGCCGCCGGTCAGCAGCATCGATCCGCGCACCTTGCTCGGCCAGCCGTGGCTGCAATATGAAACGCGCACCTTCAACATCGGCGCCGACCTGCAATACCGCATCAACGACAAATGGAAACTGACCACGCGCGCGGCGCAATCGTATAACGGCCGCGTCGCCGCATTCCCCGACGTGTACAACGTCGCCGCCAACGGCAACATCCTGTCGGGCGACATTTACTACAACCCCAATCAGAGCTTCCGCGTGATCTCGACCGACTCGTACGTCTCGGGCGATGTTGAAACCATCGGCATCAGGCATCAATTGGTGACCGGTTTCTCGACGCGCAATTTCCAGGCGGTCGAATCCGGTTTCAAGGTGCTGCCCGACACGGTCGGCAACATCTACAATCCGGTGTTCACTTCGGCGCCGTCGAATCTGACCTACCCGAATCACAACAAATCGAAGAACTACCAGCCCAGCGTCTTCATCAGCGACCTGATGTCGCTGTCGGATCGCTGGGACGTGATGCTGGGCCTGCGCCATGTCCGCTACAAAAACGACAGCATGCCAGCCTCCGGCAGGAATACGTCGCAGACCGCCAGCATCAATGCGCCGTCGGCGGCGGTGACCTTCAAGATCGTGCCGGAACTGTCGACGTATGTGAGTTATGCGGAAGGTTTCGAGCAACCGGGTCCGGCCGGCTACGATACCAACAACGCCGGCGAAAACCTGCCGCCGCTGCAAACCAGGCAATATGAAGCGGGCGTCAAGTACGGCCTCAATCCGGACCTGATGCTGACCGGGGCGGTGTTCCGCCTCGAGAAGACGCTGCAATACGTGAACGCCGGCCGCTTCACCGTGCAAGGCGGCATGCAGCGCCACAGCGGCCTGGAGCTGACCGCCAACGGTCGTCTCAGCAAGCGGTTGTCGATCGTCGCCGGCCTGGCGTACCTGCAGACCAAGGCGGACAATCCTGCCGATCCGGCCATTGCCGGAAAACAGATCGCCGACGTGCCGAAACTGCAAGGCAATGTGTTCGTGGACTATCGCGTGCCGGGCGTCGACGGGCTCAACGTCAACGGCGGCATCTACTACGTCGGCCGCCGTCCGCTCAATACGCAGAACACGGCGTGGATGGGCGGCTACACGCGTTTCGACACCGGCGCCCGTTACGTCACGCGCATCGGCGGCTACAAGACCACCTTCGGCCTGACCGTGCAGAACCTGCTCGACAAACGCTATTGGGCTGCCGGCGACGCCGACATCAACGGCGCCTGGGCAGGCAAACCGCGCACCATGTTCCTCAGTGCGCAAGTGGACCTGTAGTCATGCCCGGCAGAGACCTCGGCAACAGATAGTCCGCAACATCCTCGCTTAGCCGAACACCACCCTGAAGCGCGCGCCGGGGACGGCGTTTTCGGCCTGCAGCGTCCAGCCGTGCGCATGCGCGATTTCTTCGCAGATGGACAAACCCAACCCGGCGCCTTCGTCGCGCCGATGCGCGCCGCGCCAGAAACGCTTGAACAATTGCGGCATGGCTTCGACCGGAATGCCGTCGCCGTAGTCGCGCACGGCGACCTCGCGAACACTGACGTCGACATCGACGGCGCTGCCGGGCGGCGCGTGGTGCACGGCGTTTTCGATCAGGTTGCGCAGCAGCACGAACAGAGCGCCGCGATCGGCCATTATCATTACCTTCATTGCAGGCTCGTCGTTGACGGCGCCGACGATATGGACTTCGCGCTGTTGCGCCAGACGCTCAAGTTGCGCGGACGCTTCGGCGGCGATGTCGTTGAGGTCGATCTGTTCCATCGCGTAATTCTGGCGCTCGCTGGCTTCTGCCAGATGCAGCAGCTGATGCACCTGGCGCGCCATGTGGTCGAGGTCGCGCAGCAAGGCGCCGCGATCGCCGCGGTCATCCAGTTCAATCTGGCCGCGCATCAAGGCCAGCGGCGTCTTCAGCTCATGCGCGGCGGTGGCGAGGAACTCCCGCTGCACGCGATAGCCGTCCTCAAGCCGCTGCAACGCCAGGTTGAAGGCATTGAACAGCGGCGCCAGTTCGCTCGGCACATCGTCCAGCGACAGCCGCGCGGACAGGTTGTCGACCTGGATCTGCCCGGCCGCAGCCGAGGCCTTGCGCAGCGGTTTCAGCGAGCGATGCAAGGTGGCGACAACGACCAGGCTGAACAGCAGCATGGCGACGACGGCGGAGGCGATGGCGATCTTCTGCGCCTTCTCGCTGTCGCTGCCGAGCATGATGCGATGCATGCGTTCGCTGCGCATCAGTTGTACATGGAAGGCGCGACCGTCGTGGGTGAACGGCACGGTCAGTACTTGCTGGCCTTCGCCGTTACTGACCACGCGAAAACGGCTGCGCTGCGGATTGAAGCTTTCACCGGCGGGTGCATAAGCGGTATCGGCATGGTCCGACGACAATAAGACGACGCCGTCCTGATCAAGCACGCGGTAGGCGGCGTCCTGCAACAGCACCGAATAGATGGCCGTCATTTTCTGACTCAGCCTGACGCTGTCGGGCATACCGGCGGCGTTGAAATGCACGCCTTCGACGATGCGCGCCGCATTGCGGTCGAGATCGAGATTGATCATCATGTCCGGGCCCCAGCGCAGCAACAAGGTAAGCACCAATACGACGATGCCGCTGATGCAGGTCAGCGCGATCGCCGTGGTGGTCAACAATCTTGAAGAGAGACTTTTCATGATTGCAACTGCTCTTGTCTGCTGCTGTCGAGCAAGGCGTAGCCATGGCCGCGGATATTGCTGATCTGCAGCGGCGATTCAATCGCCGCGAGTTTGCGGCGCAGGCGATGCAGCGCGACGTCGAGGGCATTCGGCGTGACCGGTTCCGACAAACCCCAGGCCGCCGCTTCCAGCGCGGTACGGCGCACCGATTTTCCGGCTGCGCGCACCAGCGCCAGCATCAGTTGCAATTCGGCGGCGGCCAGCGACACCGACTCGTCGCCCTGACGCATGCAACCGGCCTCGGGCTCGACGCGCAGGCCGGCAAATTCGGGCGAGAGGCTTTGCAGCTGGAGGGGACGGCGCATCAGCGCACGCACGCGCGCCACCATTTCTTCCATGGAAAAAGGCTTGGGCAGGTAATCGTCGGCGCCGGCTTCGAGACCTGCCACACGATCATGCAAGGCGTCGCGCGCGGTCAGCATCAGGCACGGCGTCAGGACGCCGCGGGCGCGCAACTGCCGCACCAGGTCGAGACCGTCGCCGTCGGGCAGGCTGCGATCCAGCACCAGCACCGGATACGCCATCTGCGTGCAGCCGGCGGCGGCGTGCGCGATGGTGGCGTAGACATCGGTCTCGATGCCGGCCGCGGCCAGGGCCTTCGCAATCAGCGCCGCCATGCGTTCATGATCTTCCAGCAGCGCGATGCGATTCATTGACCACCCTCAGAATTTATAAACATACCCCAGCCGCAGCGACGGCGAGGTGGAACGGTCGACCAGCGGGCCGTCGGTGATGCCGCTGCCGTAATGCGTTACGCCGAGGTCGAGGAACACCGACTGTGCCGTGGTCAGGCTGTAGTCGGCACGCACGCCGGCGTCGACGTTGGCGGTCGACTTGCCGTTGTAGGCCGCGCGCGCGGAGGTCGCTTCCGACGACTTCACGCCATAGTAATAGTTGACGTACTGGTTGTTCATCCACGTCACGCCGAGATGCGGCGTCAGGCGCACGCGCCCGGCCGTGAAGCCGCGCTCGGCGCTCAGTTTAACCGTTTGGCCGTTGCTGTTGCCCGCGGCCTTGAGCCACTCCAGCGTGAACTTGGCGAACGGCGCGCGCCACGTCGCGGTGCCGCCCAGGCGGAAACCATCCTTGCGCTCGTCCATGCCGTTGAGGATGGGTGCGTCGCCGGACTCGTAACCTTCGTTGGCATATTTGGCCCGCAACGTGAAATCGAACCGGCCGGCGCTGCCGAGCTTGAAATCCACCGCCGGGCCGGCGACGCGGAAGTAGGCGCCATTGTACAAAAGGATGGGCAGCGCCGAGGTCTTGGTGCCGTAGCCGCGATAGGGGCTGCGCTCGAAGCCGGCGCCGAGGCCGATGCCCCAGCCGGGTTCTTGCTGGCGGGCGACGTCATTGCCGCCGCCGGCGTCTTGCGTTGCGGTTTGTGCAGACGCTGCGCAGGCGCCGCCGAGGGTGACGCCAAAAACGATGGCGCGAAGGACAACTGTGGTGTGCCGCATGAAAACTCCCGGAGATCGTGATGGATGGAATGCGCCACGATCATCGGGCAGGCTGACTTACCGGTTACTTACCGGACTTCCACCGTTTTCTCCAAAGGAGATTTCCCAGCATTATGGATGGCAGCACCGCGAGTACGGCGGGCCATTGCACCATGCCGATTTCCTTCTTAGAGTGAACGGGTGATACCGCCGTCGATGCGGATGTTCTGGCCGGTGATGTAAGCCGCCGCGTCGGACGCCAGGTGCGACGCAAGCGCCGCGACTTCACTCACTTTGCCGTAGCGCGCCATCGGGATCAGTTCCTTGATGCCGGGTTTTTCCGGCAGGCTGTCGATGAAGCCCGGCAGGATATTGTTCATGCGGATGTTTTCCGGCGCGTACTTGTCGGCGAACAGCTTGGTGTAGGCCGACAGTCCCGCGCGGAACACGCTCGAGGTCGGGAACGACTGCGACGGCTCGACCGCCGAGAAGCTCGAAATGTTGATGATGGCGCCGCCGCCCTGCTGCTGCATCAACGGCGTCACCAGCCGCGCGCTGCGGACCACGTTCATCAGATAGACCTCCATGCCGAGCAGCCATTCTTCATCGCTGAGTTCGAGCACCTTGCCCTTGGGACCGTGGCCGGCGCTATTGACCAGCACGTCGATGCGGCCCCAGCGCGCGAGGCAGGCGTCGACCGCTTTTTGCAGGTCGGCGACCGAACGGTTGGAGCCGGTGACGCCGACGCCGCCCAGGCTGTTGCCGAGCGACTCGCCCTTTCCGGAGGAAGAAAGGATGCCGATGCCGAAGCCGTCGGCCGCCAGTTTTTGCGCCACGCCGGCGCCCATGCCGCTGCCGCCGCCAATGACGAGGGCTACTTTGGTTGTGCTCATTTGCTGCTCCGTATGGATGCGACCGGAGAACGATCCGATCAGAACGCGACAGCGTACACGATCACCCGGCTGTTTGCCGTACGCCCTCCTTTCCGGAAGAGAACGGCTCGGTTGCGGCTATCCGCAATTGACATTTTTGCCGGGCAATTTTGTAGATGATTTACAACGCTTGAAGCAAGCGTAGGCGGGTATTGGCTTTCAAGAGCCTATCAAGATGCATGTTTGGTTTGATCATGTAAATGTAAATGGTTATTATTCCCATCCGTTGCAGATGCTTGCGTTTTCTTTGCATGTATCCATCCGCGTCGGCTGAGGGAATCGCCGGCCCCTGCACTACTCGCTTTTTTACTTTTCAGAAATCACCATGACATCACTTCCGCTTCCTCGCGCCATTGCAGCGCAAACCCGCTGCGCCGCCGCCATCGCCGCTGCATTGATGACGCTTGCCGGCGCTGCCCATGCGCAGCAGGCCACTACGCCGGCCGAAACGCCGAATACGCTTGAGACTATTCAGGTCAGCGGCGACTGGCTGGGCAGCAATAGCCTGGATGCCAGCGTGAAGACCTTCCCCGGCGCCCGGACCGTCGTCAAGAAAACCGAGATCGAAAGCACCGGCGCCGTCAATATCGGCGATGTGATGCGTCGCATCCCCGGCGTGCAGGCGACCGACAACTCCGGCACTGCCGGCAGCGCCATCTCGCTCAATATTGGCGTACGCGGCCTGACCGGACGCTATTCGCCACGTTCCACCATTCTGCTCGACGGCTTGCCGATGTCCGTGGCGCCTTACGGCCAGCCGCAAATTTCGTTTGCGCCGGTCAGCCTCAACAATATCGAGTCGATCGACGTCGTACGCGGTGGCGGCGCCGTGCGTTACGGTCCGCAAAACGTCGGCGGCATCATCAACTTCAAGACACGTTCGATCCCGACCCAGGCAGGTCTGACCGCCGATGCCAGCATGCGTTACAACAGCTATGGCCAGGGCGGCTCCAGCAATCAGTACAGCGCCTTTGCAGGCACCCGGCTCGACAATGGACTGGGTCTGGCGATGCTGTATTCGGGCTCGGAAGGATCAGGCTGGCGCGACAACAGCAACGAACGCCTGAACGATTTCGCGTTAAAGTTCCGCTTTGAAATCGATCCGAGCTCCGAAATCTACGGCAAGGTTTCTTACTACGATGTGCTCTCGCGCACGCCGGGCGGCCTGACAGTCGCGCAATACAATGCCAATCCATTCCAGAACACGCGCAAGCACGACTTCTGGTCGGGCAACCGCAAAGCCATCGACTTCGGCTACCTGAACACCATTTCAGATACCCAGGAAGTTGAAGTCCGCACCTACTTCGTCGAAAGCTTCCGTCAAAGCGTACTGATCGGCAGTTCCACTACCAATTACCAGCATCAGCCGCGCGACTACCAGACCACCGGCATCGAACCGCGCTACACGCAACGCTTCGTGACCGGCAAGATCGCCAACGACGTGACCGTCGGCTATCGCTATATCGGCGAGCGCGGCACCGACAAGAGCTTCAATGAATCGATCACCACCGGCGTGAACGGCGCGGTGAGTTCGTTCAAGAACAGCACCGATGCGCATTCGGTCTACGTCGACAACAAGATCTCCGTCGGCGCGTGGCGCATCACGCCGGGCGTGCGCTACGAGCACATCAGTTCGACACGCGTGGATTCGACCACCAACGGCAAGTTTGAAGCCACCAACAACAAGCCGTTGCCGTCCGTGAACGTTGCCTATCTGTATTCGCCTGAACTGACGCTGTTCACCAACTACAACACCTCTTTCGGCGTGGTACAGAACACCCAGCTCAACTCGCTGTCGGCCACCAATCCGCTGTCGCCTGAACTGGCAAAAACCGTCGAAGCCGGTGCGCGCTGGAAGGGCAATAATCTGTCGGCTGAAGTCACCGTATTCGATATCCGTTTCGACAACCAAATCTCGCAAATTCCCGGAACCAATCCGGCATTGTTCCAGAACATCGGCAAGACCCAGCACGACGGCGTTGAAACGTCGATCGATTACAGCTTCGACAAGGACGGCGCATTACGTGGCCTGAACGTGTACGCAACCTATGCTTACACGCGTGCCCTGCAGCGATCCGGTACGACCACCGGCCTGGACGTGCCGTTCTATTCTCGCCAGACCGACACCATCGGCACGCGTTACGAAACTGGTCCCTGGGCATTCAATCTGTCGACCACCCATCAAAGCCGCCAGTTCATGGATGTCGCCAATACCATCAAGGAAAGCGCGGACGGCAGCGTCGGTGAAATTCCAGGATTCCGCACCTGGAACGCACAAGTCAGCTGGAAGATGCCCAATGCCAAGGGCTTCGATGTCTTGGCCGGCGTCAACAACCTGACCGATCGCCGCTATTTCACACGCAACATCGACGGCAATCCAGGACGCATGGTCGGCGCACCACGCACGATCTACGTACAAGGGCGCTACGCGTTCTAATCAGCGCACGAAAAATCGCCCCGCATTCCGGTCATGCAGTCGACCGGATGCGGGGCGATTTCTTTTACGCCAAGCCTTGTTGAATCAACTCAACGCCAGCCGCGATGCCAGCCGTATTGCGGATGGTGCCAGCCCCAGCCGTAGTGAGGGTGATAAGCCCAGGCATAACCGACGCCGGGCGAGGCATAGGCCGGTTCGACATACACCACCCCGGGCGGCGGCGCGACAGGTGCGGCATAGACGGGACGTACGCTCGGCGGCGTGACCACGCAGCCGCTGACGGCGACCACCACGGCCGCGGCAGACAACAGGCCTGCAATTCTGATCATTCGGATATTCATTTTTTCTGGCTCCTCGTCAGGAAAATCGGGAAGGGATACCAGCCTTGCATTGCTTTTCCGACAGCGTCGGATGCAATGAGGCTGCTGCTCTCTTAACGTGGACATGCAGGAAAATGACGACTGTAAAGTTGTATTAATCTGTAAGAGGAATCAGCAAATTGTCAGGTCGCATGCGGCTCGATATCGGTCGAACACGTCAGCGTCTCCCACTGCGCCAGCTCCTGCATCAACTCCGCCAGCTTCTTTCTGACCAGCCCCAGCGCATCGCTGCCCAGCAACAGATGCGCAGGCGGCGCCGGGCTGTCGACCAGCTTCAGCATCGCCCGTGCCGCCTTGCGCGGATCGCCGGTCTGCTTGCCGCTGCGCTCGGCGCGCGTAGCGCGGATCGGATCGAACAGCGCGTCGTAGTCAGCAATGCTGCGCGGCGAACGCACCATCGAGCGGCCCGCCCAATCGGTGCGAAACGATCCGGGCGCAACAGCCGTGACGAAGATATCGAAGGCCTTGAGTTCTTTCCCCAAGGTTTCCGAGATGCCTTCCAGCGCAAACTTGCTGCCGCAATAATAAGCAATGCCCGGCATCGTGATGAAGCCTCCCATCGAGGTGATATTGATGATGTGGCCGCGCCTGCGTTGGCGCATGAAGGGCACGAACCCTTTCGTCACCGCCACCGCGCCGAACACGTTGACGTCGAACTGGCGTTGCAATGCCTCCATGCCGGATTCCTCGAAGATGCCTTCGTGGCCGTATCCGGCGTTGTTGACCAGCACGTCGACTGCGCCGATTCCGGACTCCACCTCGGCGGCGATCCTTTCTGCGGCAGTAAAATCGGTAACGTCCAGCAGGCGTGCAAACGCCTGCCCCGGACGGTCGGAAAATTGCGCTTCGAAAGCGCGGCGGGCTTCTTCACTGCGGACTGTGCCGACGACGCGATGACCTGCGGCGACGGCAGCTTCGGCGAGCGCAAGGCCGAAGCCGCTGCTGACGCCGGTGATGAAAAAAGTTTTGGATGCAGACATGGCAATTCCTTTGCTGTGCGTGAAAAACAAGAACAAAAACCGACCAGGCCATTATCGATTTCCACGCACGCCGCGGCTGCCGGTTCTTCTCACATGTTTGCCTGATTCTCTGACGCCGCGATAAACTCAGCGGCAACTACATCGAAACAATGGCACAGTAGCTGCATTGCAAATTGCCGGATTCAATGACATGCCAACCTCCCCGTCACTCAGCCCGCCGAAGGAAGTCCGCCGCCGCATGGTTGAACTGCTGGCGGCGCTGACGCCGCTGGAAGGCTACAACCTGTCACCGCTGGCCGACGTGCGCTTCCTGCGTTCGAACCGGCCGTTGAAACGCATGCCGGTGCTGTACGAACCGGGCATCGTGATCGTGGCGCAGGGACGCAAGCGCGGCTATCTCGGTTCGGAAGTGTATTTGTACGACGCCCAGCACTACCTGGCGGTATCGGTGCCGGTGCCGTTTTCGATAGAGACCGACGCCAGCGAAAAGGAACCGATGCTGGCGATTTACCTGCGGCTGGATTTCAAGATCGCAGCCGAGCTGATGATGCAGATCGACGACTGTGCCGGACCCAGCGCGGCCAAACCGCGCGGGATGGTGTCGACGCCGATGGAGACGGAACTGGGTATTACCGTGCTGCGTTTTCTGGAAGCAATGAACGATCCGCTGGAAGCTGAAGTATTGGGACCGTCGCTGCGGCGCGAAATCTATTTCCGCGTGCTGACCGGTCAACAAGGTGGAACAATGCGCGCCGCGCTGACCATGCAGGGCCAGTTCGGCAAGATCTCCCGTGCGATCAGCATGATTCATCGCAGCTATGACGAAGCGCTCGGTATCGATCAACTGGCGAAGGAAGCCGGCATGAGCGTGCCGACCTTCCATGCGCATTTCAAAACGGTGACGGATACCTCGCCGCTGCAATATCTGAAATCGACGCGGCTGCATCAGGCGCGCCTGCTGATGCTGCGCAACGGCATGACGGCGGGCGCCGCCTGTGCGCAAGTCGGCTATGAAAGCGCGTCGCAGTTCAGCCGCGAATTCAAGCGCCTGTTCGGCCGCACGCCAGTGGAAGAAGTCGACCGCATGCGCAAGAGCTTTGCGCTGCCGCCGCACGAGGACGGCGCGCAGTTCGTTTCTTCACATTGATCGCGTGAACCTCAGGTCAGGCAAATACTGCAGCTGTGTCCCTTGCAGTTATGCAGCACGCTGCTGCGCCCCGCACCCGCATGCGCGCCGGGACCTGCTGCGCCCTGTCCTGCAAGTTGCTCGGCGCCATTGCGCGGACGCCAGCGTTGTGTCACCTGCACGCCGACGCGCGCACCGGTCAACATCGGTGCGGCAATGGTGTCCTCCTTGCAGTAGGGGCATGCGACCTGACCGTGCAAAGCCTGCATCTTGAGTAATTTTTCAAAGATGCCTTCGCAGTGGCTGCAGCGGATATCGTATAAGGGCATGTTCTGCTCCGGTATGGCGATGGTTCGGATAGACGGATTGCGGACGGAATGCAGCCTCCGTCCGCAACAGGGGCTAAAGGACTGAACGACTAGGGCTTTCGTCCCCAGTACGACTTGTCGTTCAGCATGCCTTTCGGCGTGATGTCCTGATCGAAGATCGAGGTCGGCAACGACACCGTACATGCGCAGTTCGGGATATCCACGATGCCTCCGATGCGTCCCTCCACCGGTGCGGCGGTCAGCAGCATGTAGGCCTGGCTGCCGGTGTAGCCGAAGTGGGTCAGGTAGTCGATCGCTTTCAGGCAGGCCTGGCGATAGGCGACGGTGGCGTCGAGGTAATAGTTGACGCCGTTCTCGACGCTGATGCCTTCGAAGGTCAGCCATTGCTCGTAGTGCGGCTTGACGATGCTCGGCATGAAGATCGGCGAAGTGATGTTGTACTTCGCCATGCCGCCCTTGATCAGGTCGAAGCCGACGTGGCTGACGCCGTCCATTTCAATCGCGCCGCAGAAACCGATCTCGCCGTCGCCTTGCGAGAAGTGCAAATCGCCCATCGAGAAGCCGGCGCCCTTCACATACACGGGGAAGAAGATCCGCGTGCCGGCCGACAGATCCTTGATGTCGGTATTGCCGCCATGTTCACGCGGCGGCACCGTGCGCGCGGCGATCCTGGCCATCTCGTCGAACTTGGCGCCGGTCAGGCCGCGCAGCACCGCGGTGCTCGGATCAGGCGGCTTGGCCAGGCCCTTGGCGGCCAGCGGCGCTTCGCGGCGATTCCATTCTGCCAGCAGATCGTGCGACGGCAGACATCCCATCAGGCCCGGATGCGTGAGACCGGCGATGCGCACGCCGGGGATGTGGCGCGAGGTGGCGTACAGGCCCTTCAGGTCCCAGATGGCCTTGTCGGCCTCGGGAAAATAATCGGCCAGAAAGCCGCCGCCGTTTTCCTTGGAGAACACGCCCGAGAAACCCACCGGGGTGACCGGCTTGATGTCGAGCAGATCGATCACCAGCAGGTCGCCCGGCTCGGCGCCTTCGACGTGGAAAGGACCGGTCAGCGGATGTGCGCGCGTGAGGTCGACGTTCTTGACGTCGGAGATATCGTCGGTGTCCTTGATCTGTGCATCGAGGAAATCCAGCGACTCGATCAGGATGGACTCGCCCGGCTTGACCGACGACAGGAAAGGCAGGTCGGGATGCCAGCGGTTGTGGCCGAGTTCAGGCTGCTCTGCCAGCGGTACGCCGGGCTTGATCTTGAAATGTTGCATGCGACTCTCCTTGTCGTGTGGAATAAGGGTGAATTGACGATTTATTCGTTGGGAATGCCGGGCACCGGACATTCCGGCGTGCCGGCGGTCTTGCGCGTGATCGCCTCCACCTGGGCGCGTGCCGCCTGCGGATCGTTGACCCAGGTCTTGTAGAAATCGAAGGGGCAATCGGCCACGCCCGCCGACGACTCGCCGGAATTGATCTTGCCGGTGTAGCCGCGGTGTACCAGCTTGAACAGATGGTTCTGCGACTGCCAGTTGCGGCGCGCATCGCGGATCGCGCCGACCGACAGTTCGGCGTACTGGATGCCCATCTCTTCGGTCTCGCATTCGCCCAGCGTGCGACCGTCGAAACCGACGATCGCCGAGTGGCCGAAATAGGAATACACGCCGTCGAAGCCGGCCGCGTTGGCCACGGCGACATAGACGTTGTTCATCCACGCCATCGCCTTGGACACCAGTATCTGCTGTTCCTTGGCCGGATACATGTAACCCTGGCAGCGCACGATCAGTTCGGCGCCCTTCATGGCGCAGTCGCGCCAGATTTCCGGATAGTTGCCGTCGTCGCAGATGATCAGGCTGACCTTCAGTCCCTTGGGGCCGTCGCAGACGTAAGTGGTGTCGCCCGGATACCAGCCCTCGATCGGCGTCCACGGCATGATCTTGCGGTACTTCTGCACGATCTCGCCCTGGTTGTTGATCAGGATCAGCGCGTTGTACGGCGCCTTGTGCGGATGCTCTTCGTGGCGCTCGCCGGTCAGCGAGAACACGCCCCAGACATCGGCGATGCGGCAAGCTTCCGAAAACACGCGCGTCTCTTCGCCGGGAATGCTGGCGGCGGTGTCGTACATTTCCTTCTCGTCGTACATGATGCCGTGCGTCGAGTACTCCGGGAAAATGACCAGATCGAGGCCCGGCAAACCTTGCTTCATGCCGATCAGCATGGCTGCGATCCGGTTGACGTTGTCCATCACTTCAGCGCGGGTGTGCAGGCGCGGCATCTTGTAGTTGACGACCGCCACGCCCACCGCGTCTTTACTGCTTGATATGTCTCCATGCCTCATGACGCCACTCCTTTTTCAAAACGGTTGCAGAACAACTTCTTAAACAGACAAGTACTTGCTGATGGTTGGCGCATCGACGTTGGCGCGCGTGTCTTCATAGACGAAGCGGCCCTTGTCGATGACCAGGAAGCGATCGGCGATGTCCAGCGTGAAGCTCAGCACCTGTTCCGACACGATGATGGTGAGCTCGCGGATCTTGCGGATTTCTTTCAGGCTGCGCGCGATGTCCTTGATGATGGACGGCTGGATGCCCTCGGTCGGCTCGTCCAGCAGCAGCACGCGCGGATTGGTCGCCAGCGCGCGTGCAATCGCCAGCTGCTGCTGCTGGCCGCCCGACAGGTTGCCGCCCTTGCGGCTGCGCATTTCGTACAGCACCGGGAACAGCGCGTACAACTCGTCCGGCACCTTGCCGCGCGCATCGGCGGCGAGACCGGTCTGTATGTTTTCCAGCACCGTCATGCCGGGGAAGATCATGCGGCCCTGCGGCACGTAGGCGACGCCGCGCGAGACGCGCTGGTGGCTTTCCATGGCGCCCAGCTCGACGCCGTCGATCTTGATGCTGCCGTCGCGCAGCGGCAGGATGCCCATCAGCGTCTTGAACAGCGTAGTCTTTCCCATGCCGTTGCGGCCCATGACGGCGACGATTTCTTCCTTCGCCACCGACAAGTTGATGTCGTGGATGACGGCGCTCTGGCCGTAGCCGGAGGCGAGATGGGATACGTTGAACATGGCTGGCTCCGAAATTGAATGAATGGCCGACTCAGTGACCTAAATACACGTCGATAACTTTGGGATCGGACTGCACCTTGTCCATGCTGCCCTCGGCGAGAATTTTTCCCTGATGCAGCACGGTCACCTTGTGCGCGATGCTCTTGACGAAATCCATGTCGTGCTCGATCACCACCACCGAACGGCCCTGGCTGATGCGGCCCAGCAGCTGCGCGGTCTTTTCGCGCTCGGACACGCTCATGCCGGCGACCGGCTCGTCCAGCATCAGCAGTTCCGGCTCCTGCATCAGCAGCATGCCGATCTCCAGCCATTGCTTCTGGCCGTGCGACAGCAGGTCGGCCTGGGTATACAAATGCTGGTCGAGGAAGATCTCCGCCGCCACCGATTCGACGCGCGCCACCACGTCGGCGGTGCGCTTGAAGGTCAGCGCGCCGAACACCTTGCGGCCGCGCGGGAAGGACATCTCCAGGTTCTCGAACACGCTGAGGTTTTCGTAGATGGATGGCGTCTGGAACTTGCGACCGACGCCGACGCGCACGATGGCGTGCTCGCTCATCTTGGTCAGCTCGTGATTGTTGAAACGGATGCTGCCCGAGGTGGCCTGGGTCTTGCCGCAGATCAGGTCCAGCACGGTGGTCTTGCCGGCGCCGTTGGGGCCGATCACCACGCGCACTTCATTGCGCTGGACATACAGGTTGAGCTTGTCGACCGCCTTGAAGCCGTCGAAGGAAACCGTCAGGTCTTCAATCGCCAGAACCGGGTGATCGGTCGATTCGAATCCGATGGGTGCGTTGCTCATTTGCTGGCCTCCAGGTTGGCGCCGTCGAGATGGATGTCGGTCGGATCGGTCTTGGCGGCGGCTTTCGGCTTCGCCGGTTCGGGCGGCGCCGCTTTCTTGCGCGAGAACTTCGCCATCAGTTTTTTCCCTTGCTTTTCGTACACGCCGGCCAGGCCGTTGGGGAAGTACATCACCACCGCGATGAACAGGCCGCCCATCAGGAACAGCCACAGCTCGGGGAAGGTCTCGGAGAAATAAGTCTTGCCGAAGTTGACCAGCAGCGTGCCGTACACCGCGCCCAGCAGCGACATCCGACCGCCGACCGCGGCGTAGATCACCATCTCGATCGACGGCACGATGCCGACGAAGGACGGCGACATGAAGCCGACCTGCAGGGTGAACATGGCGCCGCCGATGGCAGAGAACATCGCCGCCACGCAGAACACGAACACCTTGAAGCTGGCGACGTCGTAGCCGGAGAAACGCACGCGTTCTTCCTTGTCGCGCATCGCCATCAGCAGGCGGCCGAGCTTGGAGGTCAGGATGTAGCGGCCGAACAGGATGCAGGCGAACAGCAGGCCGGCATTGACGAAGTACAGGATCACCTTGGCGCTGTCGGTGCGGATATCCCAACCCATCAGCGTCTTCAGGTCGGTGATGCCGTTGACGCCGCCGGTCAGGCCTTGCTGGCCGATGATCAGGATCGACAGGATCGCGGCAATCGCCTGCGTCACGATGGAGAAGTAGACGTCGCCGACACGGCGCTTGAACATCGCCGTGCCGATGATCAGCGCCAGCAGTGTCGGCACCGCCAGCACTGCCAGCACGGTGAAGCTGAAGCTGTGGAAGGGCTGCCACATCGCCGGCAGCGAGGTGATCTGGTTCCAGTCCATGAAGTCGGGGATGCCGGGCGTGGACTGAATTTTTGTGCTGATCGGGTCCGAGGCTTCCAGCTTCAGGAACATCGCCATGCAGTAGCCGCCAACGCCGAAGAACACGCCCTGGCCGAGGCTCAGGATGCCGCCGTAGCCCCAGCACAGCACCAGCCCGACGGCGACGAAGGCGTAGGACAGGTACTTGCCGACAAGATTGAGACGGAAGATATCCAGGCCGAGCGGAAAGACCACCAGCAACAGCACGCCCAGTATCAGCAAGCCCATCAATCCGGACCTGCCTCCCAATAATTTTTCGTATGCTGCATTCATTGTTGAGCCTCGCTGAGGGAAATCTGTAAGACGATTCATTTACGTACACGCACCGAGAACAAGCCCTGCGGACGCAGCATCAGGATCAGGATCACCGCCGACAGCGTCAGCACCTTGGCCATCGAACCGGTCAGGAAGAACTCGGCAGTGGACTGCGTCTGCGCAATCGAGAAGGCCGAAGCGATCGTGCCGATCAGGCTCTGGGCGCCGCCGAACACCACCACCAGGAAGGTGTCGACGATGTACAGCGAGCCACTGGTGGGACCGGTCGAACCGATCGTGGTGAACGCCGCGCCGGCCACGCCCGCCACGCCGCAACCGAGGGCGAAGGTAGTGCGGTCGACCTTGCGGGTATTGATGCCGACGGCGCCGCTCATGACGCGGTTCTGCATGGTGGCGCGCACTTGCAGGCCCCAGCGCGAACGGAACAGCAGGATGAAGATGGTGCCTGTCAGCAGCAGCGTCAGCACCATCATGAACAGGCCGTTGATCGGGATGTCGATGTTCTCGGTCGGTTTGAATGAACCGAGCAGCCAGTCCGGCAAGGTCGCGCTGACTTCCTTTGCGCCGAAAATGGAGCGGAAGGTCTGCTGCATCGCCAGACTCAGGCCCCAGGTCGCCAGCAGCGTATCGAGCGGGCGTTTGTAGAGCCGGCTGATCAGCAGCAGCTCGGTCAGGTAGCCAAAGCCGTAGGCGACGATGAACGACAGCACCACCGCGCCGAAGAAATAGAACGGTTGCAGGCTGGGCGCATAAGTCGTGGTCAGGTGCGACAGCAGATAGGTGATGTAGGCGCCGATGGTCAGGAACTCGCCATGCGCCATGTTGATCACGCCCATCTGGCCGAAGATGATGGCCAGGCCCAACGCCATCAGCAGCAGCACGCAAAACACCGAGAGGCCGTTGAAGCCCTGCATGGCGAAGATGGCGAAAAATTCGGATAGAGAAACCATGTTGACTCCCGCCCTGGGTGATTGATAAGCAATGTCTGGGTACTTCAACTGTTCAACTTCAACTTCAACTTCAATTTCAACTGCATGGGCGGCAGCGCCCGCATGTCACTACAGACGCCGCCGCTTTGCTGCCAACAAAAATTACCGCCGGGTGATTATTGATAGCCCTTGGGGAAAGGATTCGGCTCGATCAGGTCGGATTCATAGATGACCTTGAACTGACCGTCCTTCTGCGCTTCGCCGATGCGGGTCTTGCTCCACAGGTGATGGTTGGCGTGGACCTTGACGTAGCCTTCCGGCGCGGTCTTGAGCTCCAGGCCCGGCGAGGCGGCGACCACCTTGTCGACGTCGAAGCTGCCGGCTTTTTCAACCGCGGCCTTCCACAGCCACGGGCCGAGGTAGGCTGCCTGCGTGACGTCGCCGATCACTGAATTGGCGCCGAACTTGGCCTTGAACTCGGCCACGAATTTCTTGTTGTTCGGGTTGTCGAGGCTTTGGAAATATTTCATCGAGGCGTAGAAGCCTTCGACGTTTTCGCCGCCGATGCCGAGCATTTCATCTTCGGTCACGGAGATGGTCAGCAGGTTTTGCGTCTTGGCGGTGACGCCGGCTGCTTTCAGCTGCTTGTAGAACGCCACGTTGCTGCCGCCGACCACGTCGGCAAAAATCACGTCCGGTTTTTTCAGCTTGATCTTGTTGATCAGCGAGCCAAATTGCGTATTGCCGAGCGGGTAATACTCTTCGCCGACCACCGACCCCTTGAGCACGTTCTCGATGTGCTTGCGGGCGATCTTGTTGGAAGTGCGCGGCCAGATGTAGTCGGAGCCGATCAGGAAGAAGGTCTTGGCCTTCTTCTCTTTTGCCACCCAGTTGAGGCCGGCCAGCACCTGTTGCGTGGCTTCCTGGCCGGTGTAGAACACGTTCTTGGATTGCTCCAGGCCTTCATAGAAGGTCGGGTAGTAGAGCAGGCCGTTGTCCTTTTCGAAGACCGGCAGCACGGCCTTGCGCGAGGCCGAGGTCCAGCAGCCGAACACGGCGGCGACGTGGTCGTTCTCGAGCAGCTTCTTGGCTTTTTCGGCGAAGGTCGGCCAGTCGCTGGCGCCGTCCTCCTGGATGATCTTGATCTTGCGGCCGAGGATGCCGCCCATGGAGTTGATCTGGTCGATCGCCAGGCGTTCGGCCTGGATCGAACCGGTTTCGCTGATCGCCATGGTGCCGGTGGCCGAGTGCAACTGGCCGACCGTGACTTCAGTGTCCGTGATGGCCAGCTTGGTGGTGTTGACCTTGGCGGTCGGGAACTGCTGCGCCATGGCCAGGCCGGGGAACGCCATGGCTGCACCGGCGGCGCCTGCGACGATGCCCATCATGATCTTGCGGCGTTGCGATGAAGGCGGTTTGGAAGAGGAACGGTGCGACATGCGGTACTCCTTTCGAGCGTTATTGGAAGTAATCGGACGTGGTCGTGTCGATCAGGCTGAATCGATTGAAACAAAACGAGGCGAAAGCCGGGACCGACATGCGAGTGTTCTCTCCCTCCCGCTGTGCTTCCTGCTCGTTCTGGGATGGAGAATAGGTTTTGCGGTGCGGCGCAACAATACGTTGTTTGACGTAAAACCCGATGACCGGTGGGCGTGATCCCTTGCGCCCGGTCGCACAGGTTTCGCTCGTGCACGGCATGGTATTGGTGCGTTTTCCGGCTGCAAGAAGGCGATGCCGGTGCCGTGTTTTGGTGAATCGGGAAGGAACGCCGGGGAAACACGCGGGGTGCAGGCGCGATGCATGCTTGTCCGCATACGTCATTTGACGTATGCCGCAGTTCGCCGATTGGTTTGAAAATTGCTTCGTCGGGAAGAAGTCGCGACAGTTGCACCCGGAGTGTCGGAGTCGCCGCTTTCACCCTCACCCCGGCATTGATCACCAACGCGAGCAAAAATTGACCAATCCCGCCATCCAACGCATCGTCAAGGTCCGGCGCGACTACAACACCTGGGTCGCCAACGAGACGCTGGAAGACTACGCGCTGCGCTATACGCCGCGCTCGTTCCGGCGCTGGTCGGAATTCCGTCTGGCCAATACGGCGCTGGGCGCGACCTCGTTCCTGGCGCTGGAGGCGATCAGCGGCGCCATCACCCTGAGTTATGGATTTACCAACACCTTCTGGGCGATCGCCTGCGTGGTGGTGCTGTTCTTCCTGACCGGGTTGCCGATCAGTTATTACGCCGCCAGGTACGGCGTCGACATGGACCTGCTCACGCGCGGCGCCGGCTTCGGCTACATCGGCTCGACCGTCACTTCGCTGATCTACGCCAGCTTCACCTTCATCTTCTTTGCGCTGGAGGCGGCCATCATGGCGCAGGCCATCGAAATCTATTTCGGCCTGCCGCTGGTCTACGGCTACGTGCTGTGTTCGCTGATCGTGATCCCGATGGTGGCGTACGGCATTACGTTGATCAACCGGCTGCAAATGTGGACCCAGCCGTTGTGGATCGTGCTGCTGACGCTGCCGTATATCTGCGTCCTCTATAAGGAACCGGATGCGCTCACCAACCTGATCACCTTTTCCGGGCGTGCCGAAGAAGGCGGTTCGTTCAACATCTATCTGTTCGGCGCGGCGGCGACGGTGGCGTTTTCGCTGATCGCACAGATCGGCGAACAGGTCGACTTCCTGCGCTTCCTGCCGGAGAAGACCCAGGCAAATCGCGGCCGCTGGTGGACCGCACTGCTGCTGGCGGGACCGGGATGGATCCTGCTGGGCGGCGCCAAGATGCTGGGCGGCGCGCTGCTGGCCTTCCTGGCCGTGCAACATGAAGTACCGATGGGCAAGGCGGTGGAGCCGACCCAGATGTACCTGATCGGCTATCAGTACGTGTTCTCCAATCCGGCGCTGGTGCTGGCTGCGGTAGCGCTGTTCGTGGTGGTGTCGCAGATCAAGATCAACGTCACCAACGCCTACGCCGGTTCGCTGGCGTGGTCCAACTTCTTCGCGCGGCTGACGCACAGCCATCCGGGCCGCGTGGTGTGGCTGGTGTTCAACGTGCTGATCGCGGTGCTGCTGATGGAGCTCGGCGTATTCAATGCGCTGGAACACGTGCTGGCGTTGTACAGCCTGGTGGCAATCTCGTGGATCGGCGCGGTGGTGTCGGACCTGGTGATCAACAAGCCGCTCAAGCTGAGCCCGGCGCATATCGAGTTCAAGCGCGCGCACCTGTACGACATCAATCCGGTCGGCGTCGGTTCGATGGCGATCGCCTCCATTCTTTCCGCCATCGCCATGTCCGGCGTGCTCGGCAAACTGGCGGCCGCGATGTCGCCGTTCATCGCGCTCGGCACCGCCATGCTGATGGCGCCGCTGATCGCCATCGCGACCAGGAGCCGCTATTACATCGCGCGCAAAGACACCTTGCCTGAACATCTCCATACGGGAAAAAATTCGGGTCACCAGCACGCCGCACTCGAATGCGTCATCTGCGGCAACCAGTTCGAGATGCCCGACATGGCGCACTGCCCGGCGTACCAGGGCGCGATCTGTTCGCTGTGCTGCTCGCTCGACGCGCGCTGCAACGACCGCTGCAAGACGCCGGCGGCGCGTTTGCCGAACCAGGTGTTCAGCACCTTGCAGGCGCTGCTGCCGTCGCGCTTCACGCTCAAGCTCAATACCCGCATCGGCCATTACCTGATCGTGTTCGGCCTGCTCTCGGGCGGGCTGGCGGTGGTGCTGTGGATGCTGTACTTCCAGCAGATGGCGGGCATCTCCGGGCTGACGCCGAGCGGTCCGGATTCCATCCAGAGCATTTTCATCAAGCTGTTCTGTACGCTGCTGGTGCTGATCGGCGTCGGCTCCTGGTGGCTGATCCTGACCAACGAAAGCCGCAGCGTCGCGCACGAGGAATCGGAGCGCCAGACCAACCTGCTGCTGCAGGAAATCGAGGCCCACAAACAGACCGACGCCGAATTGCAACGCGCCAAGGAAGCCGCCGAATCCGCCAATCTGGCCAAGAGCCGCTTCGTCACCGGCATGAGCCATGAGCTGCGCACGCCGCTCAACAGCATCCTCGGTTACGCGCAGATCCTGCATGTCGATGCCACCATCCCGCCGGCGCGCAAGGATGCCATCGCGGTGATCCGCCGCAGCGGCGAACATCTGCTGAGCCTGATCGACGGTTTGCTCGACATCGCCAAGATCGAAGCCGGCAAGATGCGCCTGGCCTCGGATGAGCTGGCGCTGTCGGAATTCCTCGAACAGATCGCCGGCATGTTCGCGCCGCAGGCGGAACAGAAGGGCCTGAGCTTCCGCTTCGAAAAGACCGGCCGCATTCCGCACATCGTGCACGCCGACCAGAAACGCCTGCGCCAGATCCTGATCAACCTGCTCGGCAATGCCGTCAAGTTCACCGACAGCGGCAGCGTGACGGTGCGCGTGCGTTACCTGCGCGAGATCGCCTACTTCGACATCATCGACACCGGCATCGGGATTGCCGACGATGACCTGGAACGCATCTTCCTGCCGTTCGAGCGCAGCAACGCCGCCAACCTGCGCGAAGACATCGGCACCGGCCTCGGCCTGGCGATCAGCAGCATGCTTACCCACATCATGGGCGGCGAGCTGGCGGTAAAGAGCAAGGTCGGCAGCGGCAGCAGCTTCCACCTGAAGATCTATCTGCCGGAAGTGCACGTGCCGCGTCCGCGCCTGAAGCTGGAAGACCAGATGTCGGGTTACATCGGCCCCTCCAAACGCGTGCTGGTGGTCGATGACCAGGCTTCGCAACGGCTGCTGCTCAAGGAGATGCTGCTGCCGCTGGGCTTCGAGGTGGTCGAGGCCGACGGCGGCATCGCCTGCCTGGAAGAACTGGCGCGGGGCATACCGGACCTGGTGCTGCTCGACATCGCCATGCCGCTGATGGACGGCTGGTCGGTGGCGCGCGCCATCCGTGCACGCGGCCTGACTCAGCTGCCGGTCATCATCGTCTCGGCCAATGCATTCGAGAGCGCACACGAGCGCAGCAACGACGGCGACGGCCTTGAGCCGCCGCTGTACAACGACTTCGTGGTCAAGCCGGTGTCGTACACCGAATTGCTGTCGAAGATCCGGCAGCAGCTGCGCATCGACTGGGTGTCGGCGGCCTTGCCTCCTCCCCTGTCTTCGGCGCCGGCGAAGGAAACCGTCGTCGCGCAGCCGATGATGCTGGTGCCGTCGCAGGAAAAGTTGCAGGCGCTGCTGGAGCTCGGCTCCATCGGTTACGCCAAGGGCATCCTCAAGAAGCTCGACGAGATGGAACAACAGAGTTCGGCTTACCTTCCCTTCACCACGGAACTCAGGCAACTGGTCAAACAGTTCCGCCTGAATGAATATGTCACCCGTATCAAGGAGATGATTCGTCATGATGTCAACAACGTTTGATCGGCATGTCGTCCTGATCGTCGACGACAAGCCAGACAACCTGGCCATGCTGTCCGACTCGCTCGACGAGAGCGGCCACATCGTGCTGGTCGCCACCGACGGCATCAGCGCGCTGGAGCGACTCGACTACATCACGCCGGACCTGATCCTGCTGGATGCCATGATGCCGGGCATCGACGGTTTTGAAACCTGCAAGCGCATCAAGCTGATCAAGAGCGTCAACCACGTGCCGGTGGTGTTCATGACCGGCCTGACGGAGACCGAGCACGTGGTGCGCGGCTTCGAGGTCGGCGGCATCGACTACGTGACCAAGCCGATCAAGCCGCAGGAAGTGGTCGCGCGCATCGGCGCCCACATCAAGACCGCGCGCATGATGTCGCAGGCGCGCGGCATGCTCGAACACGCCGCCCATGCCGTGATCGTCCTCAGCGGCAACGGCCTGCCGCTGTGGCAAACCAGCAAGGCTTCGCTGTGGCTGGAAAAATATTTCCCTGCCGGGGCCGGCGCCAATGCCACGCACAAATTGCCGATGATGCTGCAATCCTGGCTTAACGAAAGCCTGGTGCGTCAACGGCAAGGCAATGGCGACATCCGCCCGCTGGTCGTGACGCAAGGCGACTGCGAACTGCGCGTCGCTCTCTCTGCTGCGGGACAAGGACACGAGATCACCTTGCTGCTGGAAGAAAAGAATCTTGCCGCCGACATCGCTGCGAGCTCGTCGATTGCGGCGATGCGTCCGACGCTCGGCCACGACGCCTCAGCCAATCCGCCGGCGGGATGCTTTCACCTGACCCCGCGCGAAAGCGACGTACTGACATGGCTGGGCAAGGGCAAGACCAACCGCGACATCGCCGAGATCCTCGGCATGAGTCCGCGCACGGTGAACAAGCACCTCGAACACATCTTCGTCAAACTCGGCGTGGAGACGCGCTCGGCGGCGGCGGTGCTGGCGAGCAGCCTGCAACAGATTCCAACCCCGAGGAGCGGCGGCGGCCTCCTGCAGTAAGCGGCATCCGGCTCAACGCTTCTTCGCAGGCCCTTGAACACGGGGCGAAAAGTATTTCAGCGACCGCATTGAAACCGCCGGCGCTGATTCTGTATTCTCCTTTCCGGAACAATCGTGGTCGGCCTCTGAAAACGTGCACGAAAAATCGGCGGATTTATCCGAACAATACCGGTGATTATCCGTCCGCCATGAACAAAGGCCTTCAGTCAGACGATCTGTGTATATCAGTCATTCTCTTTTCAGATAACGCAAAAATAAGTGGTTGCAAAACAAAACTCTGAACCTATCTCGGTAGTGCGCCCGGCAGTACAGGAAATTTTCTTCACCAGATTTCTGCCGGCATCGCTGTTGTTCCAACCAGATACTTCAACTTAATTGCAACTTACTCAGAGAGAATAAAATGAACATCGCTAAAATTATCGCTGCTACTGCCCTGATCGCCGCCGCCGGTTCCGCACTTGCTGAAACCCCATATCCGCCACAACAAGCTTTCACCTCGACCAAGACCCGCGCTGAAGTCGTCGCCGAAGTGAAGCAAGCCGGTGGCGACCTGGGTCGTCGCAACTATCAGGACACCTTCAATCCTGCTCCTGTCGTATCGAACAAGACCCGTGCCGACGTCCTGGCCGAACTCAGCCAGACTCGCGGCGACGTCGCCCGCAACAACTACATCAACACCACACGTTGATCGACCGCTGCATGTCGATGACAGACAGTCCGCCCCGGCGCCACGCCGCCGCGGACTGAAGTTGTTTATTGAAGTTATTTAACTGACCGGCGAACTGCAATCTCTGCAATGACGCCGGTTTGTCGCGTTCTTCCCTCCTTATTTTCCTTCAACTTCCGCTGCTACCCCCACGCGTTTTTCCTGTGCCGTTTTCCGCATAAACAAAGCCGTAAATAGTCGTTCCCAGATCCCGTCACGTCTTCCTATACTCGCTCCCATTTGGTGCATCCGCGCCATCGGGATGTACGACCTCGCCGGCTACCCGCCTGCATTGACATGCATCCCCCATTTCACGACAACAAGGAAAATATCCATGAAATTGCGTGCTTCACTGCCCCCCTTTTTCTTTGCATCCGCCGTTGCACTGACCCTGCTGCCGGTCGCCGCCCACGCCGACAAGCTCGACGACATCAGGAAGGCCGGCGTACTGCGCGTGGCGGCTTTTGACGGCAATCCGCCGTTCGGCTACGTCGATGCGGCCAGCAAGAAAATCGTCGGCCTCGACATCGACTACGCCAATGAACTCGGCAAGAAACTCGGCGTGAAGGTTGAAATCGTTCCGACCAATCCCGCCAACCGCATTCCGCTGCTGTCGTCCAACAAGGTCGATCTGGTGTTCGCCAATTTCACGATTACCGAAGACCGCGCCAAGGTCATCGACTTCAGCATTCCTTACTTCGCCTCGGGCCAGCAATTCCTCGCCAGGAAGGGCGTGCTGAAGAACGCCGACGGCATCAAGGACATCCGCGTCGGCACCGACAAGGGCACCACCATGGAAACCACCCTGCGTGAAAAGTATCCCGACACCAAGGTGGTGCTGTATGACGACACCCCGCTCGGCCTGGCCGCGCTGCGCAACGGCAACATCCAGGCGTTCAGCCAGGACGGTTCCAAGCTGACCGCGATCCTGGCAGGACTGCCGGACAAGGACAAATACGAAATCCCGGCCTTCGCCATCTCGGAAGAATATGAAGGCGTCGGCGTGCCCAAGGGCGAAGCGCGCCTGGTTTCCTACCTGAACGATTGGCTGCGCGATCTCGAGAAGAACGGCACCGCGCAACAGATCTACGACAAGTGGTTCGGCCCGCAAAGCAAATCGCCGCTGCCGCGCCTGTTCAAGATCGGCGACACCAAGCTGCGCGACAAGTAAGCAGATCGCCCGCGATGAGAACCAGCCGCCCTGTGCGGCTGTTCTCGTTTGACTGCGCCAATGATTTCCACCGGTTCCCGAATGCTCTCCCATTTCGACACCAGCCAGCTACTCGCCCCCAAATACCTGCTGTGGATGTGGCACGGCTTCCAGACCACTTTGCTGCTCAGTGCCGCGACGGTGGTGCTGGCGACGCTGCTCGGCTTCTTCCTGGCGGCGGCGCGTGCAAGCGCGCATCCCGGCTTGCGCGTGCCGGCTGCGGCTTACACATCGCTGTTCCGCAACACGCCGCTGCTGGTGCAATTGCTGTTCTGGTATTTCGGCGTGCCCGGCCTGTTCCCCGAAGGCGCGATGGAATGGCTCAACGCCACCCACAGCATCCGCTTCCTGGGCGTGCTGACGCTGAGCTGGCCGTCGTTTGAATTCCTGGCGGCGATGATCGGCGTGGTGCTCTACTCCACCGCCTACGTCAGCGAAGAAATCCGCGCCGGCATGCGCGGCGTGCCGGCCACGCAATCGCTGGCGGGCGCCGCCATCGGCCTGACCCGCTTGCAGGTGGTGCGCTACATCGTACTGCCGCAGGCCGTGCGCATCGCGCTGCCGCCGCTGCTGGGCCAATACATGAACATCCTCAAGAACACTTCGCTGACGATGGCCATCGGCCTCGCCGAACTGTCGTACACCTCGCGTCAGGTGGAGGCCGAGACCTTCCGCACCTTCCAGGCCTTCGGCTTCGCCACGTTGCTGTACATCGTCGCCATCGCGCTGATCGAGAGCGTCGGCCACTGGCATCTGCAGGCGCGCCTCGCACATGACGGCAAGGGGAGGCATTGATGGAATTCTCCGTGCTGCTCGACAACCTGCCCTATCTGCTGTGGGGTTCGTACCCTGACGGACCGCTCGGCGGCGCCGCGCTGACGCTGCTGCTGAGCATAGGCTCGGCGCTGCTGTCGGCGCTGCTGGGCGTGGTGTTCGGCGTGGTGCTGGCGATGAGTAGCGGCGCGGTGCGCAAGCTGCTGACGCTGGCGCTGGGGTTCTTCCGCGCGATTCCCGTGCTGATGCTGATCTTCTGGACTTACTTCCTGCTGCCGATTGCCTTCGGCATTGACGTACCCGGCGTGCTGTCGGTGATGTTTGCGTTGTCGCTGGTGAGCGCCGCCTATCTGGCGCATTCAGTGGCGGCCGGCATTGCCGGCATCCGCAGCGGCCAGTGGGACGCCGGCCTCTCGCTCGGCCTGCCGCGCCTGCATGTGCTGCGCTGGATCGTGCTGCCGCAGGCGCTGCAGATGATGCTGCCGTCCTTCGTCAATCAGTGGGTGACGCTGATCAAGGACAGCTCGTTGGCCTACATCGTCGGCGTCGGTGAATTGTCGTTCGTGGCATCGCAGGTGAACAGCCGGCTGATGATTTATCCGATGGAGATTTTCATGTTCGTCGGCGCCATTTATTTCGTGTTGTGCTCGGCGCTGGAACAGTTTGCGACGTGGGTTGGACGCTACTTCCATCCTGAGGCAATCGCTGCACGACATGTGATTCATACACTCAAGAAAGAACCGGAAAACACGCTGCCGGAGACGTTGCCTGAAATCGCCTGGCGCGTCAGGAAAATGTGATACATTCTTCCGCTTGCTGTTCCCCGTTGTTGGTTACAATCGCAGCCCCCCCCCCATAAGAATAATCGACCATGAAATCGAACACACAGACATCTCACGCAACGATCTACGGGCAAGACATCAGCCTGGCGTGCCCGCATTGCGGGCAGCTCATGCTGCAGCTGTCGCCCGACGCCCGCCCGATCCAGGAAAAGAAGGTGGCCTGCCCATCATGTTGCAAACAAAGCAAGATGGCCAAGCTGAAGACCAGCAGCGGCGACACGTACCAGCTCTACATCCGCCAGATCGATCCGAATGCGCGCATCGGCGTGTACAGCTACAAGAAATAAATTATTTGCAAGACTGCGTTCTCACCGTCCTGCGCACCAAAACAAAAAGCCCCGCACGTTGCCGTGACGGGGCTTTTTTATTTGCGCAAAGAGGCCGGGCCAATTCCTGCAAATCTTTTTATATTGCAACGCCGGCAAGTGAACAGATTCGCTGAGGAGATTCGCGCGGCCCAATGCTATCTGCAAAGTGGCCGCGCATTGAATCCGCTCACCGAATCTGTTCACATGCTGGCGCTGTTGCGCAGGAGAAGAGAGAGTGAATTCACTATACCTTCCTCATCGCCGCACAGCTACGAATCAATCCGAGCATGCATGCGCGAATTTTTCATAACCGCATGCAACACTAGGCGGCGGCCGCCACCACCTCCGGCTTCCGTCCCTGCCGGAAGCCCGCCGCCGGATGCCGCGCAGGCAGCAGCGGCGAAGCGCCGCCCAGCTTCTCGCGCAGCGTGCCTTCCCGGTACGCGGTCTTGTAGCGGCCGCGTCGTTGCAGTTCCGGCACCACCAGGTCGGCGAAATCTTCATAGGCTTCCGGCGTCACCGCATAACTCAGGTTGAGGCCGTCGACGTCGGTGGCATCGACCCAGTGCTCGATGGCGTCGGCCACCTGTTCCACCGAGCCGATGAACAGCGGACCGCGGCCGCCGATGGCGTTGTGGCGCGCCAGCTCGCCGACAGTCCAGACACGGTCCGGATCGCCGATGGTGAAATTTTCCAGCGCCGAGCTGATGCCGGCGTCGAGCTTCAGGTAACGGATCGGCTCGTCCGGATCGTATTTGGAAAAGTCGATGCCGGTCCAGCCCGAGAACATCGCCAGCGCCGCCTGTGGATTGATGTAGTTCCGGTAGTCGCGGAATTTTTCCTGCGCTTCCTTCTCGCTGCGGCCGACGATGATGGTCGCCATCGAGAAGAACTTGATGTCGTCGGCGTGGCGTCCCGCCAGCACCGCCTGGCTGCGCGTGTCGGCCACCACCGGCGCAATCGTCTTGATGCTCGGGCCGCTCAGGTAGATGCATTCGGCATGGCGGCCGGCGAAGGCCTTGCCGCGTGTCGAGGAGCCGGCCTGGAACAATACTGGCGTGCGCTGGCGCGACGGCTCGGTCAGGTGTACGCCTTCCAGCTTGAAATATTTTCCGTCGTGCACGATCTTGTGGATCCGTCGCGGATCGGCGAACTCGCCGGTGGCGACGTCGCGCAGCACGGCGCCGTCTTCCCAGCTCGACTCCCACAGCTTGTAGACCACGTCCATGTATTCGTCGGCGATGTCGTAGCGCTCATCGTGGGCCGTCACCTTACTGTGGCCGAGTGCGCGAACGCCGCTGGTGCTGTGGCCGGTGACGATGTTCCAGCCGATGCGACCGTTGGTCAGGTGATCCAGCGTCGACATGCGCCGCGCGAACACGTACGGCGGCTCGTGGTTGGCGTTGCTGGTGACGCCAAAGCCGAGATGCCTGGTCGCGTACGCCATCGCCGAAATCGACAGCATCGGATCCTGCTTCGGCACCTGCGCGCCGTAGCGCAGCGCCGTGTCGAGATTGCCGCCGAAGACGTCGTTGACGCCGATGCTGTCGGCCATGAACAGCGCATCGATGAGGCCGCGCTCCAGCACCTTGGCCAGGTTGACCCAGTAGTCGAGCGTGTTGTAAGTCAGCGAGCGGTCGCGCGGATGACGCCACAGGCCCGGCGAGTGATGCACCGGACTATGCAGTGCGAAGGCGTTCATGCGGATTTCTTTTGCCATGATTTTTCCTTGAATGAAACTAGGCGGCGTTCAACGCCGCCGGATAATGTTGATTGCCAACGGCGTCAAGACGCGGCGCCAGCAACACTGCCTGGCGCAGCAATTCAGCGATGGTGCCGGACTCGAACAGCACGCCGCGCAAAGGCAGGCCGCTGGTAGAAATCAAGCTCGACGGCCGGCCGTCGGCGCCGATCACGGCGAGCGTCTGCGGATCGGCGTCGATGCCGAGGTTGAGCGCACTCGGCCGCACATAGCCTTTCTCCAGCAAGCGGCCCAGCAGCGGCTCGCCGCTGACGCGCTTCCACACGTATTCGAAGCCGGTGCAATTGATCACGGCGTCAGCCACCAGCGTCAGTGCCGGTTGCACTTGCTGCTGTCCGCGCAGACGCACCGCCACGGCGACCTTGCCGGCCGGCTCGTCATGCAGTTCGACCGGCGTGCCGGTGTGCACCTGCAAGCGACCGGCGGCGCGCACGGCTTCGAACACTGCCGCGCTTGGCGGCGGCACGCGATGCAGGAACATGTCCCAGTAAGCGCGTACATGGCGCATGAAGCGCTGGCGCTCGGTCAGGGCGGCAGCCTTCCACAGGCGCGTCAGATGCGGACGCACCGCCATCACCACGCGTTGCCAGTCTTCGCCGCTGTCTTTGGCTTTGGCGATCTGTTCACGCACGGTGCGCAAGATCGCGCGTGCGGTAGTCGGCGCGCCGGTGTCGGTCAGGAACTCGGGCCACGCCGCCACTTCATGGCGCGCCACCGGCACCAGGCCGCGGCGCGACACCACGTGGTACTTGCCGCGATAGCCGCGTGCCTCCAGCGCCACCACGGCGTCGATCATGGTCAGGCTGCTGCCGATCAGCAGCACGTCGGCGGCGCCCTTGAGCTTGTCGAGCGCATCCGGATTCCACGGATCAGCCAGGTAACGGCCGTCGTCTTCCAGCGACTGGGTGACGGCGAAGCCGGGACGCGCTTTGAACACGCCCGGCGCCAGCAGCAGATGATCGGCGCTGAACTCGCGTACCGCGTGACCGTTGTCGACCGTCACGCGTACGCGGCCGTGATCTTCGGTGACGTCGCTGACCTTGGCCAGGATGTGTTCGACTTCGACACCGGCTGCGGCGTCCTGGAGCGCCAGGCGCAACTCGTCGCGCAGGTAGTCGCCGAACATCCAGCGCGGCGCGAACGCCAGCAGCTTGTCGTCGAAGTCGTTCCAGCCGGAGCGGTCGGCGCGCAGCTGCAGCCAGTTGGCGAAATGCGCGGCGTCGTCGGGACGCAGGCTGAAAGCCTTGGCCGGGCCGTTGAGGCGGTGACTGAAGTCGGTGGTGGAATACGCCAGTCCGCGTCCCAGTTCGGGATTCGGATCGAAGATGCGGATCAGCAGCGGCGTCTGCGCCTGGCGCAGCAGGCGGATCGCGGCCAGCGTGCCGGCCATGCCGCCGCCGACGATGGCGACCGAGCGTTGTGTTGTGTGGTTGGACATGCGGCCTCCTGAATGGAATTTAAAACGGCTTGTCGCCCTTGACGGTCACGCGATAACCCGAGCGCACGTTGGGGAAGTAGTCCCACACCGCCAGATGCTGGGCGCTGCGGTTGTCCCAGAATGCGATCGAATCCGGCCGCCAGCGAAAGCGCACCTGGAAATCCGGCTTGGCCAGATGCTGGTACAGGAAGCCGAGGATCGCCGCGCTCTCTTCGCGCGAAACATTGTCGACGTGGGTGGTGAAATTGGAATTGACGAACAAGCCCTTGCGGCCGCTCTCCGGATGCGTGCGCACGATAGGATGCGAAGACTTCGGATAGACGCGGTCGCGGTCGTCGATGCCCTTGCCGCGATTGCGGCTGCGATACACCTGCTCGCCGTCGTGGGTCGCGGTCAGCCCCTGCAGGTAAGTCTGCAAGCCCGGCGACAACGCTTCATAGGCGGCATAGGTGTTCGAGAACAGCGTGTCGCCGCCATGCTCGGGCAAGACCTGCAGGTGCAGGATGCTGCCCAGCGGCGGTTCGGGGTCGCACGACACGTCGGAATGCCAGCGGTCGCCCGCGATGCGCACGGTGTTGTGATCCGCGTGGATGGGCAGGATTTCGGGATGACCTTCCGGACCGCGCGTATTGGGATGCACGTGCAGCTCGCCGAAGTAGCGGCCGAAGCGCTTGTGCTGCTCCAGCGTCAGCGGCTGATCGCGGAAAAAGATCACGAGATGGTCGAGCAGGGCCTGGCGCACTTCGGCGACCTGCTGCGGTTCCAGCGGCCGGGTCAGGTCGATGCCTTCGATCTCGGCGCCGATCAGCGGCGTGACCGGCTTGACCTTGATGGTTTCATAGCGTGTTGCAACTGTTGCGACTGTCATGAAGGTCTCCTTGATGTTATTCAATTTCCGCAGCGGCAGCGGCAATGTCTTGCGCCGCATCCGCACCGCGCCGGAACGCCGCCGCCGGATGCGTATCAGGCAGGCGCGCGCCGGCGCCGTAGAGTTTTTCGCGCAGGGTGCCGGGGCGGTATTCCGTCTTGTAGACGCCGCGCTTCTGCAACTCCGGCACCACCAGCTCGACGAAGTCGACATGACTTTGCGGCAGCAGCGTGTAGCTCAGGTTGAAGCCGTCGATGTCGGTCTCGTCCATCCATTCCTGCATGATGTCGGCGACCTGTTCCGGCGTGCCGACCAGCACCGGCCCCTTGCCGCCGATGGCGTTGTGCTGCGCCAGCTCGCCGATGGTCCAGACGCGGTCCGGATCGGCCACGGTGAAGCCCTCGATGGTCGACTGCATGCCTTCGCTCTTGCTGTATTGCAGCGGCTCGTTGACGTCGCGCCCGGCCAGGTCGACGCCGCTCCAGCGTGAAAACAGCGCCAGTGCGCCTTCCGGGCTGACGTAGCGGCGATAGTCGTCGAGCTTGGCCTTGGCCTCGGCCTCGGTGCGGCCGACGATCACGGTCAGCAACATGAAGAACAGGATGTCGGCGGGATTGCGGCCCAGTTGCGCGGCACGCTGGCGCGTGTCGGCGACCGAGGCGCGGATGATGTTCTTCGACGGCGCGCTGACGAAGACGCATTCGGCATGGCGTGCGGCGAAGTCCTTGCCGCGTCCCGACGAACCGGCCTGGTACAGCAGCGGCGTGCGCTGCGGCGTCGGCTCGCTGAAGTGCACGCCCTCGATCTGGTAATGCGGTCCCTCGTGGCGGATCACATGCACCTTGGACGGATCGGCGAATGTCTTGCTGGCGCGGTCGCGCTTGACGGCGTCGTCCTCCCAGCTGCCTTCCCACAACTTGTAGACCACGTCGAGGTAATCGTCGGCGATCTCGTAGCGCAGATCGTGCGGTTTGCTGGGACCGAGCCCGAGCGCCTTGCTGCCGGAGTCGCCGAAGCTGGTCACGATGTTCCAGCCGACGCGTCCCTTGGTCAACTGGTCGAGCGTCGACATGCGCCGCGCGAACAGATACGGCGGCTCATAAGTGACGCTGCTGGTCACGGCGAAGCCGAGATGCTCGGTGACCTGCGCCATCGCCGCCACCAGCAGCAATGGATCGAGGCGCGGGAACTGCAAGGCGCCGCGAATGCCGGCGTCGTGTGAGCCGCCATAGACGTCGTAGGTGCTGATGCCGTCGGCCCAGAACAGACCGTCGTACTTGCCCTGCTCGGCCACGCGCGCCAGGTTGCTCCAGAACTCCAGCGTGTTGTAGTCGAGCGACTTGTCTTGCGGATGCGACCACAAGCCCGGCGACAAATGACTGGGCGCAAACGTCACGAAGGCGTTGATCCTGATTTCCTTGCCGGTTTTTTTACTCATGTCATCCTCGTAGTGAAATTGGTATTCATGTCCACGCCTGCAGTGCTGCAAACCACGCCAGGCTCACGCCGTAACCGGCCAGCGTGAAGCGGCCGTTCCATTGCAGCGCGACGATGCGTCCCGGCACATCGGCCGCGCGCGCCATGATGGCGATGGTGGCGCCGTAAGGCGTGATGCCGCCGGCCAGCACCCAGCTCGACAGGAACACGAAAGCCAGCACCACCGGCTTCAACCCCAGCAAGGCCGGATCGGGAATCGCCGCGCTGACGATGCCGATGCCGACCACCGCGCCGACACCAAGCTGCGCCACCGCGATGATCGCCGGCAGCAGCAAGCCGGCCAGCAGCACCGGATGCAAGGCCGCCTGCGCCAGCACAGCCGGGATCGCCTGCAAGTGCAGCGCGTGGCCGAGCAGCGTGCCGAGCAAGGCGCCCGAGGCGATCATGCAGATCTCGGTGCGAAAGCCTGGGAAAATCTGGAACAGGCGCTGCCGCATGCGCCGCGCCGTGAGCGCCAACGCTGACGACGCACCGGCGCGCGCGTACTGGCGCAGCAGCCATAGCAAGGCCACCGGCGGCACCACCAGCATCACGCCGTCGCTGACGCTGGCATGCAGCAAGAACGCCGCCGTCAATGCTGCGGCGATGACCACTAGGATCAATGTGACAAAGCCGTTGACGGCGCGCCAGTCGGCACGCGGCGATATCGTTTTAATTGCCGCAGCAGTCTTCCAATGCACCCCGTCCAGTAACCAGCCGAGCAGCAGGTAACTCAGCGACAAGGCCATCGCGTACGGCAGCAATTCCTGCCAGTGCAAGGTCGGAACCGAGGCCAGCGCCACCGAAAAACCGATCGACAGCGGCGACCACATCGCCATCGTGCCGAAGCCGCGGATGATCGCGACCGACGATTCGCGCAGGCGCTGCGCCTGTAATTGCGCGTCGCCGCCGGCGGCCGCCAACGTGTTGCTGCGCCGGACCATGTTGCCCAGCAAGTTGATCGCGCCGACGTTGAGCACGATCGCCAGCAGATGCGTGCCGGTGGTCAGCACGACATAGCGGCGCGACTTCGGTTGCCGGATCACGGTGTAGCCGACGCGGCGGATCAGCGGCGAGGTACGCGCCGCTTCCACCATGAAGCCCATCGCCGCCAGAATCGCCGCCACCGTGGTCGAACGATCCAGTCCCTGCGCCACCACCTGCCAGCCGGACGGCCACGACACCAACGCCGCCAGCGCCAGCAGCAAGGTCAGCCACACGGTGGCCTTGACGATGCGCGCCAGCACATGCACCTCGCACAGCAGATACACCGTCAGCCCGAGATCGGCGGCGTAGCCGAACCAGATTGCCGGTTCGCGTCCCGCCAGCAGGTCGCGCAACAACACGCCCAGCGCCACTGAGCTCAGGGCCAGCGTCGACCACACTGCGCGCTTGCCGAACGACAGTCCGGGCAAGGAGGCGGTCAGCGGCAATTTGTCGGCGAGTCGGTTCACGGCAAGATGACTAACGCTGCAAGGTCGAGTCGAACTGCTCACCCAGTTCTGCCTGGCCGAGGATCTGCGCGGTGCGGTCGTGACCGGCATGCAGCACGTGGGTTTCCAGATCGCGGATATAGCGTCCCAGCGGATGTTCGTCGAACTGCGCGGTCGCGCCGGAGGCATGCACCACGGTCTGGGTCAGCTTGAAGGCAGCATGCGCCGCGGCCGACTTGGCGCTCATGGAAATCAGTTCGGACGCCACCACGTCGGATTTCTGCCAACTCTCGATGGCGACGTTGAACAGGGCGGCGGCGCTGTCGAGCGTGATGCGCATCTCGCCGGTGCGCAGCTGCGTAATGGCATTGGCGGCGCGGCCACGCCCCTTGATGTAGTCCAGATACCAGCCGTACAGACCTTCCGACGCGCCCAGGTAATTTGCCGCGAAACCAAGGTGATAACGGCCCTGCCAGCGACCTTTGGGATAAGAACCCGGCTCTCCCAGCACATGGCTGTCGGGCACGAATACATCATGCAGCGTGATCACCGAGCTGCGCGCGGCGCGCATGCCGTGTGGCTGGTACCAGTCGTCGCTGAGCGTGATGCCGGGCATGTCCGGCTCGAGGATCACCATCATGTGGTTCTTGAAATAATCGTCGACGCCGTCGATCGCCACGAAGGCGACGATGTAGTCGGCCAGCGGTCCGTTGGTGGCGAAATTCTTGACGCCGTTGAGCTGCCAGCCGCCGTCGACGCGCTTGGCCTTGGTCTGCATCACGTACATGTTGGTGCGGCCCGGCTCGCTGCCGACCGAGGCCAGCAGGCTGAACCTGGACGTCAGCGGTTGCAGGAAGCGTTCGCGCTGCTGCGGCGTGCCAAGTTCTTCCAGCAGCCACAGTGTGTGGTTATGCACCTGGTAACAGTGCGCGGTCGAACTGTCGCCGCGTGCGATGGTGCGCACCGCCTGCAGGAAAACGCCGGGATCGCGGCCCAGCAGACTGCCGTCGCGCCCCCCGTTGTTGCTGGTCGCCGCGGCGTGCAGCAGGCCCAGCTCATGGATGCGTGTGAGGTTCTCGACCGGTAGCTTGCCGTCGCGCTCGTGCGCGATGCTCCAGGCGCGGAAGTCGGTGCGCGCGAGTTGGTCGAGCGTGCGGAATTCATCGCGCTCGAGGATAGTGTGGGGGCTTGCCATGGGATCTCCTGATATGAATATGTGGATGAGCGTCGGTGCGCTTACGCGGCGATGGCGCTCGCGATGTCGGTGTTCTGTACCGCCGCCTCGGCGTAGTGGCAGGCGGCCCAGTGCGCCGGGCCGAGCTGGCGCAACAGCGGCTTGCTCTCGGTGCAGCGGCTGTCGGCGCGCGGGCAGCGAGGATGGAAGGGGCAGCCGGATGGCGGATTCAGCGGCGACGGAATCTCTCCCGTCACGACGTCGTCGTCGAGCCCGCTGTCTGGATCCGACACCGCGATCAACGCTTGCGTATAAGGATGGGCCGGACGATTGACGACCTGCTCCTTGCTGCCGATCTCCATGAACTGGCCGAGGTAGAGCACGCCGATCTGCGTGCTCATGTAGGCCACCACGGCAAGGTCGTGCGAGATCAGCAAGTACGTCAGCCTGAGTTCGGCCTGCACGTCCTTGAGCAGGTTCAGCACCTGCGCCTGGATCGAGACGTCGAGCGCCGACACCGGCTCGTCCAGCACCAGGATGCGCGGCTCCAGGGCCAAGGCGCGGGCGATCGCCACGCGCTGGCGCTGGCCGCCGCTCAGTTCGTCGGGTAGCCGCTCGGCATAGTCGGCGCGCAGGCCGACCCGTTCCAGCAGCTCGGCCACGCGGCGGGCGTAGGCATCGCTGTTGGCAAGCGCGGGGGCGTTTCCTTCCACGGCCGGCTTGCCGGCGTGGCGGCTCCATTGTTTCCAGCGCTGGATGCGCAATGGCTCGGCGATGATGTTGCCGATTTTCATGCGCGGATTGAGCGCGCCGTAAGGGTCTTGCAATACCGGCTGCAGAGTGCGGTAGCGCCACGCGTCTTCGCTTGCCGATGCCTGTGCGCCGAAGCGATGGCCGTCGATCACGACCTGTCCCGAGGTTGGACGCTCGGCGCCCATGATCAGTTTGGCGATGGTCGATTTTCCCGAGCCCGATTCGCCGACCAGGCCGAAGGTGCCGCCCTGCTCAATCGTGAACGATACCCCTGCCACCGCCGCCAGCGTGGCCGGACGCGCGAGGAAATGGCGGCGCACCTGGTAGTCCTTCTTCAGGTCTCTGACTTCGATAAAGACGTTTTTCAATTCATTGCTCATGCTGCCTCCAGCGGATACCAGCACGCCACCTGATGCTGTCCGTCGCTATCAGTGGCGGCCAGCGGCGGATACGATTCCTTGCACAGCGCTGCAGCGCGCGTGCAGCGCGACGCGAAACGGCAACCGCCGCCGTGCTGGCCGGCGGCCGGCGGCTGGCCGGGGATTTCCTGCAGGCGCGCCATGTCGGCGCTGATCTTCGGCGTCGCGTCGAGCAGGCCGCGCGTATAAGGATGCGCCGGCCTGGCGAAGATGCGCGCCACCGGACCTTGTTCGACGATGCGGCCGGCGTACATGATCGCCACCTCGTCGCAGAATTTGGACACCGTGTGCAGGTCGTGCGTGACCAGGATGATGGCGGTGCCGCGCTCGCGCTGGATTTCCTTGAGCAGGCGCAGGATCTGCTGGCGGATGGTGACGTCGAGCGCCGTGGTCGGCTCGTCGGCGATCAACAGGTCGGGTTGGCAGGCAACGTTGATGGCGATCGAAATGCGCTGGCGCATGCCGCCGCTGAACTGGTGTGGATAAGCCGTTGCGCGTTGCGCCGGCGCCGGGATGTGCACGCGCTTCATGACGTCGATGGCGCGTTGCCAGCGGTTGCGCTTGCTGCGCTCGCCGTGGTGGTATTTGAAGACTTCGCCGATCTGGTCGCCGATGCGGTAAAGCGGGTTGAGCGAGGTCATCGGATCCTGCAGGATCATGCCGATCTGGCCGCCGCGGATCTTGCGCATCTGGTCGGGGGATTTGGTGGCCAGGTCCTCGCCCTTGAACAGCACCGAGCCGCCGGTGACACGGCCGAATGCCGGCAACAGGTTGAGGATGGACAGACAGGTCATGCTCTTGCCCGAACCGGACTCGCCCACCAACCCCAATGTCGCGCCTGCGCGTAGGCCGAAGCTGATGCCGTCGACCACCTTGACGCGACCGCCCGGCGTGGCGATGTCGGAGGTCAGGCCGCTGACCCTCAACACTTCCTTGCTCAGGACTTCGCGATTACGGATATCCGCCGCGCCCATCAGTCCGCCTCGCCGATCAGGCGCGTTCCCGATCCTGCTCCATCACGTAAATGGTCGCCCGCCAGGTTGGCCGCCAGCACCGTCAGCATCATCACGATGCCGGGCATGACCGAGGTCCACCACGCGTGTTCAAGCTGGCCGCGGCCGTCGGAAATCATGGTGCCCCACGACGGATCGGGCGGCTGCACGCCGAGGCCGAGGAAGCTCAGCGCGGCTTCAAGAATAATGATCAGGCCGATATCCAGCGTCAGCAACACGAGGAAGGTATTGCGCACGTTCGGCAGAATGTGGCGCAAGGCCACCCGCAATGGCGAAGCGCCGGCCAGCCGCGCCAGCAGCACGTAGTCGCGGTGCTTGATGCTGAGCGCTTCGGCGCGGATCACGCGGGCGAAGCGCGCCCAGTTGGCGATGGTGACGACGATGATGACGTTGGCGGTATTGGGACCGATCACGCCAATCACCACCATCGCCAGGATCACCGGCGGCAAGGAATATTGAATGTCGGCCAGGCGCATCGTGACGCTGTCGATCCAGCCGCCGAAATAGGCCGACAGAATCCCGATCAGCGTGCCGCCGCAACCTGCCAGGAACACCGCGCAGAACGCGATGAACAATGACAGCCGGGCGCCGAACATGGTGCGGCTGAGGACGTCGCGGCCGAGCTGGTCGGTGCCGAACCAGTGCGCCGGCGATGGCGCCTGCAAGGCGCTGCCGAGGTCGATGCCGTTGGGATCAAAGGCGGTCAGCCACGGCGCCAGCGCAGCCGAGACGATGACCACCGCCAGCACCGCCACCGACAGATGGAACTGCCAGTGCCGCGTCCAGCGCAACCATGCGGGACGGGGCGAACGTACTGCAGGCACTGATGACTGCGACTGCGGCAGCGATGGAGCGTGTTGGATGATGGCGTCAGACATGGCTAATCCTCGGATCGATCAGGGCGTACAACAGGTCCACCGTGAAATTGATCACGATGAACAGCAAGGTGGAGACGATCACGGCGGCTTGCACCACGGTGAAGTCGAGCTGGTTGATGGATTCCACCATCAGGCTGCCGAAGCCGGGCCACGAGAACACCGCCTCGATCGACACCGCGCCGCCGATCAGGATGCCGAACTGCGACGCCGCGAAGGTGATCACCGGCAGCGCCGCATTCTTGAGCGCGTGCTTGAGCACCACCACGTGTTCCGGCACGCCCTTGATGCGCGCCATCTTGACGTACTCCGATTGCAGCACCGCGGTGAGATTGGCCTGCGTCAGCCGGCACAAACCGGCGGCTGAATACCAGCCCAGCGCGATCACCGGCAGCACCAGATGCTGCCAGCTGCCGTAGCCGCCGGTCGGCAGCCAGCCGAGGCCGACCGAGAACAGGCGGATGAACAGCAGTGCAAAGAAAAACGGCGGCGCGGCCTGGCCGAGCGCGGAAAAAATCTTCGAGAACTGATCGGCGAAACCGTCCTTCTTCACCGCCGCCGCAATGCCCAGCGGCACGCCCGTGAAAATCGCAAACGCCAGCGCGCTCAAGGTCAGCAACAGGCTCGGTCCGAGCCTGTCTCCGACGATGCTCAATGCCGGCACGCCGAAGTGGAAGGAGTTGCCGAAGTCGCCGCGCACGATGGTCGAAAGAAAGCGCGCGTACTGCACCGGCACCGGATCGTTGAGGCCGAGCTGTTCGCGGAACAGCGCGCGGTCGGCTTCCGTTGCTTCCGGCGGCATCATCAGGTGCGCCGGGTCGCCGACCATTCTCACCATGACGAAGATCAGCACCGACATCAGCAGCAAGGTGACGAGGGCGGAGCCGATACGGCGCAGCAGGAAAGCCGGCATGTTATTTCCAGCCTGCCGTGCGGAAGTTCAGGAAGCCGGAGCCCTTTTGCACATCCCACTGCACGCTCTTTTTCTTGGCGTAGATGTAGAAGTACTCCGACAGGAAGAAGCCGGCGGCGTCGTCATGCAGGATCTGGCCGACCTGCTCGAAAATCTCGCCGCGCTGCTGCGCGCCGGAGACGCTGTTGACCTTTTGCAGCAAGGCCTCGACTTCCGGATTGTTGTAGTTGGACCACGAGCCGTCCTTGGAGAACGCGCCGCCGACCGGATGGATCGGGTCATACAGGGCATTGGTGAATTGCGACAGGGCCAACGGACCGGAGGCGTGGGTATTGTTCAGGCGCTGGAAGGCGGCGTAGGTCAGGCGATTGAGCTTGACCTTGACGCCGATCTGGCCCCAGTAGGCGGCAACGGTTTCCGACAATTCTTTCGGCAGGTCGCCCTGGATGTTCAGCGTGGTTTCGAAACCGCCCGGATAGCCTGCCTTGGCCAGCAATTCCCTGGCCTTCTTCGGATCGTAGGGATAGGCCTTGATCGATTTCTTCGCACCGTACGGATAGTAGTTGGAGATGAAGGTGCCGAGCGGCTCGCCGACACCGTGCAGCACGCTCTTGATGATGGCGTTGGTGTCGATCGCATAGCTCAGCGCCTGGCGCACTTCACGCTTGGAGAACGGCGATGCCGGATCGTCGGTGTAGACGCGGATATATAGCGGCGAAGCCACCGGCGACGAAATCACGTCGAGGCCGGCTTCCTTCTTCAGGCGGTCGTAGTCGGGGAACGGCAGCACCACGGCGACGTCGATCTCGCCGCGCAGGATGGCGTTGACGCGACTGACCGGTTCAGTGATGGCCTTGAAGACCAGGGTCTTGATCTTCGGTTTTTCACCCCAGAAATCGTCGAAGCGTTCCAGCACCAGTTCGCTGCCGCCGGGCGCATAGCGCTTGACCTTGTAAGGTCCGAGCGAGATCGGCGCCTGGGCGAAGGCGTCCGGATTGGCCAGGCTGGCAAGGTAGTCGCCGGGCAGGATGTACAGGTAGCCGGCGACCTTGTTCTGGAAGGCGCCGTCCGGCACTTTCAGCTTGAAGACGACGGTGTAGGGATCCGGCGTCTCGATGCTGTCGACGATCGGTGCGAAGTAGGGACGGCGCGTGCTCTTGCTCTTGGGATCGAGGATGTGCTCGACCGAGGCCTTGACGTCCCTGGAGGTGAATTGTGTACCGTTGTGGAACTTCACGCCCTTGCGCAGCTTGTAGGTGAACACCTTGGAGTCGGGAGAAATCGTCACGCTGGTGGCCAGGCGCGGCACGATCTTTCCCTCCAGGTCGAAGCCGTACAGCGTGTCGTATATCTGCCAGCCGTAGCGCAGCGAATCGCCGCTGATGGTCACCAGGCCGTCAAGGTTCTGGAACTCCTTTTCAACGCCGACCACCAACGTGTCGCGGTCGACCGCCGGCTTGTCGGTGGTGGCGTGAACGACGCCGGACGCCAGTAGCGATGCGGCGAATACGCCGCCGGCCAGCAAGGCCTTGATGACTTTGGAAAACACCATGCAAAAACTCCCTCGTGACGCTGTCGCGCCCTGTTTGTTGTAGACAAATAAATGGAAAATGAACGGCAGCCCGCGCTCACGCAGGCCGTCGCCGATGACCTGGAGTTACTCGACGCTGTGCGCCGCCACCGGTTCGCCTTCGATGCTCACCGAGGGCTTGCCGTCCGGCCCGACCGGCACGTCGCCGACCAGCGTGATGCGGTACAGCTGGCGCTCGAATTCGGTGTCGTAAATGTCCACCGGCGCCAGATGAGCGGTGGAACGGTTGTCCCAGAATGCCAGCGAACCTTCTTCCCATTTGAAGCGCACGGTGTACTCGGGACGCACCACGTGTTCGAACAGCAGCGCCAGCAATTGCTCGCTCTCGCGTGGATGCAGGCCGACGATGTTCTTGAGGAAGGACGGGCTGACGTACAAGGCCTTTTCGCCGGTCTCGGGATGCACGCGCACCAGCGGGTGATGGCTGATCAGCGGCGTGGCGGCGACCTTGCTGACGAACTCCTGCCTGGCCTTGTTGCCTTCCGGCGGCGTGAACTTGTGTTCGCCCTGCAAGGTGTCGACGAAGGCGCGCAAGGCCGGCGACAGTCCGTGATAGGCGGCCACCAGGTTGGTCCACTGGGTGTCGCCGCCATACGGCGGAATCACCACGCCGCGCAGGATGGAGGCGGCCGGCGGATTGATCGCGGCGGTGACGTCGGTATGCCAGCCGGTCCAGGGACGCACCAGGCGCGCGCCGTCGAAGCGGCTCTTGAAACGGTCGCGACCGACTGAATAGACTTCCGGATGGCCGGGCTCGTAACCGAACACCGGATGTCCCAACGTGAGGTCGCCGAACTGCTTGCCGAAGGCGACGTGCTGGGCGTGACTCAGGTGCTGGTCACGGAAGAAGATCACTTTCCACTGCAGCAGCGCAGCGCGGATTTCGGCAATTTCTTCGGATGCCAGCGGACGCGACAGGTCGACGCCGGAAATCTCTGCGCCGATGTGCACGGCCAATGGCTTGACGCTGATGCGTTGATAAGTCGGGACGGTGTTATGAGTGATCGCGTTCATGGTTTCTCCATGCGAGGTTGCGCGCGGCAACGGGAATAATGGATTCATGGTCCATACTTTCAACGCAACGGATAACGCTCGCGCTCTTCAGGTATGGAGAAGTGCATCCCTACAGTCCGGGTAGGATGCGATGGGGTGAAGGCGATTATAGGAAGTGAAAATCGTCCGAGTCCAAGAACGATTTCGTATAACTTTAGAAGGGATTGTTGCGTTTCCTCCGATCCAGCAGAGGTGGTGCAGAAACGAATATGGGTATGCGGTTTACGACCTTCGCTTTGTTGTGGAATACGACGTTGCAGCAAGCTTTCTGCACATTAAAAAAGCGCTCCGGCGGAACACCGGAGCGCTTTTTATTCGCACATTTTTTCTGCAATGGCAGCGTTCATCAGCGACGCGGCTCTTGCCCTTCCTTGCGACCGGCCGCCTTGTCTTCATACATGCCCTGGTCGGCCAGCTTGATCAATGTCTCGGCGTCCTGCGCATCCTGCGGATAGAAGGCCACGCCGACGGAAGCGCCCACCGTCATGCCGTTGGCGCCTTCGACATCCTGCAGGCACACCAGCGGCGGCGCCAGCACGGCTTCGATTTTCCGGTGCACCTTGTCGGCAAAGGCGGCGTCGGCGATCCCCCAGAACACCAGCACGAATTCGTCGCCGCCGAAGCGCGCCACCACGTCGTCGTCGCGCATGACGGTGCGCAGGCGCTGGCCGACTTCGATCAGCGTGAGGTCGCCGTATTCATGACCGAGCTTGTCGTTGATCGCCTTGAAGCGGTTCAGGTCGATGAACATCACCGTGAACTTGTCGAACAATTCGGCGGCGCGGCGGCCGCGCTTGTGGACCGCCGCGTCGAGGTAGCGCAACACCGCCGCGCGGCTGGTGACGCCGGTCAACTTGTCGGTGCTGAGCTCGCTCTGCATTTCCATGAAGTTCTGCGCCAGCTGGCCGATCTCGTCGCGCCGCTCGATCTTCAGCGCGACGTTCATCTGACCCTTGCCAATGCGTGCCGCCGCGCGTGACAAGCGGCGCACGTCGCGCACCACCCACTGCACGACGCTGAGGCCGAGCGCCAGCGCGATGGCCACCGCCAGCACCGCGATCACCACGGTCCAGCGCGCGTTCTGGTCGAGCGTGTCGAGGAAGTCGCTGCGCGGTACCGCCACCACCGCGACCCAGGACAGGCCGGCGCCGTCGCGTACCCATGAATAGGCGGCGTAGGTCAGCTCGCCGTCCTGGCCGTTGAAGGTGAACGTGGTGTCGGCGCCGCCCACGTTTTCGATTTCGGCGAGATGCTTCTGCAGCGTTGAATAGGCGTTGCGGATGATCAGGCTCTGGCTGCTCTCGGCGCGCAGGCGGTCGATCTTGCCTTGCTGTTCGGTATAGACATTCTCGCCGTTGGAGGAAGCAATCAGGCGGCCGTTGGATTCCATGATGAAGACTTCGCCATGGCGGCTGACATGCAAGCCCCTGACGAAATCATTGAGCGCCTTGAGCGAAACGTCGGTGGCGACCACGCCTTCGAACTGGCCGTTCTTCGATAGCACGCGGCGCGCGCGCGTGGCGACCAGGTCCTTGTCCCAGTAGTTGATGTAGATGTCGCTCCAGACATCGCGGTCGCTGTGCCGGGCGGCGACGTACCACGGCCGCGCGCGCGGATCGAAGTCGGTGGCGTCGTTCTTCGGCATGCTGAGCTGGCCGTCGATGCTGGTGAAGCGGTAGGCACTGCGATAACCGGTGGTGGCGCGCTTGACGCGCAGTTCGGCGTCGTCGAGAGCGTAGCGGAACAGGCCGACGAAGTCGCCGCTGCGGTTGCCGTAGAACACGTAATTATTGAGTTCAGGATGCAGCGAAGTCGAAATCCAGAAGCGCGAACGCAGGTTGTCGAGGTCGGCGTTGAGATCGGTTGCCGCCGGCATGCCGCGCGGAAAGGCTGATTCCAGTACCGAGGCGGCGCCGTCGATGTGGCGCTCGACGGTCAGCGCCACGCGATCTGCAGTCTGGTCGAGCAATTGCTCGGCCACCGACACCACCGCATGCCGTCCGGCAAAATAAGAGAGCCCGCCGACCAGCAGCGAGACCAGCAGGATCAGTCCGATGAACGGCAACACCAACACCTTCGCCAGCGACGATGATGAGCGAAGTAGGTGGATCATGTGCCGTTCCTTGATTTTTTCTGCTTGTTTTGATGTTTCCGTCATCGCATGATCCCCTGCGGACGGTGTTCCCCTTTTGCTTTATCGGCTCCCGGGCGGGAAAACTGAAGCGGCGGCGCGTCTTTTTTCGCTGGCGATCGAACGAATGACTCTGGCCGGATTTCCTCCAACCAGGGTATCCGGCGGAACGTCCCGTGTGACGACCGAACCGGCCCCGACAACAGCGTTTTCGCCGACTGTCACGCCGCCGATAATCGTTGCGCCGGCGCCGATCCACACATTCTTCTCTATCCTGATCGGTTTTGCGACGACGCAATCACGTCTGCGGGAAGGCTCAAGCGGATGGCCGCTGGTGATGATGCTCACGTTCGGCCCTATCATCACATCGTCGCCGATGTGGACGCCGCCCAGATCATAGATGGTGCAATTCTGATTGATGAACACATTGCGGCCAATGGCGATATCTGTGCCGCCGGTCGTGTGAAAAGGCGGGATCAGATTGAAGCCATCGTCGACCTGCTTTCCGATAAGATCGCTGAAGACCGCGCGCACTTCTTCCGTGTCATTGAACGTCAGGCGATTCAGCGTCGCGGTGATTGTCATTGCCCTTTTCACGGCTGCCACCATGGCTGCCGATTCCGGTGTCCGCCTTGGAATGATCTTGATGCGGTCGTGGTTCGCCATTAGCTGGTTCCCTGGTGCACTGTTGGTTGAACATCCGGCAATTGTAGCGGCATGGCGCAAGACGTCCTTCATCCTCCAGATGCAGCCCATGTAAAAAATATTGCAGCTTGCACGTCGCCCGTCCGGCGGCTATATTACGCACGTCGAAAAAGGCAGACTTGGTGTGGTCCAGCCCAGGTCCTTCCGTCAACAAGGAAGCTCTGTCCATGCCCGTGCATGAGTCCCACGACGAACATCGGCGCCATCAGGCGCTTTCTGTTCGTCCGTGTGGTTCTCAAGACAACGAACCCGCCCCGGTCGAACGACCACCAAGGAGCCATTCATGCACGCGTCATCCCGTACCGTCGCCCCCTCCATCCATGATGTCATCGTCGCCGGCGCCGGTCCGGTCGGCTTGTTCCTGGCCTGCGAATTGCGTCTTGCCGGCGTATCGGTGCTGGTGCTGGAGCAGACCGACAATCCGCAATCTCCGCTGAAGCAATTGCCCTTCGGCATACGTGGCCTGTCGATTCCGACCGTCGAAGCCTTCCATCGGCGCGGCCTGCTGGACGCCGTCAAGGCGCCCTCGCCTGTAGCCAACGCCTCAGCCTCCACGCCGCATTGGATGCAACAACCACGTCGCGCCGGCGGCCACTTCGCCGGCATGCAGTTTTACCTCGATCAGGTCGATCGCTCGAAGTGGCCGACTCACCTTCCCGGTCCGACCGATGCCGGCATCGCCACCGACATGCAACACCTCGAATCAGTGCTGGCCGCACGCGCGCTAACGATGGGTGTGGAGATCATGCGCGGCGCCGGCGTGGATGGTCTCCGGCAGTCGGATGAACATGTGGACATTCACGCCGGCGGTCAGACGTTCCGTGCGCGCTGGCTGGTCGGATGCGACGGCGGACGCAGTACGGTGCGCAAGATCGGCGGCTTTGAATTTGCCGGCACCGAACCGGAGTTCACCGGCTACTCAGTTGAAGTCGCGTTGGCAGATCCGCAACTGCTGCCTCCGGGCCGCCACTACACGGCCACCGGCATGTATACCTTCCAGCCGCCTGGCACCGTCGCCATGGTCGACTTCGACGGTGGCGCTTTTCATCGCACGCAACCGATCACGCGGGAATATGTGGAGTCGGTGTTGCGCCGCATTTCCGGCGTCGATGCCCTCAACGTGACGGCGCTGAGGCTCGCCGCGACCTGGACCGACCGCGCCTTCCAGGCCGCGACTTACCGCGAGGGCCGCATACTGCTGGCTGGCGACGCCGCGCACGTCCACTCGCCGCTGGGAGGCCAGGGGCTGAACCTCGGCCTCGGCGACGCGATGAACCTCGGATGGAAGCTGGCAGCCACCATCCGCGGCGACGCACCCGATGGATTACTCGACAGCTATGAAACAGAACGCCATCCGGTGGGTACACGAATACTTGATTGGTCGCGCGCGCAGGTCGGCCTCATGCGTCCGGGCGAAAGTTCGCGCGCGCTGGCCGCCGTCATCCGCGATCTGATCGGCACACGCGACGGCGCGACCTATTTCGCCGAACGGGTCTGGGGCTTGTCGCTGCGTTATGAACTCGGTGACAAGCATCCGCTGGTCGGCCGCAGCGCGCCAGATTTCATGCTGGCCGACGGCAGCCGGCTCGGCGAGCATCTTCGCAACGGCAAAGGTCTGCTGCTGGATTTCGGCACTGATGCCTCACTGCAATCCACGGTGCGCCACTGGAGCGAGCGCATCACGTATTGCGCAAGCGATGCCGGCGACAAGCTCGGCCTGAGTGCGTTGCTGGTGCGGCCGGACGGCATCGTCGCGTGGGCCGGCGACGGCGCTGCGGATCCTGAGCAAGTTGCTCAGGCCGCTGCGCGGTGGTTTTGAAAGAAGCTGCAAGCGCTCTTTCAGATTCCCTCAACGCAAGGGCATATTGATCCCGAACAGGATTGACGAGTAGCGTCCCTGCCCGACGTTCAGATTGCTGCTGTAGTCGACGATGAAGGACGTACCGCCGGCCAGCAGCAGGCGCATGCCGATCCCGGCAGTCCAGTTGCCGGTGAAGCTGTCGTCCGAGCGGATCACATATGCCGGCCCCGACGACGCCAGGTCGGCATACGAAATCCCTGCTTCGCCCGCACCGGAAAACTGCCGACGATATTCGATGCGGCCGCGCGGCGTCCACATGCCGGCGCGGCTCAGGTACTGGCCTTCAGTGCGCAGGCCGAGCGTGCCGCTGCTGGTGCGCACGCGTTGCTTGAAATAGGTCAGCGCATTAGTGCCGGCGGCGGCTTCGGTGTATTGCCCCAGCGTGGTCGAGGCCAGGTCGAGCTTGCCGTAGGGTGACCACATCCAGCTGTTGCCGCGGAATTCATAGCCGCTCGACAGCGCGACGAACAGTTGATTGCCGCCGCGCCGGCCGGTGGCAAAGCTTCCGTCATCCGTCACATAGCGCGTCGAGTCGAAGTTGAGCACGCCGTAGCCGAGCATGCCGTCGACAAAGATATTTGGCGTCGGCCGGAAGCTGCCGTACACCGTCGCCACCACGCTTTGTCCGACGCTCTTGCTGCCGTTTTCGCCGATGTCGCTGCGGTCGCGGCTGTAGCCGGTGCCGGTGCCGATGGTCAGCTGATCGCTCAGACGATAGTCGGCGCCCATGCTGATGCCGTTGGTGGTGAAGCGGAAACCTTCCTGCTGGCCACTGGCGTTGCGCTGGCCGAAGTCGACCGTGCCGGCGATCCACAGCGACAACTCCTGCCTGGCGCTATTGGTGGTCTTGTTCGGCAGTTCAGGCAAGGCATCAAGATCCTTGCCGTTGGGGGTGAGCGGCTTCGCGTCGGACTTGCCGGCCTGACTCAGCAATGGCCAACCCACTTTGCGCATGCCTGTCTGCAAGGGTGCACCGACCACGCGATCGACTTCGTCCTCGTTCCATTGCGCCAGCAGCGGCTTGGCCGGCGCGACCGGCTGTGCAAATCCCAGGCCGAAACTGGAACGCGCCCAGCCGTCGCCGTGCAGGCTTTCCAGACGGCGACTGAAGTTGCCCAGCTGCGCCGTAGCGAAACGACTGGCGGATTGGCCGTGTGCCGCGACCAACCCCTTGACCTGGATATCGTTGGCGGCATTGGTGCGTGCGGCGACGGTGATGTTCACGATGACCGGTGCGGATGTGCCGAAAGCATTTGTCAGCGTATAGCTGAACTGCACGCTGCCGCTGAATCCTGCCGCCGCCGTATAGATGATGTCGGTACCGCTCACCACTGCGGAGCCGGATGCCGGTACGCCGGCAATCGTGACGGCCGTGACCGGACCGTTGGCGGCCGTCGCGCCGACGTGCAGCGTGACGGCTTGCCCGGCTTGTACGGTAGCGGTCTGGGCCGCTGAACTCGGTACGCCCGGCGACGTCACGGTGACGGTCACCGTAGCCGGCGCGGACGTGCCGCCCGGTCCGGTGATGGTGTAGGTGAAGCTGTCGGTGCCGACATAGTTGGCGGCAGGCGTGTAGAGCACGTTCAGCCCATTGACGATGGCTGTGCCGTGCGCAGATGCGCCTGCCGAAACCGTGGTGATGGCCCCGTTATCGTTGGCCGTGACCGGAATAGTCACGGCCTGATTCGCCGGCGTGTTGATGCTGTCGGCCACCGCCACCGGAACGCCGGCGCTGACGGTCAGCGTGAAATTCTGCGCCTTGGGGATCGGTGTCGGCATGCTGCTGTCGTTTGCCGATGCCGTCACGGAGAAGCTTCCCGCCTGTGTCGGCGTGCCAGAGATCGTCGCACTCGCCGACGTCGTGGAGAAGGTCAATCCCGTCGGCAAGCCGGTCACGGTGATGGCGCTGTAGGGTGCGGCGCCACCGCTCCAGGTCAGCGTCTGGGTATAGCTCGCACCTTGCGTGGCAAACCATGTCGTCGATGGCGTAATCACGATCGTTGGCGCACCGACAGTGACAGTGACGGTCGCTACATTCGACGTACCGATAGCATTGGTCGCCGTGTAGCTGAAGGTATCCGTGCCGCTGTAGCCGGGGGTCGGGGTATAGGTAAATGCGTTGACGCCGTTGGGTGTTGCCGTGCCGTGCGCCGCTCCCGTGATGATGTTCAGGGCAGTCGGGGTGCCGCCGGTAGTCGACGCCGGGATGCTGTTATTGCTGCTGCCGTAGCCGACCGCTGCTCCACTGTTGGCGGTCACCGGTGCACCCGCACCGACGTTGCCGCCGAACCCTTGCGCGCCGGTGAAATTGTTGCTGTCGGTGGCGGTAAGCGTGAACGAATATGAACCGGCGGCGGAAAGTATCCCGGAGATGGTGCCGGTAGCTGCCGCAAGGTTCAGGCCCGGCGGTAACGCACCGCCGGTAACCGCGTATGTATAGGGGGCAGTGCCGCCACTGGCAGTCGCCTGCAAAGTGGCGGCAAGCCCGCGCTGCAGATTGACGGCTCCGATCGATATCGTAATCGGCGGCCCGACCGCATAGGCCGGATTGAACCAGCTCGCCGGCATCAACAGCAGGAGTGACGTCGTCAACGCGATGACGCTTGGCCATGCTGCTTTTGCCGCGATGCGTGCACGTCGCCCAAGTGAGTTCAATAGCGATGGCAATACCAAGGTCAATCGCCACGACGAAAGAAAGCGACGTGCGGCGCCCTTGTTGCCGAGTTGAACATGCATTCCCCTGGATGATCGTTTTTGATTGTGGTTCATGTTTTTGTCTTGTAAGCGACAGCAGAAATGCGCGCTGCATAGCTGGTACAGGCTATAGAGAAACTCCCATCCGGTATGTAGCCCAAATGCGCTACACCGCTGGTGACTCTTGCCGGACAAATCGACGAAAAGCGATCAAGAAACCGACGGAAAGTCATGCCACGGATGGACGCTCAAAACCGGCCTCATTCGCATGCCTCTGTTTTGCGGGGGATACTACAGAGCCGCCAGCCTGCACTTGACCGCCTGTCTCACTTTTTTAAAATTTTTAATTATCAAATGGACAGGCAACGGATTTGCTTCGGCTGCCGCGTCAATTCTGCGGGACAGCTGACGTGAACGAGCGATGTCGCACGAAGGCGGCGGAGATGCGCGATAGTCTCAATTGCTGGCGATCTGACCGCGCTGCCAATGAGACAAATGAGGAAAATGAGGCGGCGGAGCGACTGAACGTGCCCGCAACCTACTTGCCGCCGGTGACGTCCAGGAAGGTGCCGGTGATGAAGGACGCCTCGGCGCTCGCCAGCCACAGGATCGCGCGCGCCACTTCTTCGGGCTGGCCGCCTCTTCCCATCGGGATCGAATCCTTGACGCGATCCACCCTCCCCGGCTCGCCGCCGCTGGCATGCATCTCCGTGTAGATGTGGCCGGGGCGAATGCAATTGACACGAATCCCCTCACGCGCCACTTCCTTGGCGAAGCCGGTGGTGAAGGTCTCGAGGGCGCCCTTCGAGGCGGCGTAGTCGACGTATTCGTTGGGACTGCCGAGCCGGGCCGAAGCCGATGAGATGTTGACCACCACGCCGCCGCGTCCGTTGTGACGCGTCGACATCCGCTTCACCGCCTGCTGCGCACAGAGGATGGGACCGATCGCGTTGACGGCGAAGATGCGCTGCATGCGCGCGAATCCGAGGTCCTCCAGCCGCGACTGCGGCGACAGCATCGCGGCGTTGTTGACGAGTACGTCGATGCGGCCGAAGCTGCGGTCGATCGCCGTGAACAACTGTGCGACCTGTTCAGGATCCGCGCTGTCTGCGCGCACCGCCAGTGCGCGACGACCGAGCGCCTCCACATCCGCCGCCACCGCGAGCGCGGCGGGCTCGTTGGAGACGAAGCTGATCGCGACGTCATACCCTTGGGCGGCTGCCAGCCGCGCGGTTGCTGCACCCACGCCGCGGCTTCCGCCGGTGATCAGGATCAGCGGCGCCTGTGAGTGTGGCTGTGAGCGTGAAAGGGTATCCATTTTCGTAAACCTCCATGTGATGGTGAAGATCGGGCGCGTGCATCCCGCGCCGTCAACCGATGATGATGGTGCCGGCGGCAATCACTGCGCACGCCAGCATCTTGCGAACAGTCAGTGTCTCGCCGAGGAAGAAGTAACCGATCAACGCCGCAAACAGCACGCTGGTTTCACGCAACGCCGACACTGCGCCCATGGGTGCGCCGGACATGGCGTAGATGACGATGCCGTAGGCCAGCAGCGAGACCAGGCCGCCCATGAAAGCCGTGCTGAATCCGGGCCGCATGGTGAATAAATGATTCGCCCCGCGCAGGCCGATGTAGACCGCCGGCATCAGCGCGCCCCACAAGGCGCACATCCATACCGTGTAGGCCATCGGCGCGCCGGACAGGCGTACGCCGATGCCGTCCACCACGCTGTAGGCGGCGATGAAACAGCCGGTCCCCAGCGCATACGGCAAACTCGGCACCGCCAGCTTGCGTCCGTTGAAGGCGAGCGAAATGATGCCGCCGGCCACCAGTGCGATGCCGAGCAGAGTGCTCATCGCGACCCGTTCGCCGGCGAAAGCCGATGCCGCGATGGTGATCAGCAAGGGAGAAGAACCGCGCGAAATCGGATAAGTCTGCCCGAGGTCGCCGGCACGATAGCTGCGCACCAGAAACAGGTTGTAGCCGACATGCAGCACCGCCGAAAGTACCGCATACATCCAGCTGGCCTGGGCGGGAGGCGCGAGGAACAAGGCGATTGCGAGGCTGGCCAGCGCCACCGCCAGGCACATGACCGTCATCGACCACAGCCTGTCGGCGCCGCCGCGCAGGAGTGCGTTCCAGCTTGCGTGCAGCAAGGCCGCAAAAAGTATCAGGGCAACGATGTGAAAAGGCATGCGCCATACTAAGCAAAGCGGCGCTGCGGTTAAAGCGAAGTCTCCTCATTGCGGCATGAGCAATTGCTCATGCTTCAGCGATAATTTTTCTCGGCTTCGCTCGATTCCGCCAGCAGCCAGTCGCGAAAACTGACGACGTGGGGCTGCGATTCCGTGCCTTTCGGACAGACAAAATAGTAGGCGACCGGAGACGGGAACGGCGCCTTGAACAACCGGACCAGGCTGCCGTCGCTGATCTCGGCTTCCACGTGGCCGCTGCGCGCCAGGGCAATCCCCTGCCCCAGCAAGGCCGCTTCGATGGTCATGTTGGTGTCGGCGAAGCGAACGCTTTCCTTGAGCGCGGACATGCTCACGCCCACCTGTTGGAACCAGAGCGCCCATTTCGGCACCAGATCGGCGCCGGCGCGCGTCAGCAGCGGGTAGCGCAATAACTCGGCGGGCTTGCGCGGCGTGCCCAGGCGCGCCAGCAGGTCCGGACTGGCCACCGGGAAAATCTGCTCCCTGAACATGAACTCCGAATGCAGGCCGGGATAATTTCCATTGCCGAAACGGATTGCCACGTCCGGCTCGGTGCTGGAAAAATGAATGGCCTTGTCGGTGGTTTCCAGCGTGACCAGGATCTCCGGATGCAGTCGGGACAGACCGGGCAATCTCGGCAGCAGCCATTTCAGCGCGAAGGAATAGGTGGTGCTGACCTTGAGCCGGACCCGGCCCTTTTGCTCGCGCAGATCCGTGAGCGTTGCCTCCAGGTTCATGAAGAACTCGCGCACGATCGGCGCCAGCGCCGCGCCTGCTGGCGTCAGGGCCAATGATTTTCCACGCTGGAACAGCTGCAATCCCCAGAGCTCTTCAAGATGCTTGAGCTGATGACTGACCGCGCTCTGGGTGACGTGCAGTTCTTCTGAGGCGGAGGTGAAGGTAGCGTGGCGTGTCGCCGCTTCGAAGGCGCGCAATGTGGCGGTGGGAGGAAGGTCTCTCATTTTTTCGCGAGCGGCCGGGAGATCGCCTGTCATGAATGAGAGCTCATGATAGAACATTTCCTACCTTGCCGGGATGCACGGCGGCACAGCACCGATTTCTACAGTCCTACGATAGCGACCCCGCGTACGTCTCCCGGCAAACGGCGCGCAAGGCTTCGGCGAACAACTGGTCCGCTTTGCGCTCGACGCCATCCGAGCGCCTGAACAAGGCGATCGGCGAAAGCGTCCAGTCAAACGAATACGGCACGATCGCCACACCGGCGACACGCACCAGCTCTTCCGCGATGTCGGAGGGCACGATCGATATCGCCCGCTCATTGGAGACGATCATTTCCCCGATCAGTTTCGCCGAGTAGCTCTCCACCACCGGCGCCGGAGGAACAATCCCCGCGCCGAGAAAGATATCGGCCACCTGCTCCCGCATCGGCGTATTGGGCGCGCCCAGTATCCAATCCAGCTCAACCATCTTGCGCCAATCCAGACGCACGCGCCCCAGTTGCGCCGCCAGGCGGCGACTGGCGATCAGTCGCGGCTGCTGACGGTACAGCACTTCGAAGCGAATATTCTCCAGGTTCACTCCGGACGACGCGCGTCCGATCACCAGATCGAGGGCGTGATCGCTCAATTGCGCCAGCAGCTGGTCGCTGGTGCCCTCATGAATGGTGACGGTCAGCCGCTGGTCGCCGTCGGGCCGGGTGCGCTGGATCGCGCTGGTCAGCAACTGTCCCGAGATGAAGGGCGTGATGCCGATATGCAGATGGCCGGCATGGCCGGACGTCAGCGTCTCGATGTCGCGCACCAGGTGGCGCAGATCGTGGACCATCGCCCCGGCCCGCTCCAGCACCACCTTGCCCAGTTCGGTGGGCGCCATGCCGCGTGCGGACCGATCGAACAGCGCACCGCCGAACATGCCTTCCAACTCGGACAACGCGTTGGTGATGGCCGGTTGCGTGCTGGCCATGTGCTCGGCGACGCGGGTCAGCGATTTGTGTTGCCGTATTTGCAACAACAAGAGCAGATGGCGCATTTTCAGGCGCGTGCTCAAGCGCCTGAGCAGCGCATTTGCGTCGAATACCTCCATCAGATCCCGGCTTTCATCATGAAAAAGTGATGCACACATAATAAAACAAAATGATCTTGATATACCTCTTCCCTAAAATCGCCTCAAGTCACTGCTTCAAGTCATTCTGTGACGAGCGCAAAAGAAAAGCGGTTTGAGCGCCAGAACAAGCAAAAACGCCAAGCCAATAAAAAAATGATGGCAGACCGACAACAGACCACCAACAACCTGCCGCCGGCAATCGCCCGGCGCACCTAGGAAAGAGGACGAGCACATGAACACGACAGACCGACAAGCCGCGCTGGATTACCACGAGTTTCCAACCCCCGGAAAGATCACCGTCAACGCCAGCAAGCCCCTGGTCACCCAGCGCGACCTGACGCTGGCCTACACCCCGGGCGTGGCCGCGGCCTGCGAAGAGATCGTGGCCGATCCGCTCAATGCATTCCGTTACACCGCGCGCGGCAATCTGGTCGGCGTCATCACCAACGGCACCGCCGTCCTCGGACTCGGCAATATCGGTGCGTTGGCCTCCAAGCCGGTGATGGAAGGCAAGGCGGTCCTGTTCAAGAAATTCGCCGGCATCGACGTCTTCGATATCGAGATCAACGAGACCGATCCGGACAAGCTGGTGACGATCATCGCCGGCCTGGAAGCAACCTTCGGCGGCATCAACCTGGAAGACATCAAGGCCCCGGAATGTTTCACCGTCGAGCGCCAGCTGCGCGATCGCATGAAAATTCCGGTGTTCCATGATGATCAGCACGGCACCGCAATCACGGTATCGGCTGCTTTCATCAACGGACTGAAAGTCGTCAAGAAGGACATCACCGAAGTCAAGGTGGTGGTGTCGGGCGCCGGCGCCGCCGCGTTGGGCTGCCTGGAGCTGATGATGGACCTGGGCCTGCCGCTGGAAAATATCTGGGTGACCGACATCGAAGGCGTAGTCTACGAAGGCCGCGCTACGCTGATGGATCCGGACAAGGAACGCTATGCGCGCAAGACCGACTTGCGCACGCTGGCGCAGGTGATCGAAGGCGCCGACGTGTTCCTCGGCGTATCCGCCGGCAACGTGCTGAAAAAGGAAATGGTCGCTACCATGGCCGCACGCCCGCTGATCCTGGCGCTGGCCAATCCGACCCCGGAAATCCTGCCCGAGGTCGCGCTGTCGGTACGCGACGACATCGTGATGGCGACCGGCCGCTCGGACTATCCGAACCAGGTCAACAACGTGCTGTGCTTCCCGTATATCTTCCGCGGCGCGCTCGACGTCGGCGCCACCACCATCACGCGTGAAATGGAAATTGCCGCGGTGTATGCCATTGCCGGGCTGGCGGAAGAAGAACAGAACGACGTCGTCGCAGCCGCCTACGGCAGCTACGACTTGTCGTTCGGCCCCGAATATTTCATCCCGAAACCGTTCGATCCGCGCCTGATCGTGCGCATCGCGCCGGCAGTCGCCAAGGCGGCAATGGAAGGTGGCGTCGCCACGCGTCCGATCGCCGACCTGGACGCCTACGTGGAACAGCTGCAGCAATTCGTCTACCATTCGGGCGCGTTCATGAAGCCCTTGTTCGCAGCCGCCAAGCAACGCGTGCGCGACGGCGACAAGGCCCGCATCGTGTTTACCGAAGGCGAAGACGAACGCGTGCTGCGCGCAGTGCAAGTGATCGTCGATGAAAAACTGGCGCGGCCGATCCTGGTCGGCCGTCCCGAAGTCCTGCTGGCGCGCATCCAGAAATTCGGCTTGCGCCTGCGCCTGGGACAAGACGTCGAAGTCACCAGCCCGGATTACGACGAACGCTTCCATCAATACTGGACCACGTACTGGGACCTGATGTGCCGCGAAGGCATCACCAAGGAAATGGCGCGCGTCGAAATGCGCCGCCGCCTGACGCTGATCGGCGCCATGATGGTGCGCCTGGGCGATGCCGACGGCATGATCTGCGGCACCGTCGGCGCCTATCACGACCATCTGCGCTATGTCGACCAGGTCATCGGCAAGAAACCCGGTGCGAACACCTACGCCGCGATGAACATCCTGCTGCTCGATCAGCGCACCGTGGCCCTGGTGGATACGCACGTCAACGACGATCCGAGCGCCGAGCAGATCGCCGAATTCACCATCGCCGCCGCGGAAGAAATGACCTGGCTGAACCTGGAGCCGAAAGCGGCGCTGCTGTCGCGCTCCAACTTCGGCTCGGCCAGCTCGGCCTCCGGCAGCAAGATGCGTCGCGCCCTCGACATCATTACCGAACGTGCGCCGACGCTCGAAGTCGATGGCGAGATGCATGGCGATTGCGCATTGGACGAAGCCCTGCGTCTGCAGATCCTGCCGAGCTCCCGGCTGAAAGGCTCCGCCAACCTGCTGGTGTGCCCGAATGTCGACGCCGGCAATATCGCCTACAACCTGCTCAAGACGGCCGCGGGCAGCAACGTGGCGGTGGGTCCGTTCTTGCTCGGCGTGAATGCGCCGGTGCATATCCTGACATCCAGCTCCACCGTGCGACGCATCATCAACATGGCGGCGCTGACGGTCCTGGACGCGAATCGTCCGGCGTGAATGCATCGCGGACCGGCCTTGTCGTCGCCATGAATTGCAATCGGCATTGAACATTCTTCGGTGCAGCGCGTTCATACCTGCTTTCGAGCGGGAAAACGAATGCCATTTATTGCTACGACAACAAGCTTATCCATGCGAAGACGCATGCAATCGCTGGCGGCGCTGATGCTGCTGTCCGCCTCCGGCGCCATCTCACCGGCCCAGGCGGCGGATGCGGATGCTGCGGGCCTGTGCGCACCCGATCTGAAAGTGGACAAGGAAAAGCTGGCGGCGCGCCTGCTTGCCGCCTATCCGGTAAGCACCGCCTATCTCGCTGTGGGAGAACACCCTGCGCCGCTGTCGTCATACCGGGCGCTGGCGTCATGGGTGCTCAAGAAACGCGCCGCCGGGAAATCCGCAGGCGGCGCCTGCACGGGCGACAGTTGCAACGCGGATCACATTGCCGATGACCTGCAACATCTGCTCGACGACAAGGACGCGCAGTTCAAACCGAGCGGTCGCACTAACGTCGCGTCGTTCTTCGACGCCGACAATCAGGGCAGTCTCGCCTGCGTGCACGGCAACGCGCAACTCAGCTTGCCGCATGCGGCGTCGGCGGCGACCATGACTGCTGCACCTGCACCTGTGGCTGCAGCCGCAGCAGCAGAACCCGCCACTGCTGCCGCTCCCGCAACAAACCAGCCGGTAACCCATGAGCCGGGCTGGATGGATCCGGTGCGCGTGCGCGGCAATCCCGATCAGTTGTCCATCGATCGCAGCAACCAGGCCGCCTATGCCTCGGTCGAGCGGGCGCATCTGACGCTGGCCAATGATGACGTGGCGCAGTCGCGCACCAACGACATCGTGGTGTTTGCCGGCTATTCCTTCGACAAGCGTCCGATGGATGGCAACGGCAGCACGTACGAGGCGGTGCCTTACGTCGGCTTCAAGCAGAACCGCGTCACCAATTACAACGGCGGCGCGATCACGGTGGATACCACGCGCACCGGCCAGGCCGGGGTGCTCTCGTCGTTCCACTTTGTCCATCCGGGATCGGCCAACACCGAAGACCTGACGGCGCGGCCGGACTATCTCGTCAACAGCTCCGACGGCAGCCGCCTGCTCACCGTCAACTTCACCTACACGATGGTGCGTCCCGGCATCCTCAACGACTTCATCCGCTGGAACAACGGCCTTGCCTTCAAGCCCATCCTGATCGGCCAGAGCCGCAACGGCACCTATCTCAATCGCGGTGAAGCGGCGGTCTACGAGCAGCATCAGGACTTCATCCGCCTCGGCGCGCAGGCCGGCTTCACACTGGCATCGACCAACCCGAAGCTGCCTTTCGACTTCACCACCACCTATACCGGCCTCAAGGCTTTGCAGGGCTCGCGCAGCATCCACTACTGGAAAGGCGCGCTGACCTACAACTTCAACCAGAACGTCGGCCTGAGCCTGGATTATTCGAACGGCCTGCTGCCGGACACCGGCGACGCCGAGCGCAAATGGGGACTGGGTATTGCGACCAAGTTCTGAGCCTGCCATCCGCGTCTGTCGGCGGCAGCAAAAAGGGCACGTGCAATTAACGCACGTGCCCTTTTCGCAAACGATCCTGAAATAAGAAATGTCGTTACGACAATATTGCTACTTGTAAAAAGCTTCGACCTTGCCCTTGACCTTGGTCAGCAGGGGATTACCTTTGCGATCCAGGGCCTTGCCGGCCGGGACTTTGATCCATCCTTCGCTGATGCAATATTCATCGACGTCGGTGCGCTCTTTGTCGTTGAGCTTGATGCCGACTTCGTGCTCGAAGATGGCGGCATTGAAGTGAGGGCTGCGCGGATCGATCGAGAGCCGGTCGGGGAGCGGGGGGCGTTGTGTAGTGTCGTTCATGGCGACAATTATCGACGATAAGATTGCGCAAAACAATTCTTTGTTGAGATCGCCGCATTTCTCCGGCGCCGCCGCCCTTTCGCCTCCATTGGCAAATTCTCCGAGGCGTGCCGGCGCTTGTCGGCTACCATTCCCTCTTCGACGACATGAAGAAGAGAAACAGCCATGGGCATACTTGACGATGCGATACGCGAGATAAGGCAGGAGAAACAGGCGGCGGCAGACGACGCCCGGCAGGCGCTGGAAGATTTCGACATGATCACGTCCCGCGCCGTTGACGCGGTGAAGACCACGGTCGCCGCGCTGCGGCTTGAATTGCAGGCGGCAAACTGGTGGAGCGATGAACTGCACGAGGATGGCCACAAGCCGGAATACCTGAGCCTGAGTTTTCGCGTACGTCGCCATGCGCACGCCCCTGAGTCTGCGGCCAACCCCGACTACGTCTATTCCATCAGATTCGACGCCCTGGGCGGCGCCATCCGGATAACCGATTCCATCGAGCCCTTGCTGGAGCCGCTGGAGTTTCGCGGCGTGGCCAGACAGGATTTCGGCGCGGATCTGGAGAGGGATCTCAAGTTTTTCCTGAAGGCGATTCTTTACAAGCATTGAAAAATCTCGTCAGGCCAGCTTCCCGGTGGTTGCTTCAAGCAGAGACCACGCTTCGTCGCCCATGCGGCGCTTCCACTCGCCATAGAAACCGGCCTGACGCAGCTTCTCCTGGAACGGCGCCCGATCGACCTTGGTGAACTGCACGCCTTTCGTCCCGAGATTGCCGGCGAGTTCACCGTTGAGCTTCTCGACATCCGTTCGCTGTTTTACGGCGGCTTCGTTCATCACCTTGACGACGATATCGCGCGACGCTGCCGGCAGCGACTCGAACGCCTTCCTGTTGGCAACCATCCAGAAACCATCCCACATGTGGTTGGTGTAGGAGAGGTGTTTGGATATCTCATACATCTTGGAAAAGTAAATGGTGGCCAGTGCGTTCTCGATGCCATCCGCCATCCTGGTCTGCAATGCCGAGTAGGTCTCGGCCCAGGGAATCGACACCGGCGCGGCGCCGAGCGACTTGAACAGCGACGTCCAGAGCGGGCTGGGGGGAACGCGGATCTTGAACGCCTTGAAGTCTTCGGGCGTGCGAATCGGCTTGGCCGAAGACAGCGCCTGACGGAAGCCGTTATCCCACATCTTGTCGAATGCGATCAGGTTGGATTTCAGAAAAGCCGCCTGGATGTGTTTGCCCAGAGGGCCGTCCATCGCCTGCCATACCTTCCCATAATCGGAGAAGGCAAAGCCGATGCCGTTGATTGCCGCCACCGGCACCAGCGACCCGAGGATAAGGCCGGACTGAACAAAAAAGTCAATCGCGCCGGCGCGCACCTGCGACAGCATGTCCGCGTCGGTGCCGAGCTGGCTGGAGGGAAAAATGCTGATGTCGACCTGGCCGTTGGTCTGCTCCCTGATCCTGGCGCTCGCCTCGGTGAGCCGCACATTGAGCGGATGATCGGCCGGCATGATGTTGGCGCACTTCATCCTGAACTGCGCCTGCCCCCAGACCAGGGAAGGAAATGCGAGCGCGGCCATTGAAGCGCCTGCTGCGCCGGCGCCGGTGATGATGAGCTTGCGGCGGTTGGTGTCCATCTTGGTGTCCATGTTTGTCTCCTCGTTCTTTTGGTCAGTTTTCAGCAAAGAAATTCAGGAGCGCATTTGCGATGAACTCGGGCTGCTCCTCCGTTACCCAATGTCCGCTATCGGGAATCAATCCGCCGCGGACGTCCTCCGCCACGCGTTGCAACGATTCAAAGGTTTCCATGCCGCGCCCGAATCCCTTGGCGCCGCCCAGCGCCAGTACCGGCATGCGCAACTTCCCGTCTTTCTGCAGCATCGCGTGGTTGTCTTCCGCGTCCCGGGGAAGCTCACGATAGAAGGAATACATGGCGCGCATGGCGCCCGGTTTGACATAGGTGCGCAGATACTCTTTGCGGTCTTCTTCGCTGATGCAGTTCGGCCGGTAGCCATAGTTTTCGAAGAGCCAGTTGATGATCAGATGTTCGCGATCCTGGAACAGCGCTTCCGGAAGATCCGGGGTGCGAAAAAACGAGTGGTGCCAGCGCCGGCCGTTTTGCGAAAAATCGGCGCCGTCGCCGGGAATCGCGACGTCGAGAATCGCCAGCTTCCTGACTGCATCCCGATGCTGCGCCGCCAGCGAGAACGCCGTCGGTCCGCCCCAATCATGTCCGACCAGATAAAAATCGCTGATGCCCAGCGTCGCCAGCAACTGCCACACATCGTTGGAAACGGTCTTCTTGTCATACCCCCCGGCCGGCCGGGATGAGTCGCCCAGGCCGCGCAAATCCGGCGCAATTACCCGATAGTGTTTTGCCAGATGCGGGATGACATAGCGCCATTCGTGGGATGTCTGCGGGATGCCGTGCAGCAAGACCACGGGGAATCCGCTGCCGGCAGTAACGTAGTGCAGCGTGACCTCGTCGAGGTCGGCAAATTGATGGCTGAGGTGCGTCACAGTGTCTCCGTGTCAGGGCAAAGGAAAAAAACAAGGCCAGGTAGCAGCGATCCGTTGCGGTCGCCGGGTCGGTTGGATTTTTCTTCTTGCCGCTTTTTCTTAAAAAGTGATAATCATCATAGATTGCAAATTTGCCGCTTGCTACGGCAGAAAATGGAAGATGGTTATGCAAATATGGATAACTGACGAGCCACGGACGAACCACCGACGGAGATGAAAGTGAGCAATTTCGATTGGGATGATTTCAGGGTATTTCTTGCGGCGGCGCGTACGCAATCGGGGCTGGAGGCGTCTCATCTGTTGAAGATGAGCCAGTCCACCGTCTCCCGGCGACTCGGCAAACTGGAGAAGGATGTCGGCTCGAAACTGTTTGATCGCAGCGCGCAGGGGTTGCGCCTGACCACCGCAGGCCATCATCTTTTCGAGCACGCAGAAAAGCTGGAAAGCACGCTTTCGGCGATCGAGTCGCAGGTGTCCCAGGGCGATCGCATGGAGCTGAGCGGCGAGATAAGAATCGGCGCCACCGAGGCTTTCGGCACGTTCTTCCTGATGCCGCATCTCTCCCATTTTTGCCAGCGCCATCAAGCCATCAGCATGGATGTCTTGCCGCTGCCGCGATCGCTGAATATTTCGAAAAGAGAAGTGGATACCTCGGTCGCGCTTGACCGCCCCAGGACCAACAGTTTTGTCACGCGAAAACTGGGCGAATATCGTTTGCTTCCTTACGCGACGCCTGAGTATCTGGAGCGCCATCCGCCGATCAGGCGCGTTGAGGATTTTCAGGATCACCGCTGGATCGATTTCGTGGATGACCTGCTGTTTTCGCCGCAGCAGTTCCACTTGCACAAATGGAGTTCATCGCTGCAACGCTGCCTGCGCAGCACCAGCGTGGTCGCTCAGGCGCAGGCGGTGAAAGCGGGCCTCGGCATTGCCATCATTCCCTGCTTCCTCGGCAGCGTGACGGACAACCTGGTGCCGATACTGCCGGACAAGGTCGACATCACCCGCTCACTGTGGCTGGTCGCTCCGCCGGAGCGACGCGAGCTGGCGCGCATCCGGGCGCTGTGGGACTACGTGCGCGATATTGCGGAACTCAATGCGGATTATCTCGATGGGAAAACGACGGAGATGTCTTGGTTGAAATAGACAGATTGAGGTGGATTGCTTGCCCTTCGTTGAGAGTACTCCGGGCAGCCGGATTCAATCCGGATTCTCGGTAATTGGCGTCCCCTGATGGAATACGATTTTCCATTTTCCGCCCGTCTTTTGCCACAGTGTCGTTCTACGGGTGAGCCTGTCGGGTTGTTGTAAAACATAGTTGAGTTGATAGAGATCTTCCGCCAGCCGGCGCAACTTGAACTCACTACAGACAAGATCGTCCGCTTCCGCGCTCTTGTATCTCTCCAGCAGCGTCTCTATGACGAAATTGCGATCATAGATATTGCCGCTTGCGCCGATCTCCCAAAAATCGTCCGTAGTCATGCCAAGGAGATCGTCGCGGCTGGTTCCGAATTCGCGGCGATGAAAGATGGGTTCGCGAACACGGAGCTCGGCAAGCACGGCATCAATTTCTGGTATCGACATTCATATTCCTTGCGGCGTCATCAATCAACTCTTTTCAGAATAGCATGCCGACCCTGATCAAAAAACACGGGATAAGGGCAAGCTGCACTCGTTCTTTTCAACCCGGAACGGCAGGCAGCAATGTCCTGATCCGATCAGACCACAGATACAACTTCCTCGATGCGTGAACAATGAGAAAATAGGCGTTGTCCAAAGCCACGTCGCAGCTTTCCCTTCACTCCCCCAAGCCATGTCATCACTGAAGTACCTGAGCGCCTATTCCGAACAGACGCGTGCACAAGTTTCGCAACTGATCGCGGAGGATCGCCTGCGCGACGTGCTGCTCAAGCGCTATCCGAAGACGCACGACCTGCGCACCGACAAGGCCTTGTATCAATACGTGCAGGAGTTGAAAACCGAGTTCCTGCGTAACGCGGAGCCGATCAACAAGGTGGAATACGACAGCAAGATTCACGTGATCAACCACGCGCTGGGATTGCACACGTCGATCTCACGGATTCAGGGCGGGAAGCTGAAGGCCAAGCATGAAATTCGCGTCGCCACTCTGTTCAAAGAGGCGCCGATTGAATTCCTGCGCATGATCGCCGTTCACGAGCTTGCGCATATCAAGGAAAAAGAACACGACAAGGCGTTCTACAAGCTGTGTTCGTACATGGAACCCGATTACCATCAATACGAATTCGATTTGCGCCTCTACCTCACGGAAATCGATCATTCCGGACGGCGCATCTGGGGTGCCGAAAAGTAGAGGTCCGTGCACGTTGTCCAGGAAAACTCCGGGACAACGCGCAACACCTTCGTGGAAACAGACACCGATAAAAAAGCCCGCAAAAATGGGAATCAGGCGCAGGCGCTGATTGTCTTTTCCTCGTTGTGCAGATCTTCTGCGTCAAGAAATTTGAAATGCTTGTCGACCGAAAAACAGGCCCACACGAGGAGCACGTCGAGAATGATGATTCCGATGCTGGTCACGCTGAGGCTGGAGCCCATGATTAAGTCCTTTCGGTCAAATGTTGCGGTGGGAAACGCTGCATTTGAATCAATCATACTTAACCGAATGTCTTGGTCATATCAGTCAAATCCTGATTTCCGAGGGGCAACGAGGTCCACGCCCCGCAGCGATACGCCGACGCGCTGCAAGTAGTCCTTCAACGACTCCAGATGGTCCGATGCGACAATCGCGCCGATATAACCATCCGGTCGCACCAACATCCACTCGCCGCGCTGAAGTCCATAGGCATCGTGGAAATGGCCGTCACAATCCACCAGATTTCCTCCAGGTCCAAAGAGATGAACCTGCATACCCTTGGCTTCCAGGGAGTGCAGGAGCGGTACGTGAAATCCGATCAATGTCCAGTGGGTGCCGCGGAACAGGTCGAAGAGACGCAGCGGCGTACCCGGGAGCGTCGCGACAGGAGCATCCGGGGCGCGGTCGCCTGCTCGCGGCCCGTGCTCGCGCACAGAGGTTTCCAATGCCAGCGATGAGCCTGGATAACCGAGGTCGAGTTGCTGCACTTCTCTTCCGCGACGCATTTCTCCCCGCTTGGCTTCCTCCAGCAATCTGGTCGACAAACCCAGCATGGATTCCGCGATCGGACGCCGCTCTTCTTCGTAGGTATCGAGGAGCGTTTCGTCGGCGCCGGCCAGCACGGCGGCCAATTTCCAGGCGAGATTGTAGGCGTCCTGAACGCTGGTATTGAGGCCCTGGCCGCCCGTCGGCGGGTGGACGTGCGCCGCGTCTCCGGCCAGCGAAACGCGACCGACGCGATATCGTTGCGCCAGTCTTGCATGCATCTGGAATGCCGATGCCCAGTGGACGGCGACAACCGGGATATCCGCGCGGCCGGTGCGTTCCAGCACCATGCTAGTCAAGCCCTCGGCCGAGAGGTCAGGCTCTTCGTCCCCTGCCAACGCCGCCTGCAATTGAAAAAGATCGGTTCCAGCCAACGGGCACAAGGCGATTTGCCGCTCCTGCGATCCACCGCTGAAGCGATGCCAGACGTCCCGGCTCAAGCCTTGCAAGGACACATCCGCGACCACCGCTCTCACCCCCAATGTGTTGCCGGGGAAGTCGATCTGCAGCAGATTACGGACAAAGCTGCGCCCGCCATCTGCGGCAACGGCATAGCGTGCCCGCAGCACTTGCTCCCCGCATTTGCCGGTGATCCGTGCGTTGACGCCTTGCTCCTGCGGCTCCAGCCCAATCAGTTCGCAGCCGAATTCCACCTGATGCCCGAGTTCGCCAAGCCTGGTCCGCATCGCCGCTTCGGTCAGAAACTGCGGCACCATCCAGGGCGTCAAATAGGGCTCCGAGGGCGTCGGCAGCCTTTGCTCGCTCGTCGGCGAGTCGCGCCAACTGCCGTCATCCTGGTACTCACGCTGCGGCGGATAGGGGGCGCCTGTCGCCATGATGGTCTCAAGGATGCCCAAGTCCTCAAAGATTTCCAAGGTGCGAGGTTGCAAACCCTTTCCTCGCGAGCCGTGAAAAGGGGCTTCCATTTTTTCGATGATGCGGAAAGAGACACCCCGTTGCGCGAGGACAAGCGCCAGCGTGAGACCAGTTGGGCCTGCTCCGCAAATCAATACATCTGTTTCATTGTTCATCAGCATTTTCGGCCTCATAAGTGTAATATGCACATAATCAAGGAGAGTGTATGCCAATGAATAAAAATGTGCAAGATACACATATATCGTCGCAACTCAAGATTCTGCATGGAGCGCTGATCAGTATCGCCAGTGCGATGAATCGGCCCCAGCGCGATGAGGCGATGATCAGGGAAGCCGGAATTCCTCTGGATCGGGCGCTGTTTCCTCTGCTCGTCGGAATAGAAAAACTCGGTCCCATCGGCGTAGTGGAGATCGCGGATCGCGTCGGACGCGACTACACCACCGTCAGCCGTCAGGTCTCGAAACTGGAAGAACTGGGATTGGTACGCAGGGAAAGCAGCGCGGCCGACCGCCGCATCCGCATGGCATCGGTCACCGCCAAGGGCAAGGCGATGACCGAGCTGGTCGACGCCGCACGCGAACGCATGGGCAGAAAAATTTTCGCATCCTGGGAACAAACCGAGATGGACAATCTGGTGCGCCTCATGCGCAAGTTTGCAGACGCCCTGGACAAGGTTGGTGAATCATGAGGTGGATGTTGCGCGCCCCAAGGCTGACCGTACAGGCTCAAGAGCTGCAAGGCGCGCAAGCTTCATCGCCGGGGCGTCCGCATGACGAACGCCCCGGGACATGGCCGAACTCCTGCCGCCAACCGGGACTTTAGCGTTATTTCAACCAGTCCCTGATGCGCCTGCTCAGCACTTCGCAGCTGATGCCGTAACGGTCATGCAGCGTCGGCAGCGCACCCGCGTCAAGGAAGGCGTCCGGCAAACCAGCCATCTGGAAACCGGCAGGCTGCACACGGTTACGCATCAGCGTGCTTGCCACGATTTCACCCAGTCCGCCGATGACCGAATGATTCTCGGCGACCACCACGAGACGAGTTTTCTTTTTTACCTGCTCCAGCACGGTCGCTTCGTCGAACGGCTTGATGGTCGGGCAGTGCAATACGCCCACGCTGACGTTGTCGGCTTCAAGCGCCTTCGCCACTTCCAGAGCGCGCATCGTCATGAAGCCGCTGGAAATGATGAGCACGTCGTTGCCGTCCCGCAGCTCCTTGGCTTTGCCCAGTTCGAACTTGTAGTCGTATTCGTCCAGAACCAGCGGCACGTTGCCGCGGGCCAGACGCATGTAGACGGGGCCTTTGTGTTCGGCGATCTGCGGCACAGCCTGCTCCAGGTCCAGGGCGTCGCAGGGATCCACGATCGTCAGGCCGGGGATGGCGCGCATCATGGCCAGGTCTTCGGTGGCCTGGTGGCTGGGGCCATATCCGGTTGTCAGTCCTGGCAAGGCGCAGCAAATCTTGACGTTCAGATTTTCTTCGGCAATGACCTGATGGATGAAATCATAGGCGCGACGGGTGGCGAACACGGCGTAGGTCGTCGCGAACGGCACCAGGCCTTCCTTCGCCATTCCTCCCGCGGCAGCCATGAGCAATTGTTCTGCCATGCCCATCTGGAAGAAGCGCTCGGGATATGCTTTCTGGAATAGCTGCAAGTCGGTGTACTTGGCAAGGTCGGCGGTCATTCCGACAATTTCCGGCCGGTCGGCGGCATACTCAACCAGGGCTTTGCCAAACGGAGCCGCCTGGACGCGTTGCCCTTCGGCGGCAATCGAGGCAATCATTGCCGACGTCGTCAGGCGCGGTTTCTTTTCGGCTACGGTATTCATGCTGGGCTTCCTTCCTTGTATGACTGATCGAGAATGTTCAGCGCCTGCTGCCATTCGGGCGGGTCGACGCGGATGAAATGATTCTTCTCGCGCTGCTCCAGGAACGGCACGCCTTTTCCCATCAACGTATCGAACAGGATCACGCGCGGCTTCGACTCCGGCAACTGGCGAGCCTGGTCGAACGCCGCGATCACTGCGGGCAGATCATTGCCGTCCACGCGTTGAACGTGCCAACCGAACGAAGCCCATTTATCGGCCAGAGGTTCGAAGCCCATGATCTTGCCGGAAGGACCGTCGGCCTGCTGATTGTTGATGTCGACCAGGCAAATCAGATTGCCGAGATTGTGATGCGCAGCGCCCATGGCGGCTTCCCAGGTAGCGCCTTCGTCCAACTCCCCGTCCGACATCGAGTTATAGACGAACGACGCACTTCCCTTGTGACGCAACGCGAGCGCCATGCCGACACCGATAGCCAGTCCTTGACCCAGCGAGCCGCCGGAAATTTCCATCCCCGGCGTATAGGCCGCCATGCCGGACATCGGCAAACGGCTGTCGTCGCTGCCATAGGTTTCAAGCTCCTCCTCGGGGAGGATGCCGGCCTCAATCAGCGCTGCGTAGGCCGCGATGGCGTAGTGTCCGTGCGACAGCAGGAAGCGATCGCGACCTTCCCACTCCGGCTCCGTCGGACGGATTTGCATGGCGCGCTTGTACGCGACCGCCAGTACATCGGCCCAGCCGAGCGCCTGACCGATATAACCTTGCCCTTGCACTTCACCCATGCGTACGGCGAAGCGGCGGATTCGATATGCGCTTGCACGCAGACTTTCGAGATTTTCAGACATATGAATTCCTTCGTTGATAGATGCCATGCAGGTCAGAGGAAACCGATGGAGAACCACGGCACGAACGCCACGATAAGCAGTCCGATCACCAATATTCCCAGATAGGGCCAGATGCGCCTGACCGCGACATCGGGATGAACACGCCCGATGGTGCAGGCTGCGTAGTAGCCCAGACCGAATGGCGGTGCGAACAGGCCGACGCCCATCGACAGGATGATGACCATGGCGTAGTGAACCTCATGCACCCCGATGGCCTTGGCCACAGGGAACAGCAGCGGCGCGAACAACACCATCGCCGGAATGCCTTCCAGCACGCTGCCGAGCACGATGAACGCCGCGATCGAGACCAGCAGGAAACCGTATTTCCCGCCCGGCACACTCGTCATCGCCTCAGCCAGGCTATGCGAAAAGCCTGACTGCGTCAGCGCCCAGGACATGCCCGTGGCGGTACCGATGATGAACAGAATGGCGCCGGAGAGAGCCGCGGTATCCACCAGCATCGGATAGATCCGCTTCCAATCGAATCTGCGGTAAATCAGCAGACCGGCGACGACCGCATAGGCAATGCCGATGGTCGAGACCTCTGTCGCGGTCGCCACGCCTTCGACAACGGCAGTGCGAATCAGAATCGGCAGCAACAGTGCGGGCAACGCAATCGCCAGAGTGCGCAAGACGACCTTGCCAGGCGCGCGCTGGTAGCCGTCCATGATCTCTGCACTGCGAAAGCGCGCCAGGATCGCCAGCAAGACTGCCAGAACGATGCCGGGCATGATGCCGCCGGTGAACAAGGCGGCGATGGAGACGCCCGCGACCGATCCGATGGTGATCAGCACCAACGAAGGAGGAATCGTTTCGGCCATGGCGCCGGAAGCCGCCAACAATGAAATCAGTTCGCCCTCATGGTTGCCGCGACGTTTCATCTCCGGCAACAGAACCGGCGCCACGGCCGCCATGTCGGCGGTCTTGGCGCCCGAGATTCCCGATACCAGTAGCATCGCGCCCAGCAATACGTAGTTCAGGCCGCCGCGTACATGGCCCACGAGCGAAGCGAGAAAATCCACCATTGCCTTCGCCATGCCGGTCATTTCAACCAGATGCCCCAATAGAATGAACAACGGAACAGCCAGCAGAATCAGCGAACTCATGCCTTCATCGAAACGTCCCGCGACAACCGCCAGCGGACTGCTGGTGACGGTCAGCATGAACGCCACGGTCGCCAACCCGAAGCAGAATGCGATCGGGATGCCCAGCAATACCGACATGCCCAACAGCAGGCCAAAAAAGATGACGAGGTTCCAGTTGCCGATTCCTTGCAACCACGCAGACCCAAGGTACATCGCGGCGCCGAGGATTGCGATGGCGACGACGACACCGATAAAATCGGCCAGGCGGTGCCGGGAAATCCGCAGCAGGCAGATGACGATCATGAACACGGCGCCGACCGCGACTGCGGCCGCACGCACGGTATTGGGCCAACCGAGCGCCGGCGTCTGTATGAACATTTCGTCTTCGGCGTATTCCCACATCGGCCCCATCAGAATGAGCAACATGAGACAGGGCGCGATGATGGCCAGCGCTTCCGCCCAGGCCTTGCCGCGTTCGCTCAGGAAGCCCACCAGAACCGTGGTGCGCATATGCGTGCCGCGGCGCAGCGCGACCGCCGCGCCCAGATTCGCCAACCAGAGGAACAGGATGGAGGCCAGTTCATCCGCCCACGGAATCGGGTTGTTGAAAATGAAGCGCATCACTACGCCGGCCAACAGTACCGCCACTTCGCCCACGACGAGTGCGGCGGCGGGAATCTCGATGGCGTGCCCCAACCAGTTTTCCAGGCGCACGGACAACGACGTGTCCGCAAGCGCCGGGCGCTCAAGCGACAGCGCGCTCATCCCAGGCTCCCCACGCTGTTCTGCAGCAGTTTCCAGGCATCCTCTCCGAACTTGCTGCGCAGATCCTTGTAGAAGGTGCCTTTGGCCAGCGCATCCTTGAAGGAGTTCTTATCCGGCTCAATGATCTGCACGCCTTTGGCGGCCAGGTCATTGCGGGCGGAAATCGAGAGCGATGCGATGTCGGCACGTTCATCGGTTGCTGCCTTGTCCAGCTCGCGGCGCACGATTTCCTGGATATCCTTCGGCAGACGCTCGATGGCGCGACGGTTGCCCAGAATCCAGTAGGCATCCCATACGTGGTTCGACATCGCACAGAATTTCTGCACTTCATACAGCCGGGCCGTACTGATGATGGCTAACGGATTCTCCTGTCCCTCCACCAGCTTCGTCTGCAGCGAGGAATACACCTCATTGAAGTTGATCGGAGTCGGACTGGCGCCCAGCGCCGTGAACAGCGAGGTCAGCATCGGCGCCGCCGGCACCCGCAACTTCAGTCCTTTCAGATCTCCTGCGGTCTTGACCGGTTTGGTGGACGTAGTGATCTGGCGAAAGCCGTTATCCCAGGGCCTGGACATGGTGAGCAAGCCGGCCTTTTCGATCTGTGCGCGGACATAGGCCCCCAGCGGGCCGTCCATCGCGGCCCAGACTTCCTTGTAGTCGTGGAATGCAAAACCCGTATTGACGATACCGGCCGCCGGCACCAGGGTCGACAACACCACGCTGGCCTGATTGAAGAATTCCACACCGCCATTGCGGATTTGCGACATCAGGTCGGTATCCGAACCCAACTGGTTTGCCGGAAACAGTTTGATCTCCAGACGACCGTTGGTGGCGTTGCGAATGCGCTCAATCGCCTCCTGCGCCCGCTTGTTCACCGGGTGAGTCGGATCCTGTCCGGTCGCGAATTTGTACGTAAATTCAGCCGCGTTAGCCGGGCGCGTCATGATGGAAAATAACGGCAACGCCGTTGCAGCCGCCCCTATCTTCAACACTTGGCGACGGGTGATATTCTTTTTTGCGTCCTCGATCTTGCTCATGTCTTGTCTCCTTTTATGATGTCGTTGAATCCGTGGCAACCGGCTTAGTGAATCAGCATGCCGCCATTCACGTCGAGCGTGATGCCGGTGCAATACAGCGAAAGGTCGCTGGCCAGGAAGACGCAAGCGCCGCCGATATCGTCTGCGCGGCCAAGGCGCGCCAGGGGAATCGTTTCGGCAATGTCCGCTTTCTTTTCCTCGGTCAGTTTTCCCTTGATGATGTCGGTGCCGATCAGGCCCGGTGCAATGCTGTTGACGCGAATGCCATCCGGTCCGAATTCGCGCGCCATTGCACGCGCCAGGCCGAGTACGCCGGCCTTGGCAGCCGAGTAATGAGGTCCTCCCAGGATGCCGCCGCCGCGCTGGGCGGATACCGACGAAATGCAAATGATCGATCCGTTCCGCTGTTGCTGCATCGTCGGCAGGACCGCCTGCGACATGTACATCGTGCCGCGCAGACTGACATCCAGGATACGATCGTAATCAGCACCGGATATCTCGAGCGTCTTCGCGGCCTGGGTAATGCCGGCATTGTTGACGAGGATGTCGATCCGTCCGAATTGCTGGATGGCTGCGGCCGCGGCTGCGTCGCAGGATGCCTTGTCCGTGACATTGGCGACCAGTCCGAGATGACCGTCGCCGATGCGTGCAGCGGCTGCGGCAGGCTCCGCTTGCGCAAGGTCCAGGATGACTACGCGAGCGCCGTGCGACGCCATCAGACGTGCCGCGGCAAAACCCAGACCGTTGATGCCGGCTGCGCCGGTGATGACGGCGACTTTATCTTTGAGCAACATGAAATACTTCTCCGGTTAATGATCATTCTTGAGAGAACGCCGGAGACAGGCATGTGGAATGCCGCCGCGTGCGGAGCTTGCCTCTGCGCGCGACCCGTCTCCTTTCTTGTTCTTTTGCCGCATGTTCGGCCTTTGCCGACCTGACGACAAGCGAAGTATCATCATGCTAAAGTGACGAATCGTCATCTTAGATCCGGAGCTGTCCATGGCTGCATTGCCGCCCATTCCCAATCTCCAGGCATTCGAGGCTGTTGCCCGGCGCAGGAGCTTTGCGCTGGCTGCAGGAGAACTCCATCTCACTGCGTCGGCGGTGAGCCACCAGGTGGCGCGACTTGAATCCTATCTTGGCGTTCGCCTGTTTGAACGCAGTGCACATGGCGTGCACATCAGCGCCGCCGGAGAAAGCTATCTGGCGCGGATTCAAGGCGCGATCTCCGCCATCACGGCAGCATCCATGGATGTCAAACATGGCGTCAGCAACAGCCTGTACATCCACTCCGCTCCGAGTATCGCCAGCTTGTGGCTGATGGAACGACTGAATGGCTTCGCCCGCGCCTACCCCGACATTTCATTCAACCTGTCTGCAGCGCACACGCCCAGCAATTTCGAACTCGGCGAAGTCGACATCGACATCCGCTACGGCATACCGAACTGGCCGGGCCTGCAGGTTGAACCGCTGTTCGAGGAACGCATTGTCCCGCTCGCCAGCCCCGAGTTCATCCGTCAGAATAAATTGAAAAAACCCGAGGACCTGCTGAGGGTCCGGCTCATCCGCAGCAACGTCAGCGTCGTTCAATGGCCGGACTGGTTCGCGATCTATTCTCCACTGCGTACTCCCAACCAATTTGCGGTGCGCTTCGATCGCGCGCAAATGTCGTTGGACGCGGCGACTCAGGGCTTGGGCGTGGCGCTGGAGAGCACCACGGTTGCAGGACGGCATATCAGAGAACGACAGCTAAAACCTGTGTTCGGGTTGGAACAATGCATCAAGGTGAAAGCGCATTTTGCCGTCTATCCTGCGCGCCACATCAAGCGGCCTGCGGTTGAGGCATTTCTGGGATGGTTGCGAGAACAGGCGGCGCTGGAATAGTGAAACCTTTGTTTGCTTTTGGAAGGGATTTACCCCACCCTGTCCATTCAAGGCACTTTGCCGCCATCCTGGATCATATGAAGCTCTCGACATTCATCATCACCAACATGGAACAGGTTCTGGCGGAATGGGATCGATTCGCAAAAACGCTGGAACTGGAAGGACTGCTGTCGAGGAAGGAATTTCGGGATCACGCGGAGCAGATTCTGCGTGCGATTGCGTTGGATATCGACACCCATCAGAGCGCCGAGCAACAGCAAAGAAAATCGCAAGGCCTGTCGCCTGAGAATACCGTTGCCAGTGGGGCGTCCATCTACGGTACCGCCCGGCAGCATGACGGCTTCACGCTGTTGCAACTGACCGCAGAATTCCGCGCGCTACGCGCGACGGTGCAACGCCTCTGGTTCGCCTTGGGAAACGCGCTCACGCCAGCGCACAGTGCTGATCTGATTCGATTCAACGAGGCCATCGATCAGGCGCTGGCCGAATCGGTCGGTACTTATGCCGCACAGGCTTCACGGGCCAAAGATACCTTTCTTGCCATCCTCGGCCATGATCTGCGTAATCCCCTTGCAACCATCACCCTGTCCAGTAGCCTGCTGGGGCAGCCCGGGATGACAAAGGAAGCGGTCGCGTTGCTGGCACCGCGCATCAAGCGAAGCGCGTCCATGATGAACTCGATGATTAACGACCTGCTGGAATACGCGCGGGCTGAACTGGGCGGCGAAATGCCGATGGCGTTCGCTGATGCGGATATGTTGGATATCTGCCACTCCGCGGTTATTGACGCTTCCGCAGTCCATTCTCACTGTTCTTTCGTCGTGAATGCAAAAGAGCCGGTCCTGGGTTGCTTTGATCAGATCAGACTGCAACAGGTATTTACCAACCTTCTCAACAACGCCGCCCAGTACCGGGGCGACGAACAGCCCGTCGCGATGACACTGTCGTCGGACGCGGACAGCGCAACCATCTCCATTCAGAATTCCGGCGCCTTGATTCCGAAGGAGGCCATCGATGCCATTTTCGATCCCATGGTGCAGTTGGCGATTGTTCCCCAGCAAAGGCAGCGGGCTACGACGAGCTTGGGGCTGGGCTTATATATCGCAAAAAAGATCACCGAAGCTCACGACGGCTCGATCGGCGTCGAGTCACGCGATTCCACCGGAACGACATTTACTGTCGTCGTTCCCAGAGTAAGACCCTGCCATTGACCTGTTGTCCTACGCATAAAAAGCGTTGCGCCTATGGCGAACGAGGAAAGATGGTGTCATGGTGGTTATGGAGGAAATATGAACAAAAGCATTCTGATAGTGGATGACGAGCCTGACTTTCTCGACGTCATCGAAGTGGCGCTGCTCATGGGTGGATATCGGGTGGCGCGAGCAAAAGACGGCAAACAAGCTTGGGAAATGCTCGACAGCGAGACTCCGGGCATCATTTTGTCCGATTATTCGATGCCGAGAATGAATGGATGCGAACTATTCGACCTGGTAAGAAGCTCCAGTCGAGGCAGAAATATGCCATTCATATTCATGAGCGCAACGCCGGAGCTGATCAGTTCTGTCGGGTCCTATTCCGTGCTGCGCAAGCCGTTCCAATTTGACGCCTTGATGGCTAAAGTCGACTCCATGTGCGCTTGATGAGTTGCATTTAAAGGCACTGCCCGGCAGTCTGATCATCATCCCCAAAGGAACGCCGCACGCCGGCGCCGTGGTGACGACTTCCCCGACGGTCGCCTGCAGCGCTTCGGCGAACCGGTGTAGCCGCTCCGGCGAGGGCGACCTCAAACAGGAAGCTGATTGCGCCGGCGTAGTTCCCGGATCACACCGCTGTGATCGAGATCGCCGTCGCCGTGGTCCAGCATGTCGGAAAACAGCTGGTCGGCCTTGTTGATCATCGGCAAATCCAGTCCGACGCTGGCGGCGAAACGGATCGCCGTGCCGGTGTCCTTGACCTGGTAACGCGCCGGACCGCCCGGCGCGAAATCGCCGCTGATCATGCGCAGCGCGTGCTGGCGCAATATCGTCGAGTCGGCAAACCCGCCCAGCAGCGCCTCGCGCACTTTTGCCGGATCTGCACCGCCACGCTCGGCCAGCAACAACGCTTCCGCCACGCTGGCGATGTTGTTGGCGACCATCATCTGATTGACCAGCTTGGCCAATTCGCCGGATCCCGCCGGACCGACGTGCGTCGGGCGCCCCATTTTTTCCAGTAGCGGCAACGCCTGTTCGTAGGCTTGCACCGTGCCGCCGGCCATGATCGCCAGGCTTGCTTCGATCGCACCTTTTTCACCGCCCGACACGGGAGCATCGACGTAGGCCACGCCGCGCGCGGCAGCTTGCTGCGCCTGACGGCGAGCGGTCTCGACCGGGATCGAACTCATGACCACCAGCAATGATCCCGCACGCATGCCGGCGATCAGGCCCTGCTCACCCAGCAGCAACGCATCGCAATCGGGACCGGAACTCAGCATGCAGACCAAGGCGTCCGCGTCACGGACGACGTCACCGGCCTCGGCAATCACCTCGGCGCCGAACGCGGAAAGCCGCCGCGCTTTGTCCGGCGTGCGATTCCATGCCTGCACGCGATAACCCGCTTGCGCCAGATGACGCGCCATCGGGAAACCCATGATGCCGATGCCGATGAAACCGACAGTTTTGATTTTTGCGGCAGCCGTCATGTCGCTTCTCCCGTGCCGGTACTGCCGAAGCGCACCGGCAATTCGCGCTCGATGCAGGCCGGGAAGCCCGCCCTGAAACGCGCCAGGTGCGGCGTCTCCAGATGCAGATCGAATGCCTCGCGGTCGTCATACACCTCGTAGAAAAGCACCCGCGACGACCCCGGAAAACGCACCACGTCGAACTGGCGGCAACCCGCTTCGTCGGCCACCGAATGCCGTGCATCGTCATGCGCCAGCGCGAGGAAATCCGCCATGCCGGCGGACTTGACCTCGAACTCTGCAATCACGACAAATGCTGTTTGCGTTTCTATTTTTATTCCTGCATTTGCCATACGCCGCTCCTAAGGCAGCAAGATGCTGCCGCCCGGATTGGCGCGAGCGTGCCGTTCCATTTCCTGACGCAGCTTCACGACGTCCAGATCGCTCGACAATTCGACGTCCTCAAAGCGGACCACCGTGTCCTTCCTGACGGGACGCTTGAGCTTGACGTTATGCGCCAGGCCGATCGGCAATGCGCCCAGCGCCAGGCTCTTCGATGCGGGAATCGCGTTGGCCCACACCGCATAGCCGCCCTCGCCGTCCAGCATCTCGCCGGCCTGCAGGTCGCGCTTGGCGGTGGCGACCGCATCGCCGCGGAACTCCTTCGAACAGCCGGTGGACTCGCCGCGCAGCACTGCCGACAACACGCTGATGCTGGTCTCGAGTCCGATCATGTGGAACGGCCGCCACATCGAGCCGTACCAGCCCGACTTGTCGACCAGCAGGCCATATTGCTTGAAGCAGGCGCGGGCATATTCCGTCGGCGCCTTGAAGGTGACGAAGACGCCGTAGCGGATGTTGTTGAAGACTTCGCGACCGTCCGGCTCCTGGCTGGCGGCGATGTCGACCAGGCCGCTGCGCGCCAGCCGGCCGCCGTCGGCGGCAGGACGGAACACGCTGGCCAAATCATGCAAACCGGTCGGCGGAAACGCCAGGCCGTCGTCCGGACAATCGAGGCCGGTGCCGTTGGCGACCGCCGCCATTTCAATCGCAGCCTTGGTGCCATCGGTGAAGGAGTTGTACATCTTGGGATTGAAATCGCCCTTGGCGACTTCTTCGTCGGTCCAGCCGAAAAATCCCCAGACGGTGTCCGGCGTCGAATAGCGATAGCGCGGTTCGTAGTTCATGCCCTTGCCGGCCGAGACCAGTTCGAAGCCGCAGGAACGCGCCCAGTCGACCAGCTCGCAGATGATGGCCGGCTGGTCGCCGTAGGCCATGCTGTAGACCAGGCCCCTGGCCTTGGCGCGCGCCGCCAGCAAGGGACCGCACATGGCGTCGGCTTCGACGTTGACCATCACCACGTGCTTGCCGCCGTCGATGGCCGACAAGGCGTGGCGCACGCCGGCGATGGGGTGGCCGGTGGCTTCGATGATGCATTCGATTTCCTGGCAATCGGCCAGTGCGGCGGCGCTGTCGAGCACGCAGGTGGTGCCGTTCTTGACCGCGTCGCCGAGCGTTTTGGCCTGGTATCTGTCCTTTTCCCAGCCCACCCGCTCCAATGCCGCATGGGCTTTTTCCACATTCAGATCGGCCACGCCGACGATGTGCATGCCTTCGATGAGCCGGGCCTGCGCCAACACCATGGAGCCGAATTTACCGGCGCCGACCAGGCCGACGCGCACCGGGCGGCCGGCCGCCGCGCGTTCGCGCAGCAAGCTGTACAGATTCATTGTTAATCCTCGTCAATAACGGCAGGCATCGCCCGTGTCTCTCGCGTTCCGGGCTTGGGGTGCGATACCTGAAAGCGTGAAATTGTCGTCATGCCTTGCGCCACTACGCGTGAAACAGATGAACCAGCGCCATGGGACAAACCAGCCGACAGACTCTTACGCAACGGACGAACTGCTTTTGCTGCAGCTTGAACTTCGCCCGATGTGTGCAAAAAGTTTACTCAGCGCATCCTGTTAAAACAATTAACATTTACGAGAGAAATACTTAGTTTTTCTAATCGATAGAAAACGGGGGAGGCGAAGGAAATGCGGAGGAAGGGATTATTTTGAAAACGGCAAACGGAGATATTGCGCTTGCTCCGCCTGCCATTGCGCGACTTCGACGCGCAGCCAGTCGATGAAGACGCTGACCTTGTTTTTGCGCAGATGATCGACCGGGCAGACAATCCATTGGGTAGTCTGGGAAATTCTGGGCGGATTGCGCACCGGACAAACCAGGTTGCCGTCGCGCAGTTCGCGCCACATCATCAGGCTGCTTTCAAGCGCCAGGCCGATGCCGTCGGCGGCGGCGTCGACCGCCATGTGGCTGCGGTCGAACAGCACCCGGCGCATCTGGTTCGGCGGCGTTATCTTGCTCATGGAAAACCAGTACGGCCACTGCACCTGCGACTTGACCGACTGGATCAAGCGATGCTGCGCGACGTCGGCCACGCTCATGCTGCCGGCAGCGGCATAACCGGGGCTGCACACCGGGAAAAACCATTCCTCGGTCAGCCCTTCCGTGAACAGCCCCGGCCATTGACCGCGCCCGTGGCGGATCTCAACGTCGACCGTCTCGCGCGTGAAGTCGGTCACTTCATTGGTGCCGTTCAGGCGCACTTCGAGATCGGGGTGGGCGTCCAGGAACGAACGCAGGCGCGGCAGCAGCCATTTACTGGACAAGGTCGGCGTCGCCCGCACCGTCAGCAGCGTGACGGGACGCAGGCCGCGGATGCTTTGGGTGGCTTCGGAAATGCGGTCGATCTCTTCGGCGATCATCGAGAAATAACGCTCGCCTGCTTCCGTCAGCGCAACCCCGCGGCCGACCTTGACCATCAATGAGGTGCCGAGATGCGTCTCCAGCGCCTGGATCTGCTGGCTGACCGCCGAAGGGGTGACATTGAGTTCTTCAGCCGCGCTCGAGATGCTGCCGGAACGGGCCACCGCATGGAAAACACTGATCGAGCGCAGAGGAAGATACATGGCGTCAACTCTTTAAATTTTCTACACGATACTTAAAAATAAATTAATTGTACTTCACCAACAAACCTTTTACATTCAATCACGGACTCCCCAGGCAAGCTCACAGAAAGCGACCGGGGAATCTCGAAAGCACCCGGCCAGCGTGCCGATTGCCGCAGCCGACCTATAAAAAACTGGAGACAACAGCATGAAGCAAACCACACCGCCACGCGGCGATTTTTCATCGGACTCGTCGTCAAGCTTGCCTTCCGCCAAACGCCGCAGCTTGCTGACCGCAGCGGCGACGTTGCCCTTGTTCACGGTCTGGTCGGGCCCGGCGCGCGCCGCCGAATTCAATTACAAGCTGGCCACCGGCCAGTCGCTCGACCAGCCGGTCAATGCGCGCCTGAAGCAAGCCACCGATCGCATTCGCGAAGCCAGCGCAGGCCGGCTCGACATCCGTTTCTTCCCGGCCAGCCAGCTCGGCTCGGATACCGATCTGCTGACGCAGGTGCGCTCGGGCGGCGTGGAATTCCTGAACATCGCCGGCTCGGTCATTTCGACGGTCGTGCCGCTGGCCGCAATCACCAACGTCGGCTTTACCTACTCCGATTATCAGCAGGTGTGGAGCAGCGTCGACGGCGAACTCGGCAAGCTGATCCGCGCGCAGATCGACAAGAGCGGTTTCGTTTCCGTGGCGAAGGCCGGCGACAACAGCTTCCGCCAGATTTCATCCGCCTCCAAACCGATCAAGACGCCCGCCGACCTGCAGGGCTATCGCATCCGCGTACCGGTGTCGCCGATGTTTACCTCGCTGTTCAAATCGCTGGGCGCCAATCCGACCTCGATCAACTTCAACGAGCTGTACACGGCGCTGCAAACCAAGCTGGTGGACGGCCAGGAAAACGGTCTGGTCGCCATCGATTCCGGCAAGCTGTACGAGGTGCAGAAGTACATCACCCAGACCAATCACATCTGGGATCCGTTCTGGATGCTGGGCAATCGCCGCGCGTTCGCCGCCTTGCCCGACGACCTCAAGAAAATCGTGCAGCGCGAGTTCGATCGCGCCTACATGGAGCAGCGCGGCGACGTTGAGCAGCTCAACACCACGCTCAAGGAACAGCTCACCAAGAAGGGCATCGTCTTCGAGACCGCCAATCGCGACTCCTTCCGCAAGGCCTTGTCCGACGCCGGTTTTTATAAGGAATGGCGCGACAAGTTCGGCGCCGCGCCGTGGGCTGCGCTGGAGGCCGTCGTTGGGAAAATGTCGTGAGCGCCGTGCATAGCGCCATACCGCCGATGCCGTTGAACGGCCCGGCCGGCAACATGCTGGGCAGCGCGCAGCACTGGCTGGAAAAATCGGTGGAAGTACTCACCGCCACCGTAGTCGTCGCCGAAGTGGCGCTGCTATTCATCGGCATCATCGCGCGCTCGGTGCTGCACAGTTCGCTGATCTGGAGCGATGAGCTGGCGTCGATCCTGTTCCTGTGGCTGGCGATGCTGGGCAGTGCGCTGGCGGTGCAGCGCTCCTGCCACATGCGCCTCACCTTCTTCGTCTCGAAGCTGTCGCCGCGCGCACAAGCGTGGGCCGAGACGCTTGCCGTGGGGGTCACGGCCGTGCTGCTCCTGATGATGATCCATCCGAGCTTCGACTATGTCGAAGACCAGGGCTTCGTCGAAACACCTGCATTGGGATGGAGCGGCATGGTGCGGGCGCTGGCCGTTCCGGTCGGTTTCCTGATCGCCCTGGTAAGCTGTGCGCTGCGTCTGATGCATCACGACAAGCGCGACATCTTCATGGTCGCGGCATTGCTGGCCGTGATCGCCGGCGCCTGCTATCTGGCGGCGCCGATGCTCACGGCGATGGGACAAAGCGCGCTGCCGATCTTCTTCATTGGCTTGCTCGGTGCTGCAGTCATGGCCGGTGCGCCGATCGCCTTCGCCTTTGCGATCGCCACCTGTGCGTACCTGCTGACCACCACCAGCACGCCGGTGGTCATCGTGGTCGGCCGCATGGACGAAGGCATGAGCAGCCTGATCCTGCTGGCGGTGCCGATGTTCGTGCTGCTGGGCCAGCTGGTGCATGCGACCGGGCTGGCGCGCGTGATGGTGGAATTCCTGGCGGCGCTGGTCGGTCATGTGCGCGGCGGCATGTCCTACGTGCTGCTTGGAGCGATGTTGCTGGTGTCCGGCATCTCCGGATCCAAGACGGCGGATATGGCGGCAGTGGCGCCGGTGCTGTTTCCTGAAATGCGCAAGCGCGGCATGCAGGACAGCGAATTGATTTCCTTGTTGGCGGCTTCCGGCGCAATGAGCGAAACCATCCCGCCTTCGCTGGTCCTGATCGCCATCGCCTCCGTGACCGGGATATCGATTGCGGCGCTGTTCACCGCCGGCATCATGCCCGCGTTCGTCCTTGCCATCGTGCTGGCCGTGGTCGCCTGGTGGCGTGCCGGATCGGACCATGTGACGACCAGCCGTGCGCCGCTCAAACGCGTGCTGAAAACCTTTGCCATCGCCGTACCTGCCCTGTTGCTGCCTTTCGTGATCCGCACTGCGGTGGTGGAAGGCGTTGCAACCGCGACTGAAGTGTCGACCATCGGCATTGCCTACTCGCTCATTGTCGGCCTGATCATTTATCGCGGCAGCCTGAAGTGGCATATGGCCTTGCCGATTCTGGTGCAGACGGCGGCATTGTCCGGCGCCATTCTCTTCATCGTCGGCGCCGCCAGCGCAATGGGGTGGGCGTTGACGCAATCGGGATTTTCACATGACCTGGCGGCCATGATGACGGCCGTGCCGGGCGGCGCAACCGGCTTCCTGCTGGTCTCCATCGCGGCCTTCATCGTGCTCGGCAGCGTGCTGGAAGGCATCCCGGCCATTGTCTTGTTCGGCCCCTTGCTGTTCCCGGTGGCGCGCCAGCTCGGCATCCATGAAATTCACTATGCGATGGTGGTGATCCTTGCGATGGGCCTTGGCGTCTTCGCGCCACCCTTCGGCCTGTGCTACTACGCCGCCTGCATCATCGGCGAAGTCAAACCGGAGGTGGCGCTCAAACGCATCTGGCTGTATCTGGGAATGCTGCTGCTCGGGTTGATTGCAATTACGTTCGTGCCCTGGATATCAACCGGATTCCTTTGATTCGTTGACGGGAAGTGCGCAGGGCGACTCATCTCGGCTCAACCACGATCCGGCGCCTTGCCCACCATCTTCACCGCACGCAGGAAATCAAAATCCACGCCCTGGTCCGCTTGCGTCACGGTGTCCAGGAACAACTTGGCGTAGCCGCGCCCGGCGCTGGGAATCACGACCGGCGTCTCCTGCACGCGCCGCGCCAGTTCCTCGTCCGCGACCAGCAAGGCGATTTCCCGGTTCGCCACGCTCAGGCGGATGCGGTCGCCGTTTTGCACGTAGGCCAGCGGTCCGCCGATGGCCGACTCGGGCGTGACGTGCAACACGATGGTGCCGAAGGCGGTGCCGCTCATGCGTCCGTCCGAAATCCGCACGATGTCCTTCACGCCGGCGCGCGCCAGCTTGCGCGGGATCGGAATATAACCGGCTTCGGGCATGCCGGGCGCACCCTTGGGGCCGATGTTCTTTAGCACCAAAATGTCGTCGGCGTTGACGTCCAGCGCGTCGCTGTCGATGCGCGTGGCCATGTCCTCGACATTCTCGAACACCACCGCACGCCCTTCGTGCTCCATCAGCCGGGCATCCGCTGCCGACTGTTTGATGATCGCGCCGCCGGGAGCCAGGTTGCCGCGCAGGACGGCGATGCCGCCTTGCGGATAAATGGGATTGGCGGCCGGACGGACGACGTCTTGCGGGAAGCCGGCGCCGGCGCGCTCGATCTCTTCGCCCAGCGTGCGCCCGGTCACCGTCAGCGCCTCCAGGCGCAGCAGCGGCTTGAGTTCGCGCAGCAGCGTCGCCATGCCGCCGGCGTGGTGGAAGTCCTCCATGTAATGTTTTCCCGAAGGCTTCAAGTCCAGCAGCACCGGCGTCTCGCGGCCCATGCGGTCGAGTGCGTCCAGGTCAATCTCCAGGCCCATGCGGCCGGCGATTGCCGTCAAGTGCACGATGCCGTTGGTAGACCCGCCGATGGCCAGCAACACCCGCATGGCGTTTTCAAACGCGGCGGGCGTCAATATCTTGTCGATGGTCAAACCGTCGTGCGCCATCTGCACCGCCTGCGCGCCGGTTTCTTCCGCCACGCGGATGCGATCTGCGGTGACCGCCGGCGGCGAGGCGCCGCCCGGCACCGTCATGCCCATGGCTTCGGCGATGCAGGCCATGGTGCTGGCGGTGCCCATCACGGAACAGGTCCCCACGCTGGCGACCAGCTGGTTGTTGACCTCGGCGATATCTTCCGCGTCGATTTCTTCCGCGCGGTATTTACCCCAGTAGCGCCGGCAATCGGTGCATGCCCCTACCCGCTCGCCGCGATGACTGCCGGTGAGCATGGAGCCGGTGATGAGCTGGATCGAAGGAATGCCTGCCGAGGCCGCCCCCATGAGTTGCGCCGGCACCGTCTTGTCGCAACCGCCGATGAGCACCACGGCGTCCATCGGTTGTGCGCGCACCATTTCTTCGGTGTCCATCGACATCAGATTGCGCAGGTACATGCTGGTCGGCGCCGAGAAGCTCTCATGGATCGAGATGGTCGGGAAGTCCATCGGCAACCCGCCCGCCAGCATGACGCCGCGCTTGACCGCTTCGATCAGCTGGGGCGCGTTGCCGTGGCAGGGGTTGTAGCTGCTGCCGGTGTTGACGATGCCGACCACCGGCCGCTCAAGCGCCTGGTCCGTGTAGCCTGCGCCCTTGATGAACGCCTTGCGCAGGAACAGCGAAAAGCCCTGGTCGCCGTAGTTGGTGAGCCCTTTTTTCAAACCGGTTTGCCTGGGTTTCATTTGTCTCGTCTCCTGCTGCCTGCCCGCAAGGGCGGTCGCTTTTTTACCGTCGCTGGTTGAAGAACCTGTTCATCAACAGGTGGTGAAGCCAGAATACTGGGCGGTTCCATTGCAAAAAACAATTTGGTATTTCTTGCTTTAAAAGAAGATATTTTTTAGTATCGACAGATGGACCTTCGCTACCTTCAGAGCTTCGTGGCCACCGTCGAGTGCGGCTCAATCGCCGAGGCGGCGCGCCGTCTGGACCTGACGTCGGCGGCGCTGGCCGCGCGCGTCAGGGCGCTCGAGGAAGAACTTGGAACGCCGCTGCTGCAACGCTCCGGACGTTCGGTCAAGCCGACCGCGGCCGGTCTCAACATCCTCGACAGCGCGCGCAGCATGTTGCGCGAAGAGCGCGACCTGCGTGCGATGGCCATCAAGGAAGCGCCGGTCGGCGAACTGCGCCTTGGCACCTTCGTCTCCGCGCTGACCACCGTGCTGCCGCCGGTCTTGCGCACGCTCTATGCGGACCATCCCGACCTGTCGGTGTCGGTGGTGTCCAACGGCTCGGTCGAGCTATGCCGCATGGTGGCGGCGGGAGAACTGGATGCGGCGGTGGTGGTCGAGCCGCAGTTCGCCATTCCCAAGACCTGTGAATGGCGTCCCCTGATGGACGAACCGCTGGTGGTGGTGGCGCCTGCCGCCATGGCCGGTCGCGATCCGCATGCGCTGCTGCGCGATGAACCGTTCATCCGCTACGACCGTACGGTCTGGGGCGGCCAGCTGGCCGATCGCTATTTGCGGGACCACGGCATCCGTCCTCACCAGCGGCTCGAGATCAATGGCCTGATGTCGATTGCGGTGATGGTTGACCATGGACTCGGCGTGTCGCTGTTGCCCGACTGGTCGGCGCTGTGGTCAGGCGGCCTGTCGATCGCGCGGGTGCCGCTACCGCGCCACGCACCGGTGCGCCGGATCGGCTTCATCTGGGGCGTGCAACGTCCTCATGCGCACCTTGCCGGCCTGTTTTTGCAACACGCCGAAGCGGTGTTCCGGAAACAGGCCGGCAAGAGCAACAGCAAACGCAAGCCGCGCAAATAGCGGTCGGCATCGAAATCGGTCGCGGCCAAAACAAACAAGCCCGCTTGCGCAGGCTTGTTTTCGTACGTGACACCTTTTGAACGATCAGGCGCTGCGGCGTTCATCCCTGAGTTGCAAGGCCGGGTTGACCACCTTGGCGTCGCCGCCGAGCGGGCGCAGCGGCACGATGCGGGCGGAGCCGGACAGCGCCGGATCTTCCAGGCTGAACACGCCGACTGCCTGGTTGAGCCTGCCGGCCTGGTCCTGCAAGGTGCCGACCGCAGCGCTGGCTTGTTCCACCAGGGCGGCGTTTTGCTGCGTGACCTGGTCCATCAATGCAATGGCGCGGTGCACTTCTTCGATGCCGATGCTTTGCTCGTGGCTGGCGGCGGAGATTTCGCCGACCACGTCGGTCACGTGCTTCACGCTGGCGACGATCTGCTCCATGGTTTCGCCGGCCTGGCCGACCAGCTTGGCGCCGGTGTCGACCTTCTCCACCGAGTCATCGATGAGCGACTTGATTTCCTTGGCGGCGGCCGAGCTGCGCTGCGCCAGGCTGCGCACTTCGGTGGCGACCACGGCGAAACCGCGACCTTGTTCGCCGGCACGGGCTGCTTCCACTGCTGCATTCAGGGCCAGGATATTGGTCTGGAACGCGATGCCGTCGATCACGCCGATGATGTCGACGATCTTGCGCGAGGAAGTATTGATGGAGTCCATGGTATGCACCACCTGGCCGACGATGGCGCCGCCCTGCATGGCGATCGCGGAAGCGTTGCGCGCCAGCTGGTTGGCCTGCCTGGCGTTGTCGTCGTTCTGCTTGACGGTGGAAGTCAGTTGCTCCATCGCCGAGGCGGTTTCTTCCAGCGAGGCGGCCTGGTCTTCGGTACGGGAGGCGAGGTCGCGGTTGCCTTCGGCGATCTGGGCGCTGATTTCGGTGACGTCGCTGGCGGCATCGCGTACTTCCGTGACGGTGCGGCGCAGGTTGCTGCTCATTTCCGACAGCGCGGCCATGATGCTTTCATGTCCCTTGCCGAGGTCCTTGTCCTGCTCGATGGCGTGGTAGAGCTCGCCGCGGTCAACTGCGAAGGCCAGTTCCCTGACTTGCGCCGGTTCGGCGCCAAGTGCACGGCGGATGTGGCGCGTGATCAGTGTCGCCAGCACCACGCCGGTCGCCATGGCAACCGCCAGCAGGACCAGCATCAGGGCCTGGAAGCCATGCGCCAGGTTGCGTGCGTGGGCCGATTCAACCTGGGTCATCTGCTCTTGCAGGTCGATGAATTTGTTGATCGAAGCCAGCCATTCGACGAAAGCCGGCTTGCCTTGCTGCAGCATGATCTGTCGTGCGCCGTCGGTATCGCCTGAGGTGCGGGCCGCGATCACGCGTTGCACCAGCGGCATGGCGCGCGCTTCGATGGCCTTGATGGCGGCGAGATCGGCGCGTTCTTCGGCGCGGACGTTCCTGCCCTTTTCACCGGAGAAGATGGCGTCGAGCGGTTGCGCCGATTGCTGGTAGTCGTTGTCCAGTTTGCCGATCAGGCCGATGACGTCCTTGACTTCGGCGTCGCCCACCAGGGTCAGGTCGCGCAGCGCGATGGCGCGGTCATGCACGCTGCCGCGGAAGTTGATCGCGTAACGCTGCTTGACGTTGTTGTCGTCGCTGATGGTGCTCAGGCTGCCTTCGATGGCATTGACCTTCATGATGCTGAGCACGGTGAGCGCCGCCATCATGGCCAGCACGATGGCGAAGCTGATTTCGAGGCGGGCTGCAACGCTGATGGCACGCCGTGGCGATTGGTTCATGGTGATGCTCCCTGAGGTTGTGCGCCGTCCGGAGTCGGCGCTTGTCTTGTTTTTGTCGGCTGGCGGCACCTTTGCAGTGCAGAACAGCTTCCAGCTGACGCAATCTTAGGGAAAATCAATGCATAACAAAAATTGATAGTATTTATTAATTTGATAGGTTTTATGCACGATCCTTGCCGATGCTGGGTTAGCGCCGGATCCGTGTGGAAATTACGCCGCCGCGGCAGGCATATCGCGCCCGCCTTGCTGGCTTGATGTTGGCGGCCTGACGCCGGCGGATCAGTCCACCGCGCGCAGCTTCTTCACTTCCGCATCCGAGGGCTGCAAGCTGGCGCCGTCGACATACACGAAGCTGCTCATGACGCCCTTGCCGTCCTTGACGCCGGTGCGGCCGACGAAAGCGCCCAGAGTCGACTGGTGATCCTGCGCGCGGTAGGTGATGGTCGCCACCGGCGTCTCCACCTTCAGGCCGGAAAACGCCGCCGCAAGTTTGTCCGAATCGGTGCTGCCGGCCTTCTTCAGCCCGGCCGCAATCGACATCAGCGCGCTATAGCCGACCAGCGAGCCGTTGCGTGGATAGTCGTTGAATTTCTTGCGGTAGGCATCGACGAATTTCTTGTGCTCCGGCGTATTGATGGCGTACCACGGGTAGCCGGTCACGAGCCAGTTGTTGGGTGCTTCGGCGCGCAGTGGGTCGAGGTATTCCGGCTCGCCCGACAGCAGCGACACCACCTCGCGTCCTTCAAACAGGCCGCGCGTATTGCCCTCGCGGACGAACTTGCCGAGGTCGGTCGCGAACAGCACGTTGAAGATGGCGTCCGGCTTGGCGTCAGCCAAGGCCTGCGTGACCGCGCCGGCGTCGATCTTGCCCAGCGGCGCCGCCTGCTCGGCGACGAATTCGATATCCGGTTGCGCCGCCTTCATCAGCGTCTTGAAGCTGGCGACGGCGGACTGGCCGTATTCATAATTCGGATAGACGATGGCCCAGCGCTTCTTCTTGAGCTTGGCCGCATCCTTGACCAGCGACGCCACCAGCATGTAGGTCGACGGACGCAGGCGATAGGTGTACTTGTTGCCGTTATGCCAGACGATCTTGTCGGTCAGCGGCTCGGCCGCGAGGAAGAAAATCTTGCGCTGCCTGGCGTAGTCGGTCAGCGCCAGCCCGGTGTTGGACAGGAAGCCGCCGAACAGCAGCGACACCTGTTCGCGCTTGACCAGCTCTTCGGCCACCCGCACCGAGTCGCCGGGGTTGCCGTTGTCGTCGCGCGAAATCACTTCCAGCTTCTTGCCGAGCACGCCGCCTGCAGCGTTGATTTCTTCCAACGCCATCTCCCAGCCCTGGCGGTACGGCTCAAGGAAAGCCGGCTGCGCCTTGTAGCTGTTGATCTCGCCGATCTTGATGGTGGCCTGGGCGGCGGCGTTGCCGGACAAACCTGCGGTGGCCAGCACCGCCGCAACGGCGGCGAACTGCAGTGCGTACGTGAAGCTGAATGTAAAGCGGAGTCGCGAATTCATGGTGTCCTTCCCGGTAAAGACCACAAGTATAGCGAGCGCCGGGAATTTCCACTGCACACGCCCTTGTTGCAGAATCGGAACTCATTTCATGAATGGGCGTGAGATGCGTTCTAGTTACCCATGCCGACGTGATACTGCTTGTACATGGTCCACACCGAATTCCTGACCTGGTAGGTCGAGAAACTCACATCGCGCAGATCGCCGTGGGCGTCGAATGAAATCGTGCCGGTCAGGCCGTTATACTTGATCGCATGCAGGGCCGCAGTCACCTTGCGCGGATTAGCCGAGCCTGCGCGCACGATTGCTGCGGCCAGCACCTGCACCTGGTCATACGCCACCGCTGAATAGGCGCCGGGCGCGACGTTGTAACGCTGCAGGTAATTCTTCTCGAAGGCGTCGAGCTGCTTCGACTTGCGCTGGTGGGCGCCTGGCATGATCGACACCGTGCCTTCCGCACCGGGACCAGCCGTCTGCAAGAATATCGGACCGACCAGCGAGGCCGCCGTCACCAGTTGCGCCTCGATCCCGAGGCGGTACATGTTTTGCGCCAGCATCGCGCTCTGCGATGCCAGTCCGCCGAAGAACACCGCGTCCGCCTTGCCGACCCGGATTGCCTTGAGGATGTCGTTGAAGTCATAGGTCGTGGCGTTGACCGAATTGACGCTGACGATCTTGCCGCCCAGCTTGGTGAAGGCGCTCTCGAATTTTTCCTTGTAGTCCCGCCCGAACACGCTATCGTCATGCACGATGGCGACACGGCTCTTGTGCAATTCCTGCGCGACGTAAGAGGCCAGCACGGCAGCGCGCTGCTCGTCGTAGGCGGCGATGCGGAACGCGCTGTCATGGCCCTGCTGGGTGAAGCGCCGTGTTCCGGAAATGGCGAAATGCGGAATCCCGGCCTTCTGGTAAATCGCCGACGAGCTGACCGCAACCGCGCTGTTGAAAATGCCGACCACGCCGGCGGTATCGTTCCTGACGAAATAACGCGCCGCGATTTCGGCGATGCGCGGATTGGATTTGTCGTCCTGCACCTGCAGCTTGAGCACCAGCCGGTCGCTGCCCAGGCGCATCTCGGCGCCGTTGATCTCATCGACCGCCATCTTGACGGCATTGAGCATGCTGGTTCCGCTGGCGCTGCTCAGGCCGGTGAGCGGCCCGGCGAATCCGATGGAGACGTTCTTGTCGGCAGCCGTTGCCGGCGGCTGCCAACCGAGCAACTGCAATCCCAGCAGCGCCGTCATGGCCAGCAGCGCCATGCCGCGTTTGCCTTGCTTCTCCATATGTCCCTGTCCTTTCGACCTCGCGCTGATGTAGTTGGTATGAGTGCGCGACGCCGATAGTTATATCATCCCGCCCCGCGGCGGCATAAAGAGGAAAAGAAGCATAAAAACCAGAGATTTCATCGTCATCGCAGGCGTGTGGCGTATGTGGCAGTCATGACATTTTCCCATCCCTCCTGTGCGATCACTTTCATTTATTTTTCGCAAATCCGGGACTTTTTGTTCAGGCTTGCCACACGCCGTAACCGGCCTCACGCAACCCGATCGCCAACTCGACCTCCATGTCGCGCGCGCCGTCGTAGGGCATCGGGTTGTACATTTCGTAGAGTTTGGGCAGCAGGCGCAGGCCGAAGTCGCGTACATAGCGGTTGGACTGGATGCCGGCCTTGTGCTTGTCGAAACGCAGGTCGACGTTGAGGCCGGTCATGCCGACGTAGACGCAGGGCTTGCCGGTCACGTAGCCGGGATTGGCCTTGCGGAAGCGCGCCTCGTACAACACGTCGGCTGACAATTCGATGACGTAGACGGAATAGTGATAGCGGCGCGCCATGATGTGCGTGATGTGCGGAAAATCAGGAGTGTCCCGAGCCCGAACCTGCCCCCGCATCTGCCCCCGCATCTGCCCCCGTACCTGCACCGGACCTGCCCGGCACGGTCACCAGCAGCATGCCGGCCAGTGCGACCGCGAAGGCGGCCAGCTGGATCATGGTCAGCTGTTCGCCCAGCGCCAGCACGCCGACCAGCGCGGTGCTGACCGGCAGCATCACGGTAAACACGCCGGCGCGCGCGGCCGGCACCGACTTGAGCCCGGTCATCCAGAGCCAGACGCTCCACACGCTCGCGGCCAGCGCGTAGAACACCAGCAATAGCCAGATGCCCTTGTGCACGGCGCTGAAATCGAACTGCAACGCGGTATAGAAACCCAGCGGCGTCATCAGCGCCAAACCCCAAAGATTGATGATGGAACTGATGCGCTTGGGACTGAGCACGGCGGTGAGCTTCTTGCCGATGACGGCGTACGAGGCTTCGCACAGCACCGCGGCGAACACCAGCAGGTTGCCGAGCCAGGCCTGATGGGCGGCATCCGCGCCGCCTGCATCCAGACCAGGCCCGTGCGGATTCTTGGCCAGCGACAGCAGGCCGATGCCGAGCGCGCCGCAAGCCACCGCCATCCAGACGCGCGCGCCGATGCGTTCGCGCAGGAAAATCCAGCTCATCAGCGCCACCACTGCCGGGATCACCGACATGATGACGCCGGCCGACACCGCACTGGTCATGCTGACGCCGCTGATCATGCAGATCGTGAACAGGAAATTGCCGAGGAAGGATTCGAGGAACACCAGCAAGCGCGTGCGCGGCGTCAATGGCGCTTCGTTGGCGGGCTTTCTGAGCCAGCGCAACATCGCCACCGCACCGATGCCGAAGCGCAACCAGGCCAGCAGGAACACCGGCAGCGCCGCCGCCAGCGGCTTGGTCAGCGCGACATAGGCGCCTACCATGGACATGCTGAGGGCGAGGCAGACATAGGCCATCAGGCGGCCGGGAGTGTAATTCATGGAGGCGGGCTTAGGTCTGTTGGCGTCGGTTGGCTTTCCCCAAGGAAAGCAGCCCTGCATTCTAACGTGAGCGCGCCCCGATTGCAGGCTGGCGGCAGGCTGAGTCTTGATCCTCGCCGACTTGGTAAGAATTGTAAGCAAGTAATGCCGGGGCTTTTCTTCGTTCGAAAATAGAATATATTCGAATCGTGGCGAGAAATAAGATGCGCCTCAACTGAAAGGACATCATCATGATCAGCAAGAAAATCATCCCTGCCCTGCTTGTTACTGCAGTGTTGGCAGCCTCGGTTTCGACTTCGGCCTCCGCACATGATCGCGGCGGCAACGGCCTGGCGATCGCCGCCGGCATCATCGGCGCAGTCGCAGTCGGCTCGATGATCGCCAACGCCAACGCGGGCCCGAGCTATGCACCGCAACCGGTCTATCAGCAAGCGCCGCAACCGGTGTATTACCAGGAGGCGCCGCAGCAGGTCTACTATCAGCCTGCGCCTGTCTATGTGCGCCCTGCCCCGGTCTACGTCGAGCGCGAATACCGTGAACGCCCGGTGTATCGTGAATACCGCCGCGAGTATCGCGACGTGTATTACAGCCGGTAATTCCAGTCCTTGATTCCAGCCACTAAGCCAATGTAGAGCCCCGGCCGGAGGCTGCAGGCACATTGAGCGCCTGCAGCCTCCGGCTTTTTGTCGTCCCTCCTTCATCCACAATGCAAACCTTGCAGGACTGGCATGACCGGATGGCAACAACTTGACCGGCCGCCAACGGATTACAGCGTCCAGCGGGCATTTCAGCGTGAAAATCAGTTTTTGTCCTACAGAAACGCGGCCGGCGTCGGACATAGAATGGATGATCTTCATTTCCGCACTGGTGGTCCGCGATGAGCAAGAAGGTCGATTACCCCGTCTCCGACATCCGTCATTATCTTGAGCCCGGCCCGATCGTGCTGGTGACGTCGCGCTGGCAGGACGAGACCGACGTGATGACGCTGGGCTGGCATACCGTGATGGAATTCACGCCCTCGCTGGTGGGCTGCATCATCGCTGCAGGCAACCACAGTTTCGAACTGATCCGCAGCAGCCGCGAGTGCGTGATCAATATTCCCACCGCCGAGATGCTCGACACGGTGGCCGACATCGGCAACTGTTCCGGCGCCGACGTCGACAAGTTCTCGCGCTTCGGCCTGCACACCAGCAAGGCGGAAAGGGTCAAGGCGCCGCTGCTGGACGACTGCTTCGTCAGCCTCGAGTGCAAGCTCTACGACGACTGCCTGATCGACACCTACAACTACTTCATCTTCGAAGTCGTCAAGGCGCACGCTGCCCCTTCGCCAAAATATCCGCAGACCGTCCACTACACCGGCGACGGCCAGTTCCGCGAAGCAGGACGCCACGTCAGCCGACGCGGCCGCTTCATGCCGCAGAATCTCTGATCACTGATCCGGAAACACCGCGCCAAAGAAAAGGCCGCACAATCGTGCGGCCTTTTTCACAACTGCAGCGACAGCTTCTCGCCGCCTCATGCGTCGCGCTTAGGCATCCGCCTCATGTTCCAGGCGTCGTGGCGCAGGCGACACCAGGCGCACGGCCGATGGCGTGATGTCGATGGCGCGCTTGGCCGATTGCGATGCGGCGGTTGTCACCAGGCGCGCGGCGTCCAGCTTGAACACGCTGACCACCTGCTCCAGTGTCTCGGCCTGATCCTGCAAGGCCTGGGCGGCTGCTGCGGCTTCTTCCACCAGCGCGGCGTTCTGTTGCGTGACGTCGTCCATTTGCGACACGGCCTGGTTGACCTGGCTGATGCCGCTGCTTTGTTCTTCGCTGGCGCTGGCGATCTCGCCGACGATGTCGGTGACCTTCTGTACGCTGTTGACGATGTCGCTCATGGTGGTGCCGGCTTGCTGCACCAGCTTGCTGCCGGAACCGACCTTGTCGACCGAGTCGTCGATCAGGGTCTTGATTTCCTTGGCGGCGGCGGCCGAGCGCTGCGCCAGGCTGCGCACTTCGGAGGCGACCACGGCGAAGCCGCGACCCTGCTCGCCAGCGCGCGCTGCTTCGACGGCGGCGTTCAGCGCCAGGATGTTTGTCTGGAAAGCGATGCCGTCAATCACGCTGATGATGTCGACGATCTTGCGCGAGGATTCGTTGATCGAGTTCATCGTGTCGACCACCTGGCGCACCACGTCACCGCCTTGCGAGGCGATGTGCGATGCCGACAGCGCGAGCTGGTTGGCCTGCTTGGCGTTCTCGGTATTTTGCTTGACCACCGAGGTCAGTTGCTCGAGGCTGGATGCGGTTTCTTCCAGCGAAGCGGCTTGCTGTTCGGTGCGCGACGACAGGTCGGTATTGCCGACCGCGATTTGCCGGGCGGCGACGCTGACCGAATCGGTCGAGGTGCGCACCGTGCCGATCACGTCGACGATGCGCGCACGCAATTTGTTGAAGGCGGTGGCAGCGTGGCCGATCTCATCCATGCGATCGACCCGCATCGGCTGCGACAAGTCCAGCGAGGCGCTGACTTCTTCAAACGTGTTGCGGATATTGCGCAGGCTGCCGCTGATGTTGCGGTACAGGGTCAGCGCCAGCGTGCCGGTCAGCAGGAAGGCCACGACGATGACAGCGACCATGCTCTTGAACGCGAACTCGTACGCGGCGATGCTTTCGGCGCGCACGTCGTCGACCAGCTTGCCGTTGTAGGCGATGTGATCGTCGATGCCTTTCTTGACGCCGGCGGCGGACAGCGCCAGCGGACTGCCGGCCGCCAGCGTGGCGCGCACGCCATCCATGTCGCCCGCATGCGCGGCGGCGAAGAACGGAATCAGCGCCTTGCGGTAGGCTTCCATGTTGACTTTGTCGGCTTCCAGCATCTTGCGGTCGGTGTCGTCGAAGAGTTGTTCTTTTTCATACTTGGCGACGACGTCGTCGAAGGCCTTGTTGGCATCGGCCACGGCCTTGTCCAGCGCGGTCTTGTCGCTCAGGTTGGAGAACACGGAGAGGCGATAACCGGCCAGGCGCGTATCGGCGAGGAAGCCCTTGGCGGCATTGAGACCGCTGATGCTCGGGATGATGCGGTTCTGTACCGTGTCGAAGCGTTGCTGCGCGCGCTGCAGTTGCCAGAGGCCGTCGATGCCGACGAACAGGAGCGCCAGCAGGGCCACCGAGAGAGTGAGAATAAGGCGTTTGGTGATCGTCATGGTCGTTTCATTTCTCAAAAAGTGAATGGAATCCGCGGCCTCGTGGGCTGCGGTGCTGGCGTTGTCTCCTCCTGCCGGAGGCGATGCTGGCGATTCCGGTGTTGCTGTTTTAAATGCCGTGCTGCCAATACTGAATACTCGCTTACGCCGCTAATGGAGTGCCTTCAAAGGCGTTCTGCAGCGACTCGCCATGCTCGCGACAGAACTCCTTGCCGGCGCGGTAGCCGACGTCGAACAACAACTGCATGTTCGACGCGGACCAGTCGAGCACCTCCGGCCAATGCTCCTCCGGGATGCCGCTCATGAGATCGACCTTGAGCAGGCGGCGCAGCGGTTCGCCGGTGTCCGGATGGGTGTTGTGCTCGAGTTCGAACAGGCGCATCTCGGTCTTCGAGATCTTCACCAGCGGCGTGATGATGGAGCGCACCCAGGCGTCGTACAGATTGCGCGGCTTGCGAATCAGGCGGTCCTCGCCGAGGATGTCGAGCACCACCAGGGTGTCGATGTCGTCGTGCTTGCCTGCGTCGACTCCCTGCGTTCTCAAGGGATCGAAATTGAGCGTGTCGAGCGCGGCGCCTTCGATGTAATCGTCGCCGCCGATTTCCGTCGGCGGGTACAGGAACGGAAACGACAACGCGGCGCGCACATGAATCGGCGCGATCTCGTCCTTGTCCCATATCTGCATCTCGCTCTTGCTCATGTTGTAGGCGTTGATGTAGAACGCCGGCTTCATGCGCGCGATGGCGTCGAAGTCGATCGCCTGTTCGAGGAAGGGGTGATGCGCGCACAGCCCCAGGCTCTTGGACGACAGGTCCGAGGGCGACATGGCCGACAACATCAGGTGCATCCAGTCGTTCCACGCGCCCGACGCTTCGGCGAAGCGCTGCGTGAAGACGTCGAGGAAAGGATTGCCGGCCGCGCCGGCCATGTTGGGCAAACCGGCCAATTGCGGCAACTGCGGCATCTGGGGTAACTGTGGCATTTGCGCCGGCACCTGGTCGCGGAAACTGCGCGCGCCCTGGCCGGGCTTGTTGAAGATCTTGTAGTTGACCGGGAACATCTTGTAGATGCTGTCGGCGACGCCGACCTCGGCCCAACGCACCAGCGCCTCGCGCGGCGTGCAACCCAGCGGCGCCTGATACAGCAAGCCCATGAGCACGCCGGCGCCGGAGGCCGAGATGACGTCGAACTCGATGCCCTCGTCGAGGAACGCCGTCAGCGCGCCCGCGATCAAGGTTGAATTCGGCGCACCGCCGCCGATTACCAATGCTTTTTTTCCCGCCCTGTACTGATTGGTCATGTGAGCCTCTCAGATTCCCGTTGTGTTTTTGAAGCAGCGCCCTTTATGGAAAAAGGAATGATGCACTGCAAAATTTCTGTGTCAGGGAAATATAGCCTCAAAGAAACTGAAAGGAATGTGCCGCGGAGATTTAATTAACGCATATCTGGTATTCAACGGATGGATATCCGCGACACTACAAGGCTTTGCAGCGGATTGACGTTTTGACATGTACGTAATAACGGAGAAACTTTGTCACGCTGCCGTTCCCATGTCATGCGCAGGTGAGGGTTCAAATGAAGCGGCCGCGCCTTCGTATGAAGGACGCGGCCGATAATGCAGCGCAGCAGTAACGTCGACTATGCGTGCTTATTTACCCCAGCGCAGCACCAGCGGATCGAGGCGACGCGCGATCCTGATCAGGCCTTCGCGAGTGGCGGGATGCATCGCCGCGAGCGGATGGCGCACGGCGTCGGACTTGATGATGCCGCCTTCCTTCATCAGGGCTTTGCACGACGCCAGCCCGCCCTGGCGGTTTTCGTAGTTGATCAGCGGCAGCCATTCCTGATAATGCTGCGCCGCCAGTTCTGTGTCGCCGGCAACGTAGGCATCGAGGATGCGGCGGATGCCGTCCGGATAACCGCCGCCGGTCATCGCGCCGGTGGCGCCGGCGTCGAGATCGGCCATCAGCGTGATGGCTTCTTCGCCGTCCCACGGACCGACGATGGCGTCGCCGCCGAGGGCGATGATTTCACGCAGCTTGTTGGCGGCTTGCGGCACTTCGATCTTGAAGTAGGAGACGTTGGCGATCTCCTGCGCCATCTTGACCAGCAGCGTGGACGACAACGTGGTGCCGCTGACCGGCGCGTCCTGGATCATGATCGGGATGTCGATCGCGTCCGACACCGTCTGGAAGAATTCCTGGATGCCGCGCTCGCCGACGCGGATGGTGGCGCCGTGGTACGGCGGCATGATCATGACCATCGCCGCGCCTGCGTCCTGCGCATTGCGGCTGCGCTGTGCGCAGATGCGCGAGCTGAAATGGGTGGTCGTGACGATCACCGGAATGCGGCCGGCGACGTGGTCGAGCACGGTGCTGATGAGCGCATTGCGCTCGTCGTCGGTGAGCGCAAACTGCTCGGAGAAGTTGGCCAGAATACAGATGCCGTCGGAGCCGGCGTCGATCATGAAATCGATGCAGCGGCGCTGGCCTTCCAGGTCAATGTCGCCGTGGTCGTCGAAAATGGTCGGGGCGACCGGGAAGACGCCGCGATAGACAGGCGTTGGCGCTGGTTTTTTCTTGCTCATTGTTTGTCTCTCTTCAGTTCGGTTTGATGCGGGCTACGCCTGCTGGTGCTCGGGTGCGCCTCGAGGTACGCATGCTTTTGCGGCATCAAAACGGAAGCGGTCGGGACTGACCTGAGTCGAACCGGGTCAGCGACCTTTCAACAATTGATTGACCTGCTGGAACTCCATCGGCGGGTAGTAATAGAAGCCCTGGAAAAACTGGCATCCGATCGCTTTGAGGAATTTTTCCTGGACCAGCGTTTCGACGCCTTCGGCGACCGTGGTGCAGGAAAGAATCTTCGCCAGCGACACCACCGCACGGATAATCAGTTCACTCTTCTCGCTGATACCGATCTGCGCCACAAAAGACTGGTCTATCTTAATACTTTTCGTCGGAAAACGGCTGAGCTTCTGCAAAGAAGAGTAACCGGTTCCAAAATCGTCAATGGTGATGCCGTAACCTTTGGCGTTGAGCGCCTCGAGGTGGCTGATGGCCAGATTCTCGTTGCCGACCAGCCCGGTCTCGGTGATCTCGAACTCCAGGTGATCCGAACTGACGCCGTATTTCTGGCATGAGGCGTTGACCAGGTCGAGCAGATCGGCGCGCACGATATCGATGGCCGACAGGTTGATGGCGATCGGCAGGCAGCGCCGTTCCGAGTCCAGCGTCTGGCGAATATACGCGCACACCTTGTCGACCACGAAAGCGGTGATGAAATGAATCGCACCGCTGGTCTCGGCGACCGGGATGAATTCAGCCGGAGAGACGTCGCCCAGCGTCGGCGAGCGCCACCGGATCAATGCCTCGAGGCCGACGATCTCGCCGTCTTGCGTGACCTTGGGTTGATAGACCAGGCGCAGTTCGTTTTCACGCAGCGCCATCAAGATGGATTGTTCGATGTTGAGGCGGCGCCGGATCAGCGCGGCCGCTTCGTCGTCGAAGACGGTGATGTCCTGGGTGCCGGAACGACGCGCCGAATCCAGCGCCAGTTTGCCGCGCTGGATCAGTTCGTCGCCGCTGGTTTCGCCCGGCCGCGAGAACGCGATCGCCATCGATACCTGCACCGGATGACGTTGGCCGCCGACCAGCAATTCTTCCGGCAGGCTGCGGCGGATATGCTCGATCTGCGGGATGGCGTCGCGACTGGCGTGGCTGGTCTCGATCGTGAAGCTGAACACCACGCTGCGCAAGCGCGCGATCAGGCTGCCATCCGGCAGCAGTCGTCGCAACGCATCGGCGAAAGCGACGATCAGTGCATCGCCGGCGGCGCTTCCGTGCGCATCGTTGGCGTACTTGATGCTGTCGAGGCGGATGACCACCAGCGCCAGCTGGCGGCGCGGCGACATGGCCTGCATGTGCTCTTCAAGCTGCCGGTGCAACAGATCGCGGTTGGGTAATTGGGTGAGCTGGTCGTGATTGCTGAGGAAGGTTTCGCGTTCCTTGCTGCGGTCGAGTGCTTCCTCGATGCGGCGCTGTTGCGAGATGTCGCGCAGCAGCACGATGTAGTGCTGCTCGGAAGTGGTCGAGATATTTTCTATCACGATCAGGCGGCCGTCCTTAGACGCATACTCCTGGCCGCGCTTGAGCGCCAGGATGGCGGCCGCCTTTTCCGTGTCGCTGCGGCACTTGTGCCCGAGCAGCGCGAACAGATTCGCATCCTGGTCTTTCGGCGCGGATTTGCCGGGAGCGCGGCCGATCAGATTGTCGGCCAGCGTATTGGCCTTGAGTATGCGTCCCTGCGCATCGCACAGCACGATCGCGCCGCCGGCGTTTTCGAAAATCTCCTGGTATTGCGCATGACTGCTCTCGAGCTCGCTGCTGGCTGCACGATGACGGCGGATCGAGGCGTCCAGCGCGTGCAGCAGGCGAAACACGCCGAGCGGCACGCAGATGTTGAAGAACAAGAACAGCAGCGACTGGATATAGGCATGCGCATTGGCCAGCGGCGCATCAAGGCCCGGGTAGACCGGCAGCGGCTGGTTGCGCAGCAGCAGCATGAACGGGAATACATTGATCGTCATCAGCACCAGCGCCAGGCGCGAACCGAAGAAGATGCGGCCGATCAGCGGCGCCGTGTAGACGAACATGATGCCGTACTTGGCGACGTCGGCGTCTTTGATGAAGTACACCATGCAGAACGACGCCGCATAAATCGTCGCGATCAGGATCGCACTGCCGATCGCCGGACGCCGCACCGACGCCAGCACGCCCAGCACCAGTGCGATGAAGAATCCAGTCACGACGGCGATGATGTAATACGCGCCGACCTTGAATGCATCGATGGCGCTGAGCAGGCCGATACCGCATTCCAGCAGCAGACCGGACACGAGGATGATGCGCAGCGCGCTCTCTTTCCAGACCGTATTTTCCGCCGCGCTCAAGGCATTTTCTTTAAGCAGTAGCCACTGGAACATTGTATTTTTTCTTTGTGCAGATGTGGTCATGTGGAGCCGGCGTCATCGGTTTGCCCGGTCGGAACCCGGTTTGAAATTCGCTCTGGTTGAAACCCCGTTAGTTACTAACAATATCTAGCCTAATTTCGCATAGTCTCACAAATAATTTCCGTTAGGCAATGATATTCACATGAGACGATACGCTTGTCTCATTATCGACTCGCATAGATGACTTGGAAATCAAGGGGGAAATCCTGAGGGAAACCACTCGTTCAACGCCGTTGGCGACGCTGCACGGCCTGAATACGAGGCACCCGGGGAAATGTCAGCTCGCATTCCTGACGGAGAGATTACGCGGGGTTGGCGCCACACACGTAAAAAAAGCCCGCGACGGAGCGTCACGGGCTTTTCAGTTTTTTTGGCAGGGAAGGCGCCGCCCTTCCCGCCAGTGATGCCTGCATTTCTGCAGGTCAACGCCGCAGCTTGAATACGCTGACCACCTGTGCCAGCTTGCCGGCTTGCTCCTGCAGCGACTGTGCGGCAGCAGCGGCTTGCTCCACCAATGCAGCGTTCTGCTGCGTCACTTCGTCCATCTGCGTAATGGCGCGATTGACTTCCTCGATACCGGTGCTCTGTTCGGTGCTGGCCGCGCTGATCTCGCCGACGATGTCGGTGACGCGACGCACGCTGGCGACCACTTCGCTCATGGTGACGCCGGCCTGCTCGACCAGCTTGCTGCCCGAGCCGACCTTTTCCACCGAGTCGTCGATCAGCACCTTGATCTCCTTGGCCGCTGCGGCGGAACGTTGCGCCAGGCTGCGCACTTCGCTCGCCACCACCGCAAAACCGCGCCCCTGTTCACCGGCGCGTGCGGCTTCCACCGCCGCGTTCAGCGCAAGGATGTTGGTCTGGAAGGCAATGCCGTCGATGACGCTGATGATGTCGACGATCTTGCGCGACGATTCGTTGATCGAGCCCATGGTGTCGACCACTTGCCCGACCACCGCGCCGCCCTGCTGTGCGACTTCGGAGGCGGAGACGGCCAGTTGATTCGCCTGGCGCGCGTTGTCGGCGTTCGCCTTCACGGTCGAGGTCAGCTCTTCCATGGCCGAAGCGGTTTCTTCCAGCGAGCCGGCCTGTTGTTCGGTGCGGCTGGACAAATCGAGGTTGCCGCTGGCGATTTCGGTCGACGCGGTGGCGATGGTGTCGGTGCCGGTGCGCACTTCGCCGACGATACGCAGCAGGCTGTCGTTCATCGCCTTGAGCGAATCCATGAGCTGGCCGGTTTCATCGCGGCTGTCGGAGCGGATGTCGGCGCCGAGGTCGCCTTCGGCCACGCGCTGGGCGACGTCGACAGCCTTGTTGAGCGGCACCGACACGATGCGTGCGACCCACACCGCGAGCGTCATCGCGATCACCACGATGGCAATGAGCAGGCCGAGGATCCAGTTGCGCGCTTCGTTGAAGGTGTGGTCGGCCTCGGCGTTGGAACGCACGGTGCCATCATCATTGATCTTGACCAGGCCGCCCAGCTGCTCGACCGCCTGACGGAACAGCTTGTTCGACTCGCCCTTGAATTGCAGACGCGCTTCATCCTTCTGGTTGGCGCGCGACAGCTCCATGATCTTCTTGTTCTCGGCGAGATACTTTTGCATGGTTTGCTGGAATTGCGGATAGAGCACTTTCTCTTCCGGTTCCGAGATCATCTGCTCGTATGACGCCAGGTCCTTGCGAATGATCTCCATGCGCGTCTTCATCGCCTTTTCGGCGTCGTCGTAATCTTTTTCCTCCGTCGCCAGGATGTGCTGCAGCTCGGAAATGCGGAAGCGCGACATGGATGCCTGCAGTTGCAGGCCGACCTTGACGCTCGGCATCCAGTTGGTGGCGATGTCGCTCGAGGCTCGGTTGACCTTGATCAGTTCGACGATCGAGAAAGCGCCCAGTCCCGCAGTCAGGATGATGACGGCCAGGAACGACAGGACCAGTTTTTTTGCGATTTTAAGGTTATAGAACCAGCGCATGTGATTGCCTCGGACGGAGATGGTGAAAATGGTGCGCAGCGGAAAGGGCGCGCAAAGACGACGTCGTCAACAACGGCATCGTCCCATCAATGGTACGCAGGCGCGCGCTTTTTTCATCGTGGAAGGAAGCGGTTGTTTACCGTTCATTTTTGCGGGAAGGCCACGCGCAAGCGCCGTGGTTGCTGGCCTGCAAGGCGACCCTGAACTACCGGCGCGGCATTTTCACACGGCAATGTGATCGGATGATGACGTCGTGGCAAGATGCCGGCGAAGCTGCTTCGTCAGACGCCGTAGATGCGGAAGAAGGCCTCCAGAGAGCGTTCCACGGACGCCTTGATCTTGGCCGGCGGCATTGATGTGATCACGCCGAGGATGCGGCCTTCGGCCCACTCGGCTTCGACCAGGACGCGAAACTGGATCGCTGTCAGCCACGGGTCAGCTTCGCGCAGGTCGCCGCGATCCATCGCTCGTTTCATGAACTCGGAAATCACCAGCCAGCCGCGCTTGGGTCCGTTCTCGTAATACATGCAGCCGAGATCGGAACGCTCGGCGTTGTAGTACAGCAGGCGGCGCACCGCGATCACTTCCGGCGACAAGATCAGGTGCAGGTATTTGTTGGCGAACAGACGCAGCGTGTCGCGCATGTCGCTGCTGCCGTCGTCCTCGATCAGGATCGCGAACAGCGACTCGAACTGCATGCCGGCTTGCTGCTTCATGACCTGCAAGAATATCTCTTCCTTGGAAGAAAAATAGTTGTACAGGGTCGCCTTCGAGCCGCCCAGGCGCGCCGAGATTTCCGCCATGGAGGCGCGATCGAATCCGATCTCGTTAAATATTTCCGCGGCAACATCGATGATCGCCTGCCGCCGTTCTTCACTCTTCTTGCGCATGTAATTTCTTTGCCATTGCGGCGAAACCATTCAATTACCTGGCTCCGCCTGGTTTTCCCCGGGGCTGTTGCTTTTTTGTGCGCTTGCAGCATTTGCGCCGTTTGCCGAACCCCATTTTCCCCTAGTTTTGCTTGACGGTCGTTAAAAGTCAATACTATACTGAACTGTACAGTTTACTTATGAGTGGATTTCGATCATGCAAGTTCCATCTGTTTCAGGGGATCAAGACGCATCCCGATACCCTCGGCCTCGCCTGCCGGGTCTGCCGGGTCTGCCTCGTCTTGCAACGCTGTCGGCGCTGGCCGTCGCGGCGCTGACGCTGGCCGGCTGCGCGCAGTTTTCCGACCTCGGTCCGCGCGCCGAACCCAAAGACATCAATGCCTATCAGTCTTCGCAATCGCTGAATGCCGCCAATGCGCAAGCAGTGGCCTGGCCCGACGACAACTGGTGGACCGCCTACGGCGACAAGCAGCTCAACACGCTGATGGCCGAAGCGCTGCGCGGCGCACCATCAATGGCGGTGGCGAGCGCCCGTTTGCTGAAAGCCGAAGGCGCGGCGCAGCAGCAGGGCGCGGCGCTGTTGCCGCAAGTCACCGGCAACGCCTCGCTCGATCGCATGAAGCAGAGCTACAACAACGGCGTGCCGGCCGACTTCGTGCCGCGCGGCTATAACAACGAAGCGCGCGTCACGCTCGACTTCAGCTACGAAATCGACTTCTGGGGCAAGAACCGCGCCGCGCTGGCCGCCGCCACTTCCGAACTGGAAGCGGCGCGCGCCGACGCCGCCCAGGCGCGCATCACGCTGGCAACCTCGATCGCCGCCGGCTACGCCGAACTGGAGCGTCTGTTCAGCCAGCGCGACACCTCGCAGGCAGCATTGCAAGTGCGTCAGGAAACTGAAAACCTGTTCGCTCAGCGCCGCCTCAACGGCCTCGAAACCGAAGGCAGCGTCAAGCAAGTGGTGGCGCGCCGCGCGATGGCCGAAGCCGATCTGATGGCGGTGGACGAATCGATCGCCCTGCAACGCAACAAGCTGGCGGCGCTGGCCGGCGCCGGACCTGATCGCGGCCTGCAACTGGCGCGTCCGGTCATCGACATGTCGAAGCCGTTCAACCTGCCGCAGGAGTTGCCGGCCAACCTGCTCGGCCGCCGTCCCGACATCGTCGCCGCGCGCCTGCGCGCCGAAGCCGCCGCCAAGCAGATCAAGGTGGCGCGCGCGCAGTTCTATCCCAACGTCAACCTGAGCGCCTACTTCGGTTTCCAATCGCTGGGCACCAATCTGCTGACGCAGTCGGGCTCCAGCATCGGCAGTTTCGGACCGGCGATTTCGCTGCCGATCTTCGAAGGCGGACGCCTGCGCGGCCAGTTCCGTTCGGCCAGCGCCAGCTACGACGAAGCCGTCGCCAACTACGACAGCGCCGTCACGCAAGCCTTGCAGGACGTGGCCGACGTCGCCGTCAGCGAGCGCGCCCTGAGCGGCCGCCTCAACCGCACCGAAGCAGCCGCGGACGCCGCCCGGGATGCCTACCGCATCGTACGCAATCGCTACGAAGGCGGCCTCACCAACTACCTCGACGTGCTCAATGCGCAAGACACGCTGCTGACCAATCTGCGCGAGTTGTCGACCTTGCGCTCACGCCTGTTTGCCCTCGACGTGTCGATGGTGCGCGCGCTCGGCGGCGGCTATCAACACGCCAGCTGACCGCGCCCGCACAGCATCGACTCCATACAGACAAATATATCCACGAAGGAAAACGCCATGTCGCACAGTGATTCCCAAGCCATTCAAACCATTTCCACGGCTGATAATGCTCCAGGCAACGCGCCCGGCAAGCGCAAGAAGCTGTTCACCATTTTCGCCGGCGTGGTCGCCGTGGTCGCCATCGGTTACGGTACTTACTGGTACTTCATCGGTTCGCGTTACGTGACCACTGACAACGCCTACACCGCCGTGGAAATCTCGCAGGTCACGCCGGCCGTCAACGGCATCGTGTCCGAAGTCAACGTGGTCGATACGCAGTACGTCCATCAGGGCGACGTGCTGGTCGTGATCGACAGCCGCGACGCGACGCTGGCGCTGGCGCAGGCCGAAGCCGACCTGGGCCGCGCCGAACGCCGCGTGCAAAGCTACTTCGCCAACGACACCGGTTTCGTTGCACAGGTGCAGGCGCGCGAAGCCGAACAGAAGCGCTCCGCTGCGCAATTGCTGTCGGCCCAGGCCGACCTGCAACGCGCCGAACTCGATCTGCGTCGCCGCGAAGCACTGGAAAAATCCGGCTCCGTCTCGGGTGAAGAGTTGACCAATGCGCGCACCACCGTGCTGACCATGCAGGCCAACCTGAAGGCTGCCGAAGCCGGCAAGATCCAGGCCGACGCCAATCGCAACGCCACCGTCGGCGCGCAAAAAGCCAGCACCGTGCTGACCGCCAACACCACCGTCGACACCAACCCGGAAGTCACGCTGGCGCGCGCCAAGCGCGACCAGGCCAAGCTGGACCTGGAGCGCACCGTGCTGCGCGCACCGGTGGAAGGCGTAATCGCCCGTCGCCAGGTGCAGGTCGGCCAACGCGTCCAGGCAGGCACCGCCTTGCTGTCGGTGGTGCCGACCCGCTCCATGCACGTCGACGCCAATTTCAAGGAAGGTCAGTTGTCGCAAGTGCACCTGGGACAGCCGGTGACGATGAAGGCCGACATCTACGGCAGCGCGATTGAATATCACGGCACCGTGGTCGGCGTGGCCGGCGGCACCGGCTCCGCATTCGCTGTGATTCCGGCGCAGAACGCCACCGGCAACTGGATCAAGGTGGTGCAACGCCTGCCGGTGCGCATCTCGATCGACCGCAAGGAACTGGCCGAGAAACCGCTGAGCGTGGGCTTGTCGATGGACGTCTCGATCGACACGCGCGGCAAGAGCGGCAGCGGCTCGGAGAACACGGCGATGAATTCCTCCGCTGCAAAGTCCCCGACTCTGTAATCAGGCGGCAACCATGTCATCCCATTTTTCCGATGCATCATTAAAGCCGCTGGAGGGCGTGCAGCTGATCGGCGCCGGCCTGCTGCTGGCCGCGGCCAACTTCATCGCGGTGCTCGACACCACCATCGCCAACGTCTCCGTGTCGACCATCTCGGGCGCGCTCGGCGCCTCGTCGAGCCAGGGCACCTACGTCATCACCTCGTACGCAGTGGCCGAGGCGATCACGGTGCCGCTGACCGGCTGGCTGGCCAACCGTTTCGGCACGGTGCGCGTGTTCATCACATCGATGATCCTGTTCGGCGTGTTCTCGGCGCTGTGCGGCATGGCCAATTCGCTGGGCATGCTGATCGCTTTCCGCGTGTTGCAAGGCCTGGCCGGCGGTCCGTTGATGCCGCTGTCGCAAACCCTGCTGCTGCGCATTTTCCCCAAGGAGAAAGCGGCTGCCGCGGTCGGCCTGTGGGCCATGACCACGCTGATTGCACCGATCGCCGGCCCGATCCTGGGCGGGGTGCTGTGCGACCAGTACAGCTGGCCCTACATCTTCTTCATCAACGTGCCGGTGGCGCTGATCTGCGGCTACATGGGATGGAAGATGCTCAAGCGCTACGAGTCGCCGCTGCTGAAACTGCCGATCGACAAGGTCGGGCTGATCCTCATGGTGATCTGGGTCGCGGCGCTGCAGCTCATGCTCGACGAAGGCAAGGAAAAAGACTGGTTCGCCTCCACCGAAATCGTGGTGCTGGCGCTGATCGCCGCGGCCGGCTTCATCGCCTTCCTGATCTGGGAGCTGACCGAGCGCAATCCTATCGTCGACCTGCGCGTGTTCCGCCATCGCGGCTACACCGCCAGCGTCACCACGATCTGCCTGGCGTTCGGCGCGTTCTTCGGCGCCACCGTGCTGACGCCATTATGGCTGCAGGGCTACATGGGCTATACCGCCACGCACTCGGGCGAAACCACCGCGCTGACCGGCATCCTCGCGGTGCTGACGGCGCCGTTCGTGGCCAAGCTGTCGACCAGGGTCGATCCGCGCAAGCTGGTGTTCATCGGCGTGATGTGGCTAGGTGCGGTGACGCTGTTCCGCAGCTTCAACACCACCGACATGAGCAACTTCCAGATCGGCTGGCCGCTACTGATGCTGGGCATCGGTCTGCCGCTGTTCTTCGTTCCGCTGACCGGCCTGGCGCTGAGCAGCGTGGAAGAATCGGAGACCGCCTCGGCGGCCGGCCTGATGAGTTTCTGCCGCACCATGTCGGGCGCGATCGCCACCTCGCTGGTCAACACAAGCTGGGAAAACAAGTCGATCTACTACCATGCCGAACTGGCCGGCATGGTCGATCAGTTCGGCGACGTCAGCAACGCCCTCACGCAGGCCGGCATGTCGCTCGACCAGGCACGCGCCAACATGGAGCAGATGCTGCAATCGCAAAGCATCATGCTGTCGACCAATCACATCTTCATGATGGCGGCGATCTCGTTCGGCCTCGCGGCCGCGGCGGTGTGGTTTGCGCCGAAGCCGAAGCGGGTGGCGGATACGTCGGCGGCGCATTGATTGCGATGTAGGTTGCAATCGATACAGCATAAAAGAACGGGGCCTCGGCCCCGTTTTTTTCATCGTCTTTTCTCGTTCAGCTATTTCCGCGCGATCTGCGCATCCGGCCAGTCGCCGCCCAATGCCTTGATCAGGAACACCGACGTCAGCATGCGCTGCCCCAACAACTGCGCCGCCTGACGCTCGCTGTTGAGCAGCGACTGCTGCGCCGAAATCACATCAAGGTAAGTCGACACGCCGCCTTCGTAGCGGCTGTTTGCAAGGTCGAGCACGCGCCGTGCGCTGACGATGGCCGCTTGCGCTTGCGTGTAGGCGCGGTCCAGTGCGGCGACGCCGGTGATGCCGTCTTCCACTTCCTGCATCGCGGTCAGCACCACGCGCCGGTAAGAGGCCACCGATGCTGCATAGCCGCCCTTCGCGAAGTCGACGTTGGCGCTGACGCGACCGCCGTCGAAAATCGTCTGCGCCAGCGATACGCCGAGCGACCATACCACGCTGGGCGCATTGAACAAGGTGTCGATGTTGCGGCTGTCGACGCCGTACGACGGCGCCAGCATGATGCTCGGATAAAACGCCGCCTTGGCCACGCCGATCTGCGCATTGGCGGCGGCCATCGCGCGTTCCGCCGAAGCGATGTCGGGACGGCGCTCCAGCAGGTCCGAGGGCACGCCCAGCGGCACTGCCGGCGGCGTCATCGGCACCAGTTCCGGCGTCAGCGAAAACAGCGGCGCCGGCGTGCCGACCAGAGTGGCGATCGCGTGCTCATATTGCGCGCGCGCTTTGCGCAGCACGTCGACCTGGGTCAGCGTGGTGTCGAGCAGCGCCTGTTGCTGGGCCACGTCGAGGCCGGAGGTGGCGCCCAGATCATGGCGTGAAGTCGCCAGTTCCAGCGCCTTGCGTTGCAATGCAATCGAACGCGACAGCACGTCGAGTTCGACATCCAGTTCGCGCAGGTTGAAATAGTTGCCTGCCAGGTCGGCGCTCAGCAGCAGCCGCGTGTTCTCGAAATCGGCGGCCGACTGTTGCGACGAGGCGCGCGCGCCTTCGACGTTGCGCTGTACGCGACCGGCCAGGTCGACTTCATAGTTGACGTTCAAGCCCAGCGCAAAATCATTCTGCACCGTGGCAAAGTTGGGCGAATTGTAATTAGTCAGAGGGCGATTGCCGGCGATGCGCAGACGCGACGTGCGCGTGCTGACGCCGACCTGCGGATACATGCCGGCCGAGGCGACGTTGGCCGAGGCGCGCGCTTGCGTCAGGCGAGCGGCGGCGATGGCAAGGGTCTGGTTGCCGTCGATCGCCTGCTGCTGCAAGGCGTTCAACTTCGCATCGCCGAAGCGTTCCCACCACGGGCCTTTTGCTTGCTCATCAGCCGGCGTGCCTTGCCGCCACGGCGCGTCGAGCTGCCAGGTCACCGGCATGTCGACGTCGGGCTTGCGGTAGTCGGGACCGACGGCGCAACCGGCCAGCGTAGCAGCCACGGCAACTGCGATCACGAGTGGACGCAACATCACGACTTGGCCTTTTCTGTAGTCGGCTTGCCGTCTTTATCCTTGTCCTTCGGTGCAGCGGTCTCGGCCGCCACCGAAACTTCGTCGCCTTCGGCCACGGAGTCCGACGGATTGAGGATCAGGCGTTCGTCGCCGTTGATGCCTTCCAGCACTTCGACGCTCTGGCCGAAATTGCGGCCGAGCTGCACGCGCTTGAGACGGATCTTGTTGCCGGCATCGACCGCCGCCACCATCGCGCCGTCACGGCGGAACAGCAAGACGTCGGTGGAGACCACCAGCGCGCCGCTCGGCTTGAGCGGCAAGGCCACCTGCACGAATGCGCCCGGCATCAGTGCGCCGTCGGGATTGGGCAGCGACACTTCGACCTGCATGGTGCGCGTGGTGGTGTCGATCGAGGCGGCGGTGCGCGCCACCTTGCCGTCGAACTTCTGGCCGCGCAATTCGGTCTGCGTGACGACCACTTTCTGGCCCTGTTTGATCAGGTTGGAATACGACTGCGGCACGTTGATGTATACGCGCAGCGGATCGGTCTGCGACAGCAGGAACAGCGCGCGCGCGGCGCCGCCGCCCGCGCCCGGATCGACCAGGTCGCCGACGTCGACATTGCGGCGCGTGATCACGCCGGCGAACGGCGCGACGATGCGCTTGAAGCCTTCCACCTGGCGCAGGCGCTCGACGTTGGCGTCGGCGGCGGCAAGGTTGGACCGCGCCTGCGAATAAGCGCTGCGGCGTTCATCGAGCTCCTGTTGCGAAACGGCGTCCTTCTTGCGCAATGCTTCCCAGCGATCGACCGTGCTCTTGGCCAGCTCGAGACTGGAAGCGGCTTGCTGGCGCGCGGCCACGGCCTGCGACAGTTGCTGGTCGATTTCCGGCGTGTCGAGTTCAGCCAGCAGTTCGCCCTTTTCGACGCGGGCGCCGATGTCCTTGTGCCAGCGTTTCAGGTAGCCGCCGGCGCGCGCCGAAATCGGCGACTGCACGTAGCCCTGCAAGGTCCCGGGCAGCGACAGCGTCTGGGTCGCGTCGCTGCTTTTCGCAATGGCGGTCTTGACGTATTGCTTGGCGCGCTCGGTGGTGCCGGCTTGCAGTTCGCGTGCGTTGAACACGCGACTGATCACGGTGCGCGCGGCGCCGACGGCCAGCAACACCAGCACGACGATGACAATGAGGCGCGTGCGGCGCACGATCTGCTGGCGCTTCAACAGCTCTCCAGCCTCGCCCGGATCGAGGGGATGGATGCCGAGTTGGGAATGACGTTCTTGCGACATTGCTTCAAATCTCCTGTTACGGCTGCTGAGGCTGAGGCGGCTGGTCGGCCGGTCCGTGCCCGTGTTGCCGGCGCGCTTCTTTGCGGCGCGCCAGTCGTTGGTGAACGCCCGCGAAAACCACGGGAACGAAGAATAAAGTGGAGACGGTGGCGAAGATCAGGCCGCCGATCACGGCGCGCCCGAGCGGTGCATTCTGTTCTGCGCCTTCGCCCAGGCCGAGCGCCATCGGGATCATGCCGATGATCATCGCCAGCGCCGTCATCAGCACCGGCCGGATGCGCGTGGCGCCGGACTCGAGCGCGGCGGCCAGCGGCGTGGCGCCTTCTTCACGGCGCTGGCGTGCGAACGAGACGATCAGGATGCTGTTGGCGGTTGCCACCCCCATGGTCATGATGGCTCCGGTCAGCGCCGGCACCGACAAGGTGGTGCCGGTGATGAACAGCATCCAGGCGATGCCGGCCAGCGCGGCAGGCAAGGCGGCGATGATGATCGCCGCATCGATCCACGACTGGAAGTTGACCACCACCAGCAGGTACACCAGCACGATCGCCATCGCCAGGCCGACGCCGAGGCCGATGAACGAGGACTGCATGGTTTGCACCTGGCCGCGCACGACGATCTGGCTGCCGCGCGGCAGCTTGGGGCGCATTTCCGCGACCAGCTTCTCGACCTTGCCGGCGACGCTGGCCAGGTCGGTGCCCTGCACGCTGACATAGACGTCGATGGCCGGCAGGATGTTGTAGCGCGAGGAAATCGCCTGCTGGCGGGCCGGTTTCACTTCCACCAGGTTGCCCAGCAATTGGGTATTGGCCGGTGCCCCGGCGGCGGTGGCGGCGGCGCCTGCGCCGACCGGAATGTTGAGCAGCGCGTCGAGCGAATCCACGCGATATTGCGGCGACTGCACGGCGATGTTATAGACCACGCCATTCTGCGGGTTGAGCCAGAATGCCGGCGTCGTCTGCGAGCTGCCGGACAGCGCGATCAGCACGTTCTGGCCGACGTTGGCGGCGGACAGGCCGAATTGCTGCAGGCGCGTGCGATCCATCTGCATGTCCAGCGCCGGACCGTCGAGGCGCTGATGCACGTGGGCGTCGACCGCGCCGGGGATCTGGCGGATCTGCTTGGTCAGTTGCGCGGCCAGCTCGGCGTTCTGCTGCAGGTTGGGGCCGGTGAACTGCACGTCGATCGCGGCTGGCAGACCGAAGTTCAGGATCTGCGTGACGATGTCGGCCGGCTGGAAGAAGAACTCGATGCCGGGGAAGCGCTTGGGCAATTCGGCGCGCAGCATGCTGACCAGTTGCTCCGTGGGCCGGTGGTCTTCATGCAGCGACATCAGGATTTCACCGTCGAGCGTGCCGATGGTGCCGGCGTTGCTGTACGAAAGATTGATGCCGCTGTTGGGAACACCGATGTTGTCGAGGATGGTTTCCAGCTCGTGGGCCGGGATCATTTCGCGAATGGCGGCTTCAACCTGGTCGGCGGCGCGCGCGGTTTCCTCGATGCGGGTGCCGGTCGGCATGCGCATGTGCAGGCGGATCTGGCCGCCGTCGACGTTGGGGAAGAAGTCGCGGCCGAGGAACGGATACAGCAGGCAGGACAAGACGCAGAAACCGAGGAAGGCCAGCGCGAAACGACGGCGGTGCGACAGCAGCGACGACAGCACCAGCGTGTAGGCGCGGCGCACGTGTTCGAAGCGACTGTCGAAGCCGCGGTACAAACGCTGCAGCAGGCTGGTCTTGCCGCCACTGTTTCCACCCTCCGCTCCGTGGACGCCGCCCATCAGCAGCATCACCAGCGTCGGCACCAGCGTGCGCGAGAGGATATACGACGCCGCCATCGCGAACACCACCGCTTCGGCCAGCGGCACGAACAGGAAGCGCGCCACGCCCGACAGGAAGAACATCGGCACGAACACGATACAGATACACACGGTCGAGACGAAGGCCGGCACGCCGATTTCGCCGGCGCCGACAATGATGGCGTCATGCAATGGCTTGCCCATGTGCATGTGGCGCTCGATGTTTTCAATCGTCACGATGGCCTGGTCGACCAGGATGCCGACCGAGAGCGCGAGCCCGCCCAGCGTCATCAGGTTGAGCGTCTCGCCGAGCATGTAGAGGATCAGGATCGACGTCAGGATGGACAGCGGGATGGTCAGTGCGATGATCAGTGTGCTGCGCCAGTTGCCCAGGAACAGCAGCACCATCGCAGCGGTCAGGCCGGCGGCGATGAGCGCTTCGGCGACCACGCCCTTGACCGCCGCCTTGACGAACAGCGACTGGTCGAACAGCGGCGTGATCTTGACGTCGGAGGGCATGGTCTGCTGCGCTTGCGGCAGCAGCGCACGCAGGTTGTTGACGATGTCCAGCGTGGAGGCGCCGCCGTTCTTCAACACCGACAACAGGACGCCGCGCACGCCGTCCTGGCGCACCACGTTGGTCTGCGGCGAAAAGCCGTCGCGTACGTAGGCGACGTCGCGCAGATAGGTGGTGGCGCCGTTGCTGGTGCGCACCGGCAGGTCGTTGAGGCCGGCCACGGCTTCCGGCGAGCCGTTCATCTTGACGGTGTATTCAGTGCCGCCAAACTTGGCGGTGCCGGACGGCAGGATCAGGTTTTGCGTGTTGACCGCGTTGACCACGTCGACCGGCGACAGGCCGCGCGCCTGCAATGCCTGGGTATCCAGGTCGACCGAGATCAAACGCGTCTTGCCGCCGTAAGGGAACGGCACGGCCACGCCGGGAATCGTGATCAGTTGCGGACGCAGCGTATTGATCGCGGCGTCGAACAGCGATTGCTCAGGCAGCGTCGGGCTCGACAGCGCCAATTGCATCACCGGAATACTGGAGGCGGAATACTTGATCACCAGCGGCGGCGTGATGCCGGGCGGCAGCTGGCGCAGTTGCGACTGCACCGAGGCGACCGTCTGTGCAATGGCGTTCTGGATGTTGGCGGTCGGCTGGAAGAACACCTTGATCACGGCCACGCCGGCCAGCGATTGCGATTCGATGTGTTCGATGTCGCTGACCACGGTGGTCAGGCCGCGCTCATTCTGGGAGGCGATGCGCTGGCCCATTTCCTGGGCGGACAGGCCGTTGTAGTTCCAGATGATGCTGATGACCGGGATATTGATTTCCGGGAAAATGTCCGTCGCCATTTTCATGAGGACGAGCGGCGTCGACAGCACGATCAGCATCGCCATCACAATAAAGGTGTAAGGGCGACGCAGCGCCAACTCGACCATTGACATGTACTTTAGTTCCCTGAAATAAGACTTTTATTATACTCAGAATAATTTGCCTGAAAGCTACTACTCTTGGGCTATCCAGACCTTTTCTGCTTATTTTCCACGCTTCTGCAGCTCACTGACAAAAGCCTTACCATGACATCCGCCTTACCATGACATCCCGTCCTGCGAGAAACCCCATGGAAGCCCTGCGCACCCGTATCGAAGCCAGCGTCATCAGCATCAGCCGCCCGCCCGGCAGCCCGGACTTCCGGCTGCCCAAGGGCGACCCCGGCCTGTTCGGTCCGGATTCGGCCTGCTGGCAGGTACATAGCGACTTCACTTCGATGCTGATCGGCGGCATCGGTGCTCTGTTATTGCAGATGCTGCACCCGCTGCCGCTGGCGGGCGTGTGGGATCATTCCACATTTCAGCAAGACATGCTTGGCCGCTTGCGCGGCACCGCGCAGTTTATCGCGGGAACCACGTTCGGCAGCAGCGCCGACGCCGCCCGCCTGATCGAACGCGTGCGCCGCATCCACGCCGGCGTACGCGGCGTCGCGGCGGACGGACGCGCGTATTCCGCCGACGATCCGGCGCTGCTGACCTGGGTGCATGCGGCGGAGGTGTGGTGCTTTCTGCGTGCCTACGTGCGCTATCGCAATCCGGACTTCAGCCTGGCGATGCAAAATCGCTACCTCGATGAAATCGCGCTGGTCGCGGAGCAGCTCGGCGCCATCGACGTGCCGCGCAATCTGAAGGATTTGGAAAGTTATATCGACAGCATGCGCCCGCAGTTGCGTTGCGAAGAGCGCACGCTCAAGACGGTGGAGCTGGTGCTGAATGCGCCGGCGCCGAATGCGCTGGCGTTGCCGTTTACGCGCCTGATGACGCGCGCCGGCGTGGACTTGCTGCCCGACTGGGCCAAGCAGCAACTGGGGATGACGCCGTTGCGGCCGCTGCAACAAGCACTGCTGCAACGCGCCGTCGGTCTGGCGGCGAAGCCGGTGCGCTGGGCGGTGCGTCAGAGCTCCGCCCAGCTTGCACGTCAGCGCATGGCCGGCTGATCCGGATCAAGGAGTCGATTTAGTGGGCATCGGCTGACGGCGCTTTCGGCGGCGCCACTTTGTGCATCAACGGGATCAGCACGATCGCCACCAGGAAACACGCCATCACCGCCAGGAAGGCATCGGCGAAGGTTTGCGTCTGCGCTTCGCGCATGGTCAGCTTCCACAATTGCTGCAGGGCTCCGGTCGGTGCGCTGCCGCCGTCGAGTCCCCACGCCAGCATGTTGGCGCCGGTGTTTTGCAGCAGGTTGTTCATCGATTCATTGGCGCTGTTGAGATGTTCCGCCAGCCGCAGGAAATGCAGGTTGGTGCGGTCGTTGAGGATGGTGCCGCACACCGCAATACCGATCGCGCCGCCCAGATTGCGCATGAGGTTGAACAAGCCTGAAGCCTGTTTCAGGCGCTCGGGCTTGAGCGCTCCCAAGGTCAGCGTCACCACCGGCGCCACCGCAAACTGCTGCGCGAAGCCGCGCAAGGCTTGCGGCAGCAACAGCTCGCGCCAGCCCCAGTCGTGCGTGATCGGCGTGAAGTTCCACATGCTCAGTGCAAAGCAGGCCATGCCGAACATCATCAGCCAGCGCAGGTCGACGCGCCGTCCCAGATAGGTATAGAACGGAATCGCACAGATCTGGAACAGGCCGGTAGCAAAGATCGCCAGGCCGATGTCGAGCGCGCTGAAACCGCGCACGTGCGCCAGGAATACCGGCGTCAGGTACACCGTGGCGAAGATGCCGATGCCGGTGACGAAGGAGAAGAAGCAACCGAGTGCAAAGTTGCGGTCCTTGAGCGCGCGCAGATCGACTACCGGGTTGTCGTACGCCAGGCTGCGCCAGATGAAACCGACGCCGGCAACGATGGCGATCCACACGGTGGTTCGGATGATGTCGTCGCCCATCCAGCCCAGCCGCGGACCTTCTTCCAGCGAATATTCGAGACAACCGAGGCTGGCCGCCAGCAAGATCATGCCGAGATAGTCGGCGCCCCTGAGCAGCGACAGATTGGGCTTGTCGATGCGCACCAGCATCGGCACCACCACCGCGACAAAAATCCCCGGCGCCAGGTTGATGAAGAACAGCCAGTGCCACGAGTAGTTGCTGGTGATCCAGCCGCCCACGGTGGGTCCAAGCGTGGGCGCCAGCGACGACAGCGCGCCGACGGTGGCGGCGGCGATCACGCGCTGATGGCCGGAGAAATAAAAGAACGCCGAGGTGAACACCATCGGGATCATCGAACCGCCGAGGAAACCCTGCAGCGCGCGGAAGAAAATCATGCTGTTGATATCCCACGCAAAGCCGCACAGCATGCTGGCGATGGTAAAGCCGACCGCCGACGCGCTGAACAACCAGCGCGTCGACATCACGCGCGCCAGCCATCCCGACAGCGGAATGACGATGATCTCGGCGATCAGGTAGCTGGTCTGCACCCAGGCGGTTTCATCAGCGCCTGCCGACAAGCCGCCGCCGATATCGGCCAGCGACGCCGAGACGATCTGGATGTCGATCAAGGCGATGAACATGCCGACGCACATGGTGGCGAAGGCGAGGATCTTGGCTTTTTGCGTGAGTTCGGCAGAGGGCGCCTGGGCAGCCAGGGCAGCGGCGCTCACGGTCAGCTCCGGTTGCCGGTGGAGTTAACTGTGCGGTCATCCACTTCCGCCGTCACCGACAAGCCCGGACGCAGCTTGCCGAGACGTGCGGCTTCGCCGTCAAGCAGGATGCGCACCGGCACGCGCTGGACGATCTTGGTGAAATTGCCGGTGGCGTTTTCGGCCGGAAGGATGCTGAACTGCGCGCCGGTGGCCGGTGCGATGCTGGCGACATGGCCCTGGAAGGTTTCTCCGGGCAAGACGTCGGCCTTGATCTTCACTGTCATGCCGCTCTGGAAATGGGCGATCTGGCTTTCCTTGAAATTGGCGTCGACCCACAATCCTTCCGCCGGCACCACCGACAACAGCTGCGCGCCGGTGGCGGCGTAAGCGCCGGTGCGCGCACGGCGGTTGCCGACCACGCCGTCGACCGGGGCGCGCAATTCGGTATAGCCGACATTCAGTTGGGCGAGGTTGCGCTCGGCGATGGCTTGCTGCAGGGCCGCCTGGACCTTCTGCTTTTGCGTGGCAAGCACGTCGAGCTGGCGTTGCGCGGCGAGCAGGCCGGCTTGCGCCTTCTGGCCGTTGGCCTGCGCCTGCTTGTAGTCGGCGTCGGCCTTCTGGAAGCTCTGCACCGACACCGCCGCCCTGGACGACAGGCTTTGATAGCGCGCCTGGTCGTCGCGGGTGCGGGTGAGGTCGGCGTTGCTGGCGGCGACGCCGGCCTTGCCCTGTTCGATCACGGCTTCCTGCAGGCGGCGCTCGGCATCGATGTTGGCCAACGCGGCTTGCTGCGCCTGTACTGCGGCGTCCAGCTTGTTCAGCACCGCGAGGTAATCGCGGTCGTCGATCTTGACCAGCAGGTCGCCGGCCTTGACGCGCTGGTTGTCGGCGACCAGCACCTTGACAATGTTGCCCGGCACCTTCGGCGCGATCACGGTGATGTCGCCGCCGACGTAGGCATCATCGGTGTGCTCCCAATGACGACCTTCCGCAAACCAATAAACGAGATAAGCGGCCACGGCCAGCAGGACCAGCGCCGGCACCGCGAATTTGATGAATCTCTTTTTTCCCTTCGGCGCGGCACCATTGGTTTCGTTGCCGCCGGCTGCTGCATTTGCTTGCGTTGTCATCTGATACCCCTGCCCTTCTCTAGTGTCTGTCTTGCGCCCAATGGATGTCGCCTTGCGGCATTTTTTACTTCAAAAAAATGTTGAAACTGCTAGTTGCTTTCATTTTGATAGTTAGATTAAACTAGAGACTATCATTTTGCAAGTAACTTTTAAAAACACGACATCCGACACTTGTTCAGGGGAAGCGACATGGGCAACATCACATCTACAGGCATCACCGCACTGCGCACGACACGCCTGACGGCGATGGCGCTGGCGGCGGGAATCTTCCTGGCGGGCTGCGCCAGCGGCCCGGATTACCAGGCGCCGGCGGTGACGACCGGCGCCTTCCACAACGCGTCGTTGCTGGAGCAACGCACGACAACCGCAGCATCGATGCCGCAACTCGAACAGTGGTGGACCGGCTTCAACGATCCGGTATTGAGCAGCATCGTGCAGCGCGCGATGCAACAGAACCTCGATCTGGCCGCCTCGCTGGCACGGGTGGAGCAGGCGCAAGCGGCGGCGCGCCACGCCGGCGCCGAGCGGCTGCCGCAAGTCGGCCTGGACACCCAGGCGGGACGCCAGCGCCAGTCGCTCAACAGTCCGCTGGGCAAAATCGCATCCAGCTTCCCCGGCTATCAGCGCACCCAGACCTTGTATGACGTCGGCGTCGGCGCCAGCTGGGAAACCGACCTGGCCGGCTCGCTCAGGCGCGGCGTCGAAGCGGCCGATGCCGAGCGCGACGCCGCCGAAGCGGACCACCTCGGCGTGCGCATCTCGATCGCGGCCGAGGCGGCGGACGCCTACTTCCGCATTCGCAGCGCACAGGCGCGCATCCGCATCGCAGAAGATCAGGTGCAGACCAGCGACAAGTTGCTTGGACTGGTGAAGTTGCGTTTGCACGACGGTTTGTCCAATCAACGTGAAGACGCCCTGGCCCAGGCGCAGTTATCGCAGGCGCGCGCCGGCATCCCTCCGCTGCGTGCCGAACTCGAACGCCAGCTCAATCGCCTCGATGTATTGATGGGCGCGGTGCCCGGCACCTATGCGCGCGAACTGGATACGGGTGCGGCCAACGATATTGCAGTGCCGGCCATCAGCGTTGCCGACGGCAGCGCCGGATTGCTGCGCCGCCGTCCCGATGTGCTGGCGGCCGAACGCAAACTGGCCGCGTCGAATGCGCGCATCGGCGTGGCCTTGGCCGAGTACTATCCGAAACTGTCGCTGTCGGCCTTGCTCGGCTTTGAGAGTCTGGGCGCGGCGGGCCTGGTCAGCGCCGACAGTTTCCAGCCGCAGGCAGCACTGGGATTGCGCTGGCGCCTGTTCGATTTCGGTCGCATCGATGCTGAAGTCGCCCGCGCCAAAGGCGTCAACCGGGAGGCGCTGGCGCGCTATCGCCAATCCATCCTGCGCGCCACCGAAGACGTCGAGAACGCCATCGCGACGCTGGTGCAACTGGAGAAGCAAAGCGCCGAGCTGGCCGATGAAGTGGCGGCGCGACAACGTGCGCGCAGTGTGGCGCAGGACGCCTATCAGGGCGGCGTGCTGAGCCTGACCGAAGTGCTGGAGGAAGACCGCCTGCTGCTGCACGCGCGCGATCAGCTGGCGCAGGTGCGCGCCGACGATGCACGTGCGGCGGTGTCGACGTTCCGTTCCTTGGGCGGAGGATGGTAGAAGAAATTGCATGCGCCCCGCTCGGAGGCGCATGCATTTCGTCACGGCGGAAGATCAGGCCGGCTGGTTCAGCAGGCGCGCTTCGTAGGTCTTGAGATGGGTGTAGACGACTTGCAGCAGATCGGTTTTGACTGCCGCCTCGCGGCCGCGGCGCAGCAGGTCGCCGATGATGTGGTCGGCTTCGATGCGCGCGCCGTTGCCGATGTCGCGGAACATGGAGGCGGTCAATGTCGAGCCGGCTTCAGTCAGCATTTTGCGCGTGCGTTCGAAGAATGGGCCGCCCGGCGCATGGCCGTTGGCAGCGGCAACGCCGCTGGCTTCATCGAGCAGGCCGCTGACGAATTCCAGCCCGCCGGCGGCTTGCATGATGTCGCCGATGTTGGAACGCATCAGGCTGGTGCTGCCGGCCAGCGACGCCAGCATGATCCATTTTTCCCACATCGATTGCAGGATGGTAGCGCTGGCGTTGACGTCGAAACCGGCGCCGGCGAGTTGTTGTTCGATCGCCTGCACGCGCGCCGAGGCGGCGCCGTCGCGCTCGCCGAAGGTCATGCCGTGGAAAGTATTCAGATGACGAATGGCGCCGTCGGCATCGACGGTGCTGGCGATGACGCATTGGCCGCCGAGGATTTTTTCCGCGCCGAAGCGCGCGGCCAGTACGTCGAGATGCTGCAGGCCGTTGAGCAGCGGCAGGATGACGGTATCCGGGCCGATGGCGGCGGCGAAGGAATCGATGGCGTCATTCAGGTCGTAGGCCTTGCAGCTCAGGATGACCAGGTCATAGGCTTGCTTCAGGTTTTGTTTCTGCACCGTGGGCGGATTGCTCAGCGCCAGGTCGCCGACCGGACTCTTGATCTGCAGGCCGTTCCGCGCCAGCAATTGCGCACGTTTCTCGCGCACCAGGAAGGTCACATCACGTCCCGCCGCCAGCATGCGGCCGCCAAAATATCCACCGACTGCGCCGGCTCCCACTACCAGAATTCGCATTGCTGAATCTCCTCGTTTTTCGTACTAATTGTTTTCGGCATCCTTGTCCGGCAACGATGAAGGCCGCGGCAAATTTGCCTGTCCTTCCACCGGCAGGTTGCGGCTGCCCCAGTCGTACATCGCCGCGATCACGATGCGAAAATCGCGGCCGCGTTCAGTCAGGATGTATTCGTAGCGCGGCGGATGTTCGCGATACCGGCGCCGCTCCAGCAGGCCGGCGTCGACCAACGTCTGCAGACGGCGCGTCAGCATGTTGGGGGATATTGCCAGATTTTTCTGAAACTGGTCGAAGCGGGTCAATCCGCGCAGGCAGTCGCGCAGAATCAGAATGCTCCACCACTCGCCCACCATCTGCAGTGTGCAAGCGACGGGGCATTCCGCATCGGCTATGCATTTGTGACGCATGCGCGGATCGGCTTACTTGAGATAGCGCGCGGCAGGCTTGCTGAGCGACAGGTTGGGGGCCATGGCGTGACGTGCGGCGGTCAGCGCTTCCCATTGGCCGACGTCGGGCAGCGATGGGATTGTCACTTGCTCGCCCAGGTCGAGACCGGCCAGCGCGGCGTCAACCAGATCGTCCACTTCCATCAGCATTTCGGCCGGCAGGTTTTCGATGGCGGTGCCGGAACGCTCCCAGATTTCGGTGCGGGTGGCGCCCGGCAACACGGCCTGCACGCGCACGCCATGATTGCCCAGTTCTTTTTGCAGCGATTGGCTCAGGTTCAGCACGAAGGCCTTGGTGCCGCTGTAGGCGCCGTTGAACAGTTCAGGCGCCAGCGCCAGCACCGAGGCGACGTTGATCAGCGTGCCGCCCTTGCGCGCGATGAAGCCGGGCGCGATTGCTGCGGCCAGGCGCAGTACGGCGGTGATGTTGAGCTGGATCATGGCGTCGTATTGTTCGATGTCGCCGTCGGCCAGCTCACCCGAGATCGACATGCCGGCGTTGTTGAGCAGCATGGTCACTGAGGCGTCGCTGCGCAGGCGTTGTTCGACTTTCAGCAGGTCGGCCTTGTTGACCAGATCGGCAGGCAGGATGTCGACCTTGACGGAAGTTTCCTTGCGCAGGCGCGCGGCCAGCGTTTCCAGGCGCTTGACGTCGCGCGCCACCAGGATCAGGTCGTAGCCCCGGCGCGCCAGGCGGTCTGCGTAAGTGGCGCCGATGCCGGTCGAGGCGCCGGTGATCAGGGCGGTGCCGGGCTTGTTGCTGGTTGGGTTGCTCATTTTTTTCTCCAAAAGGTTAGTGGTAATGCCCGACGATTCGGCCAGTTACTTTCATAATAATAGTTACTAGGCGAAAGTCAAGCAAGTTCATCGTTTCAATCAGGACGATAGGGAATGCCTAACGGAGGCCCGATGCCCGATGTCTGAGATCGCCCCCCGACAACGATGCGTCAGAACGGATGGATGACCTGAGGAGAATGCGTGCAGCGTGATGCACGATGTGTGCGGGTTCACGGGCGAGATGTGGCGCTATGGCCTGATCCGGATGCGGGGAGCTCCCGGCGGGAAGAAAATGTGCGCAGTGTTACACGTGACTGGCGTGCAGGCATTCTTCGACGGTATCGACAACTTTGTAGAGCGCGACAAAGCCGGTATCGTCAAAGACTTCGCGCACGGACGGGCGCATGCCGGCCACCAGGAGACAATCCCGTGCGCCTTGGGCTTTTTTGCTGAGCTGATACAGCACCCGTAATCCGGCCGACCCGAGCTCGGTCAGGCCGCTGAAATCAAGGATCAGTTTTTTCGCCGTACCATCGCATTGCTCGCGCAACTGAACCACAAATTCTCCGGCGCCATTGGCATCCAGACGGCCGGTGGCGCGTACGATCATCACGCCGTCATTTTGGCTGGTTTCCAGCTTCATGGTGTCTTCCATCGGTTGTGAGGGCTTTGTATTATGAACGCGCCTCGTGCACCGGAGCGCCGCGAATGGTTACCAATCGTTACCAGCGCCCCTCATCTTTTTGTAACTCGATTTTATTAGCGCTGAATTACGAAAATATTCCGCATTGAACCGCGGAAAAATACCAACGCCGAATCGTTTTTTCTCAAATTCATTAAATACATCACATTGTGATATATTTAACCGCTCCGGTTTTCCGGACGCCATCCTCTTTGCTCACCCTTCTGAATCCCGCCATGCGCCGCCACCAACGTGATTTCGGCCTCGACCGCCGTGTACTTTTTCTTGCCGGCATTGCCGTCATCATCGGTGGCATCAGCACCGTCGCTGCCTTCGTGCTGCTGAACCTGATCCATTTTTTTACAAATCTGTTTTTCTTCCAGACGTTCTCGCTTGCGGATCGCTCGCCCGCTACCCACACGCTGGGCATCGTGGTGGTGATCGTGCCGGTCATCGGCGGACTGATCGTCGGACTGATGGCGCGCTTCGGCTCGGACAAGATCCGCGGCCACGGCATCCCGGAAGCCATCGAAGCCATCCTGTTCGGCAAGAGCAAGATGTCCGGCAAGGTTGCGGTGCTCAAACCGCTGGCGTCGGGCATCGTCATCGGCAGCGGCGGACCGTTCGGCGCCGAAGGACCGATCATCATGACCGGGGGCGCGATCGGCTCGCTGATCGCGCAGCATTTCCACGTCAGCGCCGCCGAGCGCAAAACCCTGTTGGTCGCGGGCGCCACGGCCGGCATGACCGCGGTGTTCGGCACACCGGTTGCAGCAGTGCTGCTGGCGGTGGAGCTGCTGCTGTTCGAATGGCGGCCACGCAGTCTGTTGCCGGTGATCCTGGCCTGCGCGGTAGCCGGTTTTGCGCGGCCGTTGCTGCTGGAACCGGGACCGCTGTTCCCGTTGCACACCGATCCGGTCGGCTTGTCGGCGCTGCTGGTGTGCATCGTCGCCGGCCTGCTGAGCGGCGCATTGTCATCCGCGATGTCGATGGCCTTGTACTGGATTGAAGACCGTTTCCACGCTTTGCCGCTGCACTGGATGTGGTGGCCGGCGCTAGGGGCGGTGGCAGTCGGCATCGGCGGCTATTTCGAACCGCGCGCGCTGGGTGTGGGCTACGACGTCATCGCCGACCTGCTCAACCACCACCTGGCGATGTCGGCAGTGCTGGCCTTGCTGGTGGTGAAAGCGATCATCTGGGTGATTGCGCTCGGTTCAGGCACCTCCGGCGGCGTGCTGGCGCCCTTGCTGATGCTGGGCGCAGGACTGGGCACCGCAATCGCTTACGTGGTCCCCGGCAGCGATCCGACCTTGTGGCCGCTGGTGTGCATGGCGGCAGTGCTGTCCGGCGTGCTCGGTGCGCCGCTGACGGCGGCAGTGTTTGCGCTGGGATTGACGGGCGACTTCAACGCCTTCCTGCCGCTGCTGCTGGCGACCGGGATTTCCTACGGCTTCACGGTGCTGGTCATGCGGCGCTCCATCATGACCGAGAAGATCGCGCGGCGCGGCCTGCACATTTATCGCGAGTACAGCGTCGATCCGCAGGAACGCATGTTCGTGGAAGAAGTGATGACGCGCGAGCCGGTAACGATTTCCGCTTCGCTCAGTCTGGAGGAAATCGCTGCCGTCTACTTCGGCGCGACGCAACAACATCGGGCCTTCCCGGTCTGCGACAACAAGGGAAAGCTGATCGGCATGCTTGATCGCCACACCCTGCTCGGGCATCTCGACAAGCACGCCGCCGCCACGCCCGTCGGTGAACTGCTGACGTCGTCCACGTCCCTGCTCGCCTTCTCCACCGAAACCTGCCAGTCGATTGCGCGGCGCATGGCGGCACATCACGTCGAGCGCCTGCCGGTCGTGGCCGATGCCTCGTCACTGCAACTGATCGGCATCGTCAGCCGCAGCGACCTGGTCAAACCGGCGCACACGGTATTCCACGAAGAGCACGTGCGCGAACGACTGGCGCAGCGCTGAACAAGACGAATCAGACGCGCATAAAAAACGGCACAGGCTTCGACCCCTGTGCCGTTCGCTCTCCGAAGAGAACGCAGAACAAACTGATGCTTGCTGATGCTTGCTGATGCTTATTGGTGCTGCATGATCACACTGCGCTGACGTCGAGCTCCGCTTCGGTATTCGCGATCACGTCTTCCTTGCTCACGCCGGTGGCCAGCTCGATCAGCTTCAGACCTTGCGGCGTCACGTCGATCACGCCGAGATCGGTGATGATGCGATTGACCACGCCCACGCCGGTCAGCGGCAGGTTGCATTGCTTCAGGATCTTTTGCGAGATGCTGCCATCCTTGCCCTTGGCCACGTGCTCCATCAGCACCACCACGCGACCGACACCGGCCACCAGGTCCATCGCGCCGCCCATGCCCTTGACCATCTTGCCCGGGATCATCCAGTTGGCCAGGTCGCCTTGTTGCGACACCTGCATCGCACCCAGGATCGCGATGTTGATCTTGCCGCCGCGGATCATGCCGAAGGAGTCGGCCGACGCGAAGAAGGACGAGCCGGGAATGGTCGTCACGGTTTGCTTGCCGGCGTTGATCAGGTCGGCGTCGACCTTGTCTTCGGTCGGGAACGGGCCGATGCCGAGCAGGCCGTTTTCCGACTGCAGCCAGACTTCAATATCCTTGGGAACGTGATTCGCCACCAGGGTCGGCAAGCCGATGCCGAGGTTGACGTAAAAACCGTCCTGCAATTCCTTGGCTGCGCGCGCAGCCATTTCGTCTCTGGTCCATGCCATTTCATGATCTCCTTATTTCGCCGCAGCCGAAACCGTGCGTTGTTCGATGCGCTTTTCCGACGTGGCGTTGACCACGATGCGGTGCACGAAAATGCCGGCGGTATGGATCTGGTCCGGGTCGAGCTCGCCGACTTCAACCAGTTCCTCGACTTCGACCACGGTGATCTTGCCGGCCATGGCGACGTTGGGGTTGAAGTTGCGCGCGGTCTTGTTGAAGACCAGGTTGCCGGCACGGTCAGCCTTGTGCGCCTTGACCAGCGAGACGTCGGCCACCAGCGAGCGTTCCATGACGTACTTGGCGCCGTCGAACTCGCGGATTTCCTTGCCTTCGGCGACCAAGGTGCCGACACCGGTCTTGGTGAAGAACGCCGGGATGCCGGCGCCGCCGGCGCGCAGCTTTTCCGCCAGCGTGCCTTGCGGGGTGAATTCGAGTTCCAGTTCGCCGGCCAGGTACTGGCGTTCGAACTCCTTGTTTTCGCCGACGTAGGAAGCGATCATTTTCTTGATCTGGCGCGTGGTCAGCAGCTGGCCGAGACCGAAACCATCGACCCCGGCGTTGTTCGAAATCGCCGTGAGGTTCTGCACGCCGGAGTCGCGCAAGGCCGCAATCAGCGCTTCAGGAATGCCGCACAGGCCGAAGCCGCCGACGGCAATCGTCTGGCCGTCCTTGACGATGTCGGATAACGCGCTGGACGCGTCGG
>NZ_QXFG01000001.1:0-69653 GCF_026127345.1 Herbaspirillum lusitanum | reverse complement strand
TTACAGCGGAATCTGCGGCGGCACGTCTTCCGGACGCACGCCGGACAGCTTCTGCAGGTTTTCCAGCACGGTGGACTTGACCTTGCCGGCGGCGCGCTCTTGCACGATCCACTTGTTGATGTAGTCGAGCCAGGCCTTGTCGTCTTCCTTCGGCACGCCGATGTTGGTCGAGGTCGCTTCCAGCGGCATCGGCACGATCATGGTGCCCAGGCTCGGGTTCTTCTTGAGCACGTTCAGCGCCAGCAGCCAGACCAGCACTTGCACGTCGACGCGACCGGTTTGCAATGCCAGGGTGGCGTCGTCGGCTTTTTCCAGACGCACGATGGTGGCCTTGGGACAGACGCGCGAAATCATCGCATCGTGCGACGAACCGATGTCGACGCCGATCTTGACTTCAGGCTTGTTGAGCTCTTCCCAGGTCTTCGGCGCGAAACCCTTCTTGGAGACGATGGTGAAGGCGTTGTTGAACAGCGGCTCGGAGAAGCCGACCGTTTCGCGACGCGCCGGCGTCGGATTGAGGCCGAAGAAGACGTCGATCTTGCGCGTCTGCAGGTCCAGCACCGAATTGCCCCAGGTGGTTTCCAGCACTTCCAGCTTGACGTTCAGGCTGGCCGCGAGGTTCTTGGCGAAATCAACCATGAAGCCGACCCATTCACCGCTGGCCAGGTCCTTGTTGTAGTAAGGGGCCTGACCGCGTACACCACCAATGCGCAGCACTTTGGTCCGCTTGATGCGGGCGAAGGTGCTTTCCGCGCCTGGCGCACTTTGCGCGAAGACGCCCGGCAGATAGCCGGCGGCGGCGAGACCCGCCACGTTGGTGATGAAACGGCGACGATTTTGCATTGCTTCTCTCCCTGATGAATTGAGTGGCACTGATGTGCGCTGGTTGGCTTGCGTGCCGCCCGGACTTCTGGCCCCGACGGCATCCGGCAATTTTAATACCAAGCGGTATGTGTTGCGCAGCATATTGCACATTCCCGCTTGCCGGGAATGCCGCCGGAAGCGGCTTGTGCGGATGCTTTTTCGGCATGGACTGCCATTTGCATCGTTGATCGCTACAAAACGACCAAATTATCGTCATAGACGCATCAATTTTGGTCTTTTTATCGTGACGACGGCTTCTTACAATGAAGGCATCCCGTCCAACACGGCTGTAAATCCACAACACGGAGCGCCATCATGAAAATCGTCCTGCTCGGCACCGGCCACATTGGCCTGGCCATCGCCCGCCTCCTTCACTTGCACGCCGACGGCGACTATCAGTTGCTGGCCGCCGACCGCGATGCCTCCGCACTGGCGGCGATGCGCGCCCTCGGCGTGGAAACCGCCCAGGTCGACTTCAACGACCATGACGCGCTGTGCAGCCTGCTATCAGGGCGCGATGCCTGCCTCAACGCGCTGCCGTACCACATGGCGACCGCCGTGGCGAAGGCGGCCAAACTGAGCGGCGTGCATTACTTCGACCTGACCGAGGACGTGCGCGCCACCCGCGCCATCGCCAAGCTGGCCGCCGGTGCGGACACGGCGTTCATGCCGCAATGCGGTCTCGCGCCGGGCTTCATCGGCATCGCCGCGCATTCGCTGACCGGCAGCTTCGACGAAATCCACGAGGTCAAGATGCGCGTCGGCGCGCTGCCGGAGTTTCCCACCAATGCGCTGAAATACAACCTGACCTGGAGCGTCGACGGGCTGGTCAACGAGTACTGCCATCCTTGCGAAGCGATCCGCGACGGCAAGATGCAGGACATCCAGCCGCTCGAAGGACTGGAGCATTTTTCGCTGGACGGGGTCGAGTACGAAGCCTTCAACACCTCGGGAGGACTCGGCACGCTGTGCAGCACGCTGGCCGGCCAGGTGCGCAACCTCGACTACAAATCGGTGCGTTATCCGGGCCATCGCGACCTCGTGAAATTCCTGCTGGAAGAACTGCGCCTGCGCGACGACCAGGAGCAGCTCAAGGGCATCCTGCGCAAATCGGTGCCGACGACGATGCAGGATGTGGTGCTTGTGTTCGTGACGGTCAGCGGCATGCGCGACGGCTTGCATGTGCAGGAGGTGTTCTCTCGCAAGATCTTCGCCGCCACCCGCGACGGCGTGCATGAAAGCGCGATCCAGATCACCACGGCGGCCGGCATCTGCACGGCGCTGGACCTGTTCCGGCTGGGCAAACTGCCGGCGCACGGCTTTATCCGGCAGGAGCAGATCGCACTGGCGGATTTCCTCTCCAACCGCTTCGGCCGGGTCTATGCCCAGGGCGCACAGGGAGCAAACCCGCATGCGCCGTACGTGTCACACTATGCGAATCAGGACGCCAATCAGGACGCCAGGGAGGCCGCAGTCGCGGTCTAGGTCCCGGCAAATCCGACATTCGCAAGGAGCAGACATGGACACCACCCTCAACGCACTGCTGACGCAAGCCTGCGACAGCGCGACGGCGCAACGCCTGTTCGATACGCTGGAGGTGCCGGAGAGCGCGCTGCAGGAAGCCGGTTCCGGCGCGTCGCGGCTGGAAATCGCGCAGGCGCTCAACATGTTGCTGTTCAACAAGCTGCTGGGCGAGGTGCCGGAAGCGGCCGCTTATGTCGCCGACGCCGTGCGCGACGGTCGCAAGATCTGCTTCGACCACGGCGCCCTGCGCACCGTGCTGGGCGCCCAGACCGGCGCATTGCCGGCCGGTCAGGAAGCCATCACGCGCATCCTGCGGCCGCTCGGCTATCGCCTCAACGGCGTGTACCCGCTCGACCGCCTCGGCATGACCGGACGCGCCTATGCGCATGAAGACGACGACGAGGGCGTGGCGCAATTCTTTGTCAGCGAATTGCATCCGGAGCGCTTCTCCGTCGCGTTCCAGGATGCGGTGGCGCGCGTGCTGTCGACCTCGATCGATCCGCTCGACGCACTCAGCAAAGCTGCATTGCAACAGCTGGAACAGATCGGCCGCCTGCCGGTTCCCGAGGCTGCAGCGCTGTTGCCGGTGCTGCTGTCCTGTTTCGACCGCCAGCATGATTTGCCGTCGCTGGCCGACTACGAAACACTGCTGCAGGAATCCGCCGAAATGGCCTGGATCGCCACCGAAGGCAATGTCTTCAACCACGCCACCGACCGCGTCGCCGACGTCGAAGCGGTGGCGCAGGCGCAGCGCGAACTCGGCCGGCCGATGAAGGACAAGATCGAAGTCTCGCGCAACGGCCGCGTGCGCCAGACCGCCTTCCGCGCTACGACGGTGGTGCGCGAGATGGCCGACGAACAGGGCCGGCCGGTGGCGCGCAAGGTGCCTGGCTCGTTCTACGAGTTCATCTCGCGCGACCGCTACACGGATGAGTCTTCGCACCGCGAACGACTGGACCTGACATTCGACAGCGGCAATGCGCAGGGAATTTTCAAGATGACGGCAGGCGCCGCGGCCTCGTAGGAAAGAACGAAACAAGACAAGGAATTTCATGGATATCGCATCGCTGTACGCCGACCTCGGCCTCGATCTTTCCGCCCACGAGGGCCGCGAACTGCACATCCGCGCGCCGCGCGACGGCGCCACATTGGCCTTGTTGCGCCAGCACGGCGACGACGAGGTGCAGCAGACGATTGCCGCCGCACGCACGGCGTCGCTGGCCTGGCGCAATGTGCCCGCGCCGGTGCGCGGCGAATTGGTGCGGCTGCTCGGTGAAGTGCTGCGCGAGAAGCGCGAAGCGCTCGGCCTGCTGGTGTCGCTGGAAGCCGGCAAGATCCGCGCCGAAGGACTCGGCGAAGTGCAGGAGATGATCGATATCTGCGATTTTGCGGTGGGTTTGTCGCGCCAGTTGCACGGCCTGACCATCGCTTCGGAACGGCCCGGCCATCGCATGATGGAAACCTGGCATCCGCGGGGCGTGTGCGGCGTGATCACCGCGTTCAACTTCCCGGTGGCGGTATGGGCATGGAATGCGGCGCTGGCGCTGGTCTGCGGCAACGCCGTGGTATGGAAGCCGTCGGAAAAAACGCCGGTCACCGCGCTGGCGGTGCAGGCACTGATGCGGCAGGCGATCGCGCGCTTCGGGCAGCAACGTGCCGGCGCCGTGCCGGCCGGATTGTGCGGCTTGCTGATCGGCGGCGCCGATGTCGGCGCGGCGATCTCGGCATCGCCCGACGTCGCCCTGGTGAGCGCCACCGGCAGCGTGGCGATGGGCCGCAAGGTCGCCGTGACGGTGGCCCGGCGACTCGGTCGCAGCCTGCTGGAACTGGGCGGCAACAACGCCATGATCGTGGCGCCGACCGCCGACCTCAACCTGGCGCTGCGCGCCATCGTGTTCTCGGCGGTCGGCACGGCGGGGCAGCGCTGCACCAGCCTGCGCCGCGTGTTCATCCATCGCAGCCTGTTCGACAAAGTATGCGCGGACATCGAACGTGTGTACGCCGGGATCCGCGTCGGCGATCCGCTCGCGCCCGAAACACTGGTCGGTCCGCTGATCGACGGCGGCGCTTACGACCAGATGCAGCAGGCATTGGCGCAGGCGCAGAAGGAAGGCGGCAATGTGCTTGGCGGCGAACGCGTGACCACGTTTGGCGGCGAGCATGCCTACTATGTGCGGCCGGCGCTGGTGCGCATGCCGCGCCAGAGCGCGGTGATGCATCGCGAGACGTTTGCGCCGATCCTGTACGCCGTGGCGTACGACGATGTCGAGGAAGCGGTCGCGCTCAACAACGCCGTGCCGCAAGGCCTGTCGTCGGCGATCTTCACCAACGACGTGCGCGAGAGCGAGTTGTTCATGTCGGCGCAGGGCAGCGACTGCGGCCTGGCCAACGTCAACATCGGCACCAGCGGCGCAGAAATCGGCGGCGCGTTCGGCGGCGAAAAGGAAACCGGCGGCGGCCGCGAATCAGGCTCCGACGCGTGGAAAAACTACATGCGCCGCGCCACCAACACCATCAACTACAGCCGCGTGCTGCCGCTGGCGCAGGGCGTGCAGTTCGATATCGGATAGCGTTTCAATTCCACAGCGACAAAGACTGCCTTGACGATTTTGAACACAGGTAAAGTTGCATCAGGATGATGTAATAGTTTTTCGCCCGGTTCTACACTGGTCGCGTCGCCACTCCTCGTAGAACCATCATGCGCATCACTGAAATGCAATCCTGCTTGCGCGCCTTGTTCGCCATTGCAGCGGTCTGTTCGCTGAGCGCCTGCGCCAACTACAGCCAAGTGATTACCGAGGACGCCGACGGCTCCTACAAGCTCATCGCCACCGGCATCAGCTACACCATGTCGATGCCGGCGCTGACCGCCGCCAGCCATCAAAAGGCGGCGTCCTGGTGCGCCGCCCAGGACGGCGAGCTGCAATTGCGCCAGCAGACGCGCGGCTGGAAGCCGATGGAGGTGGAATTGAATTTCCGCTGCCTGCCCCGCCAGCTCGGCCAACTGGAACCCTCAAGCTCCTTGCCCGTCATCACCGTCATCAAATAGCGCCAATGGCTGCTATGATCGACGACAGTCGCCGGTCATACCTTCACCCGACCGGCTTTCACGCTTTGAAGGAACCGCCATGATCGCTCCCCAACCCAACGATCCGGCCCAGCTCGACGACGCCACACTGGATTTCGCCGCCAGGATGTTCGACTTGGCGCGCCATGGCGAAGCCGACGAGCTCGAGGCTTATCTCGCCAAAGGCTTGCCGCCTAACCTGCGCGACCACAAGGGCGACAGCCTGCTGATGCTGGCCGCGTATCACGGTCACGCTGCGGCGGTGCGAGTCATGCTGCAGCACAAGGCCGATGCCGGCTTGCGCAACGACAACGGCCAGACGCCGATTGCGGGCGCGGCGTTCAAGGGACACGTAGCGGTGGTGCAGGCCTTGCTCGACGGCGGCGCCGATATCGAAGGCGCATCGCCCGACGGCAAGACCGCCCTGATGATTGCAGCGATGTTCAATCGCGTGGAGATCGTGGAGTTACTGCTGGCGCACGGCGCCGACATCAATGCACGCAGCGCTAGCGGTACGACGGCGCTGGAAGCGTCGCGCGCCATGGGTGCGCCGGAGACGGCGGCGCTGCTGGAGCGCCGCCTGGCAAATTGAAGACCAATTCAAAGGCGCAACGCCGCCAGCGGCGTTTTGTTTGCGGCGCTAAACGGCTGAACCGTCGGCGTAGGGCTGGACATTGACGGCCTTGCCGGCGGCGTCGAACGCTTCCGCCAACGCCACCGATTTCAGGCCCATGGTCAGCAGCGCGTCGCAGGTGTCGTCGAGTTCGATCTGCAAATCACCGGCGCCGTTGAGCGGCTTCTCGGCGGTGGCGACGACGGTCTCGCCGTTGTAGATATTCACCCGCAACAACACTTCCCCTTCCATATCCACCGGCCCCATGACGGCATGGGTCTGCTGTGCATCGACGCCGCTTTCCTGCAGGCCGTGGTCGAGCTCCGACATCATCTGCAGCATGAAGTACTCGGCGATGCCGCGCTCCTTGCCGCCATGGAACAGATCCTGGTACAGGAAGTGCACGTCGAACTGGCGACCGTCGGTGACCAGGCAACGCTGCACCAGCGGCACGACCTTTTCGCTCCAGGCCTGGAAACGCTGCGCGCGCACCGCGAAGTAGGCGTCCATGGCCGCTTCATCTTTTGGAATCGTATAGAACGGATCGTCCGCGGTCTTGAGCGCAAAGCCCAGCAGGAAGCGCAACTCCACCGCCGTGTCGTCGGCGCCGAAGCGATTGGCCGGCCAGCTGCTCATGCTGCGGTTGATGGCCGGCGTTTCGCTGATCTTCTTGTCGGTCATGGCGGCGTAGGCGTCGCGCACCATGGCTTCGAGATGGCTGTAGGTGATCGCGTCGATTTCGTCGAGGTGATAGGCATAGCTGACCAGCACCACCTTGGCGTCGGCGCTTTCGAGCTGGGCTTCCTTGAGGCTCGCGGTCAGCTCGGTGAAGGCGTCGGCGTCGCGGAAGTTCTGCTCCGCATCGAGGCCGCCGATGGTGCGCACGAACATCGGGATGACGAAGGCGTTGACTTCATAGCTACGCTCGTTGCGGGTGAAGAAGACGGTCTCGGCGGCTTCCTCGATTTTTTCGCGCAGATAGGGATAGGCCTCGGCTTCCTGGTCGCGCGCGCGTTCGAGCGCTTCGTACAGTACGTCGTCCTGCTGCTGGCGCAAGCTCTTGGTGATGATGCGATGCAGGTCGCGTTGCTTGGCGGGCAAGTCGGGCGAGGCTTCGTCCTCGGTCGCCAGTTCAACCGCGAGGTTGGCCAGCTTGTCGACCAGTGCTTCGTCGAGATCGTATTCGGCCGGCGCCAGGGAAGGAGCGGAAGAAGCGGAAGGAATGGAGGTGCTGGCGGCTTTACCGGCGGGGCGCTTGCTTTTGGACATGGCTGGAATGCTTGTGGAGAGAAGAGGCGGACATTGTAACAAGTCCGCCTCTCCATCACCTTCAGACCGCGCCCTCAGACCGCCTTCTTGCCCGATGTCCGCGCCAGGAACACCAGCCCGGCGGCAATCACCGAAGCCGCCGCCAAGGCATACAAACCGCCCTGGATCGAGCCGGTCTTTTGCTCCAGATAACCGAAGGTCGCCGGCGCGAAGAAGCCGCCGAGGTTGCCGACGGAATTGACCAGCGCGATCACGGCGGCGGCGATGCGTGCGTCGAGATAGGCTTGCGGGATCGGCCAGAACAGCGACGAGGCCGCCTTGAAGCCGATGCCGGCGAAACAGATCGCGACAAAGGCGAACACCGGGCCGCCGGTGGTCGAAGCGAACATGCCGGCTGCGGCGATGATCAGCGTCGCAGCCACCCACGCCTGCTGATGGCGGAAGCGCGCGGCCAGGCTGGCGAAGATGTACATCGCGACGATCGAGATGATCCACGGAATCGAATTGAACAGGCCGACCTGGAAGTCATTGAAGTGGCCCATCTTCTTGATGATGCTGGGCAGCCAGAAAGTGGCGCCGTAGATCGTCAGCTGGATGGCGAAATAGATGAAGCAGAACAGCAGGATCTGCGGATCCTTGAGCAGGCTCCATGACGACACGTGCACCGGCTTGCTGGCCTGGCGTTCGCGTTGTTCATGCGCGATGATGGCGGCCAGGCTGTTGCGCTCGTCTTCGCTGAGCCAGGCGGCGTCCTGCGGGCGCGAATCGAGGCGGCGCCAGACCACGAAGCACAGCAGCACCGAGGCCAGGCCTTCGATGATGAACATCCATTGCCAGCCGTGCAGGCCGCCGCCTTCGATCTGCAGCAACGCGCCCGAGATCGGGCCGGACAGGATGGACGCAATCGCCGAGCCGCTCAGGAAGACCGCCATCGCCTTGCCGCGTTCGCTGTTCGGCAGCCATTGCGTGAAGTAATACACCACGCCCGGGAAGAAACCGGCCTCCGCCACGCCCAGCAAGAAGCGCAGGATGTAGAACGAAGTCTCGTTATGGACGAAAGCCATCGAGGTCGCCACCACGCCCCAGGTCAGCATGATGCGCGTGAGCCAGGCCTTGGCGCCGAACTTCTGCAGCAGCATGTTGGACGGCACTTCGAAGATGGCGTAGCCGATGAAGAACAAACCTGCGCCGAAGCCGAACGCCGCCGTGCCTATGCCGAGATCGGTCGCCAGGTGGGACCGCACGAAGCCGATGTTGACGCGGTCGATGTAGTTGGCGATGAACATGATCACGAACAGCGGCAGGATGCGCCATTTGACCTTGTCGATGGCGCTGGCCAGCGGACCGCTTGCCTTGCCGTCGGGATGTGCGGCGTAGGCCGCAATATTTTTATCACTCACTTGCTGTCTCCTTGAGGTTGTCGCTGCGGCCGTCGTTGCGGCCTGTGCGATCTTCATTGCGTTTTTATTGTTGTGATGCTGGTGATTCGTAGCGGCGACCTACCTGACCAGGCAAGGTTTCTTGTTGTCGAACTTCCAGCCCGGGATCAGGTATTGCATGGCGATGGCGTCGTCGCGCGCGCCCAGGCCCTTGGCTTTGTAGAGCGCATTGGCGGCCAGCACCTGCTCCATGTCGATCTCGACGCCGAGGCCCGGCGCGGCCGGCACGTCGACCATGCCGCCGACGATCCTGAACGGCTCGCGCGTGAGGCGCTGGCCGTCCTGCCAGATCCAGTGCGTGTCGATGGCGGTAATCTTGCCCGGCGCGGCGGCGGCCACTTGCGTGAACATCGCCAGCGAAATGTCGAAGTGGTTGTTGGAATGTGAACCCCAGGTCAGGCCCCACTCATTGCACAGTTGCGCCACGCGTATCGAGCCCTGCATGGTCCAGAAATGCGGATCGGCCAGCGGGATGTCGACCGATTGCAGCCGGATCGCGTGACCCATTTCGCGCCAGTCGGTGGCGATCATGTTGGTGGCGGTCTGCAAGCCGGTGGCGCGGCGGAATTCGGCCATCACTTCGCGGCCGGAGTAGCCGTTCTCGGCGCCGCAGGGATCCTCGGCATAGGCCAGCACGCCGTGCTGGTCGCGGCACAAGCGGATCGCATCCTTGAGCAGCCAGCCGCCGTTGGGGTCGAGCGTGATGCGCGCCTGCGGGAAACGTTCGTGCAGCGCGGCTATGGCTTCGATTTCATCCTCGCCGCGCAGCACGCCGCCCTTGAGCTTGAAGTCGTTGAAACCGTAGCGCCGGTAGGCCGCTTCGGCCAGCCGCACGATGGCCTCGGCGTCCATGGCTTTTTCGTGGCGCAGGCGCTGCCAGTCGTCGGCGTTGTCGGGTTCGCTGTGATAGTCGAGGTCGGTGACGTTGCGGTCGCCGACGTAGAACAGGTAGCCGAGCATTTCCACCTTGTCGCGTTGCTGGCCTTCGCCGAGCAGGGCCGCAACCGGCACGCCGAGGAATTTGCCGAGCAGGTCGAGCAGCGCCGCTTCCACCGCCGTGACGGCGTGGATGGTGATGCGCAGGTCGAAGGTCTGCAGGCCGCGGCCGCCGGCGTCGCGGTCGCTGAAAGTCCGGCGCATGCGGTTGAGCACGGCGTTGTAGTTGGCGATCGATTGGCCGACCACCAGTTCGCGCGCGTCTTCCAGGGTCTGGCGGATACGTTCGCCGCCCGGCACTTCGCCGACGCCGGTGTTGCCGGCGCTGTCGGTCAGGATGACGATGTTGCGCGTGAAATAGGGACCGTGCGCGCCGCTCAGGTTGAGCAGCATGCCGTCGCGGCCGGCGACCGGGATGACCTGCATGGCGGTGACGACGGGTGCAGAAGAGCCGGATGAATTCGACAATGTGGACGTGCGGGACGCGTTGGACATGATGAGAGCCTTGTACTGTGATCGGATGATCGGGACACACAGGAATTGGTACCGCTACCAATTCCGATTGAGGCAAATGGTAGCGGTACCGTTTTTAGCTGTCAACCGGTTTACGGCGATGTTGTCAAATGACAAACAAGGAAAGGAAGGAAAGGAAAGAAAAGAGACGGGAGGAAACCGGCCGCAGCGCTTAGACGCTCTGCCGCTCGATGATGGTGAAGCCGATGTCATGCACGCGTTCCGGCACTTCCCGCCCTTCCGCCCGCTCGATGATGAAGCGCGCGGCGGCCTTGCCGATGCCGGTGCCGTCGATGCGCACGGTGGTCAGTTGCGGATGCAGGTCGCGCGAAAAGCTGAGGTCGCCGAAACCCATCACCGCCAGTTGCGACGGGATCGCGATGCCGCGCACCTGGGCTTCGATCATGACGCCCATGGCGAGGATGTCGGAGCTGCAGAACACGCCGTCGATGGCGCCGTCCTGCCCCAGCAGGTCGGCCAGCCCGGTGCGGCCGCTGCCCAGGGTGGTGGGCGCCGGCACCATGCACTGCGGCACTTCCGTGCGACCGGCGACGGCCATGCCAAGCCGCACCGCTTCGTCGGAAAATGACCGCGCACGACGCCGGCTGCGCTCGTCGACGCCGGCGATCACGGCCACGCGGCGGCGGCCGGCGGCGTGCAGGTGCTGCGCCACGGCGACGCCGATGCGTTCATGCGAAAAGCCGACCAGCATGTCGATCGGCGTGGGCGTCAGGTCCCAGGTTTCCACCACCGGGATGCCGCTGGCCAGCAGGCGCTTGCGCGACTCCGGCGAGCGCATGATGCCGGTCAGCACCACGCCGTCGGGACGGCGGCCGATGATGGCCTCGAGCAAGGCGTCTTCGCGCGAATTCTCGTAACCGCTCTGGCCCAGCATGAGCTGGTAGCCGGCGTCGGCCAGCGCTTCGGTCAGCGACTGCACGGTTTCGAGGAAGATCGGCCCGACGATGGTCGGCACCACGGCGGCGACCAGGCGGCTTTTCTTGGAAGCCAGGCCGCCGGCCAGCAGGTTCGGCACATAACCAGTGCGCTCGACGGCGTCGCGCACTTTTTTCAGGACGGTCTCGGACACCGCATCCGGCGTATTCAGTGCACGCGAGGCCGTGATCGGCGCCACGCCGGCCAGCCGGGCGACGTCGCGCAAAGTCAGCCCGGCGCCCTTGCGGCCCTTGCGCACGACAGGTGCAGGGGCGGTCATCGGAACGTCAGGTGAAGGTGCTGGAATGGCGGGAATCGAAGGCTTCGTCATGGCGCGATTCTAGCATTGCCGAAATGGTACCGATACCACTCCCTGGCGTGATGACATTGCGCCGTCGCCAGATTCGCGTAAGCTCCCGCTTGCATATTGATGAACTGACCACCGGAAATCCCTTTGCGACTCTTTCTGCTCTGCTCACTTGTGGCGCTGTCCGGATCCGCTTGCCTCGACGCCGGCGCGCAAACCACCGCCGGCGAGCCCGACATCAGCGTCGTCATGAACCACGCCAAAGGCTATCCGCTGTTTGCAGTGACGGCGAAGATGACGGCGAATGCCGATATCGCGCGCAGCTGGAAGGTGCTGACCGACTACGACCGGCTGGCCGAATTCGTCCCCAACCTATCCAGTTCGCAAGTCCTCTCAAGCGAAGGCAACGAGCGTGTCGTCACGCAGAACGGTTTCGCCCGATTCCTGTTCATCCGGCAAAACATCGATCTGGTGCTGCACGTCACCGAACAACCGATGGAGGCCATCGACATCCGCCTGGTGAGCGGCAACATGCGCGAATACCAGGCGCGTTGGGAGCTTCAGGCAATCTCGCCGATGCGGCAACCGGGCGACGACGGACGCACCCGCATTTCCTACGCCGGCATCATTGCGCCCGGCTTTTATGTGCCAACGCTGTTTGGCGCAACACTGATGAAGAGCGACCTGCGCAACATGCTCAACGCCGTGAAGGCCGAAATGGAAAAGCGGCCCTGAGGCCGCTTTCGCTATCGTGATGAAGAACCGATCGCTTCAGACTATTCCAAGTATCGAATAACCGCCGTCGCACAAGGCGTCGTAGCAACGCGTGCAGTGGTCGCAAAACAGGTGCGAGCGTTTGACCTGATGGCGGCGCAGCACCAGTTGCAGCGCGACGCCTTCGCAGTGCGGGCAGGTCTCGCGCATGGTGCCGACCGGAATCGGATCGGGTGCGAGGAACATGCCGTTGTCGAGCACCATGCCTTCCACCACTTCGCGCGGATCGATTTCCAGCAGGGTGATGTCGAGACGCTCGCGCCGGCGGTGCGGCCGGGGAGGAAGATTGACGCCGATGGCGCTGGCGTGGATGGCTGAACGGTCTTCCGTTGCGAAAGATGCAGGACTCATTACCGTGCTCCTTGAGGTCAACAGATAAGTGCGCTGTTTTTCTGATGGAATACCCAATCTAGTCAAGATAAAGACCAAGTGCAAGGTCGAATTCAGAATAGTTTTTGAATCCTGTTTTATAGATCGATCGTTCGATGTTTTAGTAGAAAGATTGTCGAGAATCACGTCGCCCAACCTACCCGCCGCGAGGATGCCTGCCGGCATTGTCTGTCTGCTACGCGGTCACTTTTTCTGGAAGCGTTTGACGCACAGCGACACGCTGAAACAGATCGCGAAATACACCGCGCCGGCGAAGAACAGCAGCTCGATGATGCGGCCGTCGCGTTCGCCGATGCCATAGGCGCGGCCGAAGAAATCCGCCAGCGCGCTGACGTACACCAGCGATGTGTCCTGGAACAGGATGATGCCTTGCGTCAGCAGCAGCGGCACCATGTTGCGGAACGCCTGCGGCAGGATGATCAGGCGCATCGTCTGCGTATAGGTCAGCCCCAGTGCGAACGCCGCCGCCAGCTGGCCGCGCGCCACGCTCTTGATGCCGGCGCGGATGATCTCGGAATAGTAGGCCGCCTCGAACAATGAAAACGCCACCAGCGCCGAGATCATGCGCAGGTCGTTCGACGCCGACAGATGGAACACCTTCTGCAGCAGCTGCGGCACGATCAGGAAAAACCACAGCAGCACCATCACCAGCGGGATCGAGCGAAACAGGTTGACGTAGCCGCTGGCGAACCATTGCAAGGGCTTCGACGGCGACAGCCGCATCATCGCCAGCAGCGTGCCCCAGACGATGCCGAACACGATCGCCGTGGCGGTGATCTGCAGCGAGATCGCCATGCCGTGGCCGAGCACCTGAATTGCTCCGGGCGTGATGGAACTGAAATCGAACTGATAGCTCATGATCGCGCGCCCTCTCTATTTTCCGCCGCCGGAACCCGGCAGGGCGAGGCGCCCTTCGAGCCGGCGCATCAGCGCCATGACCGTGATGTTGATCAGCATGTAGGTCAGCGTGACGGCGATGAAGGCCTCATATGGCTGCGCGGTGTAGTCGACCAGCTGGCGTCCCTGCGCGGCGAGCTCCAGCAGGCCGATGGTGGAGGCCACCGCAGAGTTCTTGAAGATGTTGAGGAACTCCGACGTCAGCGGCGGCAGGATGATGCGGAACGACATCGGCAACAGCACATGGCGATACGTCTGCGCCAGCGTGAAGCCGATCGCCAGGCCGGCGTTCTTTTGTCCGGGCGGCAAGGCGCCGATGCCCGAACGCACCTGTTCGCACACGCGCGCCGCCGTGAAGAACCCCAGGCACAGCATGGCGGTCACGAACTGCTGCGCCAGCGGGCTCATGCTCTTGATGTCGTCGCCGATGCCGAACGGCAGTACTTCAGGCATGGCGAAATACCAGATGAACACCTGCACCAGCAGCGGCACGTTGCGGAACAGTTCGACGTAAGTCGCGGCCGCGCCGCGCAGCCAGCGATTGGGCAAGGTGCGCATGATGCCGAGCACGGTGCCCAGCGCCAAGGCGAGGCACCAGGCCGACAGCCCGAGCGCCAGCGTCACCGACAGACCCGACATCAGCCAGTCGGCGTAGGTCTGGTTATCGGCGGCCTGGTGGAGGAAGACGCTCCAGTTCCAGCGGTAGTCCATGTGGTGTTCTCAGGAGAGGATCGAATGCCGGCAGCGCTCAGGCCGGCGGTGGTTCAGGGAAAGGCAGCGATGCCTGGCCTTCGGCGCGCATGCCGAACACGTTGAGCGTCATCGCCACCAATGCGTAGTAGCCGAGCAGTCCGATCAGGTTGACCACCACCTTGATGCCGAACAATTCCAACGCGCGTGCATAGGTGGCATCGGTGACGCGCTTGCGCTGGCCGAGCTCGCTGGCGAAGGACCAGATCACGCGTTCGTCTTCCAGCGCAAACATCGGCGTCTCGCCGCGCCGGATCTGCTCGGCGACCTCGGCCGACAGGCCGGCGCCGACCGCGATCGGCAGGTGGATGTACCACTCGGCCTGCGACTGCCATTGCTGCGCAGTCGCCAGGATCGCCAGCTCGGACAAGCGCAGCGGCAGGCCGGTTTCATAGCGGCAGTAGGCGCCGAGCTTTTGCGCCAGCTGGCCGAATTCCGGACTGTGGATCCAGCTCACGAACGGCCCGTTGAGATTGCCGCGCGGACCCGACAGGATGTCGTCGAGCAGCGCTTTCTGGTCCGGCGTGGCGTGGGCTGCGTCGAAGACGGGCAGGCGTGATTGGCTCATGTGGTTGCTCCGGGAGGGATAAAGCGCTCAGCTTAATCCATCGGTTTGTCGCTTGGATTGGCATACAGCTTTTTGACGTCTTCCGGCATCGGGAAATTGAAGCTGATGTTCTTCGGCGGAATCGGGAAGGTGAACCACTTGGCGTACATGCGATTGATCTCGCCGCTCTTCATCAGGCCGCTCAATGCACCGTCGACCAGCTGCTTGAATTGCGGATCGTCCCTGCGCACCATGAAGCCGTACGGTTCGGCGCCGAACGGCGTGCCGGTCAGCAGCCAGTCGTTGGGTTTTTGCGCGGTGGTGCGCGCGCCGGCCAGCAGGATATCGTCCATCACATACGCGGCGACGCGGCCCGATTGCAGGATCAGGAAGGCTTCGCCGTAGTCCTTGGCACTCTGGATCTGCATGTTCATCTTGCGGCGCTCGTTGAGCGTGCGCAGCAGGCGTTCCGACGTGGTGCCGGCATTGGTGACGACGGCCTTGCCGGCGAGGTCGGGGAAGTCCTTGATGCCGCTGTCCTTGCGCGTGAGGATACGGCTGCTGGCGACGAAGAAGGTGGTGTTGAAGGAGACTTGCTGCCAGCGATCCTTGAGGTTGCTGGTGACGCCGCATTCGAGATCGATGGTGCCGTTCTGCAGCAGCGGCGTGCGGTTCTGCGAGGTCACCGGGATCATGCGCACTTCCAGGTTGGGCAGGTTCAGTTTCGCCTTGACCGCGTCGATGGCCTTGTTGCACAGGTCTTGCGAATAGCCGACCACCTTCTGGTTTTCATCGTAGTAGGAAAACGGAATCGAGCTGGTGCGGTGGCCGATGGCGATGACGTTGCCGTCCTTGATCTTTTGCAGCGTCGGACCGAGACCGGCGTCGGCGGCGTGCACCGCGCTCGCACAGGCCAGCGTGGACAGCAATGCAAGCAGCGGGTGGGTAAATCGTTTCATGGCGCTTCCTCTCCTGAAGATATAGATGGGTGCTGCTTGAATGTTTGTTTTTCTGATTCAGACGAGCGCTGCATCGATCGCCGGCGCCAATCGCTCAACCATGGCGTCGATGTCGGCGGCGGTGCTGATGAACGGCGGCGCGATCAGGATGTGATCGCCCTGGCGGCCGTCGACGGTACCGCCCATCGGGTACACCAGCAGGCCGCGCTGCATGGCTTCGCTCTTGACGCGGCTGTGCGTGCGGCGCGCCGGGTCGAGCGGCTGCTTGCTGTCGCGGTCGGCCACCAGTTCGACGCCGACAAAAAGTCCGCGGCCGCGCACATCGCCGACATTGGGATGATGGGCGAAAACTTCGCGCAGGCGGGCGCGCAGTTGCTCGCCGCGCGCCTGCACGTTGAGCAGCAGCTGTTCTTCGCGGATTGTCTGCTGCACGGCGAGCGCGGCGGCGCAGGCAGTGGCGTGGCCGATGTAGGTGTGGCCGTGCTGGAAGAAGCCGCTGCCGCCGACCACGGTGTTGTAGATGCGGTCGCTGGCGATCATCGCGCCGATCGGCTGGTAGCCGGCGCCGAGACCCTTGGCGATGACCAGGATGTCGGGCGCGATGCCGTCTTCGGCGCAAGCGTACAGGTGACCGGTGCGGCCCATGCCGGACATGACTTCGTCGAGGATCAGCAGGACGCCGTACTTGTCGCAGACGGCGCGGATCTTCTTGAAATAATCGCCCACCGGCGGTACTGCGCCGGCGGTGGCGCCGACCACGGTTTCCGCGACGAAGGCGGCGACTTCGTCGGCGCCGAGTTCAAGAATTTTTGCTTCCAGTTCGTCGGCCAGGCGTTGCACGTACTGCGCGTCGGATTCGCCGCTCAACTGCTCGCGATAGGCATAGCACGGCGCCACGTGATGCGCAGGCGTCAGCAGCGGCAGGAAGGCTTCGCGGCGCCAGGCGTTGCCGCCGATGGCCAGCGCGCCGAGCGTGTTGCCGTGATAACTCTGGCGGCGCGCGATGAAATGGCGACGCTGCTTTTGTCCGCTCTCGACGAAGTACTGGCGCGCCAGCTTGAGCGCCGCCTCGACCGCCTCCGAACCGCCCGACAGGAAATACACGTGATTCAGGTCGCCCGGCGCGGAGGCGCTCAACTCGTCGGCCAGCTGCTCGGCGACGGCCGTGGTGAAGAACGAGGTGTGCGCGTAAGCCAGCTCGTCGATCTGCTTGTGGATCGCCGCCAGCACGCGCGGATGGCCGTGGCCCAGGCAAGACACCGCCGCGCCGCCGCAGGCGTCGAGGTAGCGCTTGCCCTTGCTGTCGATCAGCTCGATGCCCTCGCCCGCCGTGGCGACCGGCAGGTTGATTTTCGGATAGCGATGGAAGACGTGTGTCATGAAGCTGGCCTTGTACGTTCGAATTGGGGCCAACTATAAATTGAAAGAAATGCTTTTGCAACGTTTGTTGCATAAATATTTTATATTGCATTTTTTGGTGCGTCGCACCGTAAATGCGCACCAAACCGGATCGCCGTGCCGGGCACCGCCACATGACGCACAACCTGACGCGCAAGTCCGTACCGCCGTGACGTTACCGGCGCATCAGGGAAATCGAAAGGAGGGAAATCGCTGCTGCAACAGTTGTTGCAACATAATCCGGCCGGGCAAACTTACTTGCCGCCAGCCTTCACGTAAGCACCGCTCTGGTACAGCTCTTCCTCGGCGTGCTCAAGGCGCTTGACGGCCTTGTCGTCGTCGAGCGAGATCACCAGTTCGATCAGGCTTTCCGCCACCGCGACGGCGGCCGCCATCGACGGGAAAAACGACGGGCTGTCGTGCGAGAACAGGATAGTGTGATCGGCCTGCAGCGCGATCGGCGCCACCGCGCTGTCGGTCAGCGCAATGAGTTTGCTGCCGGCGCGCTTGGCGGCTTCGGCCACCTGTACCGCTTCGATCGAATACGGCGCGAAGCTGATGACGATGGTGGCATCCTGCGGCGCGACGGCGCGCAGCTCCATCGCCAGCGAACCGGCGGTGCCCTTGATCAGCGTGACGCTGGGGCGGAACAGGCGATACAGGTATTCCAGCATGAAGGCCACCGAATACGCCGCGCGGAATCCGGCGATGTGCACGTGGCGCGCCTTGGTCAGCGTGCGTGCGGCGCGCAGCAGTTCGTCGGCGTTCTTCGGCTCGGAGGCGTCGAGGTTGGCGCGCTGGGCCTGGAAGATTTCGGCGATCAGGATGTCGCTGTTGTTGCGCTTGACCAGGTTCTGCGCCTTGTAGGCGTAAGCCTTGGGCGTGACCGCTAGGCGCTCGACGAACAGCGCGCGCAGCTCGCCCCAGCCGGGGAAACCGAGATATTGCGACAGCCGCACCAGCGTCGACGGCTGCACGCCCGCGCGCGTGGCGACCGCGCGCATGGTCGACACCGCCACCTCGCCCGGATTGTCGAGCAAAAAGGCCGCACCGGCCTGGAACTGCGGTCGCATGCCGGCGTAGTTGGCGCGGATCAGGGCGTCGAGTTCGGCGAAGTCGGCGGGAGCGTCAGCGTGGGCAGCGGTGGAGTCCGTCATGGCGGCGTGTGCGTGGAATAGATCAGGGAGTGAATCGGCGAGGCTGCATTGTTTCACAAATTGCAGATGTACAGGAATGTGCAACATTGGTTTCACTCGTGTCGTACACATACCACCGGGGATGACATTTGTAATAAGAATTGTTATCATCTAGAAATAAGTCGAGATAAAAATCAAAATAATTCAGCGACTTACCCCGGATACCCAGCTCTCGATCTTATCGTTGCCAGGCACAGGACCACGATAACTCAGAGGGAATCACCATGTCTTACCGCTCGCTCGACGCGCGGCCGACGGCTGTTTCAGCCGCTGTTGCCACCGCCTTGTTTTGCATCGCCAACGCCGCCCTGGCGCAGGAACCTGCCGGCAACGCCAGCACCTTGCCGGAGGTGAACGTTACCGCCGCCACCGACCAGACCGCGACCGGTCCGGTCAACGGCTTCGTCGCCAAAAAGACCCTGACCGGCAGCAAGACCGAAACACCGTTGCTGGAAACACCGCAATCGGTTTCCGTCGTCACGCGCGACGAAATGAACACGCGCGGCGCACAAAACCTGATCGATGCGTTGGCCTACACCCCCGGCGTCGGCGCACCCTACCCTGACCCGAACGGCGACTGGCAATACATTCGCGGCTTCTTCGCGTCGCAATATCTGGACGGCCTGCGCGTGGTCTATTCGGGCGGCGGCGGCGCCGTCACCATGCGTACCGAAACCTGGGGCCTGGAGCGCGTTGAAGTATTGCGCGGCCCGGCCTCGGTACTGTACGGCACCAACGCACCGGGCGGCATCGCCAACTCGGTCAGCAAGCGTCCCACCGCGGAGCCGATCCGTGAACTGCAGGTGCAATACGGCAGCTTCGACCGCAAGCAGGCCGCCTTCGATATCGGCGGCGCCATCGATGAAGACGGCAAGCTGAGCTACCGCCTCAACGGCCTGATTCGCGATGCCGGCACCAGCGTCGACGGCGTCAAGAACAACCGCCGCTACTTCGCGCCCGCCATTACCTGGCGGCCTTCCGGCGACACCAGCTTCACGCTGCTGGCGCATTACCTGAGCGAAGACCTGAGCCCGCGCAATTTCATCCCGTCCAAGGGCACGCTGTTCGTGAATCCGCTCGGCCAGATTGCCCGCGACCGCAATCTCGGTGAGCCGGACTACAACATCTACACGCGTGAGCAGCACGCCGTCGGTTACGCGTTCGAGCATCGCTTCAACGAGGCGCTGACACTGCGCCAGAACTTCCGCTTCACCGACGTTAACGCCTACTCGCGCGCGATCTCGCCGACCAGCTTCGCCAATCTGCAGGCCGACAACCGCACGGTGTTGCGTTCGGCGTCGCAAGCCTGGCGCCAAAGCCAGACCACCAACGTCGATACCCATCTGGAAGCAAAGTTCGACACCGGTCCGGTCAAGCACACCAGCCTGGTCGGCTTCGACTATTCGCAGTATGAAGAAGACACCCGTTCGGCCAGCGCCACGGCAAGGCCGATCGATATTTTCAATCCGGTGTACGGCACCCTGCCGACCTCGGCGTACACCTTTGCCGCGCCGACGCTGCAGAAACAGGAACGCCCCGGCGTCTATCTGCAAGACCAGGCTGCCTTGGGCAACTGGCGCTTTACGCTGGCGGGCCGCTATGAACAGGCGCGCACCAGCACCCGCAACCAGAGCACCCTCGCCACCACGGCCAGGCTGGAAGACAGCGCCTTCACCAAACGCCTCGCGGCCCTGTACCTGTTCGAAAACGGCGTGGCGCCGTACGTGAGCTATTCGGAATCCTTTGAACCGATCAGCGGCACCGACTTCTTCGGCAAGCCGTTCATCCCGACCAAGGGCGTGCTGTATGAAACCGGCGTGCGCTATCAGCCGAAGGCATACAACGCGCTGTTTTCTGCTGCGGTGTATCAGCAAAAGCAGAAGAACAACACCATGACCGATCCGGATCCGACGCATGTCTGCGCCGGCGGTACGCAATGCTCGGTGCAAACCGGCGAATTGCGCACCCAAGGCATTGAACTGGAAGCCAAGCTGACGCTGGAAAACGGCGTCAACCTGACGGCCGCTTACGCTTACACCGCCGGCAAATACCTGAAAGCCAGCGCGCCGGCGCAGGACAAGGCGCCGACCTCGCTGGCGCCGCATACGGCGTCGGTATGGGCCGACTACGAAGTGAAGAACGGCCCGTTGAACGGTCTCGGCTTCGGCGCCGGTGCGCGCTACACCGGTAAAATGTGGCTCGACGCCGGCAACACGCAAAAGATCGCGTCGTTCACCCTGGTCGACGCGATGTTGCGTTACGACCTGGCGAAACTGGATCCGAAACTCAAGGGCGCACGTCTGGCCTTCAACATCCAGAACCTGTTCGACAAAGTGTATTACCCCGGTATCTGCTCGACGAATTACTGCCTGTACGGCGAAGGCCGCACTGCGACGGCAACGCTGTCGTACGGCTGGTAATCGTACATAGCCGACGCCGCATCACCACCACGTAAAGAAATGAACCTGAATCCTGCCCTTCGTTATCGCCTCGCCGTCGCTTCACGCGCAGTAGCCGCCATCGGCGGCGGTTACGCGCTCTCCGCCGCGGTCGCCGCCCTGCTTGCCGTGGTGTTGCCGATGCACCCTGCCGAAGCGGTGATCACCGCCACGCTGTTGTCGTTCATCGTGTTTTGCTGCGCGGTGCTGTGGGTGTTCGCGGCGCGCACGGCGTGGCGTGCGTGGGGCGGGATCGTGGCGCCGGGCGTGTTGCTCGGTCTTGGTTTATTGGTACAGCGGAGCATGGCATGAGAGAAGGTTTCCGCCAATCGATGGCATGGCTGCACACCTGGTCCGGCCTGCTGGTGTGCTGGGTGCTGTTCCTGGTGTTCTGCGCCGGCACCGCATCCTACTTCCGCGAAGAAATCACGCTGTGGATGAAGCCCGAACTGCATGCGTCGCACAGCGTGCAGATCAGCGATGCCCAGGCTGCGCAAACCGCGCTGACCGCATTGCAAAGCAAGGCGCCGGATGCCTCGCGCTGGTTCATCACCTTGCCTGCCGAACGCAGCACGGCACTGCGCATCGGCTGGATCAGCCCGCCGCCCAAGGATGCGCCGCCGAAGACGCGCGGCAAGTTCACCAGCCAGATCATCGATCCGCTGACCGGTGAAAAAATGCCCGACGTGCGCGAGACGCGCGGCGGCGAATTCCTCTACCGCCTGCACTTCGACCTGCATTACATGCCGGCGCTGTGGGCGCGCTGGATCGTCGGCTTCTGCGCCATGTTCATGCTGGTGGCAATCGTCAGCGGCGTGATCACGCACAAGCGCATCTTCAAGGACTTCTTCACCTTCCGTCCGAAGAAGGGCCAGCGCTCCTGGCTCGACGCGCATAACGCCACCGCCGTGCTGGCCCTGCCCTACCACCTGATGATCACCTACACCGGCCTGGTCACGCTGATGTTCATGTACATGCCGTGGGGCATCCAGACGGCGTACAAAGGGAACCAGGAAAGCTTCTTCGCCGACGTCTTCCCGAGCGCCAGGAACGGCAAACCTGCCGGCAAGCCGATGCCGCTGACGCCGCTGCAACCGCTGCTGGCGCAAGCCGAACAGCGCTGGCACGGCATCCCGGCGGTGGGCATCACGATCAATCATCCGGGCGACGCCAACGCGACGATTCAAATCCGTCGTCAGGAAGAAAAAGGCCTGAACTACATCCAGCCCAGCGTGCAATTCAACGGCGTCACCGGCGCGCTGGTCAGCGCCGACAATGAAGACATCGGCGGCGCCAACGCCACCCGCGGCGTGCTGTACGGCCTGCACATCGGCCACTTCGCCAATCCGCTGCTGCGCGTGCTGTTCTTCCTGTGCGGCCTGTCGGGCTGCGCCATGGTCGCCACCGGCGCGCTGCTGTGGGCGGTCAAGACGCGCCAGGGTTACGCCAGGAAACTCGCCGCCGGTGGACGGGTGGGCTTCGGCCTGCGCCTGGTGGAAGCGCTCAACATCGGCGCCATCGCCGGCCTGCCGATCGCCTTCGCCGCCTACTTCTGGGCCAACCGCCTGCTGCCGGTGGCGATGCCCAGGCGCCCCGATGCCGAGATCAGCTGGTTCTTCATCGCCTGGGGAGTGGCCGCCGTGCTGGCGCAGATCCGTCCCGACCGCCGCATGTGGCAATGGCAATTGTGGACCGGCGCCCTGCTCTTCATGGGCATCCCGGTGCTGAATGTCTTCACCACCTCGTCGCACCTGGGCGTGACGCTGTTCATGGCGCAGGGTCCATGGTCGGTGGCCGGTTTCGACCTGACGGTGCTGGCGCTGGGAATCGGTCTGGCGCTCGCGGCATGGCACCTGGGCCGCAAGAAGAAAGCGGCAAAGAAAAGCGGCAAACAGCATCCGCAAGAAACGTCGGAAGCCAAGCTGCAGGAGGCCGCGTGATGAGCATGGCCGACCTGATCCCGCTGCCATTCCTGGCGACGCTGGCGCTGACCTACAGCGCCTGGGTGGCGCTGAGCCTGGCGATGGACCGCCACTACGCCGACATCAACGGCCGCGGCGCCGAGCCAAGCGCAGCGCTGCGCAAGCGCGGCCGCCGGCTCGGCACGCTGGCGCTGACGGCGGCCTTCGCCGTGTGCGTGCGCGACAGCGGCTGGGGCATCGGCCCGGTGGTCTGGCTCGGCACCATGACCGTCGCCGCCCTGCTGCTGGTGCTGCAGCTGTGCTACGCGCCGAAGTCGGTACCGCGCACGGGCAAGCCGGCGTTGTGGCTGGCGTTGCTGCTCACGCTGGCGACCGGCCTGGTGTAATTCCTTCCCGCGTGGCTGACAACAACAGTAAATTGCCGGCGACAAAACAGGTGCAAAGACGATCTTCGCAGAGCTTGCTCAGAATGAACGCATGACCCTCACGGTGACGTAAGGCAGGCGTTCGGTCGCGGCGGAGGCGCGCGCGCTGTGCAGGCGATGCAGGGTGATCTGGTTGACTTCCGCGTGGCTGCCGTCGATGTGCTCGGTTATCAACCTGACAGCTTCATCGCCGGCGCGGGCGTCGATCTGCGCAAGGATGGCGGCATGTTCTTCGTAGGTCGATCCAACGCAATCACCGTACACGAAATCAAGCCGCCGCACGATGCGGATGCGGTCGGTCAGGCGGTCGAAGGCGCTCGCCATTTCCTGGTTGCCGGTGGCGCGCACCAGCGTCTGGTGGAAGGCTTCATCGAGCGCGGCGGCGGCGCGGCCGTCGGTCAGGCGCTGTTCCACCGGTACGCACCAGTCCGCCTTGAGGGCCTCGATCTGCGCCATGTCGATGGCGCGTTTGCCATCGACATGGCCGGCGCACAGGCGCCTGACGGCATGCACTTCGATCAGCTGGCGCAACTCGTACAAGTCGGCAAAGCGTTTGAAATCCATCGTCACCACTTCCCAGCCGCCGCGCACGTAGCCCTGCATCAGGCCGTCGCTTTGCAGGCGTTGCAGCGCCTCGCGCACCGGCGTGCGCGAGACCTTGAAGTAGGCCGCGACTTCGGTCTCGGTGACCTGGTCGCCGGGCAGCAGGCGCATCTCGAAGATGTCTTCACGCAAGCGCGCGTAGACATACTCCGGCAAGGACGACGACTTGGCCGGCTCTGCGGCGACGCTGTCCATCAGCGACGGATCGGGTGAAGCATGCATGGGCGCACAGCCTTTTTCAGAAAAGAGTGAAACTACCAGGCCGCCACGCAACCGTCGCTGCGCGGTTCGGTGCCGCCGCACAGCACGCCGTTGGCGTCGCGCCAGATGATCTGGCCGCGGCCGAAACCGAGCTGGTTGCCGGACCAGCTGACTTCATGCCCGAGCCCGGCCGGGCCGAGGCCGCGGAACAGGTGCTCGGCGGTGGTGTGTTCGATGCTGACCTTGTTGCCGCTTTCCCATTCCCAGCGCGGCGCGTCCAGCGAGGATTGCGGATTGAGGCCGAAGTCGACCGTGTTCATCACCATCTGCACATGGCCTTGCGGCTGCATGAAGCCGCCCATCACGCCGAACGGGCCGACCGCTTCGCCGTCCTTGGTGAGGAAGCCGGGGATGATGGTGTGATACGGCCGTTTGCCCGGCGCCAGGCAGTTCGGATGAGCGGCGTCGAGCGTGAAATTGTTGCCGCGGTTGTGCAGCGAGATGCCGGTGCCCGGCACCACCAGGCCCGAGCCGAAGCCCATGTAATTGCTCTGGATGAAGGACACCATGTTGCCTTCGTTGTCGGCGGTGCACAGGTACACCGTGCCGCCGCGCGGCGGCTCGCCCGGCGCCGGTAACGCAGCGCGCGCGCCGATCAGCTTGCGGCGCTCGTCGGCGTAGGCGTCCGACAGCAGGTCCTGCACCGGGATGCGCATGTGGCCGCTGTCGGCGATGTGGGCGAGGCCGTCGGCGTACGCCAGCTTGATCGCTTCGATCTGGCGGTGGTAGGTGAGCAGGGTGTCGCGCTCGCTGAAATCGAAGCCCTTCAACATGTTCAGCGCCAGCAAGGCGACCAGGCCGTGGCCGTTCGGCGGGATTTCCCAGACGTCGTAGCCGCGATAGTTGGCGCGGATCGGGTCGACCCATTCCGGCCGGTAGTCGGCCAGGTCGGAGACATCCAGGTAACCGCCGGCGGCGCGCACGAAGGCGGCGGTTTTCTCCGCCAGTGCGCCTTGGTAGAAGCTGCGTGCGTTGTCGTCGGCAATCGATTGCAGCGTCGCGGCGTGACCGGGCGAACGCCACATTTCACCTGCCTGCGGTGCGCGGCCCTGACCCACACCCGCGTCAAGTGAGCCGAAGGTGTCGAACCACGACTTGAAATGATCGTCCTTGAATTCACGCGTGAAATTCTTGTAGGCCTGCTGCCACGCCACCGCCACCATGGGCGACACCGGGAAGCCGTCCTGCGCCAGGCTGATGGCGCCGGCCATCGAACGCGACAGCGGCAGGCGGCCGAAGCGCTCGGCCATCGTCGCCCACGCCGACGGCGTACCCGGCACGGTGACGGGCAGGGCGCCGTACTTGGGCACGTTCTTGTGTCCGGCCGCGCTGAATGCATCGAGCGAAATCGCCATCGGCGCCGGGCCGCTGGCGTTGAGGCCGTGCAGCTGGCCTTTGTGCCAGATCAATGCGAAGGCGTCGCCGCCGATGCCGTTGGCGGTCGGCTCGACCACGGTCAATGCCGCGGCCGCTGCAATGGCGGCGTCAATCGCGTTGCCGCCGGCTTGCAGCACTTGCAGGCCGGCTTGTGCGGCCAGCGGCTGGCCGGTCGCGACCATGCCGCGATTGGCGAAGACCGCGCTGCGGCGGGAAGCGTAGGGGTAGTGATTGGCGTTGAAGGTTGGCATGGGATGCTTTCGGGTTTCTGATCTGGGCGAATGAACAGGTAAATAATTCAAAGGTGAATTCTAGCGATATAGATGGCAGGCGACATACTCGCCCGGCGCGGTCTCGATATTAGGCGGCAGTTCAGTTTTGCAGATATCCATGCAGGACGCGCAGCGCGGATGGAAATGGCAACCCGGCGGCGGCGACGCCGGATTGGGGATGCCGCCTTGCAGCACGATGCGCTGGCGCACCTGGTCCGGATGCTCGCGCGGGATCGCCGACAGCAGCGCCTGCGTGTAGGGATGCCTGGGCGCGCCGTAGACGCTCTCGCAGCTGCCGTACTCGACCATGCGGCCGAGGTACATCACGCCGATGCTATCGCTGACGTGACGGATCACGGCGAGGTCGTGCGAGACGAACAGATAGGTGAGGGCGAATTCCTTTTGCAGCTCTTGCAGGAGGTTGAGGATTTGCGCCTGGATCGAGACGTCGAGCGCCGACACTGCTTCGTCGGCGACCACCAGTTTCGGCCGCGTGATGATGGCGCGCGCGATGCCGACGCGCTGGCGCTGGCCGCCGGAGAATTCATGCGGATGACGGCTGGCATAAGCCTGGCTCAACCCCACCACGTCGAGGATTTCGGCGACCTTGCGCTTGCGCGTGGCGCGATCGAACAGGCCGTGCACGATCAACGGTTCTTCCAATACCTCGCCGATGGTCATGCGCGGATTGAGCGACGCGAACGGATCCTGGAACACCATCTGCATGTTGCGGCGCATGGCGCGCAGGGCGGAAGAAGATAATTTGGAAATTTCCTCGCCCATGAAGTTGACGCTGCCGGCGGTCGGCTCGATCAGGCGCAGCACGCTGCGGCCGGTGGTCGATTTGCCGCAGCCGGATTCGCCGACCAGGCCGAGCGTCTTGCCTTCCTCGATGGCGAACGAGACGTCGTCCACCGCCTTGACCGGCGACGCGCCGCGCTTGCCGGCGGCGAAATGTTTTTTCAGGCCGGAGACCTGGAGCAGGGGAGCGGAACTCATGTCGGCCTCTTCAATTCGGATACCAGCAACGCGCCAGATGGCCGTCGCCCGCGCGATCATCTACGGCATCAAGCGTCGGCGCATCGCGACGGCAACGCTCCTGCACCTTCGGACAACGCGCAGCGAAGCGGCAGCCGGATTCCACCGAACCCGGCAACGGCACCGCGCCGGGAATCGCTTCCAGCGGCTCGCCCGGCACGGCATCCAGCGCCGGCCGCGCGCGCATCAGCGCTTGCGTATAAGGATGGGCGGGCGCGTCGAACAGGTCGCGCACACTGCTTTGCTCGACCACCTGGCCGGCATACATGACCACCACGCGGTCGCACATTTCGGCGACCACGCCGAGGTCGTGCGTGATCATCAGGATCGCGGTGCCGTGCTCGCGCTTGAGTGCGCGCATCAGGTCGAGGATCTGCGCCTGGATGGTGACGTCGAGCGCGGTGGTGGGCTCGTCGCAGATCAGCAGGCCGGGATTGCACAGCAGCGCCATGGCGATCATCACGCGCTGGCGCATGCCGCCCGAGAGACTGTGCGGATAGTCGTCGACCAGTTGCTCGGCGCGCGGCAGGCCGACCCGCTGCAGCATGGCGATGACCTGCGCATCGATGTCCTTGCGGCTCAGATTGCCGTGCACCTTGAGCATCTCGCGCAGCTGGTGGCCGATGCGATGCAGCGGGTTGAGCGATGTCATCGGCTCCTGGAAGATCATGGCGATCTCCTTGCCGCGCATGCTGCGCAAGGTGGCGTCGTCGGCTTCCAGCATGTTGCTGACCCTGACGCCGTCGTTGTATTGCACCGAGCCGCTCAGCTGCGCCTTGCTGGCCATCGGGAACAGCCGCAGGATGGACAGCGCGGTGACGCTCTTGCCGCAACCGGATTCGCCCAGCAGGCCGACGGTTTCATTGGCGCCGACCGAGAACGAGACGCCGTCGACCGGCGCCACGCGCTTGCCGTTGCGGACGAATTCGACTTTGAGATTGTTTACTTCCAACATGGCCGGTTCTCTCTAGCGGTACAGTTTCGGGTCGAATACTTCGCGGATGCCGTCGCCCAGCAAATTGAAACCCAGCACCACCGCAAAGATCGCCACGCCCGGCCACAGCGCCAGCGTCGGATTGGTGTTCAGGTAGCCTTGCGCGATATGCAGCATCGAGCCCCAGCTCGGATCTTCCGCGCGGGCGCCGAGGCCGAGGTAGGACAAGCCGGCTTCGGCGATGATGGCCGAGCCCATCGCGAAGGTGGCCTGGATGATCAGCGGCGCCATCGCATTCGGCAGGACGTAGCGCCACATGATGCGGAGGTGGCCGGCGCCGACCGAGCGCGCCGCCATGACGTAATCGAGATTGCGAATGCTCATCGCCTGGCCGCGTGCGAGACGGATGAAGGCCGGCGCGAAGCCGATGCCGACCGCCGCCATGGCGTTGTAGAAGCCGCCGCCCAGCGCCGCCGCCAGGGCCAGCGCGAGGATCAGCGGCGGGAAGGCTTGCAGCGCGTCGACGATGCGCATCACCACCCACTCATCCCAGAAACCGCGGAAGTAGCCGCTGGCGATGCCGACCGGCACGCCGACGCAGAAGGCCAGGCCGACCGCGATCAGGGCCGCCTGCAGCGAAATGCGCGCGCCGTACAGCATGCGCGAAAAGATGTCGCGGCCGAGATCGTCGGTGCCCATCCAGTGGGTCGTATCGGGACCCGACAGCAGGTTGCCGTAGTCCTGATCGAAGATCGGATCGTGCGTCGCCAGCAGCGGCGCAAAAATCGCGATCAGCACCAGCAGCAGAATGATGGCGGCGCCGAGCACGGCAAGGCGATTGCCGGCGAAACGGCGCAGTCCGGTGAAGCGTTGCCGGCGGGGCAGGGCGTCCGCTGCGTTGGATGGGGTGGCGATGGCCTGGTCCATATTTGCTTTCATGTTGGCGGTCACCTTTCGATGCGCGGATCGATGACGGTGTACAGCACGTCCACCGCCAGGTTGACGATCACCACCATCAGCGCGGCGGCCAGCACGCCGCCCTGCACCATGACGTAGTCGCGCTGGAAGATGGCGTCGACGATCATCTTGCCCATGCCCGGAATGGCGAAGATGCTTTCCGTGATCACCAGCCCGCCCAGCAGCACCGACACCATCAGGCCGCTGGCCGTGACCACCGGGATCAGCGCATTGCGCAGCGCGTGGCCGATCACCACCTGCCAGTCGCGCAGGCCCTTGGAGAACGCAGTGCGGATGTAATCTTCATTGAGCACTTCGAGCAGGCTGCTGCGCACCATGCGCATCAGGATCGCCGACTCGCGCAGCCCGGTCGCCAGCACCGGCATGCACATCGCCGCCAGGTTGCCGCGCCAGTCCTCGGTGAACGGCACGTAGCCCGAGGCCGGCAGCCAGCCCAGCTTGACCGCGAACAGGATGATGAACATCATGCCCAGCCAGAAGTGCGGCACCGACATGCCGAACAGCGCCACCAGCGTGGTGAAGTAGTTGGCGATGCCGCGCGGGCGCACCGCCGACAGGATCCCGGCCGGCACCGCGATCAGGATGCCGACGGCGAAGCTGCCGACCGCCAGTTCGATGGTCACCGGCAGGCGCTGCATCAGCACGTCGATGACCGGCGTGCGGTCGATGAAAGAGCGCCCGAGGTCGCCGTGCAGCACATTCCACAACCAGCGCGCGTATTGCACGTACAGCGGATCGTCGAGACCGAGCTGTAGGCGCAACGCGACCGCCGCTTCGGGTGTCGCTTCCAGGCCGAGGATGGCGGTCACCGGATCGCCGGGCAGGATCGCCAGCAGCGAAAAGATCACCATGCTGACCAGCAGCAGGGTGGGGATGACCAGCAGGATGCGTTTGATCAGTGGCGACATGGGTGATGTAAAAGACTGGGGTAATGCATGTAATGTGGCCGGAAGGCATTGCCGCCGCAGGTCCTCGCCCACGGCGGCAATCGCAACCGCTATCGACCGGTTACTTCGACAGCGTGGCCGTACGGATCACGCCGTCCGGCACCAGCCTGAAGCCCTTGATCGACTTGGAAATGCCGAACAGCACGTTGTCGTGGTTCAGGAAGACGTAAGGCACATCCTTCACCAGGATCTGCATGGCCTGGTCGTAGAAGACCTTGCGCTTGGCCTCGTTGCTTTCCAGGCGGGCTTGTTGCAGCAGGTCGTCGACTTCCTTGGTGCCGTACTTGGAATAGTTCAGCGAGCCGTTGGTGACGGTGAAGTCGTAGACGTTCTGGTCGGGATCGGGACGGCCGCTCCAGCCGACGAACAACGCTTCATGCGTGCCCGCCTTGCCTGCCTCGATCTGCGTGGCCAGCTCGGCTTTTTCCAGCGTGACGCTGATGCCGGCCGGGCGCAGCATGCCCTGGATCATCTGGCCGACCTGCGATTCATACGGCGTGGTCGGCAACGTCAGGCGGAAGCTGAAACCGGCTTCCTTGCCGGCCGCCTTGAGCAGCGCCTTGGCGCGCGCAAGGTCGACTTTCGGCGGTGCATCGGCGTCGCCATGGGCGAACTGGGCCTTGCTGAACGGCGAATGCGCGGCGGCGACGGCGCCGTTGTAGACCACCTTGGCGATGGCGTTGCGATCGATCAGGATGTCGACGGCTTCGCGCACTTCCTTCTTGTCGAACGGCGGCCTGGAGGTATTCAGGTAAAAGCCGCGGAAGCCCAGCGACGGTTTGTTGATGACGGTGTACTTGGCGCCGGCGTCGATGTTGGTGATTTCCTTGTACGGAAAACGGTTGGTGATGTCGACCTGGCCGCTGCGCAGATTGTTGAAGGCGACGTTGACGTCGTTCATGATCCGGTAGGTGACGCCGTCGACTTTCGGCAGGCCGGCCTGCCAGTAGTGCGGATTCTTTTCCAGCGTGATGGTGGCGCCCTTGAGGCGGCCCTTGTAGATGAAGGGACCGGTGCCGACCGGGTTGTTGACGTAGTCGTCGCCGTATTTCTTGACGGCGTCCGGCGAGGACATCATGCCGGCGCGATCGGTCAGGATCGACATGAACGGTGCGAACGGCGCAGTCAGCTCGAGCTTGACGGTGCTGTCGTCGATCACCGTGATCTGCTTGATGTACTTGAGCTCATTGCGGCGCAGGGAGGCTTTCTCCTGTCCGCGCAGCAGGTTGAATTCCACCGCCTTGGCGTTGAACGGTGTGCCGTCCTGGAATTTCACGCCCTTTTGCAGATACAGCGTGTAGGTCTTCTGATCATCGGAAATGGTCCAGCGCTGCGCCAGCATGGGCACGATCTTGCCGCTCTCGTCGAGGTCCACCAGCTTGTCGAAGATGCTTTGATAGACGATGCGCTCGGTGATCATCGACGATTGCGTCGGATCGAGCTTGCCGGGATCGTCGTCCAGCGAAATATTGATGACCGCGGCAGAGGCCGACAGCACCGCGCCGCTCAGCAGACCGGCGGCGGCAAGACGGGTGAAGAGACGCGTTAATGCATATGAAAGCGGAAGAAAAGACTGGCTCATCGTTGTTCCTTTAAATGTAGGCACCAATGTATACATCAAAGTAGACATGCATTTATCGTGCCACAGGCTGGGGACGGAGAGCAGCGTAAAACGGCGAGAAAGCCTGGTTTTTATTTGGCCGGAAGGCAGGAAAGCCTTGTCCGGAGCGCCATTGCGGCGCACAAGAAACCGCCGGACGAGGGCGGTTCACGGCGACAAATCGCCATCAGGATATTGCCAAAAAGAAAATTCATGACATGCGAGAAAGTGCGCCTTGGTGCAACCTCGACTTTGCCGTGCCACCTAAATGGTGCGACGCATGAGTTTACGCCGGCGATGCGCGGTCAGCGCTGCTTCAACGCCGTCGCCGCAAAACCCGCGCTGTTGCAGTTTGCCAACGCCAACGCGTGCTTCACGTCGCCTTGCGCCCTTGCGGGCTGGCCAGGGCGACGCAGCGGCGCGCCAGGATTTCGGTCGGATCGAGCACCGGTACGCGCTTACCTGCCACGGCAAACTTGTCGTCCTGGGCGATCAGCAGCGGCAATTCGGTACAGCCGAGCACGATGACGTCGGCGCCGTTGGCGACCAGGTGGGCGATGGCGCGCTCCAGTTTGGCGCGCACGTCGTCGTTGACGAAGCCGGCCTTGACGCCTTGCTCGCCATAGATGACGTCCATGACCAGCGCTTGGTGCTCGGCATCGGGCACGATCATGCTGAATTTGCCGTGCCCGTTGCTGCGCTCGCCGTTCTGGTCGACGGCCTGTTGATAGACGCCGCTGGCGATGGTGCCGGATGTCGCCAGCAGGCCGATCCAGCTTTTGTCGCCGTGGCGCTTCTCGATGTAGCTGACGGTTTCCGACAGCATGTTGACGATCGGGATCGACAGGTAGGACTGGATGCGTTCGACGAAGGCGTGCGCGGTATTGCACGGGATCGCGATGATGTCGGCGTTGTCGCTCTCGAGGCGCTTGCAGGCGGCGTAGATCGCCACGGTCGGATCGGCGCCGTCGCCGATCAGGTTGTCGGTGCGGTCGGGGATCTTGGGATTGTGTTCGACCACCAGCTTGATGTGGTCCTGGTCGCGCGCGGCCGGCGTGTTCTTGATGACCTTCTCGATGAAGTCGACCGTGGCCGCCGGGCCGACGCCGCCGACCACGCCGATCTTGAACGAGCGTCCCACCTGTTCGGCCTGGAAGCTCAATGCCGATTCCGCATAGATCTGGTTGGTGTCGATGATCGGGATGCCGCGCGCGCTGAGCGCCTCGGCCACGGTGGCGATCTCGGTCATGCCGGGCACGATGACCTGCGCGCCTTGGTCGAGCAAGTCCTTGCAGGCGCGGTACAGCAGGTCGATCGACTCGCCGTCGAGGTAGCCGTTCTTGATGCCGGTGGTGCCGTAGACGGCGCGCATCAGGCAGGCATGCTGCATCACGGCGGACGGATAGAGCAGCTCGCAGTCGTCGGCGAAATATTTCTCGAACAACGCCTTCTTGCGCACGTAGCTGGAAGTCAGCACGCCGATCTTTTGCAGCTTGGGCAGGCGCTGTGCCAGGTGACTGCGGATGGCGGCGACCATGTCGATGATGGGCACGCCGATCTCGGCCTGCACTTCGTCGATGAAGGTGTGGCTGATGAAGCAGGGCAGCAGCACGGCGCTGGTGCCGCGCTGCTCGAAGTCGCGCAGCATGTCGAACACGTACAGCTTGCGCGTGTTGGTCTGGGCATTCTCCGCGCCGGCCATGTCGGCGTCGTCGAAAGCCAGTTGGCCGAACAGCACCTTGACGCGGTCCTTGCCGACTGTCCTGGCTGCGGTGCGCGTCATTTTTGCGTACAGGTCCGCGCTGCCGATGGCGCCGAGGCCGCCGATCACGCCGACCGACATTGCTCGCTGGATTTGTTCGACTTTCATGGATACGCTCGCACGGATGTTGTTCTATGTGCCGAGCATAATCGTTGCGGCGCGCGACGCTATGCAAAGTAGTACGGAGGTTATGTCGCCAAAGCATAGTTTGCCGCAACAGGCGCCGGGCGGGACTTTCCACGCCCGGTTGCACCTGATATACATGCAACCGGGCAGGCATTGTACGGTCGCCGTCCGGGCGCCGCCAACCCGGCAACAAGGAAGACAGCCGATGGACATAAGCTGACGGTCTCCTGACCCCGAGGAATAATTAAGCGACCGGCTCGCTTTCCCCTCAAGTACGGCATCGCAGCATCCGTTAATGTCAGGATGCGCATCGTATCGACCGGATATCTGCCTGTTCCTGCATGAAGAGCCAACAGCCACAAGCTGCAAACATGGCCGGAGGGGACAAGGCAAGCGGCGAACAGCGCCCAACCTCGAGGGAAGACAATGAAAAACCTGAAAATCGGTACGCGCCTGGGCATCGGTTTCGCCGCCATCCTGGTGCTGATGAGCATCATTACCGCGATCGGCGTCTGGCGCCTGCAATCGGTGGGCAACATGACCGACTACATGGTCAACAACGCGCTGGCCAAGGAACGGCTGGTCAATGCTTTCTACAAGTCGATCGAACTCAACGTCGGCCGCATCGTCGCCGCCGCCAAGAACGCCGACCCAGTACAGCAGAAGTTCTACAAGGACCAGATCGTCGCCACCATTTCCAAGAACAACGAATACGTCAAGCAGATGGAAGCGACCATCGTCGACGACCAGGGCAAGGCGCTGCTCAATGAGATCAACGAACGCCGCAAGGTGGTGATCGCCGCCAACACCGAGGTCTTCAAGGAAAAGGACGCCGGCAACGAAGAAGGCGCCCGCAAGGTCGTGGAAGAAAAGTTGCTGCCCAACAGCAAGCTGTACCTGGCCTCGATCGAGAAACTGTCCAATCTGCAGAGCGACGCCATCACCACGCTGACGCACCAGGTCAACGACCTGTTCAAGACCGCGCGCCTGCTCATGATCGTGCTGGGCGGCATCGCGCTGGTGGCCGGCATCGGCCTGGCGGTGTTCATCACGCGCTCGATCACGCGACCGCTGGTCACCGCGGTCGGCGTCGCCGGCCGGGTGGCCCAGGGCGACCTCGGCACCGTCATCACGGTGGAATCGCGCGACGAAACCGGCCAGCTCATGGCGGCGCTCAAGGACATGAACGACAACCTGGTCAATATCGTCGGCCAGGTCCGCACCGGCACCGACACCATTGCCACCGCGTCGGCGGAAATCGCCAACGGCAACCTCGACCTGTCGAGCCGCACCGAACAGCAGGCCGGCTCGCTGGAAGAAACCGCCGCCGCCATGGAACAACTCACCTCGACCGTCAAGCAGAACGCCGAAAACGCCCGCCAGGCCAACCAGCTGGCGGTATCGGCCTCCGAAGTCGCAACCCAGGGCGGCGCCGTGGTCGGACAGGTGATCGACACCATGAGCGCCATCAACGAATCGTCCAAGAAGATCGTCGACATCATCAGCGTGATCGACGGGATTGCCTTCCAGACCAACATCCTGGCATTGAACGCCGCAGTGGAAGCCGCCCGCGCCGGCGAGCAGGGCCGCGGCTTCGCGGTGGTGGCGAGTGAAGTGCGCAGCCTGGCGCAACGTTCGGCCGGCGCGGCCAAGGAAATCAAGGAACTCATCACCGCCTCGGTGGACAAGGTCGACAGCGGCAGCAAGCTGGTCGAAAACGCCGGCGCCACCATGTCCGAAGTGGTCGCCAGCGTGCGCCGCGTGACCGACATCGTCGGCGAAATCAGCGCCGCCAGCACCGAGCAGAGCACCGGCATCGAAGAGGTCAACCGCGCCATCGTGCTGATGGATGAAAGCACCCAGCAGAACGCCGCGCTGGTCGAAGAAGCCGCCGCCGCCGCGCGCGCCATGCAGGACCAGGCCGCCAACCTGGCGCAGATCGTCGGCATCTTCAAGCTCAAGGCATAATCCGGCCCGGCCGGGTTTCCTCCCCGCCGGCTGCGGGAATAGCGTAACAACGCATTTCCTTCCCGCAGCCGCCGTCTCTCTCGCTACAATGTCTGCTCCCTGTTTTTGTGCAGACTTGAGCGGACCGTATGACCACCATCGAAGATATCCAGCGCGCCGCCGCGCGCCTGCAAGGCCAAATCCTCAACACCCCGTGCGTGGAATCGCGCACGCTGTCGGAGATCGTCGGCGCCCAGGTTTTCCTCAAATTCGAAAACCTCCAGTTCACTTCCTCATTCAAGGAACGCGGCGCCTGCAACAAGCTGACCGACCTGGCCGCCGCCGGCGTGCGTGGCGTGATCGCCATGTCGGCCGGCAATCATGCGCAAGGCGTGGCCTATCACGCGCAACGGCTCGGCCTGCACGCGCTGATCGTGATGCCGCGCTTCACGCCGGGCGTCAAGATCGAACGCACGCGCGGCTTCGGCGCCGAGGTGGTGCTGCATGGCGACACGCTGGAAGAAGCGCGCGCCCATGCCTTCGCGCTGGCGCAGGAACGCGGCCTGACCTTCGTCCATCCTTATGACGATGAAGCCATCATCGCCGGCCAGGGCACGGTCGCGCTGGAAATGCTCGACGCCGTGCCCGACCTCGACACGCTGGTGGTGGCCATCGGCGGCGGCGGCCTGCTGGCCGGCATGGCGGTGGCGGCGCGCGCGCGCAAACCCGGCATCGACATCGTCGGCGTGCAGGCCAAGCGCTTCCCGTCGATGATCAACGCCGTGCAGGGCACCACCCATGCGCTCGGCACCAGCACCATCGCCGAAGGCATCGCGGTCGCCACGCCCGGCGTGCTGACGCGTGACATCATCGCGCGCGAAGTCAACGACCTGCTGCTGGTCGACGAGGGCGACATCGAACAAGCCGTGCTGATGCTGCTGGAAATCGAAAAGACCCTGGTCGAAGGCGCCGGCGCGGCCGGGCTGGCGGCGCTGATTCGTCATCCGGAACGCTTCCGCGGCAAGCGCGTGGGCATGGTGCTGTCGGGCGGCAATATCGATCCGCTGCTGCTGGCCGCGATCATCGAACGCGGCATGGTGCGCGCCGGCCGGCTGGCGCGCGTGCGCGTGTCGGCACGCGACGTGCCGGGCGTGCTGGCGCGCATCACCGCCACCGTCGCCGAAGCCGGCGCCAACGTCGACGAAGTGCATCACCAGCGCGCCTTTACCATGCTGGCGGCGCAGAACGTCGACATCGAACTGGTCCTGCAGACGCGCGGCCGCGAACACCTGGCGCTGGTGCTGAACGCCTTGCGCCAGGCCGGCTTCGAGGCCGAAGAACAACACTAAAAAAGCAAGAGAACGGGGGAGCGATGGCGTTTTCGCTGGAGAATTTCGAATACCTGGCCTACTCGCGCCAGCATGAGGAGGCCGCGCGCGAGCTGATGGCGCTGCTGTCGGCGCTGGACGCCAATTACGGCCTGCCGGGCGAGGATTTCACCGCCAAGCCGCTCTCCAGCGTGCAGGCCGACGAACTCAACGAGCACGTCGTCACCCGCATCGCGGCGGCGATTTCCTGCCTGTTCGCGGACAGCGAGTTCCAGTTCTCCCAGCTCGGCTTCGGCCAGATGCTGGTGATGCATCGCTGGCTGTCCAGCCTGTTCGCCGCCAGCTCGTTCCGCAATGCCGACCACGTGGTGCGCGCCTGGAACATCCGCGGCAAGGGCAACCTGCGCGAGGTGGAAATCAGCAACCGCGACCTGATCAAGTTCTGCCTTCTGTATTCGCCCGAGTCCGAAATCCCGATGGACCTCGACGCCTTCTGGGCGCACGACAAGACGCTGGTCGCCAGCCTGTGCCTGGCGCTGCTGTCGCCGCGCCTGCTGGCCACGCCGGTGGCCTACGAAAAGCGCGAGCAGATCCTGCCGTGGCTGTCGGCGCGGCTGGAACAGATCGAGGACCTGGCGCAGCTGCCGGCCGGCATCCTGCACGACGTCTACATGCACTGCAGCTACGCCCGCCGCGCCGACAAGCACGACATCAAGAAGCCGATCAATGCCCTGATCCGGCGCAGCATCGAACGTGCCGGCATTACGTCACTAAATACGCCGGTCCAGGCTGATGGCCCAGGTGGCAAGCGCAAACCCGTGCTGCTGGTCGTGGTGGAATGGTTCAGCTCGGCGCACTCGATCTACCGCACGCACTCGCGCACGCTGGAAGCGGCGCGCGAACTCTTCCACGTGGTCGGCATGGGCTACGCCAGCACGGTGGACGAGGCCGGCCGCGCGGTGTTCGATGAATTCGTCGAGATCGCGCCGGGCGAAATCCTCGACCAATTGAAGCAGATCCGCGGCGTCGCGCAAGAGAAGGCCGCACAGGTGTTCTACATGCCCAGCGTCGGCATGTTCGCGCTGACGATGTTCCTGTCCAACCTGCGCCTGGCGCCGGTGCAGGCGATGGCGCTCGGTCATCCGGCGACCTCGCACTCGCCCGAGATGGATTACGTCGTGGTCGAGGACGACTACGTCGGCGACCCGGCCTGCTTCAGCGAGCAGCTGCTGCGCCTGCCGACCGACGGCATGCCGTATCGCGCCTCGGCGCATGCGAAGCAACTGGATTTGCCAACGGAAATCCGCGAGACGCCCGACGTGGTGCAGATCGTGGTGGCCTCCACCACGATGAAGCTCAATCCCGATTTCCTGCGCGCCTGCCAGCGCATCCTGCACGAGGCAAACAGCAAGATCCATTTCCATTTCCTGATCGGGCAGGCCCAGGGCATGCTGATCTATCCGCAGGTCAAGCGCGTGATCGGGCAATTCCTCGGCGACGCCGCCACCGTCTATCCGCACCAGCAGTACGGCGCCTACATGCAGGTGATCGCGCGCTGCGACATGTTCATCAACCCCTTCCCGTTCGGCAACACCAACGGCATCATCGACACCGTCAGCGCCGGCCTGGCCGGCGTGTGCAAGACCGGGCCCGAGGTGCACGAGCACATCGACGAAGGCTTGTTCGGACGCTTGAAATTCCCGCAATGGCTGGTGACGCCGACGGTCGATGAGTACGTCAAGGCCACCGTGCGGCTGGCCGACGACCACGCGCTGCGCAATCAGCTGCGGCGCGAGCTGACCGGGGTCGATGCGGTGCAGACCATCTTCAATGGTCGTCCGGAAATCATGGGGAAGATGATGCTGGCGGCCTTGCAAGGTAAGGACAAGGACCGGAACAGACGGGACTAGTCGTCGCCGCGGCGGCTGTGCTTGCGCATGTACATGGCCTGGTCGGCGCGCTGCAGCAGCGTAGCGAAATCGCAGACTTCGCCCGGCGACAAGGTCGCCACGCCGGCGCTGATGCTGACCGGGCAATGCGGCCATTTCGCTGCCTGCAGCATGGCCTGGATGCGCTCCACCACCAGTTCGGCGCCGACCTCCGGCGTATTGGGCAGAATCACCGCAAACTCGTCGCCGCCGACGCGCGCGACGAAATCGCTGGCGCGCAGCGGCATGCGCAGCAACTCGCACAACAGACTCAATACATCGTCGCCGGCCGGATGGCCGTAGGTGTCGTTGTACTGCTTGAACATGTCGACGTCGATCATCAGCAAGGACAAGACCTCGCCGCTGCGCAGATGGCGCGACCATTCTTCGCGCAGCCGGCGGTCGAAGCCGCGCCGGTTGCCTGCGCCCGTGAGCGGGTCCGTCAGCGTCTGCCGTTGCAGCATCTGCAGGTCGCGATGCAATTCCACTTGCGTGATGAATTGTCGCGCCAGCAGATGCAGGCCGCTGCGCTGGTGCTGCTCGAGCAGGCGCGGCTTGCGGTCGAGCACGCACAAGGTGCCGAGCAGGTCGCCGCGCTGGTTGCACATCGGCATGGCGGCATAGAAGCGCAAGCCGGTCGGTCCTTTGGCCATGCCGCCAGGGGCGAAGCGCTGGTCGAGGGTAAGGTCGCTGATTTCAGTGATGCGCTCGGGCGTGAGGGCGGCCGATTCGCACAGACCGAAATCGGCGGTGCTGCAGACAATGTCCGACTGCCCGGACAAGCGCCACCACTGGCGGCGCTGATCCATGCCGCCGTCGAGCGCGACCGCCGCGGCCAACGACAGCGCGCCGGTTTCGGTGCAGTCGAACTGGCCCTGCAACTGCGACACCATCGCGATGGGCGTGTCGCACAACATGCCGGCCAGCGAGGTGACGTTCCACAAGAGCTGGCCCAGGCGCTCATCGGGTTCGCTGGCCGGATGGCCGGGCAAACGCACGGACGCAGCAGCGGCCAGGCCGAAGCCGGGCTGCTGCTGGTCGCTGCGGGCCGCACGCAGGTTGGTCATGTTGAAACGGTCATAAGATCATTGCCTGTTCTTTCTGTTCTTTTTCTGTTGTTCTGCGCTGATGCAGAGAATGTAAAACGATATCGGCGAACTGTATATCCCCCAAATGAGCGACATCGCGTTTTGCCCCCGGCACGTATAATCGCGCCACACATTCATGTCATTGCGACAATATCAATCAGGCAATCTCCGGTAATTTTCAGTCCCGCGGCCCCGCCTGCAGGCAATTGCCGCTAGCATCGGCGGTGAGCGCCCGCCCGCTGTTCCATGTTTATTTTCCATATCCCACAATATCCGCCGCCGTGATCCGTCTTCACGGCATGGAAACGACGCTGCCTTCAACGCCGATGGCCGAAGCCGACAACAACAATAAACGTATTACCGACACGGTGCTGCGCGAGCGTTCACGCCTGCGCAACTTCATCCGTACGCGGGTGCCGGATCCGTCCGAAGCGGAAGACATTCTCCAGGACGTGTTCTACGAACTGGTGGAGGCCTGTCGCCTGCCCGAGCCGATCGAGCAGGTCGGCGCCTGGATGTTCCGGGTGGCGCGCAACCGCATCGTCGACCGCTTTCGCAAGAAGCGCGAGCAGGCGCTGCCTGTTTCCGGCGGCGAAGACGAGGATGAAGACGACGGCTGGCTCGAGCAACTGCTGCCCGACACCGACGCCGGCCCGGAAGCCGCCTATGCGCGCTCGCTGCTGCTGGCCGAGCTGCACGACGCGCTGGAAGAACTGCCGGCGGAACAGCGCGACGTCTTCATCGCCCATGAACTCGAGCGGCGCAGCTTCAAGGAGCTGTCCGCAGAAACCGGCGTCGGCGTGAACACGCTGCTGGCGCGCAAACGCTACGCCGTACTGCATCTGCGCTCACGCTTGCAGACGCTGTACGACGAACTGGAATGAAGGCCGGAAGCGTGTACTGAAAGCCGCTCCGACCAGCTACGAATTTTCACATTTTCTTATTTTTTCTTATCTTTTAATTCGCTCACTCGCATCAAGCAAAGGAGGACAACATGGGCTGTCAACGCAAATTCTGGAAAATCCTGGTACTCGTCATCGCCGGGGTCGCCGCGCTGGGCTGGGTCGTCATGTCGCTGTGGAACTGGCTGTTGCCGTCGCTGTTCCCGGGGGTGCATCAGATTGCGTACCTGCAGGCGCTGGGCTTGCTGGTGTTGAGCAAGATCCTGTTCGGCGGCTTCCGCGGACGCGGCTGCCACCATCATCATCGCCAGCGCTGGGAACAGATGAGCGATGAAGAACGCGAGAAATTCAAACAGGGCATGCGCGGCTGGCGCGGCCGCTGGGGGCGCAACGACGTCGCCGATGCGCGTCCGTCCGCCGCCCCCAAAGATCCGCAATGAATAAAATCCTGGATCGGACTTCAGAGCAGCCGCCGGCGCAGCGACAAGCGGCCGGCGGCTGCAAACAAGCCCCCGGCGTCATCGTGCCGGCAGTCAATCTGAAACGTTGCGAAGGGAAGGGCGATTGCCTGGTGGTCTGCCCGGAAGATGTTTTTGAAATCCGCCGCATCGACGACGCCGACTATCAGTCGCTGGGCATGCTCAACAAATTCAAACTGCGCGTGCACGGCATGCACGTCGCCTACACGCCCAACGCCGATGCCTGCCGCGCCTGCGGCCTGTGCGTCACGGCTTGCCCGGAACGCGCGATCACGCTGGTGCGCGCCGCCGCGTAATTTCTCTTAGGGCTTGCCGACCGAGATCTGCGGCTCATCCTTGTGCTTCTTGTCGGCCGCCGTCTTGTCGTGACGCGGCGGCTTGCTGTGGTCGAGCTTGCTCTCGGTCGACTCTTCGTATTCACGATCCGGATTGACCGGCGCATCAGCGTTGTCATCAGCATTACCTCCGGCGGATTGCGGCAGATGCAGGGTGGGGCGGTTGGCCATGGCTGTTCCTTTGTTGTGTGGAAACTCGTGTTGAAGGCTACTGGGCCGGCTGGCCGTTGGACGCGGTGAGGCCGCCATCCACCGGCAGGTTGACCCCGGTGACGAAGCCGGCATCCTCGCTGGCGAGGAAGGCGATCACCGAGGCGATTTCTTCCGGCTGGGCGCCGCGCCCGAGCGGGATGCGCTCGGCAAATTTCGCCATCAGTTCCTTGTCGTCCACCATGTCGGCGGTCATGGCGGTGTACGTGAACGAGGGACAGACGGAGTTGACCCGGATGCCCTTCTTGGCGAAGTCCAGCGCCAGCACGCGCGTGAGATTGACCACCGCGCCCTTGGACGTATCGTAGGCGCTCATGCCCCAGTCGCCGCCCAGGCCCGAGACCGAAGCGACGTTGACGATGCTGCCTTTGGTCTTGGCCAGGTGCGGGATCGCTTCACGCGCGCCGAAGAACACGCTGTCGACATTGTTCGCCTGCACCCGATGCCAGTCGTCGACGCTGACCTCAAGCACATTGCCGGGCACGTGGATGCCGGCGTCGTTGACGAGCACGTCGAGCTTGCCGAATTTTTCAATCGCGAAATCGATCAGGTCGCGCACCTGTTCATGCGCGGAGACGTCGGTCAGGCGCGCTGCGGTGCGGTCCGATGGCAATTCCTCGAGCGTCTCCTGCAGTTTTTCATGCTGGCGATCGGCCAGCACGACCTTGGCGCCTTCCCTGGAAAAGCGATGCGCGGTGGCCTTGCCCATGCCGGATGCGGCGCCGGTGACGATGACGACCTTGTCTTCAAAACGATTCATGGCGGTCTCCAATGTGAGATTTCCCTGGGGACGCGGAGGCGCCTTGCCGCCGGGATGTCACAAGGCGGGGCGGGAAAATGTCGGGGGATAGGTATTACTGTAGTCAGGCCCGCCGCCGATGGACATCGGACACTGCCGCAAGCTGCTGTAGGAGAGAAGAGGAGGCGAGGAAGCAGCGAGCGGAGCACAAAACAAAACGGCGACCCGCAGGCCGCCGTTTGCACCGGGCTATTGCTTCAGCGGCAAGGTGCCAGCCTACCAGCCGTTCTGCGCCGCCGCCTTGCGATACGCCAGGCCCGCCAGCGCCACGTCTTCCAGGCCGATGCCGATGGCCTTGTAGATCACGATATCGTCGTCCTTGCCTTCCTTGCGCTTGTAGCCGATGCTGCCGTCGACGGCTTGGCCCAGTTCCCACACATTGGCCCAGTCGAAGGTGCCCGGTGCGCATTGCACCAGGTCGCCGGCTTCGATTTGCGCCTGCGGTTTCCACTCGACCACGAGCGCGGCGGCGCGCTTGATGGCGACGTCGTCCAGCTCGCGCACGGTGGCCTTGCTGGCGCCGACGGCGGCGACAAAGGCGCCCGGCTTCAACAAGTCGCCCGAGAACAGCGGCGTCGATGCGCGTGTGACGGTCACCAGCACGTCGGCCTGACGGGCGGCGTCGTCGATCTCGACCACGCGCGCCGGCACGCCGTAGGTTTTTGTCACTTCGTCAGCCAGCTCCTGCTGTCCGGACAAGCCTGCGATCAGGATTTCCTTGAACTTGCGCACCTGCAGCAGCGCCGGGATGTGCGAGCGCGCCTGCACCCCGGTGCCGATGACGGCCAGCGTCTCGACGTCCTTGCGCGCCAGCGCATCGCAAGCCACTGCGGTCGCGGCGGCGGTGCGCAGGCCGGTCATGGTGTCGCCTTCGATGGTCGCCAGCGGCGCGCCGGTCTCGGTCGAGAACAGCGTGATCACGAACTTGAACGCGCCCTTGATGGTCGTGTAGACCTTGGCGCCGGCGATGCCCGCATCGGGGATCACCGCACCCATCATCGACAGCATCACGCCGTTGGATGCGCTGGTGCGCACGCGTGCCTGCTGCGCGCCGCTGCCGGCTGCGGCGAAGGCTTCGCGCATGGCTTGCACGGCGTCGGCGGTGGTGACGAGTTCGCTGACTTGCTGGTTGGTGATGAGCTTCACGGTGGTCCTCTTCTAAACGTTGGTTGATGCAAGTTGATGCAGGTTGATGCAGAAACGAAATCCTGTAATTGCTAACGCACTGCGTGCGCGGCCTTCAGGCAAGCCCAGATGCGGTCGAGATCGGAGCGGGCGTCATCGATGCGACGATACAAGCGGATGTCCATCTCGTCGCTCCACAGGCCGGTCGAAAGCGCCTCGTTGTCGTTGGGCGCGATCGCCAGCGTCAGCTTGCCCTCGGCCACTTCGCGCGTCACCGCGCTGGCCGGCAGCCAGGCCACGCCATGGCCTTCCAGCACCATGCTTTTCAGGCCCTCGGCCAGGTCCGACTCAAAACGGCGGAACACGTGCACCGGTCGCGGGCTGGCGCTGAGCTGCTTCTCGACGATGCGGCTCAGCGACGAATAGGAAGAGTAACTCAGGAACGGCACCGGCTCGCTCGCCGTGCCCGGCAGCGTGTACTTCGGCACGCCCTTGCCGATGGCCTTGACGTAAGGGCGCAGCGGCTCCTTGCCGAGCGACAGCATGGCGTAGCGTTCGGAGTCGAGGTCGATGCCCTGCTGCGGATGGTGATAGCAGATCAGCAGGTCGCAGTGACGCTCGACCAGCGCCATCACGGCGTCGTGCACATTGGTCGCCTGCACCGTGGTCGCCATGGCGCCGGTGCACTTCTCGATTTCGGACAGCAGCTTGGGGTAGAGCGTAAGAAGTAGCGTGTGCGGCATGGCGAACTTCACGGTCGCCTGCGCGCCGGCCAGCTGGCCGCGCAGGATCAGGCGCGCCTGGGTCGACTGGTTGAGCATCTCGCGCGCGATCGGCACGAAGGACTCGCCCGCCGAGGTCAGCGCACAGGGATACGTGGAGCGGTCGAACAGCTCGGCGCCGAGCCAGGCTTCCAGCGAACGGATGCGGCGACCGAAGGCCGGCTGCGTGACGTTGCGCAGCTTGGCCGAACGGCTGAAGTTCAGCGTCTCGACCACCGACAGGAAGTCTTCCACCCATTTGATTTCCATTTGTTCGCGCTCTCTCTGGCAGGCATTGACCGCCGCATACTTTCCGGCATGACACTATACAAATACGGCATGGGAATGTCCCATGCCGTTTCGGCATTGCCTTGACGACAAGATTTTAAAGCGGAAGTCGCTGGCCGGCACTGGCGCTCGCCACGGAGGCTCATGCACAATGGCGACTCGCGCACTGCCGCCTCCATTACTCAGCATTCAGTACACCTCAGGAAACCGCATGGAAGACATCCGCCAACTCATCGAAGCCTCCAACGACCTCAGCGCCGCCGCCATGGCGATGCGGGCGCTGATCGTGTTCTGTTTCACGCTGATATTTCTACGCATTGCCGGGCGCCGCTCGTTCGGCCAGCGCAGCGCCTTCGACCTGTGCATCACGGTCTTGCTGGGCGCGATCCTGAGCCGCGCCATCGTCGGCGCCTCGCCGCTGCCGCCCACGCTCGCCGCCGGCGCCGTGCTGGTGCTGCTGCATCGCCTGATCGGCGTGCTGGTCACGCGCTGGGCCTGGCTCGACGACCTCATCAGCGGCACCGAACGCCTGCTCGTCAAGGACGGCCGCAAAGACCCGCACCAGATGCGCGCCGGCCTGATCAGCGATCGCGACATCGACGTCGCACTGCGCAAGAAGGAAGACGGCGCCACGCTGGACCACGTGGCGCGCGCGGTGCTGGAGCGCAATGGCGAGATCACCATCACGCTGCGTGACGTGAATGCGCCGGCGGAGCGGCTGCACTGATCCGGCCGGCGCAGGTGATTTACAATCGCCTCTCGCGTCGGCAAGCAGCAGTCCGCATGACGACACCAGCAATCCACCGCAGCCACAGAACCCACCGAACCCGATGACCAGCCCGACCATCCTGCACGCCACCGACCTGAGCTTCAGCTACCCCGACCATGAAGTGTTCAAGAACATCTCGCTGGCCCTGCTCGCCGGCGTCACCGTCATCCGCGGCGGCGACGGTCGCGGCAAGACCAGCCTGATCCGCGTGCTGGCCGGCGAGCTCAAGGCAAGCAGCGGCCAACTGGCCATCAACGGCGTCCGCCTGGATGAACAAGCCGCGCAATACAAGCAACAGGTTTACTACGTCGACCCGCGCACGGAAGCCTTCGATCAACTGAGCGTGCCGGAATACTTTGCGTCGGTGAAGGCGCGGTTCCCCGACTTCGACGACACCGCGCTGCCGGAATTACTGGAAGGACTGTCGCTGACGCCGCATGCGGAGAAGAAGCTGTTCATGCTGTCGACCGGCAGCAAGCGCAAGGTGTATCTGGCGGGGGCGTTCGCTGCGGGTGCGGCGGTGAATTTGCTGGACGATCCGTTTGCCAGCCTGGACAAGAGTTCGATCAATTTTGTGAGCGAGGTGCTGGCGGGTTTTGCGGAGCAGGGCGATCAGAGTCCGCAGGTTTGGGTGGCAAGTTTTTATGAGACGCCGGCGGAGATCGCGGCGCGCGAAATCATCGACGTGGGCGACTGAGACAAATCAGAGTCAGCGGCGCCGATAACTCTTGTTCCCGCTGTCCGTATAGCAGAACTGTCCGCCGCGCGGTCCGGTGCAGTAGCGATGGCTGCGGCAACTGCAGCCACCGTCATCATCGTCCTTCGCAAGCGGCAACAACTGCTGCCGGTTGGACATGGAACAGACCTTCTTCGACGCGCTGACGGAACCGTCATTGCAGATGAATTCCGCACCGGCGCAATGAGAGACGCCGCCCTTCTTCCCCGAGCAAGGCGTGTTGGCCGCGACACCGGACTGGTGCGCAGCAACCAGCATCAGAGCAAGCAAAAATCCAGCGGCCTTCATCCCCGTCAGCCTTTCTTTTTTATTGTGATCGGGACTTGCGAAAGAGCGTCTGGCGCTAGCCTGGAATATTCGGCTCGACAAGATTGGCCAGCTGCAGCAGCGACTCCTGCCAGCCGAGATAACACATCTCCACCGGAATGATTTCCGGAATCCCCGCCTGCGTAATGCGCACTTCCGTGCCGGTCAGCACCGGCTTCAACTTCACCGTCACCTGCATTTCGCCAGGCAGATTCGGATCGTCAAACTTGTCGGTGTAGCGAACCAGTTCGCCCGGCACCAGCTCCTTGTATTCGCCACCGAAAGAGTGGCCGTTGCCGATGGTGAAATTCGAAAACGACATGCGGAAGGTACCGCCGACTTTGGCTTCCAGATGCTCCACGGTGCAGGTGAAGCCGTAGGGTGGGAGCCACTTGGCGAGGGCGGCTGCGTCAGTAAAGGCGCGGTAGATTTTGTCGGGGGTGGTGCGGAGGATGCGGTGGAGTTCTACGGTTCCGGTGGGCATGGTGCTGTCTCCTGTAGTGACGGTCTTTTCACTTAAAGATTTAATTAGGGAAATGAGCTGGCAATGCAAATCGGATCATAACGGTTCTGTACCTTCTGTACCGCCAAAGAATGCAATAATTGGTCTAATAAAATCTCAAAAATTTATTAGAACAAGGTGAGTATTTTGGTCAACTCTATGAAACAAATTTGTGATGCCTTCGACGAAGGTGCTATGTCGCACGACAGCCGGGAAGATACTTTTCGTCAGTTGTCAGTTGAAGGATCCAAACGAATGGATGCATTTGTATTTGAACAATTATTCCGCGAGCATCTGCAGAAAATTGCTAGTTTATCCGCTGGTCTTTGCTTTTCATTCGGTTGGCATATTGGATATAACAGATTTGGCAATTCAGCATTTTGGTTTCGGCTTGAAGATGAAACTAATCCATGGAATAGTTGTGATGAGAAAATTCTAAGTAAGTTGGAAGTTTTTTTTTGCGACCCAAAGAGAAAAGTAAAAACTCGCTGCTTCAAGGTACTACGTGACCGATCATCGTTGATAGCCTACGAATGGACAGATTCAAAGTGGGTCGGGCCTAAATTTCTCTCGAAAGTACTTTCTGATCTACCAGATATTGTCGAGAGCACCGTGAGAGACATGGACAATATTGATGGCGATGCCTCTGCATTGGCAATTCAAAGGCTGCGAGAACGACGAATTGCCAGTACGCTCCCTGCTCTTTCTGTTCAACGTCGTTTCATGAACTGTATGCTTCGACGATATCTAGGACGTGAAGGGACTGACCTAGACGCTGTGGTTCTCGCGCCAGACGGTGAACTCCGATATATCGAGTTCAAAAGAAAATTTCCAGCGCCACGAGCAAAGATTTTTGGACTCGATGAGTATCCTCACGTGAAAACGATGCGGACCTTGGCATCATTGGGGATTGGTATGCTTCATCTTATTCTGGTCAATCCAATCTGGGATAAAAGCAAACCTCCCCTAGGTATGATTGTTCCGGAACTTGAAGATAAGTGGGCATGGTTGATAGCAAATCTTAATGGCGATGCGTTTACTGGAGAGAGTCTTCAAACCGTTGGCAAAGATTCTGGACAACGCAATGGCAACAGGACGCAAATGCAGATTCGGTGGGACTGCATGCACCTGCTTCATTCGGGGCTAGCACTTGGTAACGCTGGCCGGGAAAAATTGGCCGATGCTATTTCAACAGGGTCTCTCCTTAAACTACCAAGGATCAATTACGCCGGATTATGTAATGTCACAATAGAGCGCTAGTCTACTTTGCTCACCTGATTAAAGATCAACCTCTGTGAATTTCAAATATAAGCGACTCAAATCTCTGACATGCATGCGGAACTGACTACGGGCTTTAGTTTTTGAATTCGTATTGCTCGCATTCATTAATTTTGGCGCAGGGTCATAGATCACATGCCCAGAATTCATCGCGCTGAGGAAAAGAGAAAACTCTGTTCCTTGTCCCATCAACACCGGGCTATTAAATTGGTATCTAGGAGGTGTTGAATCGGATTTTGTGTAGGGAATATAAACAGCTGCGGCGTGTTTTCTCCCCCAATGCTCGATGAGACCTGCGAATGACCACTCAGCACTTAGTTCACCGTCAGCCGCGAACAGTTGGACCCCGCCGTTTACATCCGTGACCTTTCTATTTTTTTCATCAAATCCAGATATTTGTAAGGTCTGCCCAGATGTTTTTGAAGGAACTCCGACTTTATGAGTTCCTGTAAAGTAGATCACATCGCCCTCGAGCTGCCGACCGTACTTTCTTAAGAATGCCTCGACACCGTGCTCTCCATAAAAACCAGAGTCAGGCTCAGGTGTCATCAAAGTAATTCTGTCAGAGCTATACGCTTTAAGCTCCCAGCCGAGGAAATCTGGCGCGGATCGTCCGTTTGGAATTATTCCAAACAGTGCTTCGAGGGTATAGCCACCGCCATTGCTAGCTACATATGGCTGTGTTACACCGAACTTATTGAGCCGAATTGATGTATGCCAGCCGGCAGCGCACACCTCACGCAGTTTAGATAACAGGGTCTCAAGAGGATTCTCTGCCTTAGAGCGAATAATTTCCTGGAGCATCCCAAATTGCGGCTGAATCGGCGGCAATTCTATGGAGTGAATTTCGTTGGCAATTGGTGTGCCGGCTGCGGCGAGATAGGTATAGACATCATTTTCCGCCACTGCGAAGAACATAACCCGACCATCGCGCCCATTGTTAAATCGCCGGGATTCTTTCGGAACCGGCTGCATTAAGTCATTAGGTGAAATCGGACATCCACGCAGAAATCCGGATAGTCGGACTTCCGGATAGTCTGGATAGAGAATTAACTGGGCTCCTGGCGCTGGAGCTGGATTCCCGTCCCGGTCAATCCAAGATAACGGAACGCTAGCTTTAAAGTTAGGGCGTTTTCCCTTTGCTTCTGTTCTGAGGTGCCCAAACCTTAGTAATTTCAAAACATCGAAGTTCTTGCCCAGATAGATCTGCTGTTTTGTATTGTCGTTTTCAGCTAGCAGCTTGCAATAAATATGCTGGGCGCCTAGGTGTTCAAAGCAATCTAGTAAGGCATCAAGTGTGTGAAACTCCTTCAATCGCCATCCCCAAGAATTCAATCGTTTGAATTTGGGGACTGGTGACCCAGCCACTTAATTGGTCAATTAACGTGTCTGCGGGCAGTCGACTCGAACCTTTTAATGCGCATTCCCACACGACGGCAATTCGCCAACCTTCTGCTATCAGATTCCCCTGGGAAATTATATCTCTTTTGAAATTATTCTCGATTTTATTCTGCCAAAACATCGTATTTGTTTTTGGGAGCTTGAATAAATTACAGCGATGACCATGCCAAAAGCAACCGTGTATAAAAATCACCGCACGGTATTTCGGTAAAACCATGTCTGGAGTTCCCGGTAGTGTCTTTACATTGACACGGTAGCGAAATCCTCTCGCATGCAGAGCCTTGCGAATAAGTAGCTCCGGCTTCGTATCTCGATGCCGGATTGCCCGCATATTCTTTGACCGGACAGACGACGAGTGTACGTCCGTCACAGTTTAAGCAGCCTTTGCCAATTTCTGCGTATCACGCTTTTTTGCCGCGGTGATATACGGTTTCATGAGCTTGGCCACTGCTGCAAAGACGGGGACCACCACAGAATTACCAAATTGCCTATACGCTTGGGTATCTGACACGGGAATTCGAAAATCTGCTGTTTCGGGACTGTCATAACCCATCAATCGAGCGCATTCCCGCGGAGTGAGTCTGCGAGGTCGGTTCTTCTGATTCTTTTTGTCCGATAGAGGCTTCTCCGGATTAAAGCCTCGGTCAATTAGAATTTCCGAGCCATCTTTATGGTAACGAGCAGAGAGCGTCCTAGTCGTATCTGTCCCTTTTACTAAACCGTAGCCAAAACCGTTACCTTTTTCTTTGTGCTTGATTGAGTAATTGAACAAATATTCCCAGAGCTTAGGGGTCAGTATGTATTTGTCGTCAACTACGTCTTCTAATATGTCACTTAAGATCGGCTTTTGCTTTGGAAACTGCTTGGATAGTTCTTTTAAGCTAAACCCGCTATGTACTTCAAGGTCTTTACGGAAGCCCACTAATACGATGCGTTCACGATGCTGCGGAACAAAATGTATACCGTCTACGATCTTCGGATCACTGGTCCCTTCGTACTGCATATCTGATATCCAGTAACCCAGTTCTTCGAGGGTCTCTGTGATTACTTTAAATGTGCGCCCTTTGTCATGACTTTTCAGATTTTTGACATTTTCGAGGACAAAAGCAGCCGGTCGCTTAACTGCAATAATTCGTGCAACGTCAAAAAACAATGTCCCTTGAGTTTTGCACTCAAATCCATGTTTCAGGCCTAAGGAATTCTTCTTTGATACGCCTGCTATAGAGAATGGCTGGCAGGGAAATCCTGCCAGCAACACATCATGTTTCGGGACTGAAGCGTCAATGTGTTTATATGCGTCGTCTTCCGAAACATCTTCTTTGTCGCTTAAGGTAATCTGCCTGATGTCTTCGTTGAATATGTGTGCTTGCGGGTCACTGTAATAATTGGCTTTATACGTCTGGACAGAGAATTTATTCCATTCGCTAGTTAGTACGCACCGACCGCCAATATCTTCAAAGCCACGACGAATACCACCGATCCCCGCAAATAAATCGATGAAATCGAATTCATGTTTCGTCTGAGGGCGTGGGGGCAGCAGGCGCTGCAGTGCTTCGTATTCGTTGTGACTTAAGCGCGGAGATGCTTTTCCGTTAAGCCAACGATTAATTGTTTCCCGGCACCAGTCGTCCGGAGATATCGCGTTGAGATATTCAGCGACGTATTTTTGATCGTAAATTTCAAGAACCTGTTTCAACAGGGTTAACTCTTCTTGTCGTGGCTCCACGGTCTACCTTAGCTCTGGGTCAAATGAGTGATATTTTATCACTCATTTGACCCAGAATTTTGCACATGCCATGTCTTACTTTCTTCGTCAAACGCAATCAGTGCTATAAACGCGAGACGGTGAATAGTAGTTTTCACCAAGTACCGAAGCTCTTCCCATTTATGACAAGAAAAAGGAGAACGTTTTGGAACATTACAAGAACTTGGGTGGAAATTCTAACGTAGTCGGTTATGAAATCAGTGGTGACTCGATCCTCATAGAATTCAGAAGTGGTAGAAATCGTTTTTATACTTATAACGCGACCAAACCAGGCAGTGGTCATGTTGACCAATTGAAACGGCTGGCTATTGCTGGACAAGGACTCAATAGTTACGTTGGAACTCATCTCAGAGGCCCCGATGACTATTTTAGTAAAAGGTAAAATAAAAAGCCCCCGGTTAATATCCGGGGGCTTTTTCCAAAATCGCAACTTACCCTAATCGGTAACGCCGCCGATCAAACATCAATATTCCCAGCCTGCAGCGCATTCAACTCAATAAACGCCCTGCGCGGTTCCACGTCATCCCCCATCAGCGTCATGAAAATCTGATCCGCGGCGATCGCGTCTTCGATTTGCACTTTCAGCAAACGGCGGACGGTTGGGTCCATGGTGGTTTCCCACAGCTGGCCTGGATTCATTTCACCCAGACCTTTATAGCGCTGCTTGCTGACGCCGCGTTCGGCTTCTTCGCGTAGCCATGCCACGGCCTGGTGGAAGTCGTTGATGGCGCTTTCCTTGATCTTTTCACCGCTGCCGCGACGGATCAGTGCGCCGCGTCCGATCAGGCCGCGGAAGGTTGCTGCGGCGTTCTCCAGCACCTGGTAATCAGGGCCGTTGACGAAGTCGGCATCGATGGCGGTGGCCTTGATGTTGCCGTGGTACAGGCGGTTGATGCGCAGGATGTGCTTGTCGGTGAGTTCGTCCGAACGCACGACGACGTCAACGCCGGGTTCGTTGATCGCGGCCTTGAGGGCTGCGGCCGATTGCTCGGCTTCTGCTGCGGTGTTCAGTTGCAGCGTGACGCCGGTCATGATGGCGGACAGGGCGCCGGCGTCGATCATGCGCGTCAACCGCATGATGATGGCGTTGGCGGTGTTGTATTGACGGACCAGTTCGGTCAGCGGTGCGCCGCTGATCGGTGCTGCGCCTTCGCTAGGGACGAGCTCTGCGTCGTTCAGGGCGATCTGCATCATGTACTGCGCTTCTTCGACGTCGTCCTTGAGGTAGCGCTCGTCCTTGCCGGCCTTGACCTTGTAGAGCGGCGGCTGGGCGATGTAGATGTGGCCGCGTTCGACCAGTTGCGGCATCTGGCGATAGAACAGCGTGAGCAGCAGCGTGCGGATGTGGGCGCCGTCGACGTCGGCATCGGTCATGATGATGATGCGGTGGTAGCGCAGCTTGTCGGCGTTGAATTCGTCCGGGCCGATGCTGGTGCCGAGGGTGGCGATCAGCGTCGTGATCTGCTCGGAGGAGAGCATCTTTTCGAAGCGGGCTTTTTCGACGTTGAGGACCTTGCCGCGCAGCGGCAGGATGGCCTGGAATTTACGGTCGCGGCCTTGCTTGGCCGAGCCGCCCGCGGAGTCACCTTCGACGATGTAGAGTTCGCACAGCGCCGGATCCTTTTCCTGGCAGTCGGCCAGTTTGGCGGAGAGGCCGAGGCCGTCCATGACGCCTTTGCGGCGCGTCAGTTCGCGCGCCTTGCGGGCGGCTTCGCGCGCACGGGCGGCTTCGACGATCTTGCCGCAGATGATCTTGGCGTCGTTCGGACGTTCTTGCAGGAAGTCGGTGAGGGTCTTGGCGACGATTTCTTCGACCGGGCCGCGCACTTCGGAGGAGACCAGCTTGTCCTTGGTTTGCGAGCTGAATTTCGGCTCGGGGACTTTGACGGAGAGGACGCAGGTGAGGCCTTCGCGCATGTCGTCGCCGGAGACTTCGACCTTGGCCTTCTTGGCGAACTCGTGCTCTTCAATGTATTTGTTGATGACGCGGGTCATCGCGGCGCGCAGGCCGGTCAGGTGAGTGCCGCCGTCGCGTTGCGGGATGTTGTTGGTGAAGCAGAGCACCTGCTCGTTGTAGGCGTCGTTCCATTGCATGGAGACGTCGACGCTGATGTTGGTGTTCTGGTCCGACATGCGTTCGCCGGTGGCCTGGAAGATGGTCGGGTTGAGGATGCTCTTGTTCTTGTTGATGTATTCGACGAAGCCGCGGGTGCCGCCTTCGAAGGCGAAGTTTTCTTCCTTGCCGGTGCGCTGGTCGGTCAGCTTGATGTGCACGCCGTTGTTGAGGAAGGACAGTTCGCGGATGCGCTTGGCCAGGATTTCGTAGTGGAATTCGACGTGGGTGAAGATTTCTTCGTCGGCCCAGAAGTGGACTTCGGTGCCGCGCTTGTCGGTGTCGCCGGTGACGCGGATCGGCGAGACTTGCACGCCGTCGATGACTTCGATCAGGCGGTCTTGCGGGATGCCGCGCACGAATTCCATGGCGTAGGCCTTGCCGTCGCGGCGGATGGTCAGGCGCAGCAGTTTGGACAGGCCGTTGACGCAGGAGACGCCGACGCCGTGCAGGCCGCCGGAGACCTTGTAGGAGTTCTGGTCGAACTTGCCGCCGGCGTGGAGCTCGGTCATGACGATTTCGGCGGCGGAGCGCTTCGGCTCGTGCTTGTCGTCCATCTTGAGTCCGGTCGGGATGCCGCGACCGTTGTCGATGACGGAGATCGAGTTGTCGGAGTGGATGGTGACGTGGATTTCGGTGCAGTGGCCGGCGAGCGATTCGTCGATGGAGTTATCCAGGACTTCGAACACGAGGTGGTGCAGGCCGGTGCCGTCAGAGGTGTCGCCGATGTACATGCCGGGGCGCTTGCGGACGGCTTCCAAACCTTCCAGAATCTGGATGGAGGATGCTCCATATTGATTTTGTTGCGGTTGAACGGTGTTGTCTGCTGGCGCTTGGGACGATTGGGACATGGCTACCTTCTGAAAAAACTAACGGAACTGCCTGACTGACTGCTAAGGAAATACGCTGGTGTTGCGGTGAAAATCGCGGTGAAACTGGCGGAATCCGATGCTGAATCGATGCAAAGCCGAGGCGATATCGATGTGAAACCGAATTCCTGAAAGTGGCGAAGGGCCGTGTATGCACGGCCCCTCGTCTGCTTCCGGCTAACTGAAATCAAATGCGCATCGGCATGACGACGTATTTGAAATCGGCATTGTCGGGAATGGTGATCAATGCGGAGGAGTTGGCGTCGCCCAGGGCGATGTTGACGAAGTCGCCCTTCAGGTTGTTCAACACGTCGAGCAGGTAGGTGACGTTGAAACCGATGTCGACGCTGTCGCCGCCGTAGTCGATCTCGAGTTCTTCAACCGCTTCTTCCTGGTCGGCGTTGGTGGAGCTGATCTTCAGGCTGCCGGGAGCGATCACCCAGCGCACACCCTTGAACTTGTCGCTGGTCATGATCGCGGCGCGTTGCAGCGAGCGCAGCAGCTGTTCGCGGCCGATGGTGAAGTTGTTCTTGTAACCCTTCGGCACCACGCGGGTGTAGTCGGGGAACTTGCCTTCGACCAGCTTGGAAATCAGCTCGATGTCGGCGAACGTCAGCTTGACCTGGTTGTTGGCGATCTCGAGCTGGACCGGGTCGTCGTTTTCTTCCAGCAGGCGCTGCAGTTCGATGATGGTCTTGCGCGGGATGATGACTTCCTGGCGCGGGAACTCTTGCTCGGTGGCGACCTGGCAGAACGCCAGACGGTGACCGTCGGTGGCGACCGCGATCACGTTCTTGCCTTCGACGACCAGCAGCAGGCCGTTGAGGTAGTAACGGATGTCTTGCTGCGCCATCGAGAAGTGGACCATGTTGAACAGGTGCTTCAGGGTTTTTTGCGGCAGCGTGACTTGCGCGTTGTAGTGCTCGGCCTGGGCGACGGTCGGGAATTCTTCCGCGGCCAGCGTCTGCAGCGCGAAGCGCGACTTGCCGGACTGCACCGTGAGGCGCTTGTTGGACAGGGTGACCGTCACTTCGCCCGAGTCGGGCAGCGCGCGCAGGATGTCGAGCAGTTTGCGCGCGGCGACGGTGGTGGCGGTGACTTCGCTGCCGGAGCCGACTTCGGCGTGCGTGGTGATCTGCACTTCAATGTCGGTGGACAGGAAAGACACCTTTTCGCCGTCCTTGCGAATGAGGATATTGGCCAGAATCGGCAATGTGTGCCGACGCTCGACAATACCGCTCACTATTTGCAGTGGCCGGAGAAGCGTATCTCGTTGGGTTTTGACCAATTGCATAGTCTTTTTATCCTTGTTGATAATGGTTTAAAGGATGCTGAAAGCCGCTTTCAAATTCTGTCTGCAATCCGGCATGGTCAACCGTTTGCGCCCAGTTTTGCCGGAGTTTCTGCAAATGCGCTGCAATTTGAAAAGGGCTTCGTTGCGTTTGCGCCGACGTAACCACTGACCGGTGCCTTCACTGCAGCGCGACGATGCCATCCTCGCTTACGGTTTGCCCCAACTCCGGCAGTGTCGAATTGACAACAAAAACACTGCCCGGGCAAACCGGACCAACTCCTCCATTGTATCAAATCAACCCCTCTTCAAGCAGCAAATTGGGTCTTTCGGATCAACCTTTCAGGGTCTGCTCGAGCACGTGCAGTTCGTGGTTGCATTCCGGGTTTTTGGTGCGGTCGGCGGAGATCTTGCGGACTGCGTGCAGCACCGTGGTGTGGTCGCGGCCGCCGAACAGGTCGCCGATTTCCGGCAGGCTCTTTTGCGTCAGTTCCTTGGCCAGGTACATGGCGATCTGGCGCGGCCGGGCGATATTGGCCGGGCGCTTCTTGGAATACATGTCGGCGACTTTGATGTTGAAGAAGTCGGCGACGGTCTTTTGGATGTTTTCGACGGAGATCTGCCGGTTTTGGACGGATAAGAGGTCTTTTAACGCATCTTTGACGACATCGATGGTGATGTCCTTGCCGTGGAAGCGCGAGTAGGCCAGGATCTTGCGCAGCGCGCCTTCGAGCTCGCGCACGTTGGAGCGCAGGTGCTTGGCGACGAAGAAGGCGACGTCGTCGGACAGCACCACGCCTTCGAGGGTGGCCTTTTTCATCAGGATGGCGACGCGCATCTCGAGCTCGGGCGGCTCGATGGCGACCGTCAGGCCGGAATCGAAGCGCGAGATCAGGCGGTCGTCCATGCCGCTGATTTCCTTGGGATAGGTGTCGCTGGTGATGATGATCTGCTTTTTGGCGGCGATCAGGGCTTCAAAGGCGTAGAAGAACTCTTCCTGGGTGCGGCTCTTGCCGCCGAAGAATTGAATATCGTCGATCAGCAGCAGGTCGAGCGAGTGGTAATAGCGCTTGAAGTCGTCGAAACCCTTGCGCTGATAGGCCGTGACCACGTCGCGCACGTATTGCTCGGCGTGGATGTAGCGGATCTTGGCATTGGGATTGTCGGCCAGCACCTGGTTGCCGATGGCGTGGATCACGTGGGTCTTGCCGAGGCCGACGCCGCCGTACAGGAACAGCGGGTTGTAGGACACGCCGGGATTGTTGGCGACCTGGGTGGCGGCGGCGCGCGCGAGCTGGTTGGCTTTGCCGGTGACGAGGTTGTCGAAGGTCAGCACCGAGTTGATGCGCGACAATTCCTGCCGCGGCGCCACGTGCGGCGGCGGCGCCGGTTGCACCAGGGATTCCTGGATGCCGGTCGGGTAGCCGTCGAGCATGCTGCCGACGCGGTTAAGCTGACCCGGGCCGGCGCCCTGGCCCGAGCCCTGCGGCGCTGCGGCTGCGGCAGCACGGCGTGCTTCGCCGACGCGCGGGTCAAGCACGAACTGGACTTCGATCTGGGTTTCCCAATATTCCGAGGCAATCGTGGTGATGCGGCCGGCAAACTGGGTCTTGACCCAGTCGAGCTTGAAACGGTTGGGCGCGGCGATGCGCAGGCGGCCGTCTTCGTAATCAAGCGGGGCGAGGGGCTTGATCCATGCGCTGTATTGCTGCGGCGTCAACTCTTGCTCCAGCTTTGCGGAGCAAGCTTGCCAAAAATTTTCCATGAATCTTCTTATAAAAACAGGTGGGATGCGTGTTGATCAGCTTGGGCTGAAGGAATCTGGAGCGCCCGATATCAACACCGTAAGGGCGCCATTCTACTCTGACCGGGAAAAGTTATCCACAGGCTGGGCGGTTTTTGACAGAGTAAAAATGTATATGGATAGCCAGCAAAAGCTTTGCCGGATATATCGAGGGTGTGCAACATAAAGAGGCAGGCCGGCAATCGAGACGAAACTTGCCGCCCGGATAACTTATTCGACCACGGCGCCGTCGACGAAGACTTTCAACTCGCCTTGGGCGAACTGGGTCCAGGTCTCGTTGGTGGTGAGCGGCTGGGTGACGATGACCGCGACGCGGTCGTTGGCAGTGGTGAGTTCGGAGAAGTCTACCGAGACGTCTTGATCCGACAAGTGCGCCGACGCGAAGGGGTGCTGGCGAATGATGTAGTACAGATTGGTGGAGCAATGCGAAAACAGTGCCGAGCCGTCCGACAACAGCATGTTGAATGGACCATGTCCGGCGATATGGGTGGTAAGTTCGCGCAACACCGGCGTTAAGTCGGCCAACGACGGCAAGGTGTCGCCAAAGCGCTTGCGCAGCTCCTGCAGCAGGTAGCAGAACGCCATTTCGCTGTCGGTGGTGCCGACCGGGCGATAGGGGCCGTCGAGGGTGGGGGTGAAATTCTTCAGGTCGCCGTTGTGGGCGAATACCCAGTAACGCCCCCACAGTTCGCGCACGAAGGGATGGCAGTTGGCCAGCGAAACGCGGCCTTGGGTGGCTTTGCGGATGTGGGCGATGACGTGCTGCGACTTGATCGGGCAACTTTTGATCAGCTCGGCCACGGGCGAACTGACCGCCGACTGGTAGTCGACGAAGTGACGCACGCCGGAGCCTTCAAAAAACGCGATGCCCCAGCCGTCGCTGTGGTGATCCGTCAAACCGCCGCGGGTTGCAAAACCGGTGAAGCTGAAAACGATGTCGGTGGGCGTGTTGCAATTCATCCCGAGTAACTGGCACATGATGTCGGCGAAGCGGTGAGGCTGGAGTAATGAATAGGAGGGGGAAACCAGACCCCTACGTTATCACGCGGACATGGTGCGAGAAAGCCGTTGTCGGGTGAAATCGCGCAAAACCCGGTGGATTTCCGTAAATGATAGGCAAATAAGCGAACGCACATAAAAAAAGCCCCACGAATTGGGGCTCGTGGGGCTAATCCTTCCTGAAGAGGGAGGAGGAGACGCGGTACGTACTACGTGTTCGTTACTTGTTGCCAATAAGCTTTGCTGCTGGCGGCGATCAGTTGTCGCGCGCGGCCAGGTTGCGCAGCTCGGCTGCAAAATTCGGTTGGCTGCCGCTGTAGTCGTTGGCCATGCGGTTGAGCATGCGCACGCCGCTGAAACGATGGGCGGCGACACGTTGCTCGAACGACTTGCGCGGCACGAAGAAGGCGACGACGGCGCGCATGATGCCGGCCAGCAGCGGCTTGAATACCATGAGCAGGGTCACCAGCGCGCCCAGGCCCAGCAACGGACGCGTCAGCGCGAGGCTGGCTCCGATCAGCGATTGCGCGACCGGTACGGCGGCTTCAACTGGAAAGGCGATGGCGAGGATGGACATGATATTGATTTCCCTGATATGAAACTGCTTTTGAGCGCGATTGCTCTGTTATTGCAATGCAGTATAGGTTTTTCAGCACGGGAGTGCCAATTTAGACTGGGGATATCAGATATAGATATTGTGAATAAAGCGCGAGATGCAGTATGCTCAAGGCTTGTGGAGGGGATCCTCGAAGAATCACCGGACTTCGCAGACAAAAAAATCCCCGCAAAGCCGAAGCTTGCGGGGAAATCCTTCCTAAAGAGGGAGGAGGAGACGCCGGACAGATTCCCTTGTCGCGCGATCGCTGCGGGCTGGTTGGCCTGCATACGCGCCAGGACGCGGGCCTGAGAAACTCAGGACTGAAACGGTTGTTGCCCTACAGAAGCGCTGAAATGCGTCGTTACCGGGTGGTTCCGCGCACTACATCGCCGTACTGTAGTGTTGCTGCAAATGCTTGATGCGGGTTGTGGCTGCTTGTTGTTGCTGTGGCTGCCCGATGTTGCCGGGCCGCTGAAGCTGATTAGCCGCGCGATGCGATGAAGCGCAGTTCAGCTGCCAGGTTAGGCTGGCTGGATTCGAACTTGTTGGCCAGGCGATTCAGTTGCGAAGCGCCTTCGACCTTGCTGTTGTAGTCAGCGGTCATCAGGGCGGCTTGCGATTCATGAGCCTGGACAAAGCGAACGAAGATGTTGCGCAGTGCGGCGCCGAGCTTGCTGGAACCGGTGGCAGTGGTCTTCGACGAGTAATTTGCGGTCAATGTGGTCATGATGGACTCCTTGCGAAATGTGTTATGTTGCATTGCAGTGTAATGACGCCGAAGCACCTTTACCAATTTCGTTTTCAGATATCAGTTATACCGTTTGTGAATACTAATTTTTTGACCTTGGCGAATTTCTTTTCCTCCTCTCTGCCTTATGGGGCGCGGCTGACATGAGCTTCCTTACTCTCGACCTGAACCTGTTGCGCGTCTTTGACGCGGTGATGACGGAGCAAAACCTGACGCGCGCGGCCAATCTGCTGGCGATGACCCAGCCGGCCGTGTCCAACGCGCTGCGCCGGCTGCGCGACACCCTCAACGATGAACTGGTGATCCGCACCGCCCACGGCGTCAAGCCGACGCCGCGCGCCGAAGAACTGTGGCCGACCGTGCGTCGCGCGCTGTCGGAACTGGAAGCGGTGATCACGCCCGAAACCTTCGACGTCACGCGCGCGCAGAACACCTTCCGCATGGCGATGGTCGATGCGACTGCGGCGCTGTGGCTGCCGTCGCTGGTGCGCACCATCATGCGCGACGCACCGCGCCTGAAAATCCGCATGATGCCGCTGACCACACGCGACCCGCGCGCCATGCTGCTGCGCGGCGACGTCGATCTGGCGGTGGGATTTTTCCCGGGCGTGACGGCGCAGCTGGCCGATGGCCAGGGCATGGTCAAAACCCAGATCAGTCACGAACGTCTGTACACCGGCCAATACGTGTGCGTGATGCACAAGAACCATCCGCTGGCCGACAAGGAATTGACGCTCGACGCATATTGCTCCGCCGATCACTTGCTGGTCAGCCTGTCAGGCAAACCCCATGCGGTGATCGACGATGTGCTCTCGGGCATGGGACGCGAACGCAAGATTTTGCTGACGGTGAACCAATTCTTCACGGCCGGTCGCATCGTCGCCAGTTCGGAGTTGATCACGGTCTTGCCGCGCCATCTGATCGCCGCCACCGGCATGACCGAAGTCCTTGTGGTGAAAGAGCTTCCGTTCAAAACGCCGGAAGAGCATGTGGACATGTTGTGGCATGAACGAGACGCGCGCAATCCGGCCCATAAGTGGCTGCGCGCACATTTAGTTGCAACAACTCATGATGAATTCGGTCGTATCAACATGAAGCGCTGACGATGCCCGGAATATTCTTGATGCCGTTGGCGTAGATCACTCACTTTAGGATGATTTATGTCACGAACATCAAAAATAATCGGGTTCAGCCTGGCCGGCGTGCTCGCGCTAATCGTGTTGCTGGTCATTCTGATCATCACCTTCGACTGGAACCGCGCGCGGCCCTGGATCAACCAGCGCGTCAGCGACGCCACCGGGCGCCACTTCGCGATCCAGGGCGACCTCATCGTCAAATGGCGCAAGCCCGATGCTCCGCAGACCAGTTGGGCCCGATGGATACCGTGGCCGCACGTGAGCGCCAGCGACATCGTGCTTGGCAATCCGGAGTGGGCGCCCGCCGACTCGAACATGGCGACTGTCAAGCAGCTCAACGTCACGCTCAATCCCTGGCCGCTGCTGCAGCACAAGATCGTGCTGCCCGATCTGGAAGCCCAGGATCCCTACCTGCAGTTGCTGCGCAAGAAGGACGCCGTCAACAACTGGACCTTCAAGTCCGACGACGGTCCGTCGACCTGGCAATTCCGTCCTGAAAAAATCGTGATCCGCAAAGGCGTGGTCGAGCTCGACGACGCCATCCAGAAAACCAAGGCCCGCGCTGAAATCGACACGCTGGATCCCGACAAGGAAAAAATCTACGGCATCGGCTGGAACGTGAAGGGCTCGTTCAACAAGGCCGACATCAACGGCGAAGGCAAGGCCGGCGGCGTGCTGTCGCTGCAGGATGAGAGCAAGCCGTATCCGCTTGAAGCCGACGTGCGCGTCGGCAAGACCCGCATCGCCGTCAAGGGCACGCTGACCAAACCGCAGGAACTGGCCGCGCTCGATCTGCAACTGAACCTGTCCGGCGACAGCATGGCGCATCTGTTTCCATTGACCGGCGTGCTGTTGCCGGAAACCCCGCCGTTCTCCACCTCGGGTCATTTGATCGGCAAACTCAATCCGGTGGGCAAGAAGAACGGCAGTACCTGGACCTATGAAAAATTCAAGGGCCAGGTCGGTTCCAGCGACATCGGCGGCACGCTCGAATATCAGTCGAAGGAACCGCGTCCGCTGCTCAGGGGCGAAGTGGTGTCGAACCTGTTGCGCTTTGAAGACCTGGGCCCGCTGATCGGCGCCGACTCCAACGCCAGCAAGGAAAAACGCAGTGCGGAAGAGCGCCAGCCGTCCGACAAGGTGTTGCCGGTCAAGGAGTTCCAGACCGAGGCATGGGACGCGATCGATGCCGACGTCAAGCTGACCGCACACCGCGTGGTCAAGGAAAAGGATCTGCCGGTCAACAACATCCAGGCCGACCTGCACCTGAAGGACAAGGTCTTGTCGCTGACGCCGCTGAACTTCGGCATCGCCGGCGGCAACCTGGCTTCCACCATGCACCTGGACGGCCGCAATCCGAAGATGAAGTCGGACGTCAAGCTGTCGGCGCGCCGCATCAAGATCCAGCAATTGTTCCCGAATCTCGATGCAGCCCAGACCAGCTTCGGTGAAATCAACGGCGACGCGGCATTGACGGCCACCGGCAATTCGGTGGCGGCGATGCTGGGTTCCTCCAACGGCGAACTGAAGATGCTGATCAACCACGGCGCCATCAGCAAGCTATTGCTGGAAGAGATGGGCCTGAACATCGGCAACGTGGTGGTCTCCAAGCTGTTCGGCGACAAGCAGGTCAAGCTCAATTGCATGGCCGGTGATTTCACCGTCAGCAACGGCCTGGCACAGGCGCGCACTTTCACGCTGGATACCGAAGACGCCATCATCAACATCAGCGGCAACCTCAATCTTGCGCAAGAACAACTGGACCTGGTCATCAATCCGCGAAGCAAAGGCTTGCGCATCATTTCGCTGCGCTCGCCGCTGTATGTGACCGGCCCGTTCAAGGATCCGAAGGTCGGCGTCGACAAGGGCGTACTGGCGCTCAAGGCCGGCGGCGCGGTGGTATTGGGTGTGTTGGCGCCGGTGGCGGCGATCCTGCCTTTGATCAATATCAGCGGTGAACAACAAACCGATTGCGCCAATCTCTTGCAGGAAGTGCAAAAGCAACCGGTCGCGCCTCCCCCCGGCAAAACCAGGCCACAGGCGGCCAGGCGCTAGCTTGCTTTTCGTAATGCCGGTTCTTGTCAGAACGGCATCCTGTGGATAACTTTGTGAATAAGCTTTGCGCGGATTGGGGATAGATGGAGAGTTTTGCACAGGCCCGATTTCTATCCCCGAACTGTTCTTTTGCCATACAAGACTTGCCAAGCGTTTATGAATTTCGCAAGTGGATGATTTGATGCGGGTTTACCGGGTTATCCACAGAAAAGGACCTGTGTTAACTATTACTACTATTTATATATATAAACTTTTATATAAAACCTAAAACCCCGAAAACCTGAAAACCCGGTTTCTCTCCAAGCGGCTTCAAAAACGGAAAAACGCCTTGGAAACCGGATGCGTCAATTTCATTTCAGGGAAAGTGCATCCGGTACTTCAATAACCAGGTCCGATTCGGCAACCGCAACACAAGGCAATAGGTAACCTTCGGCTTTTTCTTCCCGGGTCAAACCGGGCCAATCGATCTGGTAACTGATTTCTCCACTTTTCAACATGCACAGACAAGTGCGGCATGTTCCATTCCTGCAAGAACTGGGCAACCGGATGTGCGCTCGCAAGGCTGCGTTCAGCAACGAACTTCCCGCGCCGGCTTCAAATTCCAGTCCTGAAGGCAACAAAGAGACCTTGTAGGCTTGTTTGGGTATCGTTACGTCCATGGGCATGGGAAAAATTTGTATCGTGCGGGGTTGATTGAAGACCATCTGTGGATAAGTCTCTGGATATCTCTTGGGCGAATTGGGGATAGTCCCAGAGTTTTGCACAGCGCCGATTTCTATCCACCATCTGTTCTTTCACCATACAAGACTTGCCAAGCGTTTATGAATTTCGCAAGTGGATGATTCGATGCAGGTTTACCGGGTTATCCACAGAAAAGCACCTGCGTTAACTACTACTACTATTTATATATATAAACTATTAATTTAAAAACCTACTTCACGTCATTTTCGAAAACTCAAAAAAATTCCTTTCAGGAAATGACAAAAAAACTCAACTCCATACGTTTTGCAACAAGGCAAACACGGCGCTGATGGCTGGTTCATTCTTGCGTTTCTCCAACGCAATGAAAGACAGCTCGGTAGAAAGATCGACTGCATCGGCGATCACCAACCCGTGCGCATGCGCCTGGTTCAGCGCAATCGACTCCCGCGCCAGCGACAGGCCGACGCCGGATTTCACCAGGTCCAGCATGGAGGATTCCTGATCGACCAGCGCGACGGTATTGGGCGTCAGCTTGTATTGCATGAAAACCCTGTTCAGCAGACGGTGATGTGCGGACTCCGGCGGCGTCCAGATCCAGGGAAGCTGCGCCAGCTCCTTCCAGCCCTTGCCGGCGACGCGGTTCTTCCAGCCGGCGGGGGCGATGACGTTATAGGTGAACGGCGTCAGGGTGAGGCTGTGGAAGCCCTTGCCGGGCGTTCCCAGGAAGAACCCGACGTCGAGCTCGCCGGTTTTCAGCAATTGCAGCACCGAACCGGACATATGGTGTTGAAGACGTGTGGACAATTGGGGATAACGCTCGACCAGCAGCTTGAGGAAGGCGCCCAGGCGGATGAACTCGGGATCGAGGATGGTTCCCAGCGACAAAGTGCCGCTCAGGGTGCCGGCGCTGGTGTGCAGCGCGTCGGCGTGCTGGTGGAATTCCTGCAAGGTGTTGAGCACCCGTTCGGCCACCGGCAGCAGCTTGGTGCCGTCGTTGGTCAGTCGCATGCCGGCACTGGTGCGCACGAACAATTGCAGCTTGAGCCGTTCTTGCAAGAGTTTGATCTGCAGGCTCACGGCCGGCTGGGTGACATGGAGCCGGTCGGCGGCACGCGTCAGGTTGCCTTCCTCGGCGACGGCGATAAAAGCGCGTAATTGCGTGAAATCCATGGCTAAATGCTGAAAAAATAAAAATGGACAGGTGAGGAGGAAAGCCTGTTGCGGCACTTTTATCAGTTATTTTTATATTGCTGTTGATAATAACTGATTGGATTCATCCGAATCTACGCGATATTCTCTCAAAACAGGATAAATCCGCCATTTTTTCCGATTCGATATCAATTCATACCAAAGGGACACTTATGACCGCTGCACCATCCACGATCCAGCATTACATCAACGGCCGCATTGCGCCGTCCGAAAGCGGACGCCAGCAGGACGTCTTCAATCCGGCCACCGGTGAAGTGTCGGGCCAGGTCGTATTGGCCTCGACGGCGGAAGTCAATGCCGCGGTCGCTTCCGCCAGCGCCGCTGCGCCGGGCTGGGCCGAGACCGCGCCGTTGAAGCGCGCCCGCGTACTGTTCAAGTTCAAGGAGTTGATCGAGCAGCATCATGACGACCTGGCTGCGGCGATCACGCGCGAACACGGCAAGGTGTTTTCCGATGCCAAGGGCGAAGTCACGCGCGGTCTGGAAATCGTCGAGTTCGCCTGTGGCGTGCCGCAATTGCTGAAAACCCAGTTCACCGACAACATCGGCGGCGGCATCGACAACTGGAATCTGCGTCAGCCGCTGGGCGTTACCGCCGGCATCACGCCGTTCAATTTCCCGGTGATGGTGCCGCTGTGGATGGCGCCGATGGCGATCGCTACCGGCAACAGCTTCATCCTGAAGCCGTCCGAGCGCGATCCGACGCCGTCGCTGATGCTGGCCGACCTGTTCAAGCGCGCCGGTCTGCCGGACGGCGTGTTCAACGTGGTGCAGGGCGACAAGGTCGCGGTCGATGCGTTGCTGCAGCATCCGGACGTGCAGGCGATCTCTTTCGTCGGTTCGACGCCGATCGCGGAATACATTTACAGCGAAGCGACCAAGCGCGCCGGTACCTTCCCGTTACGTGCGCAAGCGCTGGGCGGCGCCAAGAATCACCTGGTGGTGATGCCGGACGCCAATCTGGAGCAGGCGGTCGATGCGCTGATCGGTGCAGCCTACGGTTCGGCCGGCGAACGCTGCATGGCGATTTCGGTGGCGGTGGCGGTCGGCAGCGTGGCCGACAAGCTGGTGGAGGCGCTGATCCCGCGCGTGAAGGCCTTGAAAATCAGGAACGGCATGGAAGCCGACGCCGAAATGGGCCCGCTGGTCACGGCGGCGCACAAGGCCAAGGTGGAAGGCTACATCGACGATGGCGTCAAGGCAGGCGCCAAGCTGCTGGTGGATGGTCGCGGCATCACCGTGCCGGGTCATGAAAACGGCTTCTTCGTTGGCGGCACCTTGTTCGATAACGTCACGCCGGACATGAAGATCTACAAGGAAGAAATTTTCGGACCGGTATTGTGCGTGGTGCGCGTGCCTGATTTTGCCGAAGCAGTGCGCCTGATCAATGCGCATGAATACGGCAACGGCGTTTCGCTGTTCACCGCCGACGGCAATACGGCGCACGAATTCTCGCGTCGCATCCAGGTCGGCATGGTCGGCATCAACGTGCCGATTCCGGTGCCGATGGCCTGGCATTCCTTCGGCGGCTGGAAGCGTTCGCTGTTCGGCGATACGCATGCCTACGGCGAAGAGGGCATCAAGTTCTATACGCGATATAAGTCCATCATGCAGCGCTGGTCGGCTACTATCGGCAAGGGTGCGGAATTCACGATGCCGGTGGCGAAGTAATCGCGCAATAAGTTTGTAGCAAGTTCGCAGCAACACAATCGATAAAAATAACGGAGACAGGAATATGGAGTCAGCAGGTAAATACGATTACATCATCGTCGGCGGCGGCACGGCTGGTTGCGTGCTGGCCAATCGCCTGAGCAGGGATGCCGGCGTCAAGGTGCTCCTGATCGAGGCGGGCGCCAAGGATGATTACCTGTGGATCCATATTCCTGTCGGTTACCTGTATTGCATCAACAATCCGCGCACCGACTGGCTGTACCGCACCGAAGCCGACGTCGGCCTCAATGGGCGCAGCCTGATCTATCCGCGCGGCAAAGTGCTGGGCGGTTGTTCGTCGATCAACGGCATGATCTACATGCGCGGCCAGGAACGCGATTACAACGAGTGGGCGCAATTGAGCGGCGACGACAGCTGGCGCTGGGACCAGGTGCTGCCGCTGTTCAGGAAGAGCGAAGACCATTACAAGGGCAGCGATGAGTTCCACGGCGCCGGCGGCGAATGGCGCGTCGAGAAGCAACGGCTGTCGTGGGAAATCCTCGACGCCTTCCGCGATGCGGCGGCGGAAACCGGCATTCCCAAGATCGACGATTTCAACCGTGGCGACAACGAAGGCAGTTCCTATTTCGACGTCAATCAAAAACGCGGCATTCGCTGGAACGCCTCGAAAGCATTTTTGAAACCGGCCATGAAAAACGGCAACCTCGACGTGATGACCGGTTCGCACGTCAAACGGCTGCGCATCGAACAACGAGACACTGGGCCGGTCTGCGTCGGTGTCGAATTCACCGGTGGCGGCAGCGAGTGGTACGCCGAATCGACCAGCGAAACCATCCTGGCCGCTGGCGCGGTAGGGTCGCCGCATATCCTGCAATTGTCGGGCATCGGTCCGGCGGCCTTGTTGCAGCAGCATCAGATTCCGGTGGTGAAGGATCTCGCCGGCGTCGGCGAAAATCTGCAGGACCATTTGCAGATCCGCATGGCGTTCAAGGTGAAGGGCGTGAAGACGCTCAACATGATGGCCGGCAACTGGTACGGCAAGATGATGATCGGCGTGCAGTACGCCATGTTCCAGAGCGGTCCGATGTCGATGGCGCCGTCGCAGCTCGGCGTGTTCGCCAAGTCCGATGCATCGCAGAGCAGCGCCAATCTCGAGTACCACGTGCAGCCTTTGTCGCTGGAAAAATTCGGCGATCCGCTGCATCCGTTCCCGGCGTTCACCGCCAGCGTATGCAACCTGCGTCCGACTTCGCGCGGTCATATTCGCCTGGGTAGCAACGACGGTGCTTTAGCGCCAAAAATCACGCTCAATTATCTGAGCACGGAAGCCGATCGCAAGGTCGCCGCCGACTCGCTCAAGCTGACGCGAAAAATTGTCTCGGCGCCGGCGTTGCGAAAGTACCAACCCGACGAATGCAAGCCCGGTGTGGAATACCAGTCTGAGGAAGAGTTATACAAAGCCGCCGGCGAAATCGGCACGACGATTTTCCATCCGGTCGGCACCTGCAAGATGGGCCGCGCCGATGACGCGCAGGCCGTGGTGGACAGCCAGTTGCGCGTGCGCGGCGTAGGCGGGCTGCGGGTTGTGGATGCATCCGTGATGCCGACCATCACATCCGGTAATACCAACTCTCCGACCCTGATGATTGCCGAAAAGGCAGCAGAATTGATCCGCGCAGCACGTCGCGGAACGCCTTGAAAGTTGCGCCGAAAATAAAAAATTCGACCTTTCTCCAATACGGTACTTATACGTATTGTAGTAATGGTACGACTCGGCTACTATGCGCCAGATATTAAAAAAATAAGACTCTCGCACGAGAGCCTCACAGGCTCAGATTGCGGCGCCAGAAGCGTAGCGATTTACACAAGGCGGCCCTGCGGACACACGCGGGGTATTCATGGGAAGAATGAGAAGAGACACTATGACAGATGTCATTCTGGAGACAAAAAACCTGACGAAGGAATTCAAGGGTTTTACAGCGGTAAGCAAAGTCAACCTGCAAGTCGAGCGCGGCCACATCCATGCGCTGATCGGCCCGAACGGCGCCGGCAAGACGACGTGCTTCAACCTGCTGACCAAATTCCTGGTGCCGACCTCGGGCCAGATCCTGTTCAACGGTCGCGACATCACGATGGAAGCGCCGGCGCAGATTGCGCGCCAGGGCATCATCCGTTCGTTCCAGATTTCGGCGGTGTTTCCACACCTGAGCGTGATGGAGAACGTGCGCATCGGTTTGCAGCGCACGCTCGGCACGTCCTTCCATTTCTGGAAGAGCAGCGACAGCCTCAAGCAACTCAACGACCGCGCCATGGCCTTGCTCGACGAAGTCGACCTGACCAGTTTCGCCGATACGCTGACGGTGGATTTGCCGTATGGGCGCAAGCGCGCGCTGGAAATCGCCACGACGCTGGCGATGGAACCCGAACTGATGCTGCTCGATGAACCGACCCAGGGCATGGGCCACGAAGACGTCGATCGCGTGACCGCGCTGATCAAGAAGGTCTCGGTCGGCCGCACCATCCTGATGGTGGAACACAACATGAACGTCATCGCCGGCATCTGCGACCGCATCAGCGTGCTGCAGCGCGGCGCCGTGCTGGCCGAAGGCACGTATGACCAGGTATCGAAGAATCCGCAGGTGATGGAAGCCTACATGGGCACCACTGCCGGCGCGCTGGAAGGAGCACACTGATGACGATCGTGACAAGTGCGGCGACATTGCAACAAGGCGGTATTGCATCCGCAACCGGCGGCACGCCGGCGCTGGAGATTTCCGACCTGCAATCCTGGTACGGCGAATCCCACATCCTGCATAACGTCAACCTGTCGGTGAACAAGGGCGAAGTGGTCACGCTGCTGGGCCGCAACGGCGCCGGTCGCACCACCACCTTGCGTTCCATCATGGGGCTGGTCGGTGCACGCAAGGGCTCGATCAGGATCAACGGCAATGAAACCGTCGCCATGCCGACCTACAAGATCGCGCATCAGGGCGTCGGTTATTGCCCGGAAGAGCGCGGCATTTTCTCGTCGCTGTCGGCGGAAGAAAACCTGATGCTGCCGCCGTTCGTGTCCAAGACTGACAAGGGCATGTCGATCGACGAGATCTACGACATGTTCCCGAATCTGAAGGAACGCCGCAACAGCCAGGGCACGCGCTTGTCCGGCGGTGAACAGCAGATGCTGGCGGTGGCGCGCATCCTGCGCACGGGCGCACGCCTGTTGCTGCTCGACGAGATTTCCGAAGGCCTGGCGCCGGTGATCGTGCAGGCGCTCGCGCGCATGATCCTGATGCTCAAGGCCAAGGGTTACACGATTGTGATGGTGGAACAGAACTTCCGCTTTGCTGCACCGCTGGCCGATCGTTTCTATGTGATGGAACACGGCCAGATCGTCGAGTCGTTCGCTTCGTCGGAACTCGAATCGAAGACGCAGAAGCTCAATGAGCTGCT